>NZ_JIAF01000001.1 GCF_000688375.1 Prevotella sp. HUN102 | reverse complement strand
ATATTCGGGCTGCAGTGCTCATTCGCACAAGACAATCTATGCCCTATCAATCTGTTCTTGCCGACAGTTGCAGCCTCCTTTTCTTTTTTGATTTATTATGTAATTTTGCTTTATAAGTAGGAATTTTATGTTTCTTTAAGTACTATGAATTAGAGAGTTAGGCCTTATTCAATGATAATAAGTATCTGATTTCCAACTGATAGATACAATTCCTTTGAATATTTTTATAGTGTTAAATAATGATAAAGTTAGGAAAAAGTCAGCCTTTAGTCGTTTATGTTTGACAAGTTCACTAATTTTGTTCATCGAAACTGAGTGCATACTTCAATTAGAACTATTAAATTTAGATAAATGAGGAGTAATATGAAAAAGTTAATTTGTTTGCAATCATTGCTATTGCATTATGTTGCTGTGCTTGTTCTTCTGACGGATGATGGGGTTAGTGAGAAAGAGAAACACAGCCGGAAGTAGAAGTGTCAAAGGATGAATATTATATTCGTTATGAAGTAACTTGCACGTCAGATAATCCCAAAAGTGTAAAAGAGATTAATGTAACAACGGGTCGTGGCAATAAGATTACGGAATGCCTGAAGGAACGACATCAAGATGGCAAGCTATCTTCGGTCCTGTAAAGAAAGGATACAATGCAATTTTATCGTGCCATAGTGAAGACCCATAAACGATAACAGTCGGTTCCACGCAAGGATTGAGGTCAGTAAGAATAATGGTCCTTTTGTATTTAAAAGGGAAGATCAAAATAAGGATATTTCATTGATGTATGTAATCAATTATTAACTTATTGAGCAGAAGAAAATGAGCGTGTTTTCTTCTGCTCTTTTTTTGCCTATTTAGGAAAGCACATAGTGCTGCGAATTTTTCTCCATAGAGCGTGTTGGCAGTAAGGAAAAGCGAAGAAACACGCATAAGCTGTTCCTCATAGATTGTATTTGATAATCTTTGAATTGAAGTTTTTTAAGTATTTATGTTTTGGACTTCCGTTCAAATACATTATATTTGCAGTTGGTTCACATATTTTCGCGTCTTGATGAAACGATTTACGCTTATTTTATGTTCCACTCTCCTCGTGTTTTGCTCGGCATTTGCCGCGCCAAAGCTGAAGTGGAACCAACGCTTTCAGGATTATTTCGACCGGTATAAGGATATGGCTATCGAAGAGATGCTCAAGTATGGCATCCCGGCGAGCATCACGCTTGCGCAGGGCGTGCTGGAAAGCGGGGCAGGGCAGAGCGAACTGGCACTGAAGGGCAACAACCATTTCGGAATAAAATGCCACGGATGGGAGGGACGAACCATCTACCACGACGACGACCTTCGGGGAGAGTGTTTCCGTGCCTACGACAGCGTGATGAGAAGCTATGAGGACCACTCCCGGTTTCTCAGCGGCAGGCAGCGTTACAGCAGTCTTTTCCGCTCTCAAGAACCGACTACCAGGGCTGGGCACACGGACTGAAGCGTGCCGGATATGCCACCAACCCCGTGTATGCCCAGAAACTTATTGACATTATAGAGGTCTACAAGCTCTATGAATACGACAAGGCAACGTCGAAATGGCGTCGTCCACAGGCGTGCAACGAGAATCCTGTGGTGCAGCGGCAGCAGCCCGAGACGGCTTACGACAGTAATGCGCACGTGCCGAAGATATTCAATGAAAACTGCTATATCAATGTGCGTCAGGGCGATACGTTCAAGAGCCTCGGCAAGGAATTTAATATCAGTGCGCGGAAATTGGCGACATACAACGAGCGCAAGGTGGGCGACAGGCTGAATCCGGGCGAAATCATCTGGCTGAAGAAGAAGCAGAAGCGTGCGCCGAAGCAGTTCAAGAAGTGTCCGCACGTTGTGGGCAATTCGGAAAGTCTTTACGATATTGCCCAGAAATACGGCATAAGGCTCAAGAGCCTCGTGAAGAAAAACCGTAAGTTGGCTGAGGACGGATTGCGAGTGGGCGACAAGGTTAGGATTTATTGATGAGTGGACGAGGGGGAAGAGTTTACAAGTGGACGAGTGAACGAGGAGACGAGGAAACAAGTTTACGAGTGGACAAGGCGACAAGAAGATAAGTTTACGAGGAGATGAGTTTGCAAGTCGATGAGTGGACGGGTTTGTTTGTGTAGTCTCCTTCTACTCTCTTCGCAACGCAAATCCCTTTGTAATTAAACAAACTTGGCAGAAGAATGAAACTACCCGACTGGTTGCAGAAAGAACAGCTCTACGAAATCATATTCGAGTCTGACACAAAGCGTGGAAAACTCTTTGACGAATGGCTTATCTTCGCCATTCTGGTAAGCCTTATCGTCTCGTTCGTGAAGAGCGTGGACACACTTCTGCCCGGAATAAAGGACGGACTGGACCATTGCACAGGAATTGTTTACGGTGCTTTTCACATTTGGAATACATAGCCAGAGTGTATTGTTCGCCACGCAAACGCGACTATATGCTCAGTTTTTTCGGCATCGTAGACCTGCTCGCCATTCTTCCTTCCTATCTCGGCGTGTTCTTCCCGAGTCTCGGCTATATGATTATCTTGCGTGTGTTTCGCTTTCTGCGTATATTCCGGGTCTTCAAACTCTTCACGTTCATCAATGAGGGCTATCTGCTGCTTGCATCCATTCGCAAGAGTCTGAACAAGATTTTGGTTTATTTCTTCTTCGTTCTCATCCTCGTTACCATCATCGGCACGCTGATGTTTATGGTGGAAAGCGGCGTGAATCCCAATTTCAGCAGCATCGGCACGAGCATCTACTGGGCGATAGTAACGATGACAACCGTGGGCTATGGCGACATTACGCCCGTTACAGGCGTTGGCAAGGTGTTGTCGGCGTTCGTTATGCTGCTCGGCTACACCATCATCGCCGTGCCTACGGGCATTGTTTCGGCAACGATTATCGACGAAACAAACAGGAAAGTGGTGGACAATGAATGCCCGAGGTGTGGCGAACGGGTGGAGAAAGGGAGACAGATACTGTTCGCATTGCGGCGAAAAGCTCTGACACCGATTGGGCAGAGACGGCGCAATCCGTAGAATGATGCAGGCGAAGAACCGCCTTTGCTTTTCCATCTATGCGACAACTGCGATTATTTTTGTCGCCAACAATCGCCCGAATCCGAAAAACTTTGTTTATCTTTGTAGTCTTAATATAAAATCGTTTTATGGCAACGACCGAAAAAAACAAAGAAGAAAGCTGCACCGACAGCGAAGAGAGCCCACGGCTGCGACCAAGAAAACGGCTTCGGCAACGAAGAAAGCCACCACGCGCAAGAAAGGAGCGAAGCCAAGAAAGCTCCGGTAAAGCGCGGAATATCGGACGAACTGATACCGATTGAGGAAGAAACGTGGCTCTTGCAGCCCATCGCCGTTACGATGATGCGCCACGACTATTCGCTCATTCAGGTGCGCATCCTCGTTTCCATCGTTGAAAATCTTCAGCAGATTCTTCACGGAATCCTCAACAACAAGCGGAATCCACAGCTCGATCTCTTCAAGACCGACGAACTGGACGAGGACGGCCGTATGCCTATCAAGGCTGCCGTTCAAGGAGCTTGCGTGGATCCGAACCATTATCCGCAGTTGCGCAACTCGCTGAAGATGCTTTGCTGCCATCCCGGTGGAAATACCCTACAAGACGAGTGAGGGACGAAAGTACACGAAGGCGACGAACC
The DNA here is from genome assembly GCF_000688375.1 of Prevotella sp. HUN102. NCBI lineage: Bacteria > Pseudomonadati > Bacteroidota > Bacteroidia > Bacteroidales > Prevotellaceae > Prevotella > Prevotella sp. HUN102. The sequence continues at coordinate 642,619 of NZ_JIAF01000001.1, read as the reverse complement.
TCTGCGACGTTTATATTCCCGAAGACCGTTCCTATAACAAATATGCCATCCTGAAGCTCGACCAAAGCGTGGCAGAACGCCTTGTATCGCTCGATTTCGGCTATCACAGACTCGGCAAGCAGATTGTGTTTGCCTGCAAGAACCGCTATACGCAGCGCATTTATATGTTCATCGAATCGTGGGTGGAAAAAGGACGCACGGTAATCAAGACTCTGGAATTCAGGAAGATGCTGCGACTGGAGAACAACTACAAGAAATTCTCCGACTTCTGCCGGCGCGTGCTCGACCCTGCATTGCAGGAACTCAAGGAACTGCCGACAAGGGCTATTGCGATTGCTACTTTGAATACGAAAAGAAATACGACCACGGGCAGCGTGGTGGCGAACCCGACGAACTCATCTTCATTATCTACAAGGCGAAGGACAAGATGAATGCGCAGCTCGAAGAGATGAACGAGCGTCAGCGGCTGCAGTTCCAGCAGATGCTGATTACTTATTTCGAGTTTGCTCCGCAGAATGCTAAGGATATGGCGGTGCGCATCAATGCCGAAACCTATCCGTTGGCGATTCAGAAACTGATGGAACTGCGCGAACGTTTCAAGACTACGATGGTTAAGGACAAGGCTGCCTATACCTTCAAGAGTTTGGACCAGATGCTGAAAGAACGCGAGGTGCCCAACACGCACGTGGAAGAAATAGAATAGGTGTGCTGCTTTGCTTCTGCTTTGTCAGCCCGCTTGTTTGTGTGTATTCCTTTTAAATTCAATCATTTATCCCCATTATGTCGCACATTGCCATCATAGGTGGAGGGGCAGCAGGCTTTTTTGCTGCCATTGCCGCCAAGGAAACGAATCCTCACGCAAAGGTAACTATCTTTGAGAAGGCCGGTCGTGTGCTGGCGAAAGTGGGCGTTTCGGGAGGTGGACGCTGCAACCTTACCAATTCCTTTGAGGAAATTACCGACCTGAAACAGGCATATCCACGTGGCGACAAACTATTGAAACGACTTTTCAAGTCGTTTGATCACAAGGATGCCTACCGATGGTTTGAGGAACACGGAGTGAAATTGACCACCCAGGCCGACCAGTGTGTGTTCCCTGTGTCTCAGGATTCGCAGACCGTGATAGACTGTCTTACGCACACGGCATCGAAACTGGGTGTAGAGGTAAAGACACACTATGCGCTGGAAGCTGTTGAGCCATTGAGCGATGGCAGACTGGAGGCAAGGTTCAAAGCGCACGGTTCGGAAACTTTCGACAGAATAATCGTTACTACGGGAGGTTCGCCTCGTGCTGAAGGGTTGCAGTATCTGGCCAGTCTTGGGCATAAAATAGAAGCACCGGTGCCGTCGCTCTTCACGTTCAATGTCAGCGAGAAGGCTTTTTGCAGCCTGATGGGCACGGTGGTGGAGCCGGTTTCGCTCTCTATTCCCTCTACAAAGTTTCGCAGTCAGGGGCCGTTGCTCATCACACATTGGGGAATGAGTGGTCCGGCAACGCTGAAACTCTCATCCTATGCAGCCCGATACGTAAGCGAATGTGACTACGAGTTTCCCGTTTCCGTGAATTGGTTGAACGAGACAAACGCCTCCATCGTTGAAGAACGCATTACGGGCATCATTGCAAAGAATCCGAAAAAGCAGCTCGGCAGCGTCCGTCCCTATGAATTGTCAGGCAGAATATGGAATTATCTCATAGAGCGTGCAGGGCTGTCGCCCGAAAAACGTTGGGAAGAACTGGGCAAGAAAAGCATCAACAAGCTGATAGAAACGCTGACGAACGACACGCATCGGGTTTCGGGCAGGGGCACATTCCGCGACGAATTTGTTACGTGTGGAGGTGTCAGTCTGAAAAGCATCAACTCCAATACGCTCGAAAGCAAGCTCTGTCCCGGTCTTTTCTTTGCCGGAGAGATGCTCGACATTGACGCAATAACGGGTGGTTTCAATCTTCAGGCAGCTTGGACAACGGGTAAAGTGGCAGGCAGCAATCGTTTGTGAGAGGATTAGCCTGTATTCTTTGTAGGTCTGCATTACGTTTTTGCGAAGAGTTAAAAACGTTTTTAATTTATTGTTTATCAGATGTTTATAAGTTCTGTGTTTCGCTATCTTTTGGCTTAATCTCTCATAGACCTCACAGGATCACAAATATTCTTTTTACCTTCTCTGTGTTTGGGAGCTAAGAGAGAATATCTGTGATTCTGTGGCATCTGTGAGAGATTGTTATATTATTTCTGCCTCGGATAAAGATTTTTGCTTTTCATCGGTTCGTTTTATTTAACTAATATTTTCTCAAGATTGAACATATAGTGCAGCCGCTGCGTTTATCTTTGCAAACGTAACGGGAGGAATGTAGGTGCTCTTAATTATGAGTCTGATTTAATCTATTGAATTAACCGAATAGTCTTAGATACTGTGCTGCCCGTTGTCAGGAATCGAAAGACTTATTTGCCTAAATGATTTGCAATGAACACAATTATTGAAAACGAGATGAAAAGCGTAAGAGATTCTGAAGTGAACGAGAAGGAAATGCAGAGAATGTGCCGTGAAAGAATGTTGGAAACCGTGGTGGCTGACTTCAGGAATCTGATAAAACGCAGTCCGGAGGAAGGTTTGGTATGGAAAGGAACGAAGTGCGACTTGGTGGAACTCTGTCATTCGGTGTGGGAAACGCAGGCCTTGCGCAATGAGCGGGGTGTGCCATTAGGCTTCGGAGCTATCGTGAACAGCATTTTCCACGTGCTGAATGTGGTTCCTCCGAAAGCACCTGCCGTAGTCTACTCGCATCTGGCCGACAGAAAGAATGTGCGTGTGTGCAGCATTACGGAACGTTACCTCTATTTGATGCAGCACGAAGCCGTGAAAGACCCGATGAAACTGGATATCAAACGGAAAAGGATGAGTAGGAGGATGTGAGGTTTTTGAATGTGAAATGGAAGATGGGAGATGTTAAATGGGAAACGTGAAATGTTAAATGTGAGATGGGAAATGTTAGATGGGAAACGTGAAAAGTGAGATGTAAAATGGAAAATCTTTATTTCTTGTACGGGTGTAAAATGTGTACGCAAAATTTATTAAACTATGGTGAGGTAGGGAAGGCTAATAGTGCTGAGCTGTGTCGTTACCATCAGCCACTTTCCGTGCAAAAGTATAATCTATGCTTAACTTTTTCTCCTTTTCTCCTTTTCTCATTTCCCATCTCCCATCTCCCATTTAACATTTCCCATTATTTCCTCATAATGACACTTCCACTTGCTTGATGTGTAGCCAATACGAGCACTTCTGCAATTTGTACGTGTTCGGGAGCGCTTGCTGCATAGAATGTTACGTCGGCAATGTCGTCGCCGGTCAGAGGTTTGATACCTTTATATACGTTTTCTGCACGTTCGTCATCGCCGTGGAAACGGGTGTTTGAGAAGTTGGTTTGAACGAGACCGGGCTTAACGTTGGTAACACGGATGGCAGTATCGGCAACGTCGATACGAAGTCCGTCTGTTATGGTCTTCACGGCAGCTTTCGTGGCACAATATACATTGCCGTTTGCGTAGGCTGCATCGCCTGCTACGGAGCCGATGTTGATTACGTGACCGTGGTTGCGTTCCACCATTCCCGGTACGATATAGCGTGTCATAGTGAGCAAGCCCTTGACGTTGGTATCAATCATTATGTCCCAATCCTCGAAGTCGCCGTTGTATTCAGGATCTAACCCGAGCGCAAGACCGGCGTTGTTCACGAGTACATCTATCTTTGCCCACTTTCCTGTAAGACTTTCCACGGCCTTTTTGGCAGCTTCACGGTTGCGGACATCAAACTCCAATACACATACTTCTGCACCCAACTGCTCCAGTTCGGTCTTGAGAGATGCTAATTTGTCGGCCTTTCTTCCTGTGATGATTACGTTATATCCACCCTGTGCAAACTTCTTTGCGCAGGCTTCTCCGATACCACTCGTGGCACCAGTTACCATTACGATTTTCTTTTCCATTGTATTATTCATTAGATTGTTTGTTTTGATAGAAGCAAAGTTACAGAGTTTTGTTTACAATACAAAAGGATAATGCTGAAATTATGATTTAAAAAGCAATCTGTATGGAAGAGTGACTCTCGCAGATTTCGCAAATCTCGCTGATTCATATTTTGTTTTATCTCATAGATTCGCATAATCTGTGCAATTTACGAGAGAATATTTCTCGCTGATTTCGCGAATCTCGCTGATTTATCTTTTTGGTCTTACTTCATAGATTTGCGTAATCTGCGCAATCTGTGAGAATATATCTCACGCAAATTTCGCAGATGACGCAGATTTATCTTTGGAGATTCAGTTTGTAGATTCGCGTGATTTGCGAAATCTGCAAGAAGCCCATTCACAGACTTAAACAAAAAGCTGAACCCAAACGGATTCAGCTTTGATATGATTTAGAAAGTTGTAAGCAGAATTACTTACCTTCTTCCATCTTCTTCTTGAGGTCAGCGAGTACACCGAGGTCGCCGAGAGAAGTGCCGGCAGCAACATTGTTGATCTGTGCTGGCTGCTGCTCTGCCTTACGGTTGTTGCCACCGCGTGAACGGCGTGGCTGCTCTTCCTTAACTTCCTCGAATGTGCGAGAGTGAGAAAGGATGATACGCTTTGTATCCTTAACGAACTCGATTACTACGAATTCAAGTTCTTCGCCGAGCTGTGCCTGTGAGCCATCCTGCTTAACGAGGTGCTTTGGAGTTGCGAAACCTTCGCCACCTTCGTTCAATGTGATAACTGCACCCTTGTCCATAGCCTCTGTAATCTTACCTACGTGAGTTGAACCCGGTGTGTAGATTGATTCATACTCATCCCAAGGATTGGATTCGAGCTGCTTGTGGCCGAGGCTGAGACGACGGTTTTCCTTGTCAATCTCGAGAACTACTACGTCCATTTCTGCGCCCTGACTTGTAAATTCAGATGGGTGCTTAACCTTCTTGGTCCAAGAGAGGTCGCTGATGTGGATAAGACCATCAACACCTTCTTCGAGTTCTACGAAGATACCGAAGTTTGTGAAGTTGCGAACCTTAGCGAGGTGCTTAGAACCAACTGGGTACTTCACTTCGATTGTTTCCCAAGGGTCTTCCTTCAACTGCTTGATACCGAGAGACATCTTGCGTTCGTCGCGGTCGAGAGTAAGGATTACTGCCTCTACTTCGTTGCCAACCTTCATAAATTCCTGTGCAGAACGCAAGTGCTGGCTCCAGCTCATTTCTGAAACGTGGATCAAGCCTTCTACGCCCGGCTGGATTTCTACGAATGCACCGTAGTCTGCCATCACAACCACCTTACCCTTAACGTGGTCGCCAACCTTGAGTTCAGACTCAAGTGCATCCCAAGGATGAGGAGCAAGCTGCTTCAGACCGAGAGCGATGCGCTTCTTGTCTTCATCGAAGTCGAGGATAACAACGTTGATCTTTTCGTCGAGTGTAACAACTTCGTGTGGATCGCTTACGCGGCCCCAAGAAAGGTCTGTGATATGGATGAGTCCATCAACGCCACCAAGGTCAACGAATACACCGTAAGATGTGATGTTCTTAACAACACCTTCGAGAATCTGACCCTTTTCAAGGTGAGAGATGATTTCCTTGCGCTGTGCTTCCAACTCTGCCTCGATGAGAGCCTTGTGAGAAACAACAACATTGCGGAATTCCTGATTGATCTTAACAACCTTGAATTCCATTGTCTTGCCTACGAATACGTCGTAGTCGCGTATAGGATGAACGTCAATCTGGCTGCCTGGGAGGAATGCCTCGATACCGAATACATCAACAATCATACCACCCTTAGTGCGGCTCTTGATGTAACCCTGAATGACTGCGTCATCCTCGAGTGCCTTGTTGATGTTCTCCCAGCTCTTCTGGAGACGAGCCTTCTTGTGTGAGAGTACGAGCTGACCAAGTTTGTCTTCCTGATTCTCTACGTAAACCTCTACCTTGTCGCCAGCCTTCAATTCTGGATTGTAACGGAATTCAGATGCTGGAATGATACCGTCGCTCTTGTAGCCGATATTAACTACAACTTCCTTCTTGTCCAAAGAAATAACAGTACCTTCTACAACCTGATGCTCCTGAATCTTGTTGAGAGTCTCGTCGTAAGCGTTGGTAAGTTCTTCCTTGCTTGCGTTTACAGAAGAGCCATTCTCGAACTCGTCCCAGTTAAAGTCTGACAACGGGTTGACGTTTTCAAAATTTGCCATAAAATGTTTAAAAAAATAATTTAATTAATAAAGTTTGACTTTATGTGAATAATCTCTATGGGATACAATGACCCCTAACAGGGTGCAAAGTTAGTAATAATATTCTGAAAACTAACGATTTTCCTTTTCTTTTTTGGCTTTTTTCCTTCTGATTCCAAAAAGATCCCACAGATTGGTGAAATCTTTCTTCATAATCAGTCCAATTCCCTGAGTGGTAAGTGAATTGCGCGTGAAGTATCTGTCGTTCGTGCGATTGTAGAAGTTGAGTGCGAGATTGCCGCTTGGGAAGAGCAGATACTTGATGTCGAAGTCGCCGATAAATGAAGATGTATTGGTGGCTACGTTGTCTCTGTATCCAAATTCTCCATTGAACAAGAGCCTGTTGTTCAATAGTTTACCCGAAAGTATGCCTTCGTATTCCGCATTGTCGAATCCTTCGTTGCCCGTGGCGATGTTTGCGCCGAAATTCCAGTTGCTGTTGTTGATGACGTTGGACAAAACGGTGTTGATTTGCTGCGACAACGTGCCCGAAAGAATGCTCTGCATAGCGAGCGACGCCTGTCCCGGCTGCGATGCGTCGCCCGGAACGGCATTGTTGGCAGTTTGGGGATAGAACCTTCCTACTGCAAGCAGATAGAGCACCTGCTGGTTGAGGTCCTGTTCCGAGTTCAAAACCGACCGGACCATCTGCAAGGCATCCGATGAAAGCGAGGGGAGATCCAGCCCAAAGGTAACGCCCGGAGCCATCGGCGTGCCTTCGATGTTGAGCAGACAGTTCACACGTGTGTTGCTGGTGTTGAACGAACGTCCAAGTCCCAAGTCGCTCAGCGGCACGGAGTTGAGTGCATAGACACCGTTGAGGTGCAAAGCCGCATTGTACGGGTCGCCTCCGAATGCGATGGAAGAGCCGGGCTGGAACACGAACTGTTTCTTGATGATGTTCTGAATAGTGAAATTATAGAGTCCGTGCGACACTTTGTAATTGCCGAAAAGCTGGAAAGCCCCCTTATTATAATAGGTGGCTCTGATGCCTCCCGAACCGTTCAGGGCAATGTTGTCGCCGGTGGCTTCGTCCATCAGCACTCCGAGTGTAAAGTCGGGAGTGGTGTTTATGAGGAAGTTGATGCGCAAATCGCTTGCGAAGTTCTTTTGCTGCTGACTTTCAGCTTCCTCTTTTTTAGCCTTGCTTTCCGTTGAAAGCGAATCGGTCAGCGTCAGTGCGAGCGAATCGTTGGCAGGCGTAATGTCTTGCCAACGGATGAATGAATTTTCCTTAATCGAGTTGTCGGCGGCATTATAGGTAATGTATGAATCCTTTTCGGGACGCATCTCCACGTTCAGCGTTGTTTCTTCCGAGCGTCCGATGATGGCACAGGTTCCTGTTCCGAACACTCTTCCCCAGAACGACTCCTTTCCCTTTCTTTTTGGGAAATTGTAGGCGAGGAGGTTGCGTGCATCTATGTTGATGTCGTAGGTCAGTTGCTTGAAGGACTGATGATGAATCCCTCCGGTTACGATTCCGATGTTTCCGTAGTCGTCGCGGATGGTGTCGCGGTCGAGAATGATTTCGTTTGGAACCATTCGTACTCTGCTGTTGTTCAGCCTGTAAGCAGCCCCTATGGGCGTGATGTCCACCTTGCCCGAAGCATACATATCGCCCTCAATGTTCACGTTCTTGAACGATCCCACCACCTTGCACCATCCACTTGCCTGCAAATCAATGTTGTCCATAAACGAACGGCAGTATTTCTTCAGGAAATAGAGGTTGGTGTTGTTGGCGAAAATCGGAAGATTCAGATAGCCGTTCTTGATGTCGATATAGCCTCCGATGTTGGTCTGCGAATTGTCGCCTGCATTTGCAACGGCATTGATGTTGATTTTTCCGTCCGAGTGTTCGTAAGTTGCATTCGCATAGAGTATTCCCAGTTCGCCACGCTCAAAAAGGAAGTCCTTTACCACGAGGTCGGCAGTAGCGTGAGGATTGTTGAAGAACGACTTCAGGACGATGGTGCCCGTGGCAAGACCGTCGAACTCCACGCTGCTGAAATTGACCAGTTCTAATATATAAGGTACGTCAATGTCTTTCAACTGCACTATCAGGGAGTCCTTGGAGTTGCCGCTCGTCTGTCCGTTCACGGTAATGTGCTGATTGTTGTTGGACACCTCGAAGTGTCTGATTTCGAGATTGTTCTGCGAGAAGGTAAGGTCGGACGGCTGCACATTCAATGTGATTGTGTCTATCTGAATTTCAGAAGGATTGAAATGAATCTGCGAAGTGAGGCGATTGCCGTTCCGATGGAAGGACGCATCGCAGTTGATGACGCCCGAAATGGGCTTGTTGCCCGGAATGTTGAAATGCGAATTGGTGGTGAGCGCACCGTTCTGAGCCTCGCCGTGCGTGCTGAGCGAGATTCTTCTGCCCGAGTCATCAACCCTTTCGGCTGCTATGTCTGCGTTGAGCGCATTTGCTGAAGTGGAAAGCGATACCTGAAGGTGCTCGATATTCTGCCCGCTTACGGTCAGTTCGGGTGCGTCGATGTCAAGGTCGAGCATTTTGGCACGCTCGTTCACGCTGGCATCGATTGTAGCCTCGGAGAAGTTTACCTTTGAGCCGATGATGCGTTTCAGCAAATCCGTGTTTCTGATGTTTGCATTCAGCTTGAAACTGTTGCCCGAGAGGCTGCTGCCGCTGCGCTGCTGCCTGACGAGTGCAGGGAGATAATGGTTGAGAACGTTGGCAATGCTCTGTGCGATGGTGCTGTAATCGTATGCCCCCAACAGGTTGATGTTGCCGAAATCGGACTCAACGCTCAGAGCCTTTGATGCAGGGCTGTTGCTCGTCTTAATGTTGAGCGTGTTGATTCTGAAGCTCTCGTTCTTGTCCACCATTGCAAAATGGTTGAGATTGAGCGTGCCGATGATATCGTCCACAGACGAGCCATAGCCCTTGATGGTCGTGGAGAAAGAGAACGTTCTGTCGCCGAGTGCATCCGAAAGCCGCAGGGCGTGCAGGTTCAGATGCTCTGCCTCGATGCTTGCCTCGGCATCAATCTTAGCCTTCTTTTCGATAAATGCACGTATGTTCTGTATTTTTCCGTCAATTCTTACCTTTCCGTTGATGTCGTTCAAGGCAAGAATGCCTTGGAAAGCATCATTGGTATAGCTGCCGTCTATGTCGATGTTCTGATAGGTATAGCCGTTTATCTTGAGTCTGGCAACCTTTCCTTTGGCAGAAACTGCTGTCAGTTGCTTGTTGGCATTGAATTTTATGTCGGTGGCTATCTCCTGCAAGCCTGAATTTCTGATGATGTTGTCAAACCTGAACGTCTGCGTTTTGACATTACCATATATATTATTGCCCTTCATTGCAACATCAAGTTGCACGTTTCCTAAATCAGTTTTCAGGTTTCCCTTCGCTGCGTAGCTGTTTCTGCCGCCTGCAACCTTTCCGGTGTATGCTATGTCGCCGATGCCTGCAAGTTCTTTCGTCAGCCGGAGGTTCAATATCCTGTTTATCTTCTGGGTGGCATTGCTGCGAATTTCCAACCGTTTCGCGTCAATATCCCACGAAAAATTCCTGAAAACATCGTAAACCTTTCCTTTAATGTCTATGTTGAAATTCCTGTCGGAGTTCAGCTTTAATGATTTTATTGCAACCGATTCGCCCGAAGTGTCCAATGCTCCGGTAATGAAAATCTTGTCGTCAATCTGTTTTAAGGCGGGAAGGAAACTTGCCAAGTCGCTGGGTGTAATTGAGGAATTTTCAATTACAACGCTGCTTTCTACCGATTTCAATGAAATCTTCTTGTCGGCAAACTTGTATTGCGCCGTAAACGACGGAATGCTGAGCGTGGAGTGGGGAAGCTCTATGGTAAAATCCTCTGCCTCTGCCTTGTTTTTGTCAGCAATAAGACTGAGCGCAATCTTTCTTACCTCCAGTCCCGAGCCTTCCGTGAAAGCAAGGTTTCTGATTCCGAAATCCATTTTTTCATCGGTCAGTTCGTCAAGATTGAAATGTCCGGAAATGTTTTTCAGGTCAAGATGCCTTGTGTTGAAAATCCCCTTTGTGATAGGTGCGTCCCATTCGTCGTATTTCACCGAGCTGTTTCGGATGATAAGGCTGTGGATTCTCAAGTCCAACGGCGTTTCGGTGTCCTTGTCCTTAGACGACAGCGCATCGAGGAGGAACTGGAAATTGGGTTCAGATTCCTTGTTTTTCTTGTATAAATCTGCGTTCAGCCCGAATAGCTGCGCCGACGAAATCCGTATTTTCCCGCTTCTTATCAGTTCTATGATGTCTGCCTTTGCAGCCAGTCTCGAAGCCTGAATCATAGCCTTGCGGCTCCGGTCTTCTATCAGCACGTCGTCGATGATGATATTATTGAAGACTCCGAGGGCCACACGCCCTATTTCCACCTTCGTGCCGAGCGTTTCCGAGAGTGCGTCCGCCACCGTAGACCCGATGAGTCTCTGTACCGGCTTCACGTGGAGCAGCACAGTTACGGCGAGATACAGACCCAGCAAAGTCCAAACCGTCCATCTTATTGCTATCTTGATTTTACCCATTGGATAACTTGATTTATGAAATACCGTCAGCAGGAAATCGTGCATCTTGCCGTTTACCGTCGGGGCAGCCATTCCAAGGGGTGCAGCGTGTCAATTCCTGATGCGTTTGTAAGTGGTTGAAAATCAGCGTGCATACTCTCGCTTTTCAATCTTGCGAAGAATGCGTTCCGTTTTTCGCAAGAATGCAGGGCAATCTTGCGAAGAATGCCCTGCATTTTTCGGTTACTTGCAAATCGTGTTTTCGTCGGTCGGAAATGGTTGCTGTGCTGCCGTTTCCTTGTCGTAATTCCTTTTGGGGAAGAAGCGGAAAGCACGGGAAAGCAAGCGCATTCAGGCGGAAATTCTGCCACCGACGGATTCGATTTTATTCAATTCAAATACAAAACTACGAAATTTCTTCTTTATTGTGAAATTTGTGTAAAAAAAAGTTTCTATACTGCCTGAAAATTGCTATATTTGCACAATAATTTAGCGAAAGATATCTTAAAATATTCCATTTTTAAATTATGGCAAATGTAATAAAGTTGCGTAAGGGGTTGGATCTAAATCTAAAGGGACGTGCTAAGGAACAGACATTGCCTTTAAAATCATCAGCAGAGTACGCTCTGGTGCCCGATGATTTTGTGGGACTGATGCCGAAAGTGGTGGTCAAGGAAGGCGACCGCGTGAAGGCCGGTCAGGCATTGTTCGTGGACAAAGGCTGTCCGGAGTTGGGATTTGCATCTCCTGTAAGCGGAACGGTTAGTGCGATTGAGAGAGGAGACCGGAGAAAGCTGGTTTGCGTGCGCATTCAGGCCGATGCTCAGCAAGAGTTTGTTGAGTTCGGAGCGAAGAATTTGGCTGACTTGGATGGCGAGGGAGTGAAGAAAGCATTGTTGGAAGCGGGCTTGTTTGGCTATATCAACCAGTTGCCCTACGCCGTGGTAACACGTCCGACAGAATCTCCTAAGGCAATTTTTGTTTCCGCACTCAGGGATATGCCTTTGCAGGGCGACTTTGAATACGAGTTGAGGGGTCAGGAAAAGGATTTCCAGACGGGTCTTACTGCGCTTTCAAAGATTGCGAAAGTTTATCTGTCTTTAGGCTCAAAGCAAAGTTCAGAAGCATTAACTGCTGCAAAAAACGTTGAACTGAATGTGTTTGACGGTCCTTGTCCTGCCGGAAATGTCGGCGTTCAGGTAAATCATCTCGACCCTGTGAATAAAGGCGAGGTGGTATGGACCGTAGAACCGACTGCCGTTATCTTCTTCGGCAGACTTTTCAATACGGGAAAGGTCGATCTGACACGCACCGTTGCCGTGGCAGGAAGCCGAGTGAAGAGTCCCGCCTACGTGAAGGCATTGGTGGGAACGCCTCTGTCCGTTCTCCTGGAGGGACAGTTGGAGGAGAAGGCGCACATACGTATCCTGAACGGAAACCCCTTGACGGGCGTTGTGGCAGGCGAGGGTGCCGTGCTTGGCGCACATACCTCCGAAGTAACCGTGATTCCCGAAGGCGACGATGTGGACGAAATGGCAGGCTGGATTATGCCTCGTTTCAACGATTTCTCCACTTCAAGAAGCTATTTCAGTTGGCTGTTGGGCAAGAACAGAGAGTACGACCTCGACGCCCGTATCAAGGGTGGCGAACGCCATCTGATTATGAGCGGCGAGTACGACAGGGTGTTGCCGATGGATATCTATGCGGAATATCTCATCAAGGCAATTATCTCTGGTAATATCGACCGACAGGAGCAACTGGGTATTTACGAAGTAAGTCCTGAAGACTTTGCGCTGGCAGAGTTTGTGGACAGTTCTAAATTGCCATTACAGAAAATCGTAAGAGACGGATTGAACGTTCTCAGAAAGGAAAACGCATAACTCCTTTCCAAGGAAATAACAACGTGAATTTTAATTAAGAATTTTATTATAATATGAGCTTAAGAAATTATCTTGATAAGCTGCGCCCGAATTTTGAAGAGGGTGGCAAATTGCACGCTTTCAAGAGTGTTTATGACGGCTTTGATACCTTTCTCTATGTTCCTCACGAAACATCGAAGAGTGGTTCGTCTATCCACGACGCAATTGATTCAAAGCGCATAATGAGTATTGTGGTAATCTCGCTGCTGCCGGCATTGCTGTTCGGTATGTATAATATTGGTTATCAGAATGCCGTTGCGGCAGGCAAGGTCGGCGAGGCAACGCATATCGGAATGTTCCTTTATGGTTTGCTGGTACTTCTGCCCAACATCCTTATTTCCTACATCGTGGGTCTGGGCATCGAGTTTGCGTGGGCACAATGGAAGAATGAGGAGATTCAGGAGGGATTCCTTGTGAGTGGTATCCTCATTCCGCTGATTATCCCGGTTACAACGCCGCTCTGGACGCTTGTGCTTGCCGTGGCCTTTGCCGTGATTATCGGCAAGGAAATCTTCGGAGGAACAGGTATGAACATCTTCAATGTGGCTTTGATAGCGCGTGCGTTTCTCTTCTTTGCCTATCCGAGCAAGATGACCGGCGACTCCATCTGGGTTTCCACGGATTCCATCTTCGGATTCGGATACACCGTTGCCGACGGAACGACGATGGCAACGCCGTTGGGACAGATTGCACAGGGAGCACCGGTAGACGCATCCCTGAACGATATGATAGTGGGTTTGATACCCGGCTCGGTGGGCGAAACCTCGGTTATCGCCATTGCACTCGGTGCCTTGATTCTCATCTGGACCAATATCGCAAGCTGGAAAACTATGCTGAGCGTGTTCCTCGGCGGCACATTGATGGCATATATCTTCCAGAGCACTGACGCAACACCGATTCAGTGGTACGAACATCTCGTGCTCGGTGGATTCTGCTTCGGTGCCGTGTTTATGGCTACCGACCCCGTTACGTCTGCACGTACCGAGACTGGCAAGTGGATCTACGGTTTCCTCATTGGTGCTTTGGCAGTCATTATCCGTGTGCTCAACCCCGGTTATCCTGAAGGAATGATGCTTGCCATCCTCTTCGGTAATATGTTTGCGCCGCTGATCGACTACTATGTGGTTCAGTCAAATATCAACAAGCGTGCTAAGCGTGCTAAAATATAATAAGGAGTAGATTAAGATGAAAACAAACAGTAATTCTTATACAATAATCTATTCGATTATTCTCGTTGTGGTGGTGGCTTTCCTCTTGGCATTCGTGTTTCAGGCATTGAAGCCGGCACAGGATATCAATGTGCAGCTCGACAAGCAGAAGCAGATTCTCTTTGCGCTGAATCAGGACAGGGATATGAGCAACGAAACGGCTTTGAAGCTCTGGAATGAAATCGTCGTAGCCGATGATATTCTCGATAAGGACGGAAATGTGGTTACTCCCGGCAAACAAGGCGGCTTGGACGCAGGTTTCAAGCTCAACAGCAAGGATGCAAAGGCAGGCGAACTGGCTCTGTTCCGTTGCAAGGTTGATGGAAAAGACAAGTACGTTATTCCCGTCTATGGCAATGGTCTCTGGGGACCTATCAGCGGATTCATCGCATTGAACGAGGACAAGGCTACTATTTTCGGCGTGTATTTCAATCACGAGGGCGAGACAGCCGGGCTTGGTGCTGAAATCAAAGACAATGCAGATTGGCAGGCAAAGTTCAAGGGCAAGAGCCTCTTCGGGGAAAAGAAAGACAACGTTGTACTCTCTGTTTTGAAGAAGGTTGAAGATTCTAAGACACAGGTGGACGGCGTAACCGGTGCCACGCTGACTTGCAATGGTGTTACCGATATGTTCCAGTCAGACAATGGTGGTCTTCAGGCTTACATAAAGTTCTTGCAGCAGAATTAATCTGTAAATATTTAATAATTTAAATAGAAAAAGACAATGGATTTATTCTCAAAACAAAATAAGGAGGTATTCACGAATCCTCTGAATCTGGACAACCCTATTATGGCACAGGTGCTGGGTATCTGCTCTGCCCTTGCCGTAACTTCGCAGTTGAAGCCTGCTATCGTGATGGGATTGTGCGTAACTATCATTACTGCATTCTCAAACGTGATTATTTCAGTTCTTCGCAATACCGTGCCAAACCGTATCCGTATCATCGTTCAGCTTGTGGTGGTTGCCGCCTTGGTAACGGTCGTGAGTCAGGTGCTGAAGGCGTTTGCCTACGATGTGAGCGTTCAGCTCTCCGTCTATATCGGTCTGATTATCACGAACTGTATCTTGATGGGACGCCTCGAAGCATTCGCTATGACCAATAAGCCGTGGCCGAGCTTGCTCGATGGCATTGGAAACGGCCTCGGCTACGCTGTCATTCTTGTGATAGTTGGCGGTATTCGTGAGTTCTTCGGAAGAGGTTCGCTGATGGGATTCAAGATTATTCCACAGAGTTTTTACGATGCCGGCTATATGGACAACGGTATGATGACGATGCCTGCAATGGCGTTGATTCTTCTCGGTATTGTTATTTGGGTGCATCGTGCATATTTCGTTAAAGAAGATAAGAAATAATTATGGAACATTTGATAAGTTTATTCTTCAGGTCCATCTTTGTGGACAATATGATATTCGCATTTTTCTTGGGAATGTGCTCTTATCTGGCTGTATCAAAGAACGTTAAGACCTCTATGGGTCTCGGTGTCGCCGTTACGTTCGTGCTGATAGTAACCGTTCCTATCAACTATCTGTTGCAGACCAAGGTGTTGGCTGACGGCTGTCTGGTGGAAGGTGTAGACCTTTCCTACCTGAGCTTCATCCTCTTCATCGCCGTTATTGCCGGTATCGTGCAGTTGGTTGAGATGGTGGTGGAGAAATATTCTCCGGCTCTTTATGGTGCTTTGGGTATTTTCCTGCCGTTGATTGCCGTGAACTGTGCCATTATGGGAGCTTCGCTCTTTATGCAGCAGCGCATCGGATTGGATCCGGCAAGCTCTCAGTACATCGGTTCAACATTGGACGCACTTGTCTATGGTCTCGGTTCGGGTATCGGATGGACGCTTGCGATCGTTTCTTTGGGTGCCATTCGCGAGCGTCTCGAGTATTCAGACGTGCCGAAACCATTGCAGGGATTGGGTATTACGTTTATTACCGTAGGCTTGATGGCTATGGCTATGATGTGTTTCTCGGGTCTTAAAATATAATAAGAAATGGATATATCTTTTATTTTATATAGTATTTGTATCTTCCTGATAACCATATTGCTTTTGGTTGTCATACTGCTTGTAGCCAAGAAATATCTCAGTCCAAGCGGCAAGGTAAAGATTACGATTAATGGCGACAAGGAAATGTCGGTGGAGCAGGGCAGCTCCATTATGGCAACGTTGAATGAAAACGGCGTATTTCTGCCTTCTGCCTGTGGTGGAAAGGCGAGCTGTGGACAGTGTAAGTGTCAGATTCTCGAAGGAGGTGGCGAAATTCTCGACTCCGAGCGTCCTCATTTCTCCCGTAAGGAAGTCAAGGAGGGGTGGCGTCTGGGATGTCAGGCTAAGGTGAAGGGCGACCTTTCACTGAAGATTGCCGACTCCGTGATGGGTGTCAAGGAATGGGAATGCACCGTTATTTCCAACAAGAACGTGTCAAGTTTCATCAAGGAATTCAAGGTTGCACTGCCTCCGGGCGAACACATGGACTTCGTTCCCGGCTCTTATGCGCAGATTAAAATTCCTAAGTACGACTGCATTGATTACGATAAGGACTTCGATAAGAACGACATAGGCGAGGATTATATCGGTC
The DNA here is from genome assembly GCF_000688375.1 of Prevotella sp. HUN102. Lineage (NCBI taxonomy): Bacteria > Pseudomonadati > Bacteroidota > Bacteroidia > Bacteroidales > Prevotellaceae > Prevotella > Prevotella sp. HUN102. The sequence continues at coordinate 626,160 of NZ_JIAF01000001.1, read as the reverse complement.
CGTGGGAGAAATTCAACATTCTTTCCCTGAAGGCTACCAATCCCGAAGACACGGTTCGCGCATACTCAATGGCGAACTACCCTGCCGAGGGCGACATCATCACGCTCACGGTGCGCATTGCCTCTACTCCGTTCCTGCCACGTCCGCAGGTAGGATTCCAGAATGTGCCGACTGGTATCGGTTCTTCCTATATCTTCAGCCTCAAACCGGGCGATAAGGTAATGATGAGTGGTCCTTACGGAGAGTTTGCTCCTAACTTCACTTCCGGTAAGGAAATGATATGGATTGGTGGTGGTGCCGGTATGGCTCCGTTGCGCAGTCAGATTATGCACATGTTGCGCACTCTGCACACGCGCGACCGTGAAATGCACTTCTTCTATGGTGCCCGTGCGTTGGGCGAGGCATTCTTCTTGGAAGACTTCTGGGAATTGGAGAAGGAATATCCTAACTTCCATTTCCACCTTTCTCTCGATATGCCCGATCCGAAGGCAGATGCAGCAGGCGTGAAGTATTACACCGGTTTTGCCGTAAACTGCATCCGCGATTCCTATCTGAAAGACCACGAGGCACCGGAAGACTGCGAATACTATCTCTGCGGCCCTCCAATGCTCATCAAGACCGTTACGGATTATCTCGACAGTCTTGGAGTTGAAAAGGATGCCATCCGTTTTGATGACTTCGGATAATGACGAATCAACTTTATACAACAAAAGGAATCTCCTGATGGAGATTCCTTTTGTCTTTTAATGAATAATTCTTATACTCCTTTTCTATCCTTGTTTCTCTGAGAAATTGGCGTATTGGATATTTGGCATTGGAAAGCTCCAGATGTCCAATAGGCCGTTTTTTAGGGTTATCTTGTAATTCTGAGTTCGGGATAATCTTGAACTCAGGCTTGTTATTTACTTGAAAATAACCTTCTTACCGTTTACGATATAGATGCCGTGCTGAGGATTGTCTACACGCTGACCGTTAAGATTATATACGATTTCGGGCTTTGATGAATCATTTGTACGCTCTATCTGATTGATTCCAGTAGCTACTTTCTTTTTTCCTGTGAAAATAGTTTTTGTTTCAATATATTGTTTACCTTCCTGTGTACGGAAAAGGATGTTTATAGATATCTCTTCCTTATTATCTATGTTAGACTGGTCAAATTGGTCTTTATAACTGATTACGCAAAGAGCACCTTTTGTGTTTTTTTCATAAATGAAAGCTTGCCCGATGCCAACGAAATAACTTTGATGGTCAGGCGAGATAGTTACGTCTGCAATAGTAATTTTATTAAATTCACTATTACCTAATTTGTATCCTTTCAAAGTCAGTTGATAATTGTCTCTATCTTGCTGTGCTACCAATTCAATGGTTGCGTTCTTCTTTACGCCGATTCCATTTGTGATCAGCTGAACTTCGCCCTGATATTCGCCAAGGAGCTTTTCTGTATCATCCTGCTGTGCAAATGCTGAAACACTCAAAATTGATAGCAACATCAAAAAATAAATCTTCTTCATTGTGGTGTGTGATTAATTAACTATTATTATTTGTGATTAATTTATTGGTGTGAAATTCGCCTATTTCTTACCAAAATTCATAATTTTGACTGCAAAGTTAATTCTTTTTGCTTGATTTTCTGTAAAATGGCAATTGTCTATAACATTCCTTAACTATCAAATGCAATCGGGAATAGGTTCTGATATATGATGAAAATGAATCGGAAATATAGGAAATCGGAGTTCACGGTAGGCTGAAATTTAGAGATTTTTCTCGTATTTTATCTCTGTTTCCTGAACGGAAATAGGCTCTCTGAACTTGTCAGGGCAGGCATCGTTGTAGGGTAATGGAAAGGTGGTTTTCAAATGACCGAAGATTGCGTTCCATTCTTCGCAAGAATGCAAAACAAATGTGCGAAGAATGCAATCCATTCTTCGCACGTTTGGAAAAGAAAGTGTCTTCAGTTGAATATCAGAAGATTACAAAGATATTACTTGGTAGGATAATAGCCTGCAATATATGCAATCGCTCGTTGCCGGATATGGTAAAGCTGATTCAGCCGATGAGCTGTTTTTATTCTTGAATCCGTTTGATTCGTGTTCCGACTATCCGAGCACGAAATTCAGGATGAAGAGAACGGAGAGGATGCAGAGCGTCCAGTTGAGGCTCTTCCATTGTCGGGTGCAGAGCTTCATAATCACATAGGCGAGGATTCCGAGGCAGATTCCGTCGGCAATGGAGTAGCAGAGCACCATTGTAATCATCGTGATGAAGGCGGGGAAGGCTTCGCTGATGTCCTGAAGATTGATTTTCTTGACGGAATCGATCATCAGAACGCCTACCATAACCAATGCGCCACTCGTGGCGGGACTGGGAATGAGCATAAAGATAGGGGAGAGGAGGAGCGAAACGAGGAAAAGGCAGCCCACGGTAAACGAAGTCAGACCGGATTTGCCGCCTTCTGCAATGCCGCTCGCACTTTCAACGTAGGTCGTGAGGGTTGAGCTGCCGAGCATTGCGCCGCAGGTTGTGCCGATGGCGTCGCTCATCATTGCCTCTCTGACACGTGGAATACTGCCGTCTTCTTTCACAATGCCGGTTTTCTCTGCCAGTCCCATCAGCGTTCCGATGGTGTCGAAGATGTTGATGATGAGCAGGGAGAACACCACGAGTGCCGTTTTGAGATTCAGCAGCCCCTCAAAGTTGAACTTGCAGAAGATGGGCGAGATGTCCTGTGGGGCTGAAACGGGAAGCCAGCCCGACTCGATTGTGGTTACTCCCATCGGAATGCCGAGCAGCGTGGTGCAGATAATGCTCCAGAAGAGCGCGCCTTTTACGTTTCTTGCCATCAGTATTCCACTAAGCAGAATGGCGAAAATGCCTAACAGACAGGTGTTTGTAAATTCTCCCAAGCCGATGAACGTGCCTTCTTTCTGCACGATGATGTCGGCATTCTTCAATCCGATGAAGGCTATGAACATACCGATTCCGGCAGAAATGGCATAGCGCAGATTCGTAGGAATGGAGTCCAGAATCATTTCGCGCACGTTGAAGAACGTGATGATGATGAATGTGATGCCTTCTATAAACATAATTGCGAGGGCGTGTTCCCACGAATAGCCCATTGAAAGGCAGAGCGTGTAGGCAAAGAAGGCGTTCAAGCCCATCGACGGAGCCTGTGCGAAGGGGAGTTTTGCCATAAATGCGAGCAGAAGCGTGGCAATGGCAGAAGCCAACGCCGTGGCGGTGAACAATGCTCCTTTGTCCATTCCCGTTGCAGAAAGGATAGCAGGGTTTACAGCCAGAATGTAACTCATAGTGAGGAATGTCGTGGCTCCGGCAATCATCTCGGTGCGATGATTCATTGTTTTAGGATCAAATCCTAAGGCTTTCTCTAAAAAGGTCATAATTAAGGTTATTTAAATACGAATCAATAAATATTTGTTTGTTTACTTCTTGTTGAGCCAATCGTCGATAAGCATACGGGCGATGGAGAGTTTTTCGGGTATTGTGGGCAGGTTTTCTTTCGTGAACCAACTTCCCTTCGTGAGTTCGCTTTTCTGCAAATGGATGTCGCCGCTTTCGTAATCGGCATTGAAGCCGACCATCATTCCGCAGGGATAGGGCCACGGCTGCGACCCGAAGTAGCGCAGGTTCTTGATTTTCAGCCCTGTCTCTTCCATCACTTCGCGGTGAACGGCCTCTTCTAAGGTTTCGCCCGTCTCAATAAAGCCTGCCACCAGTCCGTAGTGGTCGGTCTTGAAGTTGCGTGCCTGCACCAGAAGCACTTCTTCGCCTCTGTGTATGAGCACGATAACGGCAGTGGAAATCTGCGGCCAAATCTCCTTTCCGCAGTTTGTGCATTTCTTGGAAATCTCTGTTTCCAATTTCATCGGCGCGCCGCAGATGCCGCAGAACTGCGTGTTCTGGTTCCAATACAGCAGTTCGGCGCATTTGCCTGCCTTGAGATAGAACGCAGAGGAGAGTTTATAGTAGCTCTGTCGCAGGCCGCACATTTCCAGACGTTCGTTGTCTGTAACTGGTGCGTCGATGTTCACGGCTCTCACTTCCGTTCCGTCGTCCATCGGTGCAATGGTCAATACCTGCGACCAAGCCCGTAAACTCACCGGAGATTCCTCGGAAAGGGGAATCGTGTAGCCATCCTTTGTTTTCTCAAGCACCAAGTCCGACTTGCAGAATATAAACCAATAACACTTCATACGTCTATCTTTATATTTCCCGAACCGTTGTTTCCGGTTGGTTCGTGTTCTTTTTTATTCTCCGAAGAGCAGTTTCCGGTCGCGGGCAATGGCAGGTTCGGTCCATTCCGTGGGCACAAACCTCCAGTTGTTGTGAGGTTGGGGATTCAATTTTCCTGCTTTTGAAATCTCATCCATCAGATAGTGCCGTTGGTCAAGCTCGCTTCGCCATACGATTCTGCTCTGCAACGAATCTTTCGGTATGCCTGCTCCCTTCGTCATCAGCTCTCCTCCACCGTTTCCTCTGTAACTGTTTACTGCAACGTTGTACCATTTGTTTTCGTCGAATGGTTCGCCGTTCGTCATTTTCAGGATTTTCACTTTCCCACCTTCAGGTTTCGTTACGTCCACCTCGTAGTCTATGCCCATTGCCGAGTCGAAATTGAACGAGAAGTTCTTGAAGCCGAGCCTTTGTGCGTCGTTCTTTGTGTCGGACAATAAGAGGATATGGTCGTCTGGCGACTGCATCGTGTTCACCCAAAGGTTGTAGCTCATTTCCAGATAATTGTGTATTTCCTTTCCCGTCATTCGCATTACGTAGAGCTGATTTTCGTACTTATAGAGTTTGAACATCTCTGCAACGGTTATCGGTCCGGCTTTGATGGAAGAGTTGAACTGCAACGGCGCATTGAAGGAGATGTCTGCATTGGTAATCTTCATCTGCAATTCCTGAATCAGATCGTTGAATGCCGAGCTGCCGAAATAGCAGTCCTTGGAGTAGATGGTCTGCTCGAATGTGCCGATTTCTCTGTCTGCCCATTGCTTCACTTCGTTGATATCATCTTGGAAATGAGCCATAAACGCCTTGTCTATCTCCATTTTGCTCACGTCGATGAGCTTTCCTTCCTTCTTCACGATGCTGAATCGTTTTCCTTTCTTCGCCATCTTCCGTGGGTTTGCCTGCAAGGTAATCTCGGCAACAGCCACTTTCTGCGCATTGTTTGCAGGGTCGAGGCAGAGCACTTCCTTGCCGTCAGGATTCAGCACGGTGGTGTTTCTCGGCGTGTGGTCGTGTCCGAAGAATACAACATCGAAGCCCGAAACCTGCTCTGCCACCATCTTTGCTGCGTCTTCGGTGTATTCCGGTGTACGGATGCCGCCATCCCAACCCGAATGGAACAGCCCGACTATCACGTCTGGATGCTCCTTTTGTTTTACCTCTTCGATGGTCTTGCGTGCGCACGCCACCATTTCCTCAAACCTCAGACCACTCCACAGCCGTTCTTCCAGCCAGTTCGGGATGGCAGGCGTCAGCATTCCGATTACGGTTACCTTCACTCCGTTTCCCTTTATTATATTATAATAAGGTAAGAGATAGGGCTTGTTGGTCTTGGTGTCGATGATGTTTGCCCCCAACATCGGGCAGTCGAGTTCTTTAATCCATTTGTCGTACACGCTGTGCCCCGTTTCCACATCGTGGTTTCCCACCGTAGAAACGTCGTACTTCATATAGTTGAGCACGCTCGCCGCTATGTTTTTCTTTTCCGGCTTTACATAGTTGTAGTAATAGGATATGGGCTGCCCTTGGAGAATGTCGCCATTATCCATCAGATATACGTTGTCCGGAGTCTTTTCCCTGCGCAGGTTGTTGATATACGTAGAAACCCTTGCCATTGAGCCGGGCATATTCTTTCTGTTGATGAAGTCGTATGGAAAGAACGAACCGTGAACATCAGTGGTTTCTACAAGCTGAATCGTTATTTCTTTCTTTTGTGCAAATCCGTCGGCACCTGACAATAGTATTGCCATAATAGCAAAGATAAATCTAATCATAAAAATATTATAACTATAATAAGCTACAAAATTACAAATAATAATGTAATTTCTGTCATTGAAAGTTCTAAAAATTGCTCGGAAAACTTGTGTTTCCAATCAAATCAGATTTGATTTTTTATCTCGGCAGAAACTTGACGGAACTGTATCCCACCAGTCTGTCCGTCCTGCCGCCTTGTTCCCGATAGTAGACCAATGCCTGATAGCTGTTCTCTGTCTGATAGAAACTGCCCTCGGAAGGCAGCGGCTGTATTTGTCCATACTGGTCGCGCAGCAGATACTGATAGCTGTAATAGCCCAGTTTCAGCGGTATCGTGAGCTGATAGAGCTTCGACGCCTCGTCATATTCCATCTTGTATTCCTCGGAGAAGCTGCCGTTGGTCCAATCGCCATTCACGAATATCTCTCCGTCTTTCATCCGTGGGAGGTCCAACTGGAAGTGAACGTGCATATAGTCGCTTTCGGAAGCATTCCTGACGTTGTCCGAATTGCGAATAACGAAGGCACCGTCGGCATCTTCGTCGTAGAGATAGTTGGGTCGGGGAGTGGCAATGAAAGGGTAGGCGTGGAACTCCCTGCCGTCCCAACTGATATGGTCGATGCCCATTGATGCCACGTCGGTAGAGAGAATCTCGAACTTCCGGTACTCATTGCCCGCCCAGAAGATATAATTCTGATTGTGGCTCCACTTCAGCCCGTCGCTCATCACGTACTGCGGCTTGGCATTCCACCGTGCGTTGTCCCATCTTCTGTTTTGCAGCACCACGGTCTTTATCTGCGTTTGAGGATTGGAAACGTTGTAGTTGCCGTAGTTCAGTTCCATTTCCACCTGCTGATGGGCGTTGTTGATGGTGGCATCCGTGTTTGTGGTTACGGAAAGCCCTACGCCCATAGCCTGAAATTTAGGTTCGGTTACCATAAAACAGGCACTCAGCACAGGCTGATTTTCATTGTCATATACCGTCAGTATGTAGTTCCCCGATATCTTCGGACTGCATTTCTCATTGGGAATGCTGATGCGATAGTGCGTGTAAATCGTGTTTGTGAGCGTGGACTCCTGAATATCGTCGATGGTGTTGTCTCTTGAAAAACCGAGCAGATAGTCGCTTTCAAAAAGCTGCGCCGACGGCGTCCAGTTGGCTTCGCAGTGCTCAATGGCGTAGGTGTAGCGATGGTATTCGTGCGTGATGTCGTCGAAATCGATGGTTACAGAGCCGTTGCCAAGTTCCATTACGGGCATCGAAAGCCAATCGCCGTTTGCAACCACCTGCAACGACTTAATATTGTCGCTGTAAATCTGGTGTTGCTGTGCGGAAACTACGTTGGCCAGTAGCAGCAGTAATGCAAGGACAAGGCTTTTTCTTGTCATCGGCGTTAGTCGATTAGGTGTTTCAGAAAGTCGTCCAGCTCTTCATCCAAGCCGGGAAGCAGCTCGTCGCTTATGATGATGGTGTCGTCGTCGGCAAGGTAGAGTTCGGCAATGTTCTCTCCCTCCTCGTCTTCCAAAACGAAGCTGTAAGGCTTCATAATGCCGAGATTGTCCACAACGTCCTTCAGCCGAATCATATCCTGACGAAGAAAGGCCGTAACAAGCTCGTTGAAGTTGTCGTTTTTGTTTTCAATCCATTCGTCCACAACGCAGCGGGTAATTTCCGTTCCGTCATCATCGAATGCCATTAGGTCGCCGCTGTCCTGCGAAACCCTCAGATGAATATCGGTCATAAGGTCCGTTTCTTCTGAATTAGGAAACTTCTGAGCCACTTTTCTTAGAAATCGCTCCACTTGCTGCTGTGTTTGTTCAATAACTTCCATAGTTTAAGAGTTTTGGAAAGAATGTGTAGACAAAGGTAAGAAAAGATTTTATTTATATGCAATCTTTTGACTGTTTTTTGCGCTTTGTCGGACACTTTCATTCCACAACCATTCTCTTTCTCCTGTGTGGAATGCAATTTAGAACAGATTTGCAATCCGATTTCGAGCCAAATTTACAAAAACGCAATAGATTCAGGCTGTCAAATACCGAAGGGAAAAGCCTGTGGTTCTGTAAAATAAGTGAGAAGCAAAAGCAAAAATAAACTTGGAGTTATCTCGAAGGTTGATAAGCTTTGCAACTGACCGAAGAATGCCTTGTAATCTTCGCAAAAATGCAATGCAAACGTGCGAAGATTGCACTGCATTCTTCGCACGTTTGGAAATCAACGTTTTACCCATTGATTTTCAGGTACTTATAGGATGTATTTCTTTGGGAGTATTATGTAGTCCGTCATCATCAGATGATGATAACAGACTGTATGTGTGATTTCTCATTTTGGGCGTTCATTCCTCCCTCACGCACTATCTTTTGATGATGAAATAGCCCAGGCGGTGGCTGATGTCCTTTTTCTTGGAGTGCCCGTAAACGGTGTAGACACCATTGGGGAGGAGAGAAATATCGACCTGCATTCGCTTTGCGACTGGATAGATGCGTCTGATGGTGTTGCCCGACAGGGATTTGATTTCAAAGTAGTCGATGTCTATGCGCTGTGCCTGCTTTGAAAGGTGGAGCGTTTTGCCGTCGTTCTCGATGAAATGGCTTTCAAATTCTTCGTAGCTCGCCTTGTACTCTTGCAGCGCAGAGCTTTCGTTGCCGAATCTGTCCATTGATGTAACGGCAAAATGCAGGTCGTGGTGTCCCTTTTCGGTAAAGGAAAGGCTGTTGCCGCTGAATCGGGCGAAGACAAGATTGCGTGAATCGCTGATGTCTACGGGGTAGTTGTAGCTTGCGTATATATTATAATAAGGAGAATTTCCCGACCACGAGAGCGAAACCCTGTTGTCGCTGCCGATGGTTTTCAGGTCGTTCAGCCGCTTGTCGTAGGTGGGCGTTGCGGGCTTTCGCTTTCCCATCCACGTCATTGCGGGAGGAAGGGCGAGGTTTGAATTGAATTCCTTCTCGAAGTTGTAGACCCCTTGGAGGTTCTCGGTAAGGAATCTGGAACAGAAATGGGCGTGCCCCATTCCGAGCGAACGGCTCACGTGCATCTGTCTTTTCAGTTCGCCGAGCGTCCAGTTGCCTTCACGAGGGTCGAGAAAGTAAGTGCCGAGACCGGTAACAACGTCCTTTCCGTCTGAATTTTCCATCCAGTCGGCGCAGAAGGGATAGTAGTTGTCGCCCCTGAAATACTGCATCGGGTAGAGTTGGTCCATATATCCTTTCTCGAGCCACAGTTGTGCGTCTTGCGATACACGCTCCCTTGCGTTGTAGTTCTTTGAGGAGTATCGGCTCAGGTCGGAATGCTTGCCGATTGGCGAACAGGAAATCTTTATCCACGGCTTGATGCTTTTCACTTTGTCGTGAATGGCTTTGACAATCTTTGTTATGTTGTATCTTCTGTCGTCGGGCGTATCTCCGTCTCTGTTGCTCGGCTTCGGCCATCCGTCCGGATATCGTATGTAGTCAAGATTGATGCCGTCTACATCGTAGTTTCGTGTGATTTCTCCGCAGATTTCGGCGAGATAGTCGGCTATCTTCGGGTCGGCAGGGTTCACGTAAGAGCCTGTTGAGTAGCTTCTTATGCTGAATCCTTTCTGTTTCAGCATTCTGCATCCCAATGATTTCGATGCGCCGACGGGTATGGCAGCTATCCACGCGTGGAGTTCCATACCTCTCTTGTGGCATTCATCGACTGCGAACTTCAAAGGGTCGTAGCCGAATCCGGGATTGCCGCCTTCCTGTCCGGTAATGCACTGGTCCCAAGGCTCGATGGACGAAGGATAGATGGTTGCGGCACGCACACGTGTCTGGAGCAGCACGGTGTTTATGTTGGCTGCTGCGTATTTATCGAGAATGTCGGTAAGTTCGCGCTTCTGCTGTTCTATGGTGTATTCTGATGTTGCGTGGGTCTTTGGCCAGTCGAGATTGGCAAGCGTGGTGAGCCATACTGCCCTTATCTCATTCTTCGGCGTGCCGTTTATATTGAATGGAACTGCGTTGTAGCCGTATTGGGCAAATGCGTTGAGAGCCAGACAGCTTATGATGGCTGCACAGAATATTTTCTTCATCGTTTTTTCTTTGTACATATATGTTTGACAGGCAGTTAGCCTGAGCGATTGCGTTACAAAGATAGGTAATAATTTTTGTAATCCAAATATTTGCACTACCTTTGTCTTGGATTATAAGATTAATTATAACATTTCAATCTGTCGTTTTGATTCGTTTCAAAATACTATTCAGCGTTTGTTTTCGTTATACTCTTATAAATAGAATACTTTATACGTGTTGGAATATTAACATCAAAAATTATAACGTATGACTAAGAAATTGGCAATGCTGGTAACAGCTTTAATGATGGTTCTGACTGCAAATGCGCAGTTTCAGGAGGGTAAAGGCTATGTGGGAGCGTCTCTTACGGGACTTGACCTGCACTATAACGGCCGCGACGGATTCAACTTCGGCTTGGAAGCAAAGGGTGGTTATTTCCTGTGGGACGACATAATGGTGCTCGGAATGCTGAGCGCAAACCATAACGGCTCGGAAGCTGTGGCCGACCACATTATGGCCGGTGCCGGCGCACGCTACTACATCACGCAGAACGGCTTGTATCTCGGCGCAAATGCCAAGTTCATCCACGCCAACCACAACTACAACGACGTTATGCCCGGCGCGGAAGTGGGCTACGCATTCTTCATCAACCGTTCGGTAACGGTAGAGCCGGCTGTCTACTACGACCATTCGTTCAACGATTCCGACTATTCCACCATCGGATTCAAGATAGGTGTGGGCGTTTATCTCTTCGACGATTAATACCGTTCGATAAAATATGCAGCAATATCCGTCGCAGTTGCTCGAAAAGGCAGTTGATGAACTCACGCGCTTGCCCGGAGTAGGCAGGAAAACGGCTCTCAGGTTTGCACTTCATATACTGAGAGACACGACCGACGACGTGGAGGCTTTCGTGGATTCCATTTCGCGGCTGCGCCACGACGTGAAGTATTGCAAGGTGTGTCATAACATTTCAGACACCGATGTGTGTTCCATCTGTTCCAACGAACGGCGCGATGCGTCGCTGATTTGTGTCGTGGAGAATATTCAGGACGTGCTTGCAATCGAGAACACCCAGCAGTTCAACGGGCTTTACCACGTCCTCGGGGGCATTATCTCGCCGATTGACGGGATTGGTCCCAATGATTTGGAGATCGATTCGTTGGTGGAACGCGTTAAGACTAATGACGTCCGGGAAGTGATATTGGCTCTGGCCAGCACGATGGAGGGCGACACCACTAATTTTTATATATCGCGCAAGCTCAAGGATACGCAGGTGAAACTGTCGGTTATTGCAAGAGGTATTTCCGTCGGCGACGAATTGGAGTACACCGATGAGATAACGCTGGGCAGAAGCATCCTCAACCGCACGACGCTTGACACTTGATGGCAAAAAAAAATGAATAAAAGTAGGAAAATACTTTTAGGAGAACTGGCAGCGGCAATCTTATTGACGCTGCTCATTGTGATAGCATTCGAATTCGGTTTGCTGATGCCCGGCAGCCTGTCGGGGCACGGTTCGCTCTATTATGTTCAGATGGCTATGCAGCTTACAACGCTCTTCGTGATTCCCACCGGGCTTTATCTGCTGCGCAACGGCATCGTGAAGAAATCCGTTGTGGGCGCACGGTCTGAGGGAATATATATCCTTTGGGCTTCGGTAAGGATGCTGATGCTCTGCGTTCCGTTGGTGCTGAACATTCTTTTCTATTATCTTTACGGTTCGGAAGTAGGATTCTTCTATCTTGCCGTGGTGCTTTTCCTTGCTCTCTATTTTGTATATCCTTCGGAAGACCGGTGCAAACGCGAAACTTCATTCGGAGAAAACGGGAGAACGGGTGCGGGTGATAACAACAAAACAGCTTGATCAAGGAGTTATGAAACTGAGTGTTATCATCGTAAGCTACAACGTAAAGTTCTTTCTCGAGCAGTGCATACTGAGCGTGAAGCGCGCAATAGAGGGCGTTGATGCCGAAATCATCGTCGTGGACAACCATTCCAAGGACGAATCCGTGGAACATATCCAACAGCGTTTTCCCGACGTTAGGTGCATTTCGTCGCTCCATAATCTCGGATTCTCGCGTGCCAACAATCTCGCCATCAGACAATGCAGGGGCGAATACGTGCTGCTGCTGAATCCCGATACGTTGGTGGCAGAATCAACCATTGTAAAGTCCCTGCAGTTTATGGATTCCCATCCCGAAGCCGGCGCATTGGGGCTGCGTATGCTGAACGCCGACGGGAGCAAGGCGATGGAAAGCCGGCGCGGACTTCCCTCTCCGAAGGTGGCTTTCTACAAGATGATAGGTCTGTGTAAGCATTTCCCCAATCATCCCAAGTTCGGACATTATTATATGGGCAACCTTTCGTGGGACGAGCCGGGACGCATAGAAGTAATCAGCGGAGCCTATTTTATGCTGCGCCGTTCGGCGTTGGACAAGGTGGGACTGCTCGACGAAGACTTCTTTATGTATGGCGAAGACGTGGATTTGAGTTACAGGATTCTTAAAGGAGGATACCAAAACTGGTATATCCCGGCTGCGATTCTGCATTACAAAGGCGAAAGCACCAAGAAGTCGAGCTTCCGATACGTACACGTTTTCTACGATGCGATGCTGATATTCTTCCGTAAGCATTACAGTGGTATGTCGCTTTTGCTCAGCATTCCTATCAAGTTGGCCATCTATCTGAAGGCGTTTGTCTCCCTGATGCAGATGCTTTACGACAAAACCAGCCGTTCCCTGGGATTCGTCAGAATATCCAGAGAGGCTTTTCCAAACTATGTTTTCATAGGCAGTCGGTCGGCAATAGACGATTGCAGACGGATTTCCGACAGGCGTGGACTGTCTTCCGAGTTCCTTATTGCCGACGACAGGCTGAAAGCGGCAGGCCACCGGACGCTCGAACACATCATAGCCCCCAAGCGGCTGAACTATATAGTGTATGATGCCGAAACATTCTCATACGAACAGATACTGGAGTTCTTCTCCCAGTCGCCCAAACACAACGTGCTGATAGGCACGTATAGTGCCCGAACGGGTTGCATCATTACACCAAAAGAAGTGCTGAGATGATGGACAACGACAATGTACAGGTGCGCCTCCGTGCGATGGAACCCGAGGATTTGGAGCTTCTTTATCAGATAGAAAACAATGATGAGGCGTGGAACGTCGGAGTTTCCAATGTTCCTTACAGCAAGTATGTGCTGAGAGACTACATTGCCTCGTCCCGTAACGACATCTACGAGGACGGACAGGTGCGGCTCCTGATAGACAATGCTGACGGAATCACGGTGGGAGTACTCGACTTAGTGAACTTCGACCCACGGAGTCAGCGTGCGGAACTGGGCATAATCATATTGAAGGCACACCGCGGCAAAGGCTACGGACAGTCGGCGATAACGAAAATACTGGACCATTCCCGCAAGGTGCTCCATCTGCGGCAGGTCTATGCCTATATCGACACAGACAATAAAGACTCCATAAGATGCCTTGCTTCGGTTGGTTTCAGGGAAACAGCCCAGTTGAAGGACTGGTTCTTTGTGCAGGGAGAATTTAAAGACGCAGTGGTTATGCAATTTTTTTTATAAAAAAAAGGTTCAGTTCTTTGTCAATATAAATAAAATTGCTATCTTTGCACTCGCTAAACAGAAATGGTAGCTTGCGACCATCATTTTGGTGCGTTAGTTCAGTTGGTTAGAATGCCTGCCTGTCACGCAGGAGGTCACGAGTTCGAGTCTCGTACGCACCGCAGTTATCATTCTTTATCAGCACCAAGGTGCGTTAGTTCAGTTGGTTAGAATGCCTGCCTGTCACGCAGGAGGTCACGAGTTCGAGTCTCGTACGCACCGCATTGAAGTGTATCAGCAATGATGCACTTTCTTGTTTATATACGGTTCAATGCGTATTGATAAGGAGCAGGCAGTCTCGGACGGAAGTTCTTTATTATTCTCCATACACCTTCTGCTTATCGGTTTCAGTTTCGTCCTCACTCTGTCAATCAATCCCTGAACACCTGCTTCGGAAATGCGATTTGCAAATGTGCGAAGATTGCATTCCATTTGTCCGAAGATTGCCCTGCATTCTTGCGAAGAATGAAATGCAATCTTCGCAAGAATGAAGAATGGTTTTAAATAATTGATTTCAGTTGTTTATAATTTTAATTGTAGTGTTGTGCTTATTAATTCGGAGCCACTTAGAAAAGAACACAGGAGCGTCCATTGATTCAAGGAGAATTGAATAGTAATAATTTGTTATCTACAAAAGGGATATGAAGAGCTGAAGTTGAAATGAAGATAATTGCTCATAGAAATGTGCGTATATTTGTTAGTTTGAGTTTTTAAAAATTATGGCAAATCAGAATTATTTGGGTGTTTTAAATAGTAAATACATATTTTTTGGTGGAAAGATATGATGATATTGATTTTTTGTCGTATCTTTGTCAAGTGTGATTAGATGCAGTCCTTTTCCGTAGATAAGCTTAATGGTTCATTATGGAAAGTTGTTTGTATGTCGCACCTTACAATCTTGATGAATGTTCGAGAAATAGAGATGTGTTTTAATCACTTAATATTTAATTTACTATAATCAAATCTATGAAGAAAATTCTACTTATTGGATTCCTGTTTCTGTCGCTTTTTGCAAGCGCACAGGATACTTTTGAGTCAAACCAGATTGTCTATTTGATAACTGGCGAGAGTACGGTTGAAACGCAGAAATATAATGGCGTTGAGGTTTCGGTGGTTGTTCCTGAGAAAGTGCAGAATAATGGCAAGACCTATACCGTTACGGCGATTGGTGCAGAGTCATTTTCGTGGACTAAGGTAGAATCAGCGGATATGCCTTCTACGATTGAAAGCATCGGAGACAAGGCTTTCCAGTATGCAGAAATCAAGACGGTAAAGTTGCCTGAGAATTTAAAGAAGATAGGAAAATCGGCTTATTCGTCGGCGAAAATAACTGAACTGGAAATTCCGACATCGGTTGTTGAAATTGGCGAAAATGCTTTCTTGAGCTGTTCTAATCTTGAAAGGATAAAGTTTAACGACGGTCTGAAAACGATTGCGGCAGGTGCATTCTATCATCTTCCGAAATTGACTGAATTGCATTTGCCAAAGACACTCGAGACAATCGGCAATGCAGCGTTCAGCAAGTGTACGGCTCTCAAGACGCTGACGCTCCCCGAAGAACTGATTTCCATTGGCGATGCAGCATTTATGGGATGCGCAAAAATGAGCAATGTAACGCTTCCCAACAAGTTGAAGACTATAGGAACGGAGGCTTTCCTGAATTGTTCTGGTCTTACCACAGTGAATATCCCTGCAAGCGTGGAGAAACTTGGCGACAGTTTTATGGCTGCAACCTCTATTTCCTCGATAACCGTAGACCCGAACTCGGAGTATTTTTATCTGAAAGACAATAATGCACTTTATGGAAAGAAGCAGAAGGTGTTGTATCTGGTGCTGATGCGTGGGCTTACAAATCTTGTTGTAGAAGATGAATGCGTGGGTATCAACGGTGGAGCCTGCTGGGGCAGCGAGATAGAGCAGCTTACTCTTCCGAATACATTGTTGGCCATCGGCGACCATTCTTTCTTCGGCATAAAGGCGACCAAGGTTGATCTTCCAAACTCGCTTACCTTTATTGGGCAGCAGGCATTTGCCGAAACAAAATTGACGGAAGTTGTAATTCCCGAAAATGTAACTCTCCTTTCCAAGGGAGTTTTCGGCAAATGCGAGAATTTAATCACTGTAACGTTGCCTTCTTCAATAGAGGAGATAGACAATCTTGCATTCGGTTTCGATGCGAAATTGGCGAAAGTGATTTATAAGGGAAAGAAAGTTCCTGAAATAATTGATTACAGTGAAGATTATTACAGCCCGTTCTACAACATTGCTTCAGGTGTGGAACTCGTTGTTCCGAAGGGTTGTTTCGAGGCTTTTAAGGAGGCGCATTGGGATGAATACTTTGCCATTGTGGAAAGCGAACTGGGCGTTTTAAGTCCGGTCGGCACGGATCCGAGCGACGGTTCTGTGATGGAGGGATACAAGCCTATGACTTTCAAGATTACATTTGACGAAGAAGTTTCGGTGGCGACAGAAACACCGGAGGTTACGCTCAGAAAGAATGCAGTATTCTATCCGAACGTTTTCACGGCTGACGGCAGTTGGCACGTAACGCTCAACTCCGACCAAAAATCGGTAAACGTATGGGCAGGTGATGCAGACGGTGCCGTTCAGCTCTATAACTTCAATGAAAACATAGAGTATTTCCTTGTGATTCCGTCTCAAATCGTGAAGAACGCAGCAGGGGAATCCAATGAAAGAATCGTATTGCGCCTCGTGGCTAACGAAACAACTGCCATTGACGGAACGGTGTCCAACGAGAGAAACGCAGATGTTGTTGGCTATTATAATATCAACGGACAACGGATACCTGCACCTGTGCGCGGCATCAATATCGTGAAATATTCAGACGGCAGTATAAAAAAGATGATGAAGAGATAGACTTTTGCAGTCTTTATTCTCTTGAAAATGCAATAAAGCTACGTCTGTTGCCTTCATTGTTGAGACAACAGATGTGGCTTTAACTGTGAAAAAAGTTTTGGCGTTTCGGGAATTTATCGCTAACTTTACATAAAAATTAGTTGAAGAACGCAATATGAACAAGTCGCTCACTGTGTATAAGGCATCGGCAGGGTCGGGAAAAACGTTTACGCTGGCCGTGGAATACATTTCAATCTTGGTAAAAGATCCCGAGAATTATCGGAAAATACTCGCCGTTACTTTCACTAACAAGGCTACGCAGGAAATGAAAATGCGTATCCTGTCGCAGCTTTATGGCATTGCCAATGGGCTGGAATCGTCGGACAGCTATCTGGAGAAAGTTAAGGAGAAGACAGGACTGGAAGAGATTGTGATTCGGAACAACGCAAAGGCGGCAATGTCGCTGCTCATTCATAAGTACAACGACTTCCGTGTGCAGACCATTGATGCCTTTTTTCAGCACGTGCTCCGCAATCTGGCGCACGAGCTTGACCTTTCGGCCAATCTCCGTGTGGACCTTAACGACGAACAGGTGGAAAACAACGCCGTGGACCAGATGATTGAAGGGCTTGAACCGGGACAGGATGTGCTGAAATGGATTCGCGATTACATTGACAAGAGCATTGAAGACGACCTCGGATGGAACGTAATCGGGAAGATAAAGGACTTCGGTCTCAATATTTTCAAGGACTTCTACAAGGACGAGAAAGACCGTTTGCAGGCACTATTCGGCGATGAGGATTTCTTCAAGGAGTACACGAATATGCTTCGTAAAAAGCGAAATCAGCTTCAGAAATCGATGAACGACATTGCGCAGAAGATGCTCCGGCTGATTCGTGATGCGTGTGTGGACGATTCCTCTTACTTTACGCGTTGGCTTTACGACTACATCGTGAAGCGTTCTACTGGCAGAATCAGCAATGAAGACAGCCCTAAATACGTGTTGGGCTGCATTGAAAAAGCTGAAAAATGGGTGAGTAAATCGTGTCCGGCAGCCGAAAAGGACATTGTCGTAAGCCTCGCATCGTCGCATTTGTGCGAAATGCTCAAGGAGTTGGAAGAAGCAAGAATCGGCAGTTGGTGCGAATACCAGTCGTGCATTCTCACACTTGCCCATCTGTCGCAGTTGCGTTTGCTGAACGCCATTGCCAATCAGGTGGACGAACTGAACAAGGACAGCAACAGGTTTATGCTCAGCAACACGCAGTCGCTGCTCCGTAAGTTCATTGTCGACAGCGATGCACCTTTCGTTTTCGAGAAAATCGGCGCACGCCTGAAGCATATAATGATAGACGAGTTTCAGGATACGAGCACCATTCAGTGGGAGAACTTCAGGGTGTTGCTCGACAACTGCATCTCGCAGGCCGAATCCCGCAACCTCATCGTGGGTGACATCAAGCAGAGTATCTATCGTTGGCGCGAAGGCGACTGGAAACTGCTCAACGATATTGACAATCCTGATGCACGGGGCTTCCACGATGAGGTGGTGGACGTGCAGACGCTGGAGCATAACTTCCGTTCCGAAGAGAACATTGTGAACTTCAATAATGTTTTCTTTGAAGAAGTCATCAATACCACCGTAGCCGAACTGGAAAACGACGGCATTGCCGATTCGGAACTGTTGAGGAAAGCCTATGCGGACGTAAGGCAGATTCCGAATAGGAAAGATGGACACGGCTACGTGAGAATGGAACTGTTGCCGAGCAGTAAGGACGGATACAGGGAAGCTGTGTTGGAAACACTTACCAATACGGTTGAAATGCTGCTGGAAAAGGGTTATAAACAGAAAGACATTGCCATATTGGTGCGCTCAAAAGGCGTGATACAGGACATTGCCGACACGTTTGTCAGGCGTCTGGGCAGCCGTGTGAGCATTGTTTCCGATGAGGCATTCCGTCTCGATGCGTCGCTCGCCGTAAACATTATCATTGATGCGCTCCACCTGCTCACGCATCCCGATGACCTGCTCACGCGTGGAAAGCTCGCCAAAACCTATACGCAGAAGGTGCTGAAACAGAACATTACCGACAGCGATATACTTGTGAATCTCAATAAGTTCGACGAAGAGATTAAGGCAAAGGCCGAGAAACAGGAACTGATACGACTGTCGCAAGAGAACCAGATGCGCAAACTGAACCAATCTCTTCCCGATAACTTCGTGAAAAACGGGGAGAAACTGCTCGGAATGCCTATCATCGACCTTGTGGATGAGCTTTTCACACTCTTCAATCTTGATACGCTGAAAGGACAGAATACGTATGTCTGCACCTTCTACGACACGCTCAACGAGTATCTTCGCGACCATCCCGCCGACATAGACGACTTTATCAAGGAGTGGAGCAGCACCCTTTCCGCCAAGACGATACAGAGCGACGAGATAGAAGGCATCAGACTGATTACCATTCACAAGAGCAAGGGACTGGAATTTGACAACGTTCTCATTCCGTTCTGCGACTGGACGCTGGAAAAAGGCAATATAATATGGTGTAAGACGGAAGGAAAGGAAGCACCTTTCAACGAAATTCCACTCGTTCCGGTGGACTTTTCCAAGAATGCTATGCAGGGAACGGTGTATGAGGACGACTACAAGCAAGAGCATTTTCAGAACACCATCGACAATATGAACCTCCTTTACGTGGCGTTCACACGTGCTGCGAAGAACCTTTTCGTTACGGGTAAGCGTATGACGGACAAGACTTTCAAGGAACAGCAGGCCAATCCGGGCACATCCAACCGTTCGCAGGGAATGGAACTGGCTTTGGAAGCCATTGCCGCAAGGCTCACAGGCAGCGTATTGGACAAACCGGCATCGGAAAAAGAACCGATAATCTTTGAGTACGGACAGTTGGAAAACGGTACGGACAAGGCGAAGGAGAACAGTCAGGACAATCCTTTCTTGGTGGATTCAACGAATTTTCAGGTGGAAATCAAGACTTTCCCACACATTCTCGGATTCAGGCAGAGCGGGAAAAGCAGGGAGTTTGTGGAGAGCGATGATTTGGAAATGTCGGACAGGGACAGATATATAAAGGTGGGAAATATTCTCCATCAGCTTTTCTCCACCATCTATACGACCGACGATATTCCTACAAAGCTCGCCGAATTGGAACAGGAAGGCATCATTTACAACGATGAGGTGACCACGAGCGAACTGCGCCGAAAGATAGAAACAGCCATCGACACCCCACAGGTGCGCGACTGGTTCTCGCCGAAATGGAAGATTTTCAACGAATGTGCCATCATAGAGTACAATGAGGAAACCGAAACCGTAGAATCGCGGCGGCCCGACAGAGTGATGACAGACGGACAGGAAACCATCGTTGTAGACTTCAAGTTCGGCATTCCCCGCGATGAATATTCCGAACAGGTGCGGGGATATATGAATATGCTCACGAAGATGGGATACCGAAACGTGAAGGGCTATCTCTGGTATGTGATGCGCAATCAGATAGATGAAGTTCTTCCGCAGTCTTAATGAACTTTTCCCATAAGCTTAATAAAGATTTTCATAATCTTAATGAAGTTCCTCCACAAATCCAATGATGTTTTCCCACAAGCCAAAAGATAGAATTATGCAGACATTTCTCAAGCAAGTAGCAAAAGACCTGATACAGAAACACGGCACCGACCTCGCCCACATAGCAGTGGTTTTCCCGAACAAGCGCGCCTCGCTCTTCCTCAATAGCGAACTGGCGAAGCTGTCGGAAGGCCCTATGTGGAGCCCTGCTTACATCACTATTTCCGAACTTTTCCGTCAGCAATCCACGTTTACGGTGGCCGACCCCATCAAGAGTCTGTGCGATTTATACAAGAGTTACACCAAGATTACGGGCAGCACGGAAGACCTCGACCAGTTCTATGGTTGGGGACAACTGCTGTTAGGCGACTTCGACGACATAGACAAGAATATGGCCGATGCCGAATTGGTGTTCAGAAACATAAGGGATATCCACGAACTGGACACGGTCAGCTATCTCACAGACGAGCAGAAGGCCGAGCTGAAGCGATTCTTCTCGAACTTTACCGGCAGCGACGAGGGCATCCGCCGCAAGTTCATCGACCTATGGAGCAAGCTGCACGCCGTGTTCACAGACTTTAAGGAACGCCTCCGTGCGCAGAATCTGGCCTACGAAGGTATGTTGTATCGCGAAGTAGTGGAAAGTCAGAACCTTCCCGACCAGTATGAAAAGTACATTTTCGTGGGTTTCAACGTGTTGCAGACTGTTGAGCAGAAACTCTTCAAGGCTTTGCGAAAGGAAGGCAAGGCTCTGTTCTACTGGGATTACGACGACTATTATCTCCAGCCGATGAATGAAGCCGGCGCATATATCCGTAAATGGCTGAGCATTTTCCCGAACGAACTCAGCGAGGTAAAGGAAGAACTCTACAACAACTTTAAGGAAAAGAAAGACATTACCTTCATTTCTGCCCCGACGGAAAACCTCCAAGCACGCTACATCACGCATTGGCTGGAGGAAAACAAACGCTATCTCGACGGCAAGCGCACGGCTATTGTGATGTGCGATGAGAATCTTTTACAGACCGTGATACATTGTATTCCGGGCGAAAACGTAGAGGATGTGAACGTAACCACGGGCTATCCGTTGCAGCAAACACCGATAGCATCGATGGTGGCGCAGCTCATCAATCTGCAGACCGAGGGTTATTCGCAGCGCGAAAATGCTTATCGGCTGCACCACATCAACCGGGTTCTGCGCCATCCTTACGGAAAATTCATTACTGATGAGGCCGATGCGCTGCTGCGCAAATTCAATTCCACGAAGCAGTATTACATCAAGGCAGCCGAAAACTCCATATTCCGACACGTTGAGCACGACAGGCAACACCTCCAACAATTCGTTGCGTGGCTGTCTGAAATCGTGCGGATGATTGCAAAAAACGGCAGAATGCAGGACGACCAACTGTTCAGCGAGTCTGTTTTCCGAATGTACACCCTGCTGAACAGGCTTGCCGAACTGATGGCTGCGGGCGACTTGGAAGCCAACTTCACGATATTCAGACGCCTGCTCAACCAACTCATCGCATCGACAAACATTCCCTTCCACGGCGAACCTGCACGAGGCGTGCAGATAATGGGCGTGCTGGAAACGCGAAATCTCGACTTCGACCACGTGCTGCTGCTCTCCTGCAACGAGGGCAATATGCCGAAGGGCGTAGACGATACGTCGTTTATCCCTCACTTCATCCGTAAGGCCTACGAACTTACCACCATCGACAACAAAGTGGCGATTTACAGCTATTATTTCCACAGTCTGTTGCAGCGTGCCAAGGACGTAACCATACTCTACAACAACTCCACACAGGGCAGCAAGACAGGCGAAATGAGCCGGTTTATGTTGCAGATGATGGTGGAACTCGGACAGCCGATTCGCCGATTGGCACTGCAAGCCGGACAGGAACCGATGCAGGGCACTGCAACCGACATTGCGAAAGACGCCGTTGTGGTGGAGAAACTCAACGAGATATCCTATTTTTCGCCGACGGCACTCAACACCTATCAGCGTTGCCAACTGATGTTCTACTATAAATACATAGGAGGACTGGCGGAAAGCGACGACAGCGACGAGGACGACATAGACGGCCGTGTCTTCGGAAACATCTTCCATCTGGCTGCCGAACTGATGTACGAGCAGTTGCTGCCTCGTGAGGTCATCACGCGGGAAAATATAGAATATGTGCTGAAAACAGGCAAGTCGGCACAATCCGTTACCACGGGCAACCATCAATCCACCTTCGACGACGTGATTTCCGAAGCCTTTGCGCGCGAGCTTTTCCTTCAGAAAAAGGGCACAAAGCAGCATCCTAAGCTCAATGGTCTGCAACTGATTAACCGTGAAGTGGTGGAGAAGTATCTCCGACAGTTGCTCCGTCTCGATGCAAGGATTGCGCCGATGCGCGTCATAAAGCACGAGTTCGATATATTTAAAGAGGTGGAAATCGAGGTAAATGGCACCCGAAAGAAACTGAAGATAGGAGGACGTGTGGACAGGCTCGACGAAGTGGGAACGGGAACGAGCCGACCTCGGTTGCGTGTGGTGGACTACAAGACGGGCAACAAGGTGGCAAAGGAACTCGGAAGTGTGGAGGAAATCTTTAATCCGGCCAACATTCACGACAAGAAGAGCGACTACACGCTTCAGGCTTTGCTTTACAGCATCATAGAATCTACCGACGACGAGGAACACAATCTCGCCCATCTGCCCGTAAGTCCGGCTCTGCTTTTCATACAGCACGCCGGTGGCGACGACTATTCGCCGGTGCTTTCGCTCGGCAAGAAACGCATCGACAGAGCCGAAGACTACGCCGATGAGTTTTTTACGCTGCTGAAAGCGAAGATGGAAGAGATATTCAACAAGGACATTCCTTTCAAACCCACCGAAACGTTGCGCACCTGTGAGTATTGTCCGTACAGACAACTGTGTGGCAGATAGCCGTCTGCTGCACAGGATTTCGTGTGAATAATCTTGACAAAAGTCCCTTCATAATTCGATTATTTTGAGAAAGATATTTTTGTTTTTCAAATATGCAGGTTTTTAACGTGCAAATGTAAAAGGTTATCATTCTGTTGTTTATGACTAATTAGTGTGAGCGTGTGCATCGGCAAAGCCCGAAATACTTCCCGAACAGACGAATAAATCCGATTTTTCAACCTCTTTTTTGCGTGAAATCTTCGCACAGTCATCTTTCGTTCTTGCGACGAACGCAATGCGTTTGTCGCAAGAATGGAATGCAATCTTCGGTTGAAGAGTAGCCGAATGGCAGAAAAATGAAATTCAACCATCCTTATAACGCCTGAAAATCTCTGGATTGCAGAAAAAAATTGTTCGATTTTTGGTAATCTGTTTTTACAATGTTTGCTTTGAGCGTGTCCGAGTTTCGGCAGAAGATCAAGGCTGTGGCTTGAACGGCTGAAGCGCGAATGAATCATAATCTGTCTGTCTTAGCTCCTTGGTCTTTTCGTTGAGGCTTGATGCAAACACACATCTTGTAATATTTTTTGTAAAAAAACTCCTTTAAAAGTTTGTGGGATAGAAAAAATAACACTAACTTTGCAACGCATTTGAAAAAACGGATGCTTGGCAACTCGGTAAACGAGCCCTGACTGGAAGGATGGGTGAGTGGCTGAAACCAGCAGTTTGCTAAACTGCCGTGCGCGTAAGCGTACCGGGGGTTCGAATCCCCCTCCTTCCGCCACCCTTTTGGGGATGCCATTCGGTCGGTTCATCTAACGGTTAGGATACAAGATTCTCAATCTTGGCATACGAGTTCGATTCTCGTACCGACTACAAACAGTTCCTGTAAATCATTGATTTGCAGGATTTTTTGTTTTTATATGCTTGGGATTTTTGGGAAAAGGGATACGGATTAGTTGAATCAAGGCGTGTTCCGAACTCCGTAGTTAAAGGACAGGAGACAGGTAGGCTTGGAATAATACCACCTCAATTTAAGTCAAAGAGTGAAATGGGAGTAGGGCTGAAATAATAGCAACTTGACAAATCTGTTGCAATTTCGTATCACGACTGATTGATTGCCTCGTGGAGCTCTTACCTTGTGCGCTTGTGAATAGTGTTTTTCTCAGCATCAATTCATCCCGAAATCGGGTGTGGATGAGGGCGAAGAGAGTTTTCGGTAGGCGAGGTTTATAGGTCTGACAGGCGTGTTTTGCCTTGTCGAATATAAACAAAATTGCCCCAACTGTCCGTTGGAGCAAAAAAAGATTGACTGTCTCACGACAACCAATCTTAAACCTTAATAATCTAATACCATGAAAAACACGATGCAAAATTAAGAGTAATAATTTATTATTGCAAGTTTTCTTTGTTAAAAATATATAATACATTGTTTTTTTTACATTTAAAATTACCTTTCCTTTCTGTTTCTTCCGATTAATTTACTAACTTTGCGCCAAATCGAATTTAGCAAAAACATAAACCTAAGATACTGAAAAGGCAATAAATCTATATGAAGAAGACATTCCTATTGTCGGCTCTTATGCTGACATCAACAACTATGATGGGACAAACGGGTGTAGGCATTAAGTATCCAAAAGCTCCGAGCGACAATACAGTCGATGAGTATTTCGGTACGAAAGTGGCCGACCCTTACCGACCGTTGGAAAACGACCGCAGTGCAGAAACGACGGCTTGGGTACAGGCTGAAAACGGACTGACGAATGCTTATCTGCAAAAGATTCCGTTTCGTGGCAAACTCCTGAAGCGACTTACTGAAGTTGCCAACTACGAAAAGGTGGGAGCACCTTTCGAGAAAGACGGAAAATGGTATATCTATCGCAACAATGGCTTGCAGAACCAGAGCGTGCTCTATCAGATGGACGAGTTGAATGGCACGCAGCGTGTGTTCTTGGACCCCAATCAGTTGAGTACGGACGGTACGGTGGCTCTGCAAGGCACATCGTTTTCGCATAATGGCAAGTATATGGCCTATGTGATTGCAAGAAGTGGCAGCGATTGGAACGAAATCTACGTGAAGGACGTGGCTACTGGAAAGGTGCTCGACGACCATATCGTGTGGGCAAAGTTCACGGGTGCAGTCTGGTGTGGCGACGGTTTCTATTACAGTGCCTACGATGCTCCCGAAAAGGGCAGGGAGTTCAGCAGCAAGAACGAGGTGCATAAGATCTATTATCACAAGATGGGGACGCCCCAGAGCGAGGATGTGCTTTTCTATCAGAATCCTTCGCAGCCCCTTCGCTTTTACAGCGTTAGCGTGAATGAGGAGGAAACAATGATGTTCCTTACCGAAAGTGGAGGAGGTGCAGGCAACAATCTTTTCGTCCGCGACCTCCGTGTGCCCAATTCGCAGTTCATTCAGATGACTTCCAATATGGATTTGCAGTATATGCCCATCGAGATCATCGGCGACAATATCTACATCTACACCAACGATGGTGCGCCACGCAACAGGTTGATGGTGGCAAACGTGAAGAATCCGGGAATGAAAAACTGGAAAGAGCTGATTCCCGAAACGTCGGACGTGCTGGAAGACGTAACTTTTGTGGACGGAAAGATGATTCTTTCTTACAGCAAGGATGCCTCAAGCCACGCCTACCTTTATAATATGGACGGACAGCGGCTGCACGAAATTCAGTTGCCTACCGTTGGTACGGCTCGCTTCTCGGGCAAGCGCGAACGCAAGGAATGTTTCTACACCTTCTCTTCCTTTACCGTTCCGGGAATGATTTATGCCTACGATGTAAACAGTAATAAGAGCACGGTATTCGCTTCTCCGAAAGTTAATTTCAAGTCGGATGGCTATCACACCGAACAGGTGTTTATTACGAGCAAGGATGGAACGAAGGTTCCGATGTTCCTTACCTATAAGAAGGGTATGAAACGCAATGGAAAGAATCCGGTTTATCTCTACGGTTATGGTGGCTTCAACGTATCGTTGCCTCCCGGATTCTCGTCAATGCGCATTCCGTTCCTCGAGAATGGCGGCATCTATGCACAGGTAAATCTGCGCGGCGGAAGCGAATATGGCGAGGAATGGCACTTGGCCGGCACGAAGATGAACAAGCAGAACGTGTTCGACGACTTCATTGCGTCGGCAGAATGGCTCATTTCCAACAAATACAGCTCGAACGAAAAGATTGCCATCGTGGGTGGCAGCAACGGTGGTTTGCTCGTCGGTGCTTGTATGACGCAGCGTCCCGACCTCTTCAAGGTGTGTGTGCCGCAGGTGGGCGTAATGGATATGCTCCGTTACCATAAGTTCACGATCGGATGGAACTGGGCACCTGACTATGGAACAAGCGAGGACAGCAAGGAAATGTTTGAATACCTGAAGGGTTATTCTCCGTTGCACAACCTCAAACCGGGCACAGCCTATCCTGCAACACTCGTAACGACGGGCGACCACGACGATCGTGTGGTTCCCGCCCATTCGTTCAAGTTTGCCGCTACCTTGCAGGATTGCCAGAAGGGCAGCGCACCAACGCTCATCAGAATCGACACCAAGGCAGGCCACGGTGCCGGAAAACCATTGAGCAAGCAGCTCGAAGAGAGTGCCGATATCTATGGATTCATAATGTATCATCTCGGAATGAAAATGAAATAATACAAATCTCCTCATCCCCCTTCGCTTTGGCAGAGGGGGATGTGGTTGTAAAATGATGAATAATTTAGTAAGGTAATAAATAAAACAGCGTAAATTAAATGAATCTGACAGGAATCGGTTCTGAAATAACACAACCTTTTCCTTCTTTTCAATGAAATTTTCTTTTCCTTTTTTCCTATCTTTATAACTATGAATTTGAAGACAAAAAAAGAATCTGGCGCAATGCGCACTATCGTTTACCATATCGTGGCTATCGTTACTGCAATGATATGGGGTATAACTTTTGTAAACACGCGTAAGCTGATGGACGGAGGGCTGAAACCGGAAGACATCTTCGTGCTTCGTTTCTTCATTGCATATATCTGTATATGGTTTATCTCCCCCCAGAAGCTCTTTGCTGACTCGTGGAAAGACGAGTTCCTGATGTTTCTGCTCGGTGTTTTCGGTGGTTCGCTTTACTTCTGCACCGAGAATTGGGCTATCAAATACTCCTTTGTAAACAATGTGAGCTTCATCGTTTCCATTGCGCCGCTTATCACGGTAATGATTGCGCTGATGATTTATAAGAACGTCAAGGCAAGTTGGCTGCTTACGATTGGTTCGGCAATGGCGGTTCTGGGTGTAGGTTTTGTGATTTACAATGGTCAGTTCAATCTTAAACTTAACCCTCTCGGTGACCTTCTTGCACTGGCTGCTGCGGTAAGCTGGGCTTTCTATTCGTTGCTGATGAAGAATGTCTCCGGCCGTTATTCGTCAGTATTTCTTACCCGCAAAGTGTTTTTCTATGGAGTGCTGTCGATACTGCCCATCTATATTGTCAATCCTTGGACCTTCCCTCTCAGTGGATTCCTTGATGTGAATATCTGGGGCAATCTTTTCTTCCTCGGCTGCATTGCATCCTTTGTATGTTTTGTATCGTGGACGTGGGTTATCGTGAAGCTCGGTGCGCTGAAATCATCCAACTACATCTATCTCAGCCCCGTTACAACGGTTCTCGCCAGTGCCCTTTTCCTCGACGAACCAATGACCTTGATGGCCTTTGTCGGCTGTGCCCTCATCCTTTTGGGCGTGTTCGTTGCCAATAAGGCGAAAGGCATCTGATATTTGTAAGAAAAACAAACCTTTCTATACTGCAAGTGAACCATCATTTGGGCATTTATAGCCTTGTTATACAGTAATGTTGGCAGATGAAATATTGACAATGTCAGGTTGCTTGTAAGTGGTTGAAAATCAATAGGCAAACTTTTATTTTTCAAACGTGCGAAGATTGTAAGGCAATCTTCGCACGTTTGTTTTGCATTCTTGCGAAGAATGGAATGTATTCTTCGCAAGAATGCAAAACGAGTTTTTGTGGGTCTGAAACAAGGGAGATATTCTGATGGATTGAAGATGCTGTTCTGATGGTTTGTTCGTTGATTTGTGCCCATAAAATTGTTCGGGTTTAGGATTGAAAATGAGTTCGCCCGGGTTTGATATCAACACAAAATCAAAGGGAGATATAGGATAGTTTCAGGTTCAGAGGTATTTATATAAATATATTTTTAGGCTGTGTTTTTCTTCTTGAATGAGTAAAATGAATACTATATTGTTTTATTTGAAATATAAAAGTTTTCCAAAATAATATTTTATGAATTGTCATTGCGAATAAAGTTTGTAATAAATATGGAAAATTTTTCTATGTTATTCTTGTTTTTGTGAATTCACAAACTATTGTGTATCAGTTTGTTATAGTTTTATAATAGAAATGTTCTATATTTCTTAGTGAAATTATTAATTGTTTATTTGGGAAAACTTTATACCTTTGCAAATGGGAAAAGTTGTCCAAAACTGAAAACTATATCGGATTTTATGTTTGATTAAATTCTCTTTTTAGGATGCCTTGTCTGACCTTTTTGAGAATCAGAATAATATTTATTAATACAATATACTAAGAAATGGAAATCAAGAATTTCACGATTACTAAGCGTGACGGAACTAAGGAGCGTTTCTCGCTCGACAAGATTATGAATGCCATCGTAAAGGCATTTGAAAGTGTGAATGAACCGACGGATCTCGGAACGGTGTCTAAGGTGTTGGCTAATCTTGACATTCACAATGATATTAAGGTAGAGGATATTCAGAATCAGGTGGAGGTGGCACTGATGAAGGAGGGGTATTACAACGTAGCCAAGAGCTTCATCGTGTATCGTCAGCAGCACACCGAAGACCGAGAGGTTTTGGAGAAGATGCGCTTCCTGACAGACTATTGTATGGCAGAGAATGCCGCAACGGGTTCAAAATTTGATGCGAATGCCAATGTGGAAAACAAGAATATCGCTACATTGATTGGCGAATTGCCGAAGCAGGGTTTCATTCGTCTGAACCGTCGTCTGCTGACGGACAGAATCAAGAAGATGTACGGAAAGGAGCTGGCAGAAGAGTATGTTCACTTGCTCACTCATCATTTTATCTATAAGAACGACGAAACGAATCTGGCGAACTATTGTGCATCCATCACGATGTATCCTTGGCTGATTGGCGGCACAACTTCCATCGGAGGCAACTCTACGGCACCTACCAATCTGAGGAGCTTCTGCGGGGGCTTCATCAATATGGTGTTTATGGTTTCCAGTATGTTGGCCGGTGCCTGCGCCACGCCGGAGTTCCTTATGTATATGAACTATTTCATCCAATTAGAGTATGGAAAGGACTATTGGCAGCATTCCGACAAGGTGGTGGACCTGAGTTTGAAGCAGCGCACGATTGACAAGATTATCACGGATTACTTTGAGCAGATTGTCTATTCGCTGAACCAACCGACCGGTGCACGCAATTATCAGGCTGTTTTCTGGAATATCTCGTATTACGACAAGTATTATTTTGAATCGCTCTTCGAGAATTTCTATTTCCCCGACGGTTCAAAGCCTGATTGGGAAGGCGTGTCGTGGTTGCAGAAACGCTTTATGAAATGGTTCAATCAGGAAAGAACGAAGGCCGTGCTCACGTTCCCGGTGGAAACAATGGCTCTGCTCGCCGACAACGGAGAGTGCCGCGATGCGGAATGGGGCGATTATGCTGCGCAGATGTATGCCGAAGGGCACAGCTTCTTCACTTATATGAGCGACAATGCCGACTCACTCAGTTCTTGCTGCCGTCTCCGTAACGAGATTCAGGACAATGGTTTCTCCTATACGCTCGGTGCAGGTGGTGTTTCAACGGGCTCGAAGAGTGTGCTCACCATCAATCTGAACCGTTGCATTCAGTATGCCGTCAATCGTGGGATGGACTATAAGGAATATCTTTCGCACGTGATTGATGTGTGCCACAAGGTGCAGTTGGCTTACAATGAGAATCTGAAGGATTTGCTGCGCAACCGTATGCTGCCGTTGTTCGATGCCGGCTATATCAACATCGACCGACAGTATCTCACTATCGGTATCAACGGTTTGGTGGAAGCGGCGGAATTTATGGGACTGGACATCACTCCGAACGATGCGTATAAGGAATTTGTGCAGGGTGTGCTCGGTCTGGTAGAGAAGTTCAACAAGAGCTATCGCACCAAGGAAGCTATGTTCAACTGCGAAATGATACCTGCCGAGAATGTGGGTGTGAAGCACGCAAAATGGGATAAGACCGACGGCTATTTCGTTCCACGCGACTGCTACAACAGTTATTTCTATCGTGTGGAAGACAATTCGCTGACGATTCTCGACAAGTTCCGTCTGCACGGTGCGCCGTATATCGAGCATCTGACGGGTGGTTCGGCACTTCACATGAATCTTGACGAGCATCTTACACAGCCACAGTATCGCCAGTTGCTGAAGGTGGCAGCACAGGAAGGTTGCAACTACTTTACGTTCAATATCCCGAACACGGTCTGCAACGATTGTGGGCACATAGACAAGCGCAATCTGAAGGAGTGTCCGCATTGCCATTCCAAGAATTTGGATTATCTCACTCGTGTCATTGGTTATATGAAGCGTGTCAGCAACTTCTCTGCTCCGCGTCAGGCCGAGGCTGAGCGCAGATATTACGCAACGAAAGAGAAATATACTGTTTAGGAAAACACGGGTAATGGTAGTGAAGAAGTGAAGTTTTTTCGCTTCTTCACTCCATCGCTTTCTCCCTTTTAAACACGATTTTGTATTCCTTTCACGTCTTTATTGTCTGTAATCTCTATGCTGAAATACATTAATTCCGACATCGTTTTTCAGGAATTTCCCGACGAAGTAACGCTGGCAATCAATCTCTCCAACTGTCCTTGCAGGTGTCCCGGTTGCCACAGCACGTTTCTTTGGAAAGACGTTGGGGAACTATTGACCATCGATGCCGTTGAGACTATGTTGCAGTCGAGCAACAACAGGCTTACCTGTCTGGGAATAATGGGTGGCGACGCTGAACCCGATGCCGTGAATGTCTTGGCGAAAGAGGTAAGAGAAAGGCATCCGGAACTGAAAATCGGATGGTACACGGGGCGCACGATGATAGCCAGTCAGATTGAAAAACGGAACTTCGATTATATAAAGGTGGGACCGTATATCAAACATCTCG
Source organism: Prevotella sp. HUN102 (assembly GCF_000688375.1). NCBI lineage: Bacteria > Pseudomonadati > Bacteroidota > Bacteroidia > Bacteroidales > Prevotellaceae > Prevotella > Prevotella sp. HUN102. The sequence continues at coordinate 594,944 of NZ_JIAF01000001.1, read as the reverse complement.
GTGGGCTTGACAGCCGTAAAACGAATCAGAGAATGTATAGAGTGGGGGAGAACGGTTCCTTGGAAGACATTACGAATCGTTTTTGGCAGAATAAATTTGGCGATTGATAGCCTCTTGGTGTGGCGATTTTATTTCGCACAGGTTTCACGGAATCACGGTTTTTTCCTCGCATAGAGGAAGCAGAGGCATTTTTACTGTATCTGTTCGAGATGAATGCAGATATTTGTTTTTAGTGGATGCAAAGAAGAGATAATAAAAAATGGTGTTTGGAATTTCCAAACACCATTTTTGTTCGTATGATTTGCCGTTTATCGCAAGTTGCGACCGTGGCAATTCTTAAACTTCTTTCCACTACCGCAAGGGCATGGATCATTCGGACGTGGCATTTTTTCGGCCTGATAAGGCACACGCTGCGGCTGTTGCGCACCTTCGCGTGTATCGTGATGGGCAGCCGCCTGTTGGTTAGGATCAATCAAGTCATCCTTCTGCTCATTGTAACGCTGGGTTCTTTCCTCCGGAGCTGCTTCCTTGACCTCTTCGGCAGGTTGCATTTCCGGAATCTGCCCACGCATAAGCACACTTGCAGTACGGTTGTTCAGGTCGTTGATCATATTGTCCCACAGTTTCACGCTCTCCAGCTTGAAGATGAGCAACGGATCCTTCTGTTCATAGGATGCGTTCTGAACGGAATGGCGTAGCTCGTCGAGCTGACGGAGGTTCTCCTTCCAGTCGTCGTCGATGAGATGGAGGAGGATGACCTTTTCAAACTGCTTCACAACATCCTTACCTTCAGAGTCGTATGCCTCCTTGAGGTTGCAAGGAATGTTGTAGACGCGCTTGCCGTCTGTGATTGGCACCATAATTCTTTCGTAGATTGCGCCCTGATTCTCGTAAATATCCTTGATAACCGGCCACGCAACAGTCTGGATTCGCTCAGTCTTGCGCTCGAAAGTATCGATGGCAGCCTGAAAACTGCGCTCTGCAAGCTCGTCCTTGCTTGCTGTTGCAAGTTCTGTTTCAGAGAATGGGCATTCCATTGCCAATACCTTGAGGAACTCTTCCTTGCAACCTTCGTAGTCGTTGTTCTGTATGATGTTCACGCAACGGTCCCAAATGACGTTGGAAATATCCATACCGATGCGCTCTCCCATCAAGGCGTGGCGACGTTTTTCGTAAATAACGGTACGCTGCTTGTTCATAACGTCATCGTATTCCAACAGACGCTTACGAATACCAAAGTTGTTTTCCTCGACTTTCTTCTGAGCACGCTCGATGCTGCTCGAAATCATAGAGGATTCGATACGCTCTCCTTCGTCGAAACCGAGCCTGTCCATTACCTTTGCAATGCGTTCTGAACCGAACAGACGCATCAGTTTGTCTTCGAGCGAAACATAGAATACGGAAGAACCCGGGTCGCCCTGACGACCGGCACGGCCACGCAGCTGACGGTCTACGCGGCGGCTCTCGTGGCGTTCCGTACCGATGATTGCCAAACCACCTGCGTCTTTAACCTCTTGTGAGAGTTTGATGTCCGTACCACGGCCCGCCATATTGGTAGCGATGGTTACGGCACCCTTGCCGTCGATAGAACGGCCTGCGTCGGCAACAATCTGTGCTTCCTTCAGGTGCTGCTTGGCGTTCAATACTTGATGAGGTATCTTGCGCATATTCAGCATCTTACTCAAGAGTTCGCTGATTTCAACGGATGTTGTACCCACAAGGCAAGGACGGCCGCTGTTGCGCATTGCTTCCACTTCCTCGATTACGGCTGCGTATTTCTCGCGTGCAGTCTTGTAGACACGGTCGTCCATATCCTTACGGGCGATAGGACGGTTGGTAGGAATCTCAACAACGTCGAGTTTATAAATGTCCCAGAACTCGCCTGCCTCGGTGGAAGCAGTACCGGTCATACCTGCGAGCTTGTGGTACATACGGAAGTAGTTCTGCAAAGTGATTGTGGCAAAAGTCTGCGTTGCAGCCTCCACCTTCACGTGTTCCTTGGCTTCAACGGCCTGATGCAGACCATCGCTCCATCGGCGACCGTCCATAATACGGCCTGTCTGCTCGTCTACGATTTTCACTTCGCCGTCAAGAACCACGTATTCATCATCCTTGTTGAACATTGTGTATGCCTTGAGGAGCTGCTGAAGCGTATGGACGCGCTCGCTCTGCACGCCATAGAAGCTCATCAGGTCGTCTTTCTTGTCGATATAGGTCTGTTCGTCGATTTTCTTCTCGTCCTTTTCCTTTTCAAGGAGCGACAATTCTGTCGTAATGTCAGGTAAAACGAAGAGTTTATCGTCATTAACTTCCTTCGCCAACCACGCAGCACCCTTGTCGGTAAGGTCGCTTGAGTTCATCTTTTCGTCGGTAACGAAGAACAACGGTTCGATAGCCTTCGGCATTTCACGGTTGTTGTTTGCCATATAGAACTCCTCGGTCTTGAGCATTCCCGACTTGATGCCGTCTTCCGACAGGAATTTGATGAGTGCCTTATTCTTTGGCAACGCCTTATGAGAACGATAGAGTGCGAGGAATCCCTCTTCGAGCATTGCAGAGCGTGCCTTGTCGTCTGTCAGTTTGCCTGCTTCTGCTATCTTGTGGCGAGCTTCGGAAAGCAGTTCTGTTGCCTGCTTGCGCTGAACCTCGAACAGTTTCTGCACCAATGGCTGATATTCCTCATACATCTGGTCTTCGCCCTTCGGCACAGGACCACTAATAATAAGAGGTGTACGTGCATCGTCAATCAAAACGGAGTCCACCTCATCGACAATGGCATAGTTGTGCTGACGCTGAACGAGGTCGGAAGGCGACACAGCCATATTATCGCGGAGGTAGTCGAAACCGAACTCATTGTTCGTACCGAAAGTAATGTCGGCCTGATATGCCCTGCGGCGTGCCTCAGAGTTAGGCTGATGCTTGTCGATACAGTCTACCGAAAGACCGTTGAACATATAGAGCGGACCCATCCACTCGGAGTCGCGCTTTGCAAGATAGTCGTTCACGGTTACGACGTGAACGCCGTTGCCCGTCAGTGCATTGAGGAACACCGGCAGCGTAGCCACAAGTGTCTTACCCTCACCCGTTGCCATTTCGGCAATCTTACCCTGATGGAGCACCGTACCACCGAAGAGCTGCACGTCGTAGTGAACCATTTCCCACTTCAGGTCGTTGCCTCCGGCAGTCCAATGATTGTGATAGATAGCCTTGTCGCCGTCTATCGTGATGAAGTCCTTGCGTGGGTCGGCAGCGAGTTCGCGGTCGAAATCAGTCGCCGTTACGATGGTTTCTTCGTTTTCGGCAAATCGGCGTGCTGTATCCTTCACGATGGAGAAGGCCACCGGCATTACCTCGTTGAGGGCAGTCTCGTAGTTTTCGAGTGCTTCCTTGTCGAGTTTGTCGATTTTGTTGAAGATTTCTTCACGCTCATCGATAGGCGTTTTCTCTATTTCCTCGCGCAGTTTCTCAATTTCCTCGCGCTGTGCCTTGCCTGCATCCTGCACATACTGCTGTATTTCCTTGGTCTTGGCACGAAGTTCGTCGTTGCTAAGTTCCTTGATTGCAGGGTATTCAGCCTTTACTTTCTCTACGAAAGGCTGAATAAGTTTCATATCACGTGTGGACTTGTCGCCGAAAAGCGACTTTAATATTTTATTGAAATTCATTGTTTGTATGCTTTAAGAAAAGTATTTCCTTTGTTTATAATTTTATTGTGCAGCTCCTTGTGCTGCGATACCCGAAATGTCAGGCTGCACTCGGCGCACGGATAATAATTCCCGAATTGACAGAAGGATTCGGAAGATAAAGGGACAATTCTTTCTTATAACGTGTAAAGACGCCTTCCTCAATGCGTTTCGCCTCGTTTCTGTCGGAGAGTGCAAGTGCATTTTTGCCGGACGGCTCTTTCTTTTCCTCTTTAGATATGTTCTTGTAAGCCTCGATGACTGACAGAATGTCTGTTTCTACGCCCCGAAGCTCAACCTGATGGCAGATTTCCTCAATGCTGCAATTACCCAATGCCGCTTTGAGCGCAGACTGATAGGTCTGTGCTTCTACGCCAGTTGCTGCCAAAACTACGAGCAGCGCGGTAATATACTTATTCATTGACAGTTATTTTATCTCTTCTGTTGTATTGCGTGATGCGTGATACAGTTTAAAAGCAAGAACAGTGCCACAATCAGTACCGGAATGGGAATGCGTTGGAAAAACGCTCCGCCGATTCCGATGACGATGAGCACGCCCCAAAGCAGCCACCACCAGTCGCGTTCTCTCTTCCTCTCTTTTCTGATGGCTCTGTAAAGGAACAGCAGCGGAAGAGGATTGAAGAAAAAGATTATCATATTCAGGCTGACACAGGGATGCTCTGAGAAAATCATTGCAAACAGAACAAGCCCGATGATGCCCGAAACAAGCATCAGGAACAAGTCCCAGCCCCACAGCAGTTTCCTTGTTTTCCATTCGTATGCGAGGATTATTGCCGAAATGAAAGCAAAGATAGACGCCACCTGATGAGGCGAAAGTGGAAACCCCTTTTCCGGAACCATCGCAGGCGTTTCTATGAGCACATTCGTTTCCCTTACCAGAGCGCGGCCGTTGTGTGTGGCGGCACCGATGTATTTCCTGAGATTATCGGGCAGAAAGAGCTGCCGCTCTTCTTTCTCCAATGCCATATCGGCTTTCAGACCTATCAGAAGGTCTTCGCCGAACTGCGCCCATTGGTAATCCTTGTTCCATTCGTGAATCATCTCACGATAGGTAGGCATCTTGTGTGCTTTGTTCCAGTCGCTTACGACGCCGCTATTCAAGGAGTCCAGCAACACGTGCTGCGCTCTTGTGGTGCAGTTGTCGTAGAAGAAATTATAGCGATACACCACGTTTTCCGGACGGAGATTCGTTTCCAAAGCCCGATAGATGGCTAACTTTTCATCATCTGTAAGGTTGAGAACCTGCTCCACGACGCCCCTTTCCTCGTAAGCATACTGTGCCATAAAGAGTGCCATAGGCTGAATGCCGACACGATAGTCGGTCAGTCCGAAGATGAAACGGAGGATAAAGTTGGGCTGGTCCTGCGAGAACAGACCATAGTTTACGGCGAGGTCGTTGCCGTTAATCCTGTCATTGTATCTGATGGCCGTATGACCGTATTGCGCCCATACCTCTTTGCCCGGCGAACAAGTAAGCAAGGAAATCTCGACAGAGTCAGAGTACGATAGGTTCTGAGCCTTTGCACCCAGTTGGAATACTGAAAGCAAGGCGCATAACATTATATATAGTGTACTCTTCTTCATTTTGCGTCGCAAAGGTAGCTAAAAAGAATGACATCGCAAAGAAGATACTGTTTTATTGTAAAATATGAGGAGTCAATGATTCATTCTCTCTCAAAAGGCAATTAGACAGAAAGAGATATTCATCAAAAGAAAGTTGTAGGTAGTTAAGTTCTGGTAAGTTTGGTTGAATATAATTGTCAGATAGTACGAGATTAGTGTCCTGAAAGATGAAATGAATTCTCAATCATAGCTGTAAAGATAGGCACACCATAACAGGATAATGATTGAAATGATAATCAGGAAATAAAAAACAAATAGTTTTATCTTATGTATTCTTTGTCTTTTCCTCATTCTTCTTTCATAAATAAAACTGGTATATCTTTTAGCCATAATTTTTTAGATATAATGGAGCGAAGGCTGAAAAGATTTTACGGTTAGTTTATACAATTTAAAAACTATTATCACACCTTCGCCCCTGATGACTAATCTTTGTTAGAAAATATGTATGTCTTATTTAGAGGACACAAGTCGAAGCAGATATCTGTATTGTCGGCCGTCGTGAGTTTCATTGAGTTGATAGTCTCGCAAACTGATAGAACGCGCAGCAGTAATGTAAGTCATCCAACCTCCCAGAGGAACAAGTGAGCCTCCGGGAGTAACCGTCCAATAATAGCAGGCTTCTCCTTGTTGCTTCACTTTCTTATTAATGATGCCTTGATCCATATAGCCATAGAAGGGGAAAGATATCTTAACATCATTGATACCCGATGGTGCAGGATTGTTCCAGAATTCATCGTTAATATCTTTTAAGGTTATATGCTTCCCACCTTCTCCTAAATAGCGTACGGTAACAAGAAGCCCTCGCTGCCCGTTTCCGGCATCCTCTACAACTTCATATTTATAAGCTGAATAGTATCGATAATCTTTGGCAAAAGGTATTGGCTTGGAATGGAAGGAAGCATTGTAGCTCGCAGCACTTCGCCAACGTACCTTTGCAGTTGGGGGTGCAAATCGTACGGCATAGTTTACACCCTTTCTAATGTTGATATATTCTGAACGATAAGTGGTAAAGTTATTTCGTGGACTTTCCACTTCCTCATTTTGCTCCATACGTTTACGATGATTGCTCTTACCATCAAGATAAATGAGCGGACGAGAAGCAGCTTCTTCTGTATACCCGTGTGAACGCGGGACAATGGCAGCCCATTCAAAAACGCTTGGCACATGCCAGTCCTTATTCTGCTTGTCTAAGTCGGTAAGAATGTCCAAGGCCCGGTTGTAGACATAATATGACTGGTTATTATATGAAGTGTTTGTAAATGCCCATTTGGAATGCCTCGTATAGTTATTCTTATCAAAGTATTCAATCGGCAGTTTGATATTGGCGATGCGTAAGGAAAGATTGGTTGATTTCCCTTCCTTGAAATCACCCTTGCGCCGATACAGTTCATCGTTGGTTTCATTTATGAATGTATAACCATACTGATCTGGCGTAAATTCATTTTCAGCCTCTGTCTGCTCATTTGTAGGCATACCCCAAAATATAAATTGCTTTGCGTAGCGTGCAGGAACAGCACTGTTGGTCACTATGGTCGGTTTATCATATTTTGCAAGTGGTTTCCATACCAATTGTCCGTTGTGACTTGGCGAACTCATGTCAAAATATATATTACGGCAGAGTGCCTTTGAATTCAGACGTACGGCACCACGAAAGGCCTCTGTACGCTCGTTGTTGACATTTAATCTCACGAGTGTTCCTCTGATGGAAAAAATCAACTTTACATTGTAGCTGCCATCGCCATTGGTTGTAACTTTCGTCCAATTTGTTGTCAACGGTGCAATCAAGTGATTGACTTCGTGAGATGAAACACCGTCATTTCCTTCTATTGCGAAGATTACACGCTTGCTGCTCTCGTCCCATTTTCCACCACCGGCAATGATAGCCATTTCCCATTCCTCATTGGCATATGGATTACGCTTTACGGCGTTATGGAACACTTTTCCGGCATCCTGTACGATAATGGTATACTTACCGTCAGAAGAACTCTTAGCCGACATAGTTACTTCTGTGTGTTTTATGCCATCATCGCCAGCTACCTTGATAAGGCAATGTGCTGTGAATCGACTACTTGACAGTATTCCAGGAACATCGGCATCAGCCCCTATGAGAAACGCCTTTGTTGGCATTTTGTGTGTTTTAGAATCAGGATAATCAGTCTTTGGTGTCAGTATTGTTCCTGTTATATTGCTGACTGTCGTTGTTTCCTGTGTTGTAGAAATTTTGTCAAAAAGCTCATCTTTGTCAGAGGAACAGGCGTAGAAAGTCATCCCGGCTGTCAGGATGATCACTGAATTGAGAATATATTTCTTTAGTTGTTTCATTTTGTGAATAAATGTAATCCCTTATGATTTGCAGATTGTTTTGGCAAACCATAAGGGATAAGTTTTTATTAGTGTTTCAGTTTAATCCTTCCACACTTCATATGGTTCGTACTGAAAGTTGTTTTCTTTGGCATCAACGGGATGAGTGCTGCCTTCACCTCCAAGCCCTTTCGGATCACCTTGAATGGAGCCTAAGTCCAAAGGCCCTTCGAGAATTTCTCCAGTATTCAGCTGTATTATCTCTGTCTGTGGTGCTATATATTTTTTCTTGTTCATAATTGTTCTATATTTTAATGTTATTATTTAGCTATCTTGTGGTTATTTACAATGTATATGCCTTTGGGCAAAGCATCAAAATCAGTTCCGAGGTAAACACCATTGATGGAATAGATTGGCAAAGGCTTCTTGTCTGCGAACGACAGATTCTCAACACTAGTCGTTCCCTCTGCATCGAGAGACTGGAAAGAAAGGATAAAACTTTTGACACCGGCAGTTGTTGGTTTTACCTCAAAGCCAGGAGCACTCTCTATGAAACTTCTTAATGCAGGCACATAGCTGTCAGTTCCACTTTCAATTGCATAGAGCTTACCATTGCTTAGCACTACTGCTCCATATTTTGCAGCTTCAGCATTGCTGAGTTTACGAAATGTACCTGTGAGAGTCCAACCTGTACGTTTTGTCGGAAACTCTGATATTGCAATTTTGCTGTTTGCTGCAATGACTTGATATCCGTCATTAGGATTTTTAGGCACAAGCATATATGGATGATTGGCTTTAAGTGGATTATCTATTGTTTCTTTCATTATGATGCGTGCTGTACTTTTGGTATAGGAAACGTTGGAGGGGTTGAATGAATATGCTGTGAAAGCATCCTTGTCGTAAGTTACATCAAATGGAGAGATGAAAGATTTTACAGAACCATTCTTGCTGATGTCACGGTCGAATGTAGGAAGGTTTCCGGCTACCTCTGCGTCGTACAAGTTCCAAAAATCCTTATTGTTTCCCGCATCTGTCAGTGAAATTTTTGTTGCTGTCCCTTGATTAGGAAGACTTGCCAAGGAAGTATCGTCGTTTCCAGCATTTATGGCATCATAGTGAACGGAAATAACATTATCTATCTCGCGTACGGCATCATCGGAGGTATTAAGGACATAGAACAGATGATTTTTTGAAACTCCATCATATTCCTTTCCATTTATGACACCTTTACCATCGAATGAGAATACGGAATTCATATATTTGATGTCACTATCCTTCATACGATAATCTGTCAACTCAGAGTATAGAGGGGTCATGACGAGCATTCGGTCGACATCAGCTACTGGTTCTTTCCAGTTGTCTATATATTCCCAATTCTTTTTCTTGTCATCAAGCCATCTGTAGAGTTTTTGTCCCGTATCTTTGTTGAATGTTGCGTGGAACAGAACCTTGCTGTTTATTAAATCTCCAGCTGAATGAATGTTTTTAAGTTTATTGATACCCACATACTGTTCTGCACTGAAAGGCAATTCTTTTGCTTCCTCTAAGGTTATAGCTTTCTTCTTGATTTCAAATGTCTTGTTGTAGAGAGGAACTGCCACTTCCTTACTGAAATCGTTGAAGTCTTTTCTGATAATCAAGGTATAGATGTTTTCATCTTTTTCTACTTCCTTTCCGCCCTCCATGACCTTAACCTTATGTTTTTGAGTTTCTACACGGGTCACATAACCATACATCCAACCAGAGGCTTCTCCTATGATGCTGCCATCTATGTCATCAATATTCCAAATCTTGTCAGTTGGTCTTCCTTCACGATAGAAACGGATGTCGTAAATACAGGTTTGGATATTGCCTACAAACTGGACCTGTGTTGTCGGCGTTGCATTTCTGATTTCGAAGGTTTTGGTTGTAGAGCCGAAAAAGGTTGTACGCCAACCGCCCATCGAAAGATGGTCTGCGCTACACTTCGTGTCGGGTCCTGCTCCTTTGAGGTTAATATTGGTAATACGAGGAAATATCTTGAAAATTGCTGAGATGATGCCTGCCTGCAAGTTTACCAATCCAAAAGGCTTTCCGATTTTAATCTTTACCGTAATGTCATCCTTGTCGGGAAAAGTTCGTCCATTGACTTTTTTATCTATCTCTCCAAGCTGTTTAGTTGTAATGTATCCACCATTCTCTCTCATAACGACACTATTCAGACCAGGTCCCATTTTATAAAACCCCCATCCTCCAGATGAATGGTCTCTGTTATTCACCCAGTAGTCATCGCTGTCCCAAGTCCAAGCACCGAACAAGCCTCCGAAACCAGAACCTGCTGATGTACCGGTAAAGTCAATGTTGTAATTCTTATCGAATGTCTCATGGAATATCAACTGGTCTTGCCCTGAATTGACTTGTCCTCTTGCCCATGTTGCTGAAACTAAAAGCATAAGCGAAAATAACGCTCGTTGTAAATAATTTTTATTCATAAAAGATGTTTTAAAAGAATATTGTATAAAATTTTATTGTTTTGTAAATTATCTGCAGAATGACAGTTGTTTGTAAATGGAATGTGTTGATTTACAGTAAGTTTTCTGATATGGAAATATTAACAACCAGTAAAATGATTTCAAGTGGATAATAATCATTTTATGAATATCCAATTGGCTGTAAATCGATCTTTTCATTGAGAAACTAAACGCTTTTCCTTCCTTGTTATGGATTAGAGTCCTCTTCTGATTCAGAATCCTTACTGGAGTGATTTGGTTCGTCAGTCTCATGCCATTCTTCCCAATAGATGTTGGTATCGGTCAAGGTGCGTGTGGCAATCCTGGTGCCTGATGTACGACGGAAATAGGTCTCCGGCACGAAACGTACTCGCACGCCATTGATTTGATTGGCTGTAACTTTTTCCTTTGTTTCTACACCATTCTTGGATGCAGTAGCAGTGAAATAGAATGTACCTATGCCGTCTAATTTTACGGAACGTCCCTGTGCCATATAGTCGCCCATCACACTGCCAAGAGCAGTAAGCACTGCTCGTACGTCGGCAGGGCTTACAGTTGATTCTGTGGCAAGTCGCTTTGCAATTTGCTCGGTTGTAATAGGCTTACCCACGAGTACCGATTGTGGGTACCATTTGTTGTTGATTTTCTTCAATACTTTTTTGTAAAATGCCATAATCTTATTTTTATGAAGTTATTAGTTAGCTTTTCAACAAGTAAGGAAGTAGTACTTCATAAGTATGCAACTTATAGCTGACAAGTATCGTACTTGTCAGCTACCTCTTGTGCTCTACTTTTACTTCTTTTGGTAATACAGATCTTTTCTTGTAGTTACTATGGTTTACAAGTGATTATGTTGTTTTCTGTTTGAGTGGTGTACTCCATTCAGTGGCAAACATTGGGGTCTCTTTCTCTACGGCTATAATGCTGATTTGAGGTTGGAGATATGTCTGTTTTTTATTTTTTTCCATAGAAATATTGTTAAAATATTTAGTTTACCTCTTGGTAAGAGGTATGAATAATCTCTAAATGACCTAGAAAATAATTGGTTATAATATTAAGGTATAGTTAGGATATTCTTATATTAGGATTTCATTGTGGAATAGTAATTTTTTCAGAATTTATTTGTAAGTATGGAAAAAAAGGTCTATCTTTGCATTGTTTTTAAGAATGTGTAACACCTCTTACCAAGAGTTCTTGAAAATATTTCCTCCAAAACTTTATGATTGGCTTGTGCGATTTGCTTATCGCCTATTTCATTTATATAGATAAGTGTTGTTTGGGTATCTGTATGTCCCATAGCCTGCGATATTACTGGTAACTCTACGTTATGGCTGTAAGCGATGCTTGCCCATGAATGTCGGGAAATATAAGAAGTAAGTGCTACGCCTATATTCGCTTCGTGTGCAAGTCGTTTCAGATTTTGGTTGTATAGGTTGAGCGCAGTGGAATAGGTGCGTTTTCTTATTTTCTTATTTATTATTTTATATAGAATAGGAAAAACGTAATCGGACTTCTCTGTGGTATATCGTAAAATGATATCCTGCATACATTGTTCAATCTTCACTCTCACTTGTTTGCCTGTTTTTCGGCGATAATATGTCAGTATTCCGTCTTTTATTTGATGCTGTCTAAGATTTGCCATATCGACGAATGGCATTCCCATTGCATAAAAAGAGAATAAAAATAGATCGCAGGTAAGCTTTCTTTTAAAACTTTTGTTGTTGATACCCGTTGCTTTAATCTTTCGTATCTCATTCTCGGTGATGCATCGTTTAGCAGTTTTTTCATTGCCAGTGAAAGCTTTGTCAAAGGGCTTGTAATCCTTGATTTTCCGTTGAAGCACAGCTTTGTTGTAAATGGCACGTAGCGAGCGGAGATAACAGGAAGATGTATTGAGACAGACATTGTTGTCTCTCATCCATCGTTCGTAAGCCTTGATATATTCACTACTGAGCTGAGCAAGGGAAATATCTTTCCCATTAGAGAAACGGATGAATGACCGTACAGCTGTTTCATAATTTTGCTTTGTAGATATGCTGAGGCCTTTTGATGCTGTATTTAGAAAGGAACCGAAAGTAGTTGGTGTCTTTTGTACCTTCTTTGCCTTTGTATGAAAGCTGTCTTGCGATTTTCTAATTCTGAATAATGAAAGAAATTTAAATTTCATAATTGTTTATTTTTGAGGTTAATCAATGAACATATCACATATTAATTATAACGCAAAACAAATGATGATTAATCTTTTCTTTTTCATAACTCTACATAATATTTATAGTTTTTATTTTTCTTAATATTTGTCTACATTCAAAAAATCCATAGATGTATAATTTAATGGATGAACGGGTAATTTTGTTTATTTATCCTAATTGCTGCAATCCTTATTCTTTAGTTCATTCCTCCGGGCATAACAGAAGACTTAATTGTAACCTGTTAATTTATAGTCTTAATGTCTATCAGATTCAAGAAAAATCTGAACTCAAAAACAGTTATGTTCTGATTTATTGTTTTTTTGAATGAAGATATAAGATTATGTTTAATACTTAATTAATGTATAGAACCGTTCGGAGTATCATTTTTTTTTAATAACTTTGCGCAGTTTATATTCTTGAAAAATAAAAAACGAATGAAAAAACTACTTGCAACTGCTCTATTGGGAGTCCTTTCATTGAATGTCTGGGCGCAGAGCGGCACGAACTCACCATACAGCCAATTTGGGCTGGGAACGCTGGCACCACAGTCAGTGGGCTTCAACCGGGGGATGAACGGGCTTGCCTATGGTTTCCACGAGCGGAACCAGATAAACTATCAGAACCCAGCTTCCTATTCGGCTCTCGATTCGCTTTCGTTCATCTTTGATGCAGGTGTGAGCTTGCAGATGACCAATTTCGAGGAAAACGGCCGTAAGAAGAATGCCAACAACGGAGATATAGAATATGTGGTGGGGGCGTTCCGTGCCTTCAGGCACGTGGGTGTGAGCTTCGGTCTTATGCCTTATACGAACGTGGGCTACAATTACAGCAACACGCAGAACGTGAACGCATTCCCAAGCACTTCTAAACCTAATGCGACTTATTCCAACACCTACTCCGGCGATGGTGGTTTGCATCAGTTTTATCTCGGTATAGGATGGGAACCGTTCAGGGGATTTGCCTTCGGTGCGAATGTTTCCTATCTATGGGGCAGCCTGAACAGAAGCGTGGTGAACAGTTACAGCGACGAGAATGTGAACACGCTCTCGAAGACGTACAGCATGGACGTGCGGAATTACAATGCAAACTTCGGTTTGCAATACACAGCAAAACTGTCCAAGAAGGATGCCTTGACGATAGGTCTTGCCTATACGCTCGGGCACAAGCTCGGAGCCGACGCCGAATGCAATGTGATTTCCAGAAATTCGCAGACGATGGTAGCAGACACTACCAAGTTTTCCATTGACAATGCGCTGACGATTCCCCATACCTACGGCGTGGGCTTTATGTGGAACCACAACAACCGTTTGAAACTGGGTTTCGATTATGAGTTGCAGAAGTGGAAGGACATAGAAATGCCGGAATTCAGCGTAGTGAACAACGTCGGAAAATACGCGCTCGTGGGCAACCAGTTCAACGACCGTCAGAAGTTTACCTTCGGCGGCGACTACTGCAAGGGCGAGCGTTACCGCGGATTCTTCAGCAGAATGCACTATCGTGCCGGCGTGAGCTATGCTACACCTTATTTAAAGATAAACGGACAGGACGGACCGAAGGAAATCTCTGCCAGTCTGGGTGTGGGCATTCCCATCGTGAACGGCTACAACAACAGAAGCATCCTGAACGTGAGCGCAGAATGGGTGAACCTGAGTGCACCGGGACTGATTAAGGAGAATATGTTCAGAATCAACGTGGGACTGACCTTCAACGAGCGTTGGTTTGCGAAGTTCAAGGTTGAATAACCCTCTCAAAAAGAGCATATTAAGATAATTCAACTCGTTGTATGCAGGTGCTGAACAGCATATTAAAGGCTAAGGGTAGTATGAAAGGAACGGCTCCTTTCATACTATTTTCGTTGTTTCTATTCTCTGTTTTTGCAACCTCGTGCAGCGAAGAGAAGGCACATACCGCCCCTGCAATTCACGAGCGCGACTCCGTTCCTGTGATGACAACCTATGGCGTCAATACGCTGGTGTCGGATTCGGGGGTTATCAAGTACAGAATCGTGGCTGAGGAGTGGGAGGTAAACGAAGTGAAGAAGCCTTCGCGGTGGACTTTCAACAAGGGGATCCTGCTCACGCAGTTCGATTTGAAGAAGCACGTGGTGGGCTATGTCCAGTGCGACACGGCTGTCTACTACGACAAGGAACGCCGGTGGACGCTTCGAGGCCGCGTGAGAATCCATACGGCGCAAGGCGTTGAGTTCCAAAGCAACGAGCTGCATTGGGACGAACTGAATCACGAAATATGGTCGCACGTCTATTCGCATCTGAAAACGCCCGACAAGGAACTCGAGGGCGACTGGTTCAGAAGCGATGAGACGATGAGCAACTATGAAATAAGAAAAACAAAGGGCTGGACTATTATGGAACAGAAGGAGCTGCCTTCGTCGAATAGTGCCGCACTTGCTCCTATGCCAATCGACACTGGCAGGGTGGACAATATGCAGGGACCGGTCTTAAAACGATAGAAAATTGGATATAAGTATAGTTATCGGCATTATCATAACCCTTATTCTGTCTGCATTCTTCTCGGGAATGGAGATAGGTTTCGTGGCAAGCAACAGAATGCTGGCAGAGATGGATAAGGAGAAAAACGGACTCTCGCAGCGGTGCATTCAGGTTTTCTATCGCAATCCCAACGGTTTCGTCTCCACAATGCTGGTGGGAAACAATATGGTTCTTGTACTCTACGGAATCCTTTTCGCCGACCTGTTCAATAAAACCATATTCAGGGGTTTCGATCCGGGCACACAGGTTTTTCTCGACACGGTGTTCTCCACGATAATCGTACTCTTCACGGGCGAATTTCTTCCCAAGACTTTCTTCAGGAGCAACCCCAACAAGCTCCTTACCATCTTTGCGCCGTTGGCCTACGTTTTCTTTATCGTGTTGTGGCCTATCAGCCGTTTCTCCACATTCGTGTCGCGCCTGATGCTGCGTTTGGTGGGCGTGAAGATGAACGAGGAGGAAAGCGACGGCACTTTTACGAAGGTGGACCTCGACTATCTTGTGCAAAGCTCCATCGACAATGCAAAAGACGATGAAGAGATAGAGGAGGAAGTGAAGATATTTCAGAACGCTCTCGAGTTCACGGAAACGAAGGTGCGCGACTGTATGATTCCCCGTACGGAGATAAATGCCGTTGAGGAAAACTCGTCTGTCGAAGAGCTTCAGCAGATGTTCATAGAGAGTGGAAACTCGAAGATAATCGTCTACAAGGGCGATATCGACCATATCGTGGGCTATATCCATTCGTCGGAGCTTTTCCGTAATCCGAAAGAGTGGAAAGGGCATATCCGTCAGATGCCGTTCGTGCCCGAGACAATGGCTGCCCAACGGCTTATGAAGATTCTACTGCAACAGAAAAAGAGCTTGGGAGTGGTGGTGGATGAGTTCGGAGGCACGAGCGGAATCGTGTCTTTGGAAGATATCGTTGAGGAGATTTTCGGCGAGATAGAAGACGAGCACGACAATTCAAAGTATATTGCCAAGAAGATAGGGGAGAACGAATACCTCCTGTCTGCCCGACTTGAGATAGACAAGGTAAACGATATGTTTGATTTGGCATTGCCCGAGAGCGACGAATATATGACCATCAGCGGATTGATTCTGCACGAGTTTCAGAGTTTTCCGAAGCTGAACGAAGTCGTGAAGATAGACAATCTTGAATTTAAAATCATCAAGAATACAATGACCAAGATTGAATTGGTAAAGCTAAAAATAATAGAGTAGTTCATTTTCTTTGTAAAATATTACTCTAATTATGTTTTTCTTTGTATTTTTGTAGGCAATTTGCTAAAAACGGAAAAAATTAAAAATAAAATAATAAATTAAAAATGGCAGCATTAGGAAAAATTAGAAGCAGAGGTGCCTGGCTGATTATCATCATCGGTCTGGGTCTTTTTGCGTTTATTGCTGAAGAAGCAGTTCGCTCCTGCAATGGTATTAAGGGCGAGGCGAGCCAGAATATTGGCGAGGTGCTCGGGGAGAAAGTGAATGTTCAGGAATTCCAGAAAATGGTTGAGGAGTTCCAGAACGTCAATAAGATTATGTCTCAGCGTGATAACTTTACTGAGGACGAAATGAATCAGTTCAGGGATCAGGTTTGGCAGCAGATGGTTACAAACAAGGTGCTTGAGAGAGACGCTGCCAAAGTGGGTCTGGCTGTAACAGAAGATGAGCTTAATGAAGTTCTTAAAGAAGGCACTAACCCTATGCTCGTTCAGTCTCCGTTCGTAAATCAGCAGACCGGACGCTTTGATGTAAATGCCCTGAAGCAGTTCCTCGACGGCTATAACAAGGCAAAGGCAAGCAATTCTCCGGAGTTGGAGCAGATGCAGTCTTTCTATGACTACTGGCTCTTTATGGAGAAGACACTCCGTACACAGATTTTGGGTCAGAAGTATCAGTCTTTGCTCGCAAGCTGTGTTCTTTCCAATAAGGTGGAGGCGAAGCTCGCATTCAAGGATGAGAACGAGGAGGCAGACGTTCAGCTTGCATCTTTGCCATACAGCTCTGTAAAGGATGCCGACATCAAGGTGTCTGACGAAGACCTGAAGGCAAAGTACGAAGAGTTGAAGCCGCTCTTTATGCAGAGTGTTGAAACCCGCGACATTAAATATGTAGACTATCAGATTCTTCCAAGTGTGGCAGACAGAAATGCTATCAATAAGAATATGACAGCATTGCAGGCGCAGTTGGCTTCTGCTGCCGACCCTGCACAGGTTGTCAGCAAGAGTGGTAGCATAATCTCTTATTTGGGTTTGCCGGTAAGCAGCAAAGCCTATGTGGCATATCCTGACATCGCAGGCAGGATTGATTCTCTTGCAGTTGGAACGACAGGCGTAATCGAGAATAAGGCCGACAACACATTGAACATCATCCGTGTGATGTCTAAGGTGCAGCTTCCAGATTCTGTGCAGATTCGTCAGATTCAGGTAGCAGGTGCGACGGTTGAGCAGTCTCGTCAGAAGGCCGACTCTATTCAGAAGGCTTTGGCAGGTGGTGCAAACTTTGAGGAGATTGCAAAACGCTATGCGCAGACTGGCGAAAAGACTTGGTTTACAAATGCGTATGAAACTGCAACAACCATCAGCCCTGAAAACCGTCAGTACGTGGAGGCAGTCTTGAATGGCGAAGTGAATGCAGTTCAGAATCTTGCTCTGTCTCAGGGCAATGTAATTCTTCAGGTGCTTGACAAGCGTGCTGTTTCAAGCAAGACGCTGGCAGCTGTCATCAAGAAGCCAATCGAGTTCTCCAATGATACAAGATCGGCTGCATTCAACAAGTTCTCTGAATATGTGGCAAAGGGTACGACTATCGAAGAACTCGAGAAGAACGCTGCGAAGTATGGTTACAAGGTTCAGAGTCAGAACAACATCGCAACAACTGTTCACAATGTAGTAGGCATTCGCTCAACCCGTGAGGCTCTGAAGTGGATTTTCGATGCTAAGACAGGCGATGTTTCTCCATTGTATGAATGTGGCAACAACGACCACTTTATGGTAGTTGCGCTCACAAATATACACCCACAGGGTTATCGTTCTTGGGACGATGCAGAGGTTAAGGAAATGCTGAAGCGCGAAGTTATGAAGGACAAGAAGGCGGCACAGTTGATGGCTAAGCTGAAGGGCGTTACGAATATCGCTGGTGCGCAGGCTAAGGGTGCTAAGGTTTCAGCACTCAATCAGGTAACTTTCTCTGCTCCTGCATTTGTTCAGGAAACAGGTTCTGTTGAGCCGGCTCTTTCCGGTGCCATTGCAGCAACTCAGGCAGGCAAGTTCTCCAAGAATCCTGTAAAGGGCGAATCTGGAGTTTATACGTTCCAAGTTGTAAAGAAGGCACAGCGTGCAGGTTCTAAGTACGACGAGGCCAAGATGATGCAGCAGTGCGAACAGGCTAACTTGCAGCACGTAGGAGGCTTTATGCAGGATCTCGTGCTGAAGGCACAGGTAGTAGACAAGCGTTACTTGTTCTTCTAAGTTTATAAAGCAAATTTCATCATAAAAAATATGGCAGCACAGTTCGTGCTGCCATATTTTTTGTATTGGGGATAGGTTGATGCGTTTTCAGATTTATACGAAAAAGATTTTGATAGTTTATGTATTGTAAGTTTGTAGTTGAAAGACTTGACCGTGTATAAGTGAACGAGAGGGAAGTTGATAGGAGAGCAACTCGTGTAATTTTACAAGTTGAATGAATTATGCGTGTCAATGAACCAAGGAGAGCAGCCGATGCAGGAGCGATTTGCCGAGTGGACAGATTTATAATTTTACGAGTTGAATGAATTATGCGTGTAAATGAATCAAGGAATCAACCGATAAGAAAGAGAATCAGATGATGTTGGAATGAGTTGTTGATTAGTTTTTATATTCCTGAATTATATCAGTTTTAAATATCTCCCCTTGTAATCTCGTCCCCTTGTTTCCTTGTTCCACATACAAAAGTAATTTCCTTGTAAACTTGTCTCCTTGTAAACTCGTCCCCTCAAATAGCCATTCTATGGTTAAATTTGGAATCTTTTCAGATAATTATTTGGTTATTCATAGATTATTAATTATTTTTGCGCAAGATTTTTATAGATTATGAATATTGACCCAGCATATCAGAAATTGATGGATTGTGGCATACGCCCATCTGTTCAGCGCATAGAGATTATGCGTTATCTTCTAACGCATCACACTCATCCGACAGTAGATGAAGTGTTTGTGAACCTCAAGAAGCGAATCCCGACAGTCAGCAGAACTACGATTTACAATACATTGCGAATGTTCTCCGAAAAGGGAGCAGCATTGATGATTACGATTGATGAGCACAGAGTGTGCTACGACGGAACAACAGTCCCACACGCCCATTTCTGCTGCAAACATTGTGGCCGCGTATTCGATTTCCACGACGTGCGTCCCCCGAGAATGGTCAGTGGTCAGATGGAAGGCTTCACAATCGAGGATGCCCAACTATACTATAAAGGCATTTGTCCTGATTGTCAGCAAACAAATCACACAAGCGTTTCATAACTCTCGCTTGTCCTCCCATAAATTATGCAGATTTTGTTGAATAATTCTCTTGTTCATTATCCACCCACTGCTCGCACTGCTTGATAATGGTTTCTAATGCATTGGCAACTTCTTCTGGTGGGTAATGGTATCTCTTCAGAAGATGCTTAATCATTCTGCGTATGCCGGCAGGAGTAATCAATTGTGCGATTTTTACGCAAAGAGTCAATAAACTCCTTTGTCTTGGCAACCAATTCTTCATTACTATAAAAGTAGTGGATTGCTTGCGGCTTGATCAAGGCATTGTGGAAAGACTTAGTTCCGTTGAAAGAATTATGTCTTATTTTATAATCATTCATTATTGTTCGTAATAATATGAACATCCTTATTAACCATTTCTCTGTCATCAATCTTTGTAATGAGCACAGGCTGTACCAAATGATGCTATCAGCTACACGCGCACGTATGGCATTTAGATAGTCTTTCTTGCCTATCTGGCTCCAATCCATATACCGTTTGAGAGGACACTTTGGCATAAGGTCAAGCCAAATGCGAGTGCTGCGAATATTGCTTTCCATAAAAGGATGAGGCACGTTCATTTTAGCATACTTGACATACTTGTTCATAATTTCGTCAAAGGTATTCTCTGGCATTTGTTATACTCTTGCGAAACTTCTCGCTGAATCAGATCTGCTTGATACCTGTCTCGTTGTGAATCTTTTATTCTGTTGGTTGCCACTTTCATTAAGTATTATTTGCAAATATAGTAAATATTCTTGTATAATAATAAGCGAAAATGAAGAGTAAAAACTCTTCTTTTAAGGAAATAAATTCTCAGTCCTATATACTTTATTGTTTTGCAGTCCATTCTGAGTTAGTCCATTTGATTTTATCATCAAATTCAAGTTCGGAATACTGGAATTTGTTTTAAAGAAGAAGATTAGTTGAAATCTTACTGGTACTGAATTTTCCCAACGATAATTTTTAGATAAAAGAAATCTACGGTAAAAGTAAGTTGTGAGTGAGGATTAGTATAATTGATATAAGGTTATGGATGATTACTTATGGCGAGGGTAAAAAGATAAAAATGAAAGACAATAGCATTTATTTATGTTAAAAATAAATGGAAATAGGGAGAGAAAATATTTTTATTTGTACTTTTGTTCACATACTGCCAACTATCTAAGTAATTATTCTGTGGAGAGTTGGGCAGAAACTAATCGACAAACAATTAATACTAACCGTAAAAACAAAACGCTATGAACATTCCAACTGTATTTTGGCTCGTGCCGATAGCATCTATTGTGGCATTGGGTATGGCTTGGTTCTTTTTCAAGTCTATGTTAGGTGAGGATGAGGGTACTCCTAAAATGAAAGAAATAGCTCAGTATGTGCGTAATGGGGCTATGGCCTATCTGAAACAACAATATAGAGTAGTGTTGATTGTATTCATAGTTTTAGCTGTAATTTTTGCATTTATGGCTTATGTGCTCCGCGTGCAGAACCCTTGGGTGCCATTTGCTTTCCTTACCGGTGGACTTTTCTCGGGGTTGGCGGGATTTTTCGGTATGAAGACTGCCACCTATGCCTCTGCCCGCACGGCTAATGCAGCGCGCCAAGGATTGGACAGAGGATTGAAGATTGCTTTTCGCAGTGGTGCCGTAATGGGACTGGTGGTTGTAGGTCTTGGCCTTCTCGACATTGCTATATGGTTTCTTGTATTGAGTGCCGTGTATGCAGGTGAGAAAATGGCGATGATTACCATCACTACTACAATGCTTACCTTTGGTATGGGTGCTTCTACACAGGCATTGTTTGCGCGTGTTGGAGGTGGTATCTACACGAAGGCGGCTGATGTTGGAGCCGACCTTGTGGGGAAAGTGGAAGCTGACATTCCTGAAGACGACCCACGCAATCCTGCCACTATCGCCGACAATGTGGGCGACAATGTGGGTGATGTTGCCGGAATGGGAGCTGATTTATACGAGAGTTACTGTGGTTCCATTCTTTCTACGGCTGCCCTTGGTGCAACGGCTTTCTCATTGAATACCGATATGCAGCTTAAAGCAGTCATTACTCCGATGATCATTGCGGCAGTAGGTATTTTCCTTTCATTGTTTGGTATCTATCTGGTACGGACGAAAGAAGGCGCAACGATGAAGGATTTGCTGCATTCACTCGGCTTAGGAACCAATGTTAGTGCCATTCTGGTGGCAACGGCATCGTTTGTTATCCTTTATCTGCTTGGTCTGGAGAACTGGATGGGCATTTCATTCTCAGTAGTTACCGGCCTTGTTGCAGGTGTCATTATCGGACAGGCTACGGAATATTACACATCACATTCCTATAAGCCCACCCAGTTGATTGCTGAATCCAGCGAAACCGGTCCGGCAACCGTTATTATCAAAGGCATTGGAACTGGTATGATTTCAACTTGTGTCCCGGTATTGACAATCTCTGTTGCCATTATGTTGAGCTATCTTTGTGCGAATGGCTTCGATCTCAGTATGAACACGAAATCCATCAGCTACGGTCTCTATGGCATAGGTATAGCGGCAGTAGGTATGCTGTCCACACTCGGTATTACCTTGGCAACCGATGCTTACGGCCCAATTGCGGACAATGCAGGTGGCAATGCCGAAATGAGTGGCTTGGGCGAGGAGGTTCGTCAGCGCACAGATGCACTTGATGCGCTTGGCAATACAACGGCGGCTACGGGTAAGGGATTTGCTATCGGTAGTGCTGCACTCACGGCATTGGCATTACTTGCATCTTATGTTGAAGAGGTAAAGATAGCAATGGTTCGTGCCGTAGAGGGTGGTCAGCAGTTTCTTTATCCGACAGGAGAGGTATTTGAACCGTCAAAAGCTACAATGCCCGACTTTATGGACTTCTTTCAGGTAACGTTGATGAATCCTAAAGTGCTCGTTGGAACATTCATAGGTGCTATGACAGCTTTCCTCTTCTGTGGACTCACAATGGGTTCGGTAGGCCGTGCAGCCCAGTCAATGGTAGAGGAAGTCCGTCGTCAGTTCCGTGAAATAGCAGGTATTCTCGAAGGCAAGGCAACACCCGATTATGGTCGTTGTGTGGAGATTTCTACTCGCAGCGCACAGCGCGAAATGATTTTGCCCAGTTTTCTGGCAATCGCAATCCCTATCATCGTTGGTTTGGTGCTTGGCGTGGCAGGTGTTCTCGGTTTGCTCGTGGGAGGTTTGGCAGCAGGTTTTACCTTAGCGATATTTATGTCTAACGCAGGTGGTGCTTGGGACAATGCAAAGAAAATGATAGAGGAAGGACACTATGGCGGCAAGGGATCGCAGAATCACAAGGCTACTATCGTCGGTGATACTGTTGGTGACCCATTCAAGGATACGTCAGGTCC
Source organism: Prevotella sp. HUN102 (assembly GCF_000688375.1). Classification (NCBI taxonomy): domain Bacteria; kingdom Pseudomonadati; phylum Bacteroidota; class Bacteroidia; order Bacteroidales; family Prevotellaceae; genus Prevotella; species Prevotella sp. HUN102. The sequence goes on along the minus strand of NZ_JIAF01000001.1, from coordinate 572,256 downwards.
CAGTTTGAACATCTTAATCAAATTGATGTCAATGGTCAGTATTGTAATGGCAGGGCTTACTGTTGCTTTTTTATAACATAATCGGGTAACAACATTTTGTAATTTGGATTAAAATTAGATTATTAATCTAAGTAAAGTAGATTTCTTCGTGCAGTTGCTCTTCTCTTTTTGCAGAGCAACTGCTTTTTTATGGTCGATGATAGAAAGTTTGTGGCTTATATGACAAAAAATTGCATAAAATCTTTGTAAGTTTCTTGTAATCATTATCTTTGTTCCATTTATATATTATGGCACAAAATCTGCTTTTATTGTGGCTCAAAGCTAACTGTAAAGCGTGGTCATTTTCGTGATGCACAACGTTGGTGTTGTAAGTCCTACAACCGAACCTTTGTTGGACATAAACGATTTACTCCAACTATGGTAAATGGTAGTTATTCTAAGGGCAATTTAACTATCCGGAATCTTTCAGAAGAATACGGAGTCTTAATCAGGTCCATCTATCGTAAACTTACCAAATATCAACAATGTCATAGAATCGCTGAATGCTGATTTAAAGACAAAACTGAACCTTGCACAAGGGGATGAGCGCAGAAAGAATAAAACTATTCATTCAAGACTTTATTAAATCCCATACTCCTATTAATAAGGGGTTTAAGCACACTTTTGTCATATTAGAGTAAATGTGTCTAAAATCTACGCCAGTTCGGGATAAGAAAGTTGTTGAAAATGTTGGTAATCTCGCTTATTTTTTGTAACTTTACAGTTGAATATCAATTAATTACAAACAATATAAGCGATGATTACCGAAGACAAAGTTACAGAAATTTTCTGTGTTATTGATGAGTTTTGCAAGAATTTAGGCGCAGAATTGAATAAAAACCTTCAAATAACTCCCACAGACGAAGGCTACAAGCATGTCAGACACCGTAAGGGGCGTATGTGTGAAAGTGAGATTATGACCATTTTGCTATGCTGCCATTTTGGGACTTTCCGAAACTTCAAACATTATTATCTGTTCTTTGTGAAAGTTCATCTTGCCCAATGTTTTCCCACCGCAGTATCCTACAATCGCTTTGTGGAACTTATGCCTCGGGAGTTCTTTACAATGCTTACTTTTATGAAACTTTACGCCTTTGGCAAATGCACGGGAATCAGCTTTGTCGATAGTACAATGATACCTGTATGCCATAATGTAAGAAGATATTTCAATAGGGTTTTTGAGGGCTTTGCCAAGAGAGGGAAGGGTACAATGGGATGGTGCCATGGCTTCAAACTGCATCTGCTTTGCAATGACACAGGAGAGATCATAACATTCTGTCTTACACCTGCCAACGTGGACGACAGAGATCGAAGGGTATGGTCTGTTTTTTACAAAAGTGCTCTATGGAAAAGTATTCGCAGACAGGGGATATATCAAGCGGGAACTCTTTGAGGGACTCTTTGAGCAGGGAATACATCTTGTACACGGACTGAAGGCAAAGATGAAAAACAAACTTATGCCTGTGTATGATAAAATCATGTTACGAAAGAGATATATAATAGAGTGTATAAATGAGTTATTGAAAAACAAGGCAAACCTTGTACATTCAAGACACAGATCGATACATAATTTCATCATGAACTTATGCTCGGCATTGGCGGCATGTTGTTTCTTTGAAAATAAACCGGATGGGCTGTCAGTATATGTGGAAGATAAAAGACAACTGGAACTTTTTTAAGATTTATTATCCCGAACTGGCGTATTGATATTAGATTTTATTGATCTGTTTTCTCGTTTGGATTGCTTGAAAATCCACGAGAGACGGATTCTACAAATTTTCAAAATTTTCTGATTCTCGAATCCAAAAGGTCTTCAATAGGACAAAAGCGAGGTTCGAGTCAGAAATGTTCAGCGTCTGATTACGTGAGTAATTGGGCGTTTTTTTATTGTGATTTTTCCTTGTTCTCCCGTTTCTTTATCTTTTGTCCTTTCATATCTTTATTCCTTGCCTTGGTTCGGGATAAATCCGAACTTGATAGTATGCGATTCCTTGATTCCAAATCCTCTTTGTAGGCACAGGAAAATGGTTGTGGCACACAATGAATATTTCTTACAAAAGCTGCGCTATAATTCGCGTATTTCGCGCCAGTAATTTTTATTTTTCAAATATTGGCAAAATGAGTGTGCGTATGTAAGTGGTTGAAGCGTAATGGTTTGCCTTGTGTTACGCTCTTTTTGTGCATAATAAATTCCTTGAATTGTTCCTAAAAGGGAAAATAAAATGGAAAGAAAGGACTGTTTTTGCGATATATTCTTCGCAGATTCGCTTTGCAATCTTCGGATGGATGCAGTGCATTCTTCGCAAGAACGCAACGCAATCTTCGGATATTTCTGGGGAAAAGCTCGGAAAATGGAGGAGGAAACGTGCTGAAATGGCTCTGTTTTCTCTAAAACGAGGATGGGAGAGGTACGTTTTTTCGGTAACTGATTTTTACAAACTCTGATTTTGCTTTCGCGGAAAGTGGAGATAATTTCCGTGGAAGATGTTTTTCGGAAATAGTGCTTTTGTTGCGAAAAGAGCTGCTGTTGGCACGGTATTTGTAAATAGTTGGGAAGAAAAATAAGAAAATAGAATTAAAATACAGAACTATGCAAACAGGTAAAATTGGAGTAACAACGGAGAATATCTTTCCGGTTATCAAGAAATTCCTTTATTCTGACCACGAAATCTTCCTTCGTGAATTGGTGTCGAACGCTGTGGATGCTTCGCAGAAATTGAAGACGCTTGCCATCACAGGCGACTTCAGGGGCGAACAGGGCGATTTGGCTGTACGCATTAAGATCGACGAGAAAGAAGGCACGCTTACCATCAGCGACAACGGTATCGGTATGGATGCAGAGGAAATTGACAAGTATATCAATCAGATTGCATTCTCCGGCGTGAGCGACTTTATGGAGAAATATCAGGACAAGGCGGAGGCTATCATCGGACACTTCGGATTGGGCTTCTATTCGGCATTTATGGTGGCCAAGAAGGTGGACATCATCACGAAGAGCTACAAAGAAGGTGCGAAGGCCGTGAAGTGGAGCTGCGACGGAAGTCCTGAATTTACGCTTGAGGAGACCGAGAAGGAGAGCCGAGGCAGCGACATCGTGCTCCACATCGACGATGACTGCAAAGAATTTCTTCAGAAGAGCAAGATAGAGGAACTGCTCAACAAGTATTGCAAGTTTATGGCAGTGCCCGTGATTCTCGGCAAGAAGCAGGAATGGAAGGACGGCAAGATGCAGGATACCGATGAGGACAACGTAATCAACAGCGTGGCTCCGTTGTGGTCGAAGTCGCCATCTGAAATCAAGGATGAGGACTATAAGAGCTTCTACCGCACGCTCTTCCCGATGAACGACGAACCTCTGTTCTGGATTCATCTGAACGTGGACTATCCGTTCAACCTCACGGGTATTCTCTACTTCCCGCGCGTGAAGAACAACATAGAGCTGCAGCGCAACAAGATTCAGCTCTATTGCAATCAGGTTTTCGTAACGGATCAGGTGGAGGGCATTGTGCCCGAGTTCCTTACGTTGCTGCACGGCGTGATAGATTCGCCGGATATTCCTTTGAACGTGAGCCGAAGCTACTTGCAGAGCGATGCCAACGTGAAGAAGATTTCGTCTTACATCACGAAGAAAGTGGCAGACAGACTGAACGGAATCTTCAAGGATAACCGTAAGGATTACGAGGAAAAATGGGAAGACCTGAAACTCTTTGTGAACTATGGTATGCTTTCTGAAAACGACTTCTACGACCGTGCAAAGGACTTCTCGCTCTTTACGGATGTAGACGGCAGGCATTTCACGTTCGAGGAATACAAAACGCTGATTAAGGATAATCAGACCGACAAGGACGGTCAGCTCGTTTATCTCTATGCAACCGACAAGGAAGAGCAATTCTCATATATTGAGGCTGCCAAGGCTAAGGGATACAGCGTGTTGCTGACCGACGGACAGCTCGACGTGCCTGCCGTTTCTATGTTGGAACAGAAGTTCGAGAAGTCTCGCTTCGTGCGTGTCGATTCCGATACCATCGACCGTATCATCGCAAAGGACAATGCGCCGGAGCTTGACCTGAACGAGACGCAGCGCGACATTTTGTCAGAAGCGTTCCAGTCTCAGGTTCCTAAGTTGGATAAAAGCGAGTTTATGGTAGACGTTCAGGCTATGGGTGTGGATGCTCAGCCTGTGATAATCACGCAGAACGAGTATATGCGCCGTATGAAGGAAATGAGCCGTTATCAGCAGGGAATGGCTTTCTATGGTCAGATGCCCGACACCTATACGCTCGTGCTCAATTCCGACCACGCACTCGTGAAGAAGATTCTCTCCGAGGGCGAAGCATCTACGAAGGAAACACTGAAGCCTATCCTCAGCGAAATCAAGGGTTTGCAGGCTCGTCAGACCATTCTTCAGCAGGAACAGGGCAAGAAGAAGCCCGAGGAAATCACGCAGGAGGAGAAGGACGACCTCAGCAATACAGAACAGAACCTCAGCAAGCAGCGTGAGGAGAAAAAGCAGGTGATTGCCGGTTATGCGAAGGACAACGGCACCATTCATCAGCTTATCGACCTTGCATTGCTCCAGAACGGTATGCTGAAAGGCGCATCGCTCAATGAGTTCATCAAGCGTTCGGTGAATCTGATAAAGTAAAAGGTTTTATTGAGACAGGTGTTCAAAATCTTTTGATGCAGAGTTAGAAGAGAATAAACGGAAAAAGTAAGTACGTTTAATCTTGAACACCTAATCTTCTATATCAATCTCGGGAGGCATTCTGACAGTCAGAGTGCCTCCTTTTTGCGTTTTGGGCGGACTGGCTCGGCTGTGCGTGAAAATGTTTTCGTGTGAATGAGACGGTAGGCGTCTTTCCAAAGCGTTAGCTTATTTCTTCGGTTACTTGCTTTCCAATCCTTTTATTTAACTTTTTTTTCTACTTCTTATTTGGATTTTGTTCTTAAAAATATTTAACTTTGTGGGAAATTTAATCAGACAACAGTGACTAAAAATATAGTCAAAGAAAAGGTAAGGGATATTCTTGACGGATATCTTGAGATGAACAATCATCGAAAGACATCTGAAAGGTTTGCTATTCTCGACGCTGTCTATGATATGCAAGGGCATTTCTCGCTCGACGAGCTGAGCTTGGCGTTGGAAAATTCAAATTTCAGAGTGTCAAGAGCCACCCTGTATAATACGATGCGGCTTTTCATAGAGCTGCGTTTGGTTGTGCGTCATCGTTTCATCGGGCAGACTAAATACGAAGCCTGCTACAACAACGAGGATCACATACATCAGATTTGTACGGTATGTGGTGCCGTTACAGAGATAGAGGCAGTGGAAATAACCGATGCTATAGCCAATACCAAATTTCAGCGATTCAGGAAAGACGGTTTCTCGCTATACATCTACGGTGTATGCTCCCGCTGTCAGGCGAAGATGTCGAGGGAACGCAACAAGTTGAAACAGAAACAAGATAAAGCTAATGAAAACAGGTAAGGTTGATGTCCTCTTAGGACTGCAATGGGGAGACGAAGGCAAGGGAAAGATAGTTGATGTATTGACTCCACGCTACGATGTGATAGCACGTTTTCAGGGTGGTCCTAACGCTGGTCACACTTTGGAGTTCGAAGGTCAGAAATATGTGTTGCGCTCTATTCCGTCGGGAATATTCCAAGGAGGCAAGGTAAATATCATCGGAAACGGCGTGGTATTGGCTCCGGATCTCTTTATGGGAGAGGCAAAGGACTTGGAAAAGAGCGGGCATCCATTGTCTGAAAGGCTTTATATCTCTAAGAAAGCACACCTTATTATGCCGACACACCGTGTGCTCGACCGTGCGTTGGAAGCTGCAAAGGGCGATGGAAAGGTGGGAACTACCGGCAAGGGAATCGGTCCTGCCTATACGGATAAAACCAGTAGGAACGGTCTTCGTGTGGGCGACATTCTCGAAAACTTCGAGGAAAAATACGCACAGCACAAGGAACGCCACCTGAAGATGCTGGCTTCGATGGGTTGGACAGACTTTGACGGCTTCGAGGAAGTGGAGAAAACGTGGCTGGAAGGCATCGAATATATGAAGAACTTCCGTTTTGTGGATTCCGAACACGAGATAAATCATATTCTCCGTGATGGAAAGAACCTGCTTTGCGAGGGTGCTCAGGGCACAATGCTCGATGTTGATTTCGGTTCTTATCCGTTCGTAACTTCTTCAAACACCATATCAGCAGGTGCTTGTACTGGTCTGGGCATCGGTCCGAATAAGATAGGAAACGTCTATGGCATTATGAAAGCATACTGCACACGTGTCGGTTTCGGTCCGTTCCCGACAGAACTGTTCGACGAGACAGGCGAGAAACTCCGCGATCTCGGCCACGAATACGGTGCAGTAACCGGCAGAGAGCGTCGCTGTGGATGGGTGGATCTCATTCAACTGCGCTATTCCATAATGATAAACGGCGTAACGGAGCTGATTATGATGAAGAGCGATGTGCTCGATGATTTCGATACCATCAAGGCTTGTGTCGCATACGAACTGCCTGACGGAACAATTACTGAGGAACTGCCATACGAGATTATCGATGTAAAGCCTGTTTATAAGGAGTTCAAAGGTTGGAAAACAGATATGACCGGCTTCACAAGCGAAGAGCAGTTCCCGCAGGAATTTAAGGAGTATGTGGCCTTTATAGAGAACTTCCTTGAAACAAAGATTGGCGTAATCTCGATAGGTCCGGACAGAGCACAGACGATTGAAAGAAACAGATAAGTATAAAAATAATGCGAAGACAGGTAAGTGGGGGTGAGCAAGTAAATTACTTGAAGTCCAAGTCGGTAGTTTATTGGTTCACTACTTCACTTGTCTTTCCGTCCATTAAAATAAAAGGCTATGGCAAATAAACCATCCATCCCAAAGGGTACGAGAGATTTCGGATCGGTGGAGATGGCAAAAAGAAATTATATATTCGACACGATAAAGGAAGTTTATGCACTTTATGGCTTCCAGCAGATAGAAACTCCGGCTATGGAAACCCTTCAGACGCTGATGGGAAAATATGGCGAAGAGGGCGATAAACTGCTTTTCAAGATACTTAATTCGGGAGATTTCCTCAAAGGATGCACAGATGAGGAACTCGTTGGTCGCAACACGCTGAAGCTCCAGACAAAACTTTCCGAGAAAGGACTGCGCTACGACCTCACGGTACCGTTTGCACGGTATGTTGTAATGCACCGTGAAGAGTTGCAGTTGCCTTTCAAGCGTTACCAGATTCAGCCTGTCTGGCGCGCAGACCGACCACAGAAAGGCCGTTACCGTGAGTTCTATCAGTGCGACGCCGACGTGGTTGGCTCCGAATCGCTGCTCAATGAAGTAGAGCTGATGCAGATTATAGACACGGTGTTCACTAAGTTCGGTGTGCGTGTGCAGATAAAAATCAACAATCGTAAGATTCTTACCGGTCTGGCGGAGGTAATGGGCGAGCAAGACAAGATAGTTCAGATTACAACGGCTATCGACAAGCTCGACAAGATTGGTCTGGAAAGCGTGAACGAAGAGCTTGAAAAGGAAGGAATATCCAAGGAAGGCATCGAAAAATTGCAGCCAATCTTCAAGTTGGAAGGAACGAACGACGAGAAACTCGAGACCATCGCAAGCGTGTTGTCTGAAAGCGAAACAGGTCTGAAAGGCGTTGAAGAGACAAGATACATTCTTGATGCCTTGAAGAAGACAGCCCTGAACAATGAAATTCAGCTTGATTTAACTTTGGCGAGAGGTCTGAATTATTATACCGGTGCCATTTTTGAAGTGAAGGCACTCGACGTTGCAATCGGTTCTATTACCGGTGGCGGCCGTTACGACAATCTTACGGGCATCTTCGGTATGCCGGGACTTTCCGGAGTAGGCATCAGTTTCGGTGCAGACAGAATCTATGACGTGTTGAACGCATTGGATTTATATCCCAAGGAAAGCGTGCAGGGCACTCAACTGTTGTTCATCAACTTCGGAGAAAAGGAAACCGACTATGTTTTGCCAATCGTTTCCAAAGCCCGTCTTGCCAATATCAGGACTGAGATTTTCCCCGATTCCGTGAAGATGAAGAAGCAGATGGCGTACGCCAATGCGAAGAACATTCCTTTCGTCGCGCTTGCAGGCGACAATGAAATGGAGCAGGGCAAGATTACTCTGAAGATAATGGCAACCGGCGAACAGTTGCTGGTAACTCTGGAGGAGCTTTTGGAGAAAATCAAGTAGAAATTTTCAATTTACAAAAAAGACGAAAGGGAGCGCAAATGCGTTCCCTTTTCTTTTGCCCTAAACTATGAGTGGCGAATAAACCTACTTCTAAACTTTCCTCTTTTCAACTTAATATCCTTGCTAATTTGTTTCCTTGCCTCCTTCGTTCATTAATCCTGATTCCAATATTTTTGTAAAAATATTATCCTGAAAAACACTCGTATTTTTTCAGCAATACAGAGAAAATGGAAGCATATTTTGAAGATTGAAATCCATTGTTCGCAATTTCTGATAGCAAACTACCGAAGTTTGCTTTGCATTCTTGCGAAGAATGCAAAGCGTTTATCGCACGGACACAATCCGAAAATGCGATGAATAATGTGCGAAATGAGGTCGGAAAGTCGGATTTATTCATCTATATCAGAAATAATTATTGAGAAATTAATGCACAAAAATTGATGGACAAACATAGATAGTTGCAATATAGATGCTTACGGATGCACAGTCAAAATTCGCGTATTTGAAAAATAAAACTCTTTTGTTCAAAATAAGCGAGTTATGGAGAGCCTTTTGTAAAGAATATTCAGAGCGTTCGGAATGGAAATGATGCAATGCCGATGCGTGGCAATAAAGATTCAACGAATGCAGTTTCAGTCAGCAGCGCGGCTTCTGTTCTATCAGTATTTTGAGCGTGTGCCTTTTTACGGCTTCAGAACGCTATCTAAAAAGTGCTAAATATTTTTTCTAAGTTTAAATAAACACTAATATGTGGATTTAAAATAGTAACTTTGCAAGTATGATGATAAAACGACTCCTTTTGATTTGTGCCTGTGCGTTTGCCGTTGTTGCTGCAAAGGCACAATATACGATACAGTGTGAAGATACGTGTTCACACGTTCACGGTCTGGATATGAGCCATTATCAGGGCGATGTATGGTGGGAACAGGTGGCAGAGAACAGTAATCACAAGATGAATTACGTTTATCTGAAGGCGACTGAGGGAAGAGATTATATCGACAAGCGATATTATGAGAATATTCAGGCTGCGCAGAGACACGGTATGAACGTGGGTTCGTACCATTTTTACAGACCAACGGTGCCGCAGGTGTTGCAGTTGCGCAACTTTCGTGCGCAGTGCCGTCCGCAGGATCAGGACTTGATTCCGATGATTGACATCGAAACCAACGGCGGTCTGAGCAGTTATGCCCTGCGCGACAGCCTCACGAAGTTCCTCGAACTGGTAACTGCTGAGTACGGAGTGAAGCCTTTGGTCTATACCTATACCAATTTCTACAATAAACATTTGGCAGGTGGCTGTCTGGATGGCTATAAGTTGTTTATTGCCCAATACTCCGATGCGGAACCCGTGTTGAGCGATGGCAGAGACATCTACGCTTGGCAATATACCGGTAAGGGAAAAATCAGAGGCGTGAAAGGCTACGTGGATAAGAGCCGATTGATGGGACGGCACAGTATGAGGGAGATAAAATTCCCCAAGCGACGAAGAAACTGATAACCTGATAATAATATAGATTCCAAAATATAATTTTAATAGAGTTATGATTATTAAGTGCCCAGAATGTGGACATCAGATTAGCGACAAGGCACCATTGTGCCCACATTGTGGAGTGGAGATAGCAGGACATTTGGTTAAATGTTCCAACTGTGGCGAAACTTATCTCAATGTTGAAACATCCTGCCCGAATTGTCATTATTCTGAATTGACCGGTTCGGAAAATATTGCAGAAGACAGATTGGAGAATACCGAAAAGGCTGACGAATCTTCAGCCGAAGCAATCGTAATGGATAATGAATCCAGTGCAGATGCTTCTCTGGCTGAGGCTGATACGACGGTAGTTGAGGCGGCAGCGATGCACGGTGCTGAAGTGGCGGCGGATGTTTCGGAAACAGACGATGAAGTTCTGCAAGCCGTTGAGTTGGAAGAAGTTGTTGAGTCGGAAAAGGAAAAAGAGATTTTTGTTGATGCCGAAGTCGATGACGATGCAGAAATAAGCGACGCTACAAGCGAAGAAACAAAGAAGAACAATCATATTGCGCTGCTGGTATCATTGCTGTTGGCAGTGCTGATAGGTGTAATCTTCCTGTTCTTCTATAATAAAGGGCTTCTGGCAGACCAAGCGGCAGACGAATATTCAGTAGCTTTGAAGAGCAATGACGTTGAACTGATTCTGAAATACCTGAAGGAACATCCGAACGCTTCGGCTGAACAGAAGGAAACCTTGCAGAATGCCATTGCCACCCTGACGCAGGGAGACGACGAACTCTCCAAGGTCGAGGCTCAGAACACGATAGAGGCATACCGTGCATATTTGGCTAAGAATCCTGATTCGGATAAGAAGAACGAAATCCTCGACAAGATGGATGAGATTGCGTGGGCAAACGCTACTGCCGAAGATACGGAGAAGTCGTATCTTGATTACTGCCTGTTCGTGGAGCAGCAGAAATACGGTAAGCACAAGGCTGAAGCAGAAGAGAAACTGAAGGATATGGCAGAGGCATCATTGCCTGCCGAGGCAAGTTCTGAAGACAAGTCGAAGGCAGTTTCGGCAGTACGGAATTTCCTCGTGGGTATCAACAGCCGCAGTGCAGACAAGATTAAGGCAGAAGTGGCAGAAACTTTCAGCTTCAAAGGAGCAGCGGGCGCGACAGCCAAAAACGTAATGGACTATATCCGTATCGACCTCTACAAGGCAGATGTGAGTCAGGCGATTTGGAATCTCAACAAAGAATCGGCAAATGTTACGGTAGAGAAAAAGGAGGACGGCAGTTCTGCATTGAAAATTTCGATTAATGGCTTTATAGCATATAGCAAGAAAGACGGTACAAGTCCGAAAGTAAATAAAACGATTAATGCAACTTTACAGAACGGAAAGATAACTTCGATATCTTGGTAACATAAAGAAACGGAACAGCACAAGCTGCTCCGTTTTTGTTTTTCTTAGAGTTTGGCTGTGAAGGTAAATGCTCCATCGAAGCATTGCTTCAAGTTTTCAGGTTCATTCTTGAATATTCCGAATACCGAACTTCCACTTCCCGACATCTGTGCGTATGTCGCTCCCAGTTCATATAACTTGTTCTTGATTGCAGGCAATTCAGGATGAAGCCCGAATATAGAGTTCTCGAAGTCGTTGCTCAGCATATTCTTCCAGTCCTCTATCGGTTCGAGAATTGCCTTTTCGCAGGAAATAGCCGGGTGTTGAGGCTTGATGTTTCTGAAAGCCTCGGAGGTTGGGATGGGAATATCAGGTTTCACGATAGCTATGTAACAGCCTTTGAGAAGGTCTTTGTCCGTATTCAGTGGTGTGAAAATGTTTCCGATGCCGGTGGCAAAAGTCTGTTTTCCCTGAATAAAGAATGCGCAGTCTGCGCCGAGTCTGGCTGCATAGTCCTCCATTTGAGCTATGGATATATTCAGATTGAACTGCGCATTGAGCAACTTTATCATAAAAGCGGCATCCGACGAACCACCACCCAGTCCAGCTTGCGACGGTATTCGCTTTTCGAGCGACACCTTTACAGAGGGCAGTTTATAGTCTTTGGCTATTAGGTTGTAGGCCTTCACAATGAGATTGTCCTGTGCGTTGCAGTCCAACTCGTTTCCTTCCATCTGCAATGTACACAGGGAATGCGATGCGTTGTCTACTTCTTTGATTTCCAATACATCACAGAGTGGGATGGGATAGAACACCGTTTCCAGATTATGATAGCCGTCTTCGCGTTTGCTCACTACGTTCAGTCCGAGATTGATTTTGCAACAGGGATAAGTAATCATATCGTATGTAATTTTATGTAGTGCAAAGATAGAAAAACTTGAATGATAAAACGCCCGAGTTGAAAACTTTTTTGTAAATTTGTAGCGTTATGGCAGAAAAGAATACCACCACTACAAGAAATAGCAGAAGACGACAGTCGGCTCCTATTGACACCTCATTCGGACACTTGCAGCCACAGGCCACGGATATTGAACGTGTGGTTCTGGGCGCATTGATGGTCGATAAGGACGCATTTACCGTTGTTTCAGAGATATTGCGCCCTGAAACGTTCTACGAACCTCGCCATCAGAAAGTCTATGAAGCCATCCAGTCGCTGAATTTTCAGGAAAACCCTGTGGATATGATGACCGTTACGGAGGAGTTGAGGCGTAAGGCAACGCTCGCCGACGTAGGCGGGCCGGCTTATATTGCCGAACTCACTTCGCAGGTGGCATCATCTGCCAACATAGAATACCACGCGCGAATCCTTGCGCAAAAGTCTCTGGCGCGCCAGTTGATACACTTTGCCTCAATGATTGAAACAGATGCGTTCGACGAGACGGTCGATGTCGATGAGCTGATGCAGCGCGCCGAAGGAAGCCTGTTCGAGCTTTCGCAGAAGAATATGGCGCAAGACTACGTTCAGATAGACACCGTGGTGAAGCAGGCGCACGAGATTCTCCTCAAGGCATCGCAGAACGACGGAGGACTGACCGGTGTTCCGACCGGATATTACAAACTCGACGAGATAACTGCCGGTTGGCAGCCTTCCGACTTGGTGATTATTGCCGGCCGCCCGGCGATGGGTAAGACCTCGTTTGCCTTGAGTTTGGTCAAGAACATTGCGATAGACTATCAGACGCCGATTGCATTCTTCTCTCTTGAAATGAACAACGTGCAGTTGGTCAATCGTTTGATTTCCAACGTTTGTTCCATTCCCGGCAGCAAGATTCTGAACGGTCAGCTCACACCCGACGAATGGGAACGTTTCGATACGAACATCCGTAAGATGGACGGAGCACCCGTTTACGTGGACGACACGCCCGGATTGTCGGTGTTCGAGTTACGAACGAAAGCCAGACGACTGGTAAGGGAGCACGGAATCAAGGTGCTGATGATTGACTACCTCCAGTTGATGAACGCAAACGGTATGCGATTCAGCAGCCGACAGGAAGAAGTGTCCACCATCAGCCGTTCGCTGAAGGGATTGGCAAAGGAACTGAACATCCCCGTTCTGGCACTTTCGCAGTTGAATCGTACCGTTGAGCAGCGCGACGGCATCGAGGGAAAGCGGCCGCAGTTGAGCGATTTGCGCGAATCCGGAGCCATTGAGCAGGATGCCGATATGGTTCTCTTCGTGCATCGTCCGGAGTATTATCACATCTATCAGGATGAAAAGGGCAACGACCTTCGCGGTATGGCGCAGATTATCATTGCGAAACACCGTAAAGGTGCAACCGGCGACGTGCTGTTGAACTTTAGAGGAGAGTTCACAAGGTTTGCAAATCCAGATGATTCAGGGCTTCCCAGTCCGTTTGATATGGGAGGCGAGATTGTCGGAAGTAAGATGAACGGCCCCGACATACTGCCTCCTCCACCCGGTTTCGACGACGGACCGTTGCCTCCTCCCGGCACGGAACGCCCTCCGTTCTAAGATATTGACATACCAAAAAGACCATATCTCTGTTCCCAAAGGACGAGATATGGTCTTTTTCTATGGTGTTCAATCTGGCGTATGCCTTAGCAATCAGCCCGAAGCCATAGGCATAAGATGGCGAAAGAACAGGTTTGAGGATGGAATGCTCCTTAGTCCAATTCGCCCGGAGCGAAGGTCGTAGTGTTCCAGTTGCCCGTTTCAATGCCCTTCTTCAGCCAGTACATACGCTGTTCAGACGTACCGTGCGTGAAACTTTCGGGCTGCGAGTAGCCTTGTGCTTTTTCCTGCAAGTAATTGTCGCCAATCTTTTCGGCGCAGTCGATGGCTTCTTCGAGATCGCCGTCCGAAAGACTCTGGTATTTCTCGTTGTCGTAGTGTGCCCAACAGCCTGCGTAGTAGTCTGCGAGCAACTCGAGCTTGACGCTGATTTTGTTTGCTTCTGTCTTATCCAAGCGAGCCATCTTTGCGTGTGCTTTTCCGAGAATTCCGCGGAGATACTCCACGTGGTGGCCTACCTCGTGCGCAATCACGTAGGCGTAGGCAAAGTCGAGGTCGCCCTTGGCCTCAATGTTGAGCTGCTTTCTCATACTTGAGAAGAAACTGAGGTCGATGTAGAGCTTTTGGTCGCCGCTGCAATAGAACGGACCCATTGCTGCCGACCCATTTCCACAAGCCGTATTCACAGCACCCGTGAAGAGCACGAGGGTAGGGAACTGATACTGCATTCCGTTCTCCTGAAACTGCTGCACCCACACGTCTTCCGTGCCTGCAAGAATAGTCTTTGAAAATTCGGCAAGTTCCTGTTCTTCAGTCGTAAATTCGGTTTTGCCGTTGGTCTTTTCCTGTACTTGTCCCTGCATCTGCTGCTGAACCACCTGTGTAACTACGTCGCCGATGTTGCCACCACCGAGAAGCGTCATCACTGCAATGAGGATGATACCGCCAATTCCTCCGATGCCAGCTTTCGCACCGGTGCTCATTCCACGTCTGTCCTCAACGTTGCTGCTTTGTCTGCGTCCTGTAAGTCTCATATTCTTTCTGCTTGATTTTTATCTGTTAATAGTCTTTTGTCTATATAAATATGTTGCAAAGATAAAATAAAAAAATGATATTTGCTAAAAGTCTTTGCCTAATGTGAAAATATTTATAATTTTCCGATAGAATCAAATTTATGAAATCTGATGATGAGTTTGCAGAAAATATATGAAAATCAGGCAGTAAGAGAAAACAGACAGATGCAGAACGAGGCAGAGGTTTCCGGTTCGTCGGATTTTTTCATACATAAGTTTGGAATGAAACTGTGCCGTGGTTGTTGTTGGTTTTGTAAGTGATTGATAATCAATGGTTATATTCCTTGGTTTCAAACGTGCGAAGAATGCGCTGCAATCTTCGCACGTTTGCGTTGCGTTTTTGCGAATATTGCAGTGCATTCTTCGCATACTTGCAAAACGTGTTTGTTTCTCTTTCTCGAGCGTGATAATTGTTCTGCTGAACGGCTGATGCAGAATCCCATCCGATTTGTTGATAAATCGGATTTCATTATAATATGGCAACAGACGAATATACGGGCGAGAAGATTACGACTGAGCTTCGAGAAGAATTGAAAAGAAATGGTTAAACAATTTGATTATCAATGTATTTATCCCTGAATTATTAAACTTATAGATTCATTGTCCAATAGACTTATTCCGAAAGCAGGCGGCAGATGAAAGGTTTTGCTAAGCCCATCAAGGATTCTTCGCCGGTAGGAAAGACAGTTGGAAAACGGATGCAAATCCAACGAACCTATAATTGCATCTGCCTGTATTAATTAGGTAGATTAAGATTTGGGCATATCGATAAAATTTATTAATTTTGCACGTTACTTTATAGTAAACTCTCATAAATTTGAAATAAATAAAATATCAAGATAAATGAATATTTCATACAAATGGCTTAAGGAATACGTGGATTTCGACCTCACTCCACAGGATTTGGCGGCTGCGCTGACATCCACAGGACTTGAAGTCGGAAGCGTGGAGGAAGTGGAAACGATTCGTGGTGGACTCAAGGGGCTTTTCGTGGGAAAGGTGCTTACCTGCGAGATGCACCCGAACTCAGACCATCTTCACGTTACCACCGTTGATTTGGGCAAAGGCGAGCCGCAGCAGATTGTTTGCGGCGCGGCCAATGTGGCAGCCGGGCAGAAGGTAATCGTGGCAGATTTGGGCTGCGTGCTTTACGACGGCGAAGAGAGCTTCACAATCAAGAAGAGCAAACTCAGAGGCGTTGAGAGCTTGGGTATGATTTGTGCCGAGGACGAAATCGGTGTGGGCACGAGCCACGACGGTATCATCGTTTTGCCGGAAGATGCTCAGGTGGGTATGCCGGCAGCCGAATACTATCAGTTGGACAGCGACTGGCTCTTGGAAATAGACATAACTGCCAACCGTGCCGACGCTTTGAGCCACTATGGAGTAGCCCGCGACCTCTATGCGTGGCTGAAACAGAATGGCTATGAAACTTCATTGCACCGCCCGGATTGCGATAAGTTTGTTGTAGATAATCACGATCTTGAAATTGATGTTAAGATAGAGAATGCAGAAGCGTGCCGTCGTTATGCCTGCTTGAGCGTAACCGGCTGTGAGGTAAAGGAAAGTCCGAAGTGGTTGAAGGATAAGTTGAATATTATCGGCGTTCGTCCTATCAACAATATTGTGGATATTACGAACTACGTGATGATGGCCTACGGACAGCCGATGCACTGCTTCGATGCAGATATGGTAACAGGCAGACAGATTATCGTGAAAGACAAGAACGAAGGTAAGAAGTTCGTTACGCTCGATGGCGAGGAACACACGCTCGGAGAGCACGACCTGGCTATCTGCAACGCCGAAGAACCGATGTGTATCGCAGGTGTGTTCGGTGGAAAGGGCAGCGGCACTTACGAAAATACGAAGGACGTGATTTTGGAGAGTGCTTATTTCCATCCCACGTGGATTCGCAAGAGTGCCCGCCGCCACGGTTTGTCCACCGATGCCAGCTTCCGTTTCGAGCGTGGTATCGACCCTAACGGCACTATCTACGCCCTGAAGCAGGCTGCAATCCTTTGTAAGGAATTGGCCGGTGCGAAGGTAAGTATGGAAATCCGTGACGAATATCCCACGAAGATGGAAGGCTTCCCCGTTCGTCTGAACTATGAATATGCCGATCGTTTGATTGGTAAGCAGCTCGGTGCCGAAACCATCAAGAGCATTGCACAGAGTCTTGAAATGGAAATAGTGAAGGAAGATGCCGAAGGGCTCGACCTCATCGTTCCTCCCTATCGTGTGGATGTTCAGCGTGCGTGTGATGTTGTGGAGGATATTCTGCGTATCTATGGATATAATAATGTGGAGATTCCGACTACCTTGAAGTCGTCTCTCACCATTGCTGAAGAAGCAGACAAGAACCATCATAAGGAAGATATCATCAGCGAGCAGCTTGTTGGCGCAGGTTTCAACGAGATTCTGAACAATTCGCTCACGGCATCGTCTTACTATGAAGGGACGGAGCTGAACGCTTATCCTTGGGAACAGACCGTAAAACTGATGAATCCGTTGTCGAGCGATTTGGGCGTTATGCGCCAGACATTGCTCTTCGGTGGTCTGGAGAGCATCAGGAGAAATGTGAACCGCAAGGCACAGAACCTGAAGTTCTTTGAGATGGGCAACACCTATAAGTACGAACAGGAGAAGTGGAGCGAGGAAAGTCCTATCAAGGCCTACAATCAGACTTACCACTTGGGACTTTGGGTAACCGGCAAGCGTGTTGAAGGCTCTTGGGCGCACGCCAACGAAGACAGCACTTTCTATGAACTGAAGGCTCACGTGGAGAATATTCTCCGCCGTATCGGTGTGGCACAGGGAATGATAGTTGCAGAATCATCTGATAATAACATCTTCGACAAGGCTTTGGCACTGAAGACCCGTGCCGGAAAGGTGGTTGTCGAGATGGGTATCTTGAGCCATAAACTGCTCAAGAAGATGGATATTGCACAGCCGGTTTACTATGCTGAGCTGAACTGGACGGGCTTGATGAAGGCCGTTCGCAAGAACAATCTTCAGTTTGAAGAGATATCCAAGTATCCAAGCGTCAGCCGCGACCTCGCATTGCTGCTCGATTCCAATGTGGAATTTGCACAGATAGAGCAGATTGCACGTGAGAGCGAGAAGAAACTGCTGAAGAAGGTGGAGCTTTTCGACGTTTACGAGGGCAAGAATCTGCCTGAAGGTAAGAAGAGCTATGCCGTGAACTTCATTCTTCAGGACGAGAGCAAGACCCTGAACGACAAGGCTATCGACGCCATTATGCAGAAATTAATTAAAAATTTAACAAATAAACTCGGAGCAGAACTCCGCTAAATGAACAATTCCAATGGGAAGAGCATTTGAATATCGTAAAGCTGCTAAGCTGAAGAGATGGGGCCACATGGCTCGTACTTTCACAAAATTGGGTAAGGAAATCGCTATCGCCGTAAAGGCTGGTGGCCCTGAACCGGAAACAAACCCACGCTTGCGTGCGATTATCGCAACTTGTAAGCGCGAGAATATGCCAAAGGACAATATCCAGCGTGCCATCAAGAACGCTATGGGTAAGGATACAAGCGACTACAAGGAAGTGCCGTATGAAGGATACGGACCTCACGGAATTGCCATCTTCGTGGATACCTTGACCGACAATACCACACGCACCGTGGGTGATGTCCGTTCGGTATTCAACAAGTTCAATGGCACACTCGGTACGCAGGGTTCACTTTCGTTCCTCTTCGACCACAAGTCTGTGTTCAGTTTCAAGGCGAAGGAAGGACTGGATATGGATGAATTGATTCTCGATTTGATTGATTACGGAGTGGAAGATGAGTTCGACCTCGACGAAGAAGAGGGAGAAATCACCATCTACGGCGAACCGACAAGTTTCGGTGAGATTCAGAAGCACTTGGAAGACAACGGTTTTGAAATCACATCGGCAGAGTTCACACGCATTCCTAACGATTTGAAGGAAGTTAGCGATGAAGAACGTGAGACGATTGAGAAGATGATTGACAAGCTCGAAGACTTCGACGACGTGCAGAATGTATATACCAATATGAAACCGGCTGATAAAGCTGAATAATATTGACTTAATAATATAAGGAGAACGGAGTGTTCCGGTATTCAAATGAATATTGGAACACTCCGTTTGAATATTGTAAGACAATGTTCTTTTTGTTCTATTATCTGGTTTTGCCGTTTCTTCCGGCAGATAATCTTAATAATCTCCTTTCTTGAAAATTACGTCTATGTAGACCTTCTTCGGATTCTTGCCCGATACGTAGGTGTATCTGAAATTGAATCCTTCGTCCTTATAGGCCTTTCTCTGCATATCATTCTTCAGGATTTCAAGCAGATTTGCAGTCTTTTTATCCTTTACCAAGGCTATGACGGCATCATCGTCAGCTTCATTGAACAGTGAAAGATGATAGTGCAGCGTTCGGGTGTCGGGCTCAAAAACGATACTGTCGGTGCGTTCATTGTAGATAATCGGCGTAGGACACTTCTTGAGCGTGTACATTTCCGTGTCTTTTTTGGCACGTTCTTCCAAGCTGTCGTGGCATCCGGCGAGCGATAAGGCTGCAATGCAGAAAACAAAAAACTTTTTCATCACTATAAAACGTTTTATTGGAATTGTTGTGAAGATGAATCGGAGTTGCTTTCCAAATGAAATCATCCGAATAATCAGAATGCAAAGATAGAAAAAATGTAGTATTTTATGAATTGTTCTTTCGTATATTTCGCTTTTTATTCGTAATTTTGCCTGATAAAAGAATAATATTTCAATGGATCATATAAGAAATTTCTGTATCATTGCGCATATTGATCACGGAAAATCCACATTAGCCGACCGTCTCTTGGAGTTTACGAAAACTATTCAGGTAACGAGTGGTCAGATGCTTGATGATATGGATTTGGAACGTGAGAGAGGAATCACAATCAAGAGTCACGCCATTCAGATGGAGTACGAACAAGAGGGAACGAAGTACGTGCTCAACCTGATTGACACTCCGGGACACGTAGACTTTTCCTATGAGGTTTCGCGAAGTATTGCGGCGTGCGAGGGTGCGCTGCTCATAGTCGATTCCACGCAAGGCGTTCAGGCACAGACCATTTCCAACCTGTATATGGCCATTGATAACAATCTCGAGATTATTCCGGTAATCAACAAGATTGATATGCCTAACGCTATGCCGGAGGAAGTTGAGGACGAAATCATCGACCTCATTGGCTGCGAACGAGAGGACATCATTCGTGCCAGTGGCAAGACCGGAGAAGGTGTACCTGCCATTCTGGATGCAATCATCAAGCGTGTGCCTGCACCTGTGGGCGACAAGAACGCGCCGTTGCAGGCATTGATTTTCGATTCCATTTTCAATTCCTTCCGCGGCATTATCACGCTCTGCAAGGTAACGAACGGAACGATAAAGAAAGGCGACAAAGTGAAGTTCGTTCAGACGGGAATGGAATACGATGCCGACGAAGTGGGCGTGCTGAAGATGGATATGAAGCCTACGAAAGAGCTGAGTACGGGCGAGGTAGGATATATAATATCGGGCATTAAGAACGCACGTGAAGTGAAAGTGGGCGATACCGTAACGCATATTGATCGTCCTTGCGAAAGTGCCATCGAAGGTTTTCAAGTGGTTAAGCCTATGGTGTTTGCCGGCGTATATCCGGTTGATCCGAGTGATTACGAAAACCTGCGTGCATCCTTGGAGAAATTACAGTTGAACGATGCCTCGCTGACATTCTCTCCTGAAAGTTCTCAGGCTCTGGGATTCGGTTTCCGATGCGGATTCCTCGGACTTCTGCACATGGAAATCATTCAGGAACGTCTGGACCGTGAGTTCAATATGGATGTGATTACGACCGTTCCGAACGTAAGCTATATGGTTTACGACAAGTTGGGCGAGATCCGCGAGGTGCATAACCCATCGGGGCTGCCTGAACCTACGATGATTGAGCATATTGAAGAGCCGTATATCAAGGCATCCATCATTACTTCGGCTGATTATATCGGTCCGATTATGACGCTCTGTCTGGACAAACGAGGCGAACTCGTCAGTCAGAACTACGTGAGCGGCAACCGTCTGGAACTGATTTTTATGATTCCGTTGGGCGAAATCGTGATAGATTTCTACGATAAACTGAAGAGTATTTCCAAGGGATATGCTTCATTCGATTATCATATAGACTCGTTCCGTCCGTCGAAACTGGCAAAACTGGACATATTGCTGAATGGAGAGCCTGTGGACGCACTATCTACGCTGACTCACGACAGCAACGCCGTAGCCTTCGGACGCAGAATGTGCGAGAAATTAAAGGAACTGATTCCTCGCCAGCAGTTTGATATTGCCATTCAGGCAGCCATCGGAGGGAAGATTGTGGCGCGCGAAACCATCAAGCAGGTGCGCAAGGACGTAACGGCTAAGTGTTATGGTGGTGACGTGAGCAGAAAGCGAAAGCTCTTGGAAAAACAGAAGAAAGGTAAGAAACGTATGAAGCAGGTGGGCAATGTACAGGTGCCGCAGAAAGCGTTCTTGGCCGTATTGAAGTTGGATTAGAAACCATTTAGGAGAAATAACATAATGAAAGAAACCATCGAAACCAGAGATATAGCGCGTGAGTTGGCGAGGAAGTACAGCACAATGACTCACGATGAGCTTGACGTGTTGGAAAGTATTCTTGTCCCACGCAAGTATGCGAAAGGCGAGATGATTCTGAAGGAAGGCGAAGTTTGCAACAGTATCTATTACATTGAGCGTGGACTGATTCGCCAGTTCTATTTCAAGAACGGCAAGCAGATTACCGAACATCTGGGAGAAGACCGTACCATCTTTATGTGTATCGAGAGTCTGTTCCGCGAAGAGCCGACAAAGCTCCAAGTGGAAGCGTTGGAACCGACTTTGGTATATGCTTTGCCGAAACATAGATTGGAGCAAGTGGCTTTGCACAACGTGAATATTCAGATTCTGTATCGTAAGATATTGGAAGAGAGCCTGATTATTTCCCAGATACACGCCGACCTCGTGCGTTTCGAGACGGCTCAGGACAGATACAAGAAGATGTGCAAGCTGAACCCACAGGTTATTCTCCGTGCCCCATTGGTGTATATTGCAAGTTATTTGCAGATGACACCCGAGACGCTGAGCCGTGTGCGTGCGTCCACTCTGCTCGATTAAAGACATTCTTCCATACAGGTTTTTCTGAAGAAGAGTGCAACATAAGTGATAAGAAAAAGCGATGTGCGTATATTCATAAACGCACATCGCTTTTTTGTTTATAGCCAGGTTTGGAATAAGTTGATAATAGAATAAGTAAAGAAATCACCAAATTTATGAGAAGGTTTCTTTATCATTCACACTTATCTGCCTTATTTCTCCTACTCTGTTACCACTTCAATGTCCGGGAAATTCTTTACTAAGCCCTTCACATAGGTTTCTTCTGCGCCGCTGTCTACGCGTATCTTCTTCAACTTGACGTTGTTATACAGCATTTCGTATTCGGCATTATCCGAAAATTCGCCGTTTTTCAGGTCGATGAGTTCGAGATTCGGCATTTCCGACATTTCTATTTGTGCGATAACCTTATTGTTGCTGAAGTCGGCTTTCTTCAAAAGGTTGTTGCTCATATAGCAACGGAAGAGCATAGGCATCTTGCTGAAGTCGGCTTCGGTAATTTTATTCTGGTGGATAGTGAGGAACATCAGTTTCGGAAGACTGAAATCTATCTTGCTGATCTGGTTCTCATAAGCTACGAGATGTTGCAGTTCGGGCAGGTTGCTGAGCTGAATCTTGCTGATTTGGTTTTGTTCGATATACAGTTTTTCCAGTTTCGGCAAATTGCTTACAACTATTTCTTGCAGCAGACTTTGGCGCAAGTCTACGCCAGTGAGCTTTGGCAGGTCTTTGAGTTCAATCTTTGTGAGCTTCGTTTCACGCGCCACGATAATTGAAAGCTCTTTGAGTGAGGTGAGGTCTATGCTGCCGATGCTCGTATTGTGAATGTCCAATATCTCCAGTTTGGTGTTGTTGGCAAGGTTCAGATTGGCTATTTCACACTTGAAGATGCGCAAGTCTCTCAGTTCCTTGAGGTTTGAAAGGTCGATAGCCGTGATGGGATTACCGCCTAAGTGCAGTTGCGAGAGTTTGCTCAGCTTGCTGATAGGGGTGGCATCGGATATTTTATGATAGTTCAATGTAAGCGTATCGAGGTTTACAAAATATTCCAGACCCTTTAGACTCTTGATGGTTTTCTCAGCGGGAACACTTTCGCCTGCCGGATAGCTGAAGTTGAGTTTGTGTATGGTCTTGGCTTCTTCGGGCGAAATCTCACCGTCTTTATTGGCATCCAGACCGGGAATCTCCAGCAAAGTCTTGTTCAGGTAGGCATCGTCAAAGCTGATATACTTCTCCAAAACAGCTTTCTTGACAGTAATTTGGCACTGTGCTTCAGAAGAGATATTGCCTTTTCTGGCAATAACCATAATGTTGGCAGAGCCTTCTCCGACTGCTTCCACTCTGCCGTTTCGCACTTTAGCAACTTGCTCGTTGGACGATCTCCATATTATTTCTGCATCTTTGGGCGCACCGGTTACGGTGAGTGTTTCACTCTGTCCTACGATAAGCGATAGCGTGGCAGGTTTCACGGAGATTGTAAACGACTGTTCCGGCTCGTCCTTGTCAGAGCAAGCTGCGAACATAATAATGCCGAGAAGCATTAGGATGAATGAAATTTTTTGTTTTTTCATAATGGATATAAATTTGGTTATGAATCAATAGATTGTTGTACTATTGTTTAGTTCGTTACAAAAATAATCAAATTAAAGCAGTTTTACAAATTATTGTGCCTGTTTTTTATGTAGAGAGAAATGGGCGTTATTCCGTTGTGATGCAAACGTGCGAAGAATGCAATTCAATCTTCGCACATTTGCATTCCATTTTTGCGAAGAATGAGCTGCAATCTTCGCATGTTTGTAGAGTGTTTGTAAGTGGTTTATATTCAATGTGTTATGAGTGTTCTTTTTAATGGTGGAAAGATTGTCTCATTTTTCTGTTGGCAATGCTTTCCAACGTTTTGATGGAGCAATGAAAAAGCCCTCAAACTGCGAGAGTTTGAGGGCTTAATCTATATGAAATTAATGTGCATTCGTTTGAGAGAAATGCGTTCTCAGTTTGAATTTTAGTGCTGTTTTCAGAACTTTAGGACTGTATCAGACTGAAGAGCATTTCTTTTCCTACTTGTATAGGTATCGTTTGATAGACTTCTTTGGAGTCTTTTGGAACTCTTCGTCGAGTATTTCCAAATCCGAAACATTACAGTAGGCTGGGGTAGCGGCATTGAGCTGCGTCTTGTTCTCGTTCATAATGTTTCTGATATCATTATCACTCAATCCCAAGTTCTTGGCTTCCTCGTGGTCGGGATAGACCAGTGCGACGAGTTTTTCCTCACGCTGAATCACGAGACACTCTGCAACGAGTGGGAGCGAACTCAACTTGTCTTCTATCTCTTCAGGGTAGATGTTCTGTCCGTTGCTTCCCAAGAGCATATTCTTTGAGCGTCCACGGATAAATACGTTTCCTTCAGCGTCCATCGTGCCGAGGTCGCCGGTATGGAACCAGTTATCCTTGTCGATGGCGCGCGCTGTGTCCTCCTCATTCTTGTAGTAGCCGAGAAGCACGTTGGGGCCTTTTGTGAGGATTTCTCCGGCAATGTTCTCCGGATCGGAGCTGTCGATACGCACTTTCTGATGGAGTGCCGCCCTGCCGCAAGAGCCTTCTGCGAATGTCTTCCAGTCGCTGTAACAGATAATCGGCGCACATTCCGTGGCTCCGTAGCCAACGGTAAATGGAAATTCGATGTCTTTCAGGAAGGCTTCAATTTCTTTGTTGAGCGCGGCTCCGCCAATGATTACCTCGTAAAGATTGCCTCCGAACGCCTGATACACCTGTTCGCGAATCTTCTCCTTTACCTTCTTGTTGATCATCGGCATATTGAGGAGGAGCTTCATCTTGTTGTTCTGAATCTTTGGGAACACGCGCTTGCGGATGATTTTCTCGATAACGAGCGGCACGGCAATCATTATGCAGGGCTTCACTTCGGCAAGTGCCTGAGCAATGATGGCCGGCGACGGCATACGGGTAAGGAAGAATATATGTACTCCGTGGATGAATTCAAAGATAAACTCGAAGGCCATTCCGTACATGTGCGCCATCGGCAGGATGCTGATTACGTTGTCGCCTGCCTTGATTTGCTTTCCGAGCACGTGGATGGCGAAGTCTGCATTGCTCCACATTGCACGGTAGGGAATCATAACGCCCTTTGAACGGCCGGTAGTGCCGCTTGTGTAGTTGATAAGTGCCAGTTCGTCGGGACTTTGTTCACGGTAGTAGTGAACGTGTTCCTGTCGGAAATATTTCGGATATTTCTTACCGAACATCTCGTTCAGATGTTCGCGGGCGTATGTGAGCTTCTCTGTTCGGCTGATAACGAGCGAGAGGTCGGGCAGATAGATAATGCCTTCGAGTCCCGGCATCTTTGTTGCATCGACTTCTGTTGCCACAACGTCGCCCACAAAGAGAATCTTTGAGTCGGAATGGTTCACAATGTTGTGTACCTGATCGGGTGTAAATTCGTGCAGAATGGGGACTGCAATCGCTCCGTATGTGAGTGTTGCAAGGAATGCAACAGCCCACATAGATGAATTTCTGCCACAAATAGCTATTTTGTCGCCTTTCACTACACCGCTTGCTTCAAACATAATGTGGATTTTCTCAATCTTTCGAGCCACATCGTGATACTGAAGGGTCTTTCCTTTATAGTCTGTAAGAGCGTCCAAATCCCAATGGGAAATAATGCTCTTTTCTATCATTTCATTAAAACTTGGTATTTTTTCCATCGCATAATGTTTAAGCTAAGTGCAAAGATAGCCATAAATCTGCACAATTCAAAAAATAATGTGCAGTTTTTTAGCCTTGTCGTTCTAAATAGAACAAAAATACCACTGATTTATCCTCCAATTACTGCATAACGGTGCAGCGGACGTTGAAGGAATAAATCAGTGGTACTTAATGCCTTTTATGTGTTATACTTCTGCGTTCTGATATAAATAACGCTTGATACTCTTCTTGGGAGTTTTCTTGAATTCCTCTTGTTGGATTCTGATAGTCGATATCTTGCAGAATGTCGGGAGGATTTGGTTGAGGGCATTACGGTTTTCTTCCATAATGCTTTGCAGGTCTTCCTCGCTGAAACCCATTGAGGATGCTTCCTCCATATCGGGTACTACAAGTCCGATCAGCTTGTCGCCGTTTTGGATTATCAGGCTTTCGCTGACCATTGCCATTGAGTTGAGCTTGTCTTCTATTTCTTCCGGGTAGATATTCTGCCCGTTTGCGCCGAGCAGCATATTCTTTATTCTGCCTCGGATGAATACGTGTCCGGTTTCATCCATTGTGGCAAGGTCGCCCGTATGATACCATCCGTCGCTGTCGAGCACGGCTTTTGTGGCTTCTTCGTTCTTGAAATAGCCCTGCATTACGTTTAATCCTCGTGCGATGATTTCGCCCGGAATGGTCTTTGGGTCGGAACTGAGAATCTTCATTTCCATGTGCTTTACGATGGTGCCGCACGAACCTCCCACGAAATCCGACTGGTCGCTGTATGTGATCATCGGAGCAGTTTCCGTTGTTCCATAGCCCGCATTCACGGGAAAATCAATGCTTGTGAGGAAATCTTCAATTTCCTTGTTCAACGCCGCACCACCGGTCATTACCTGATAGGCGTTTCCTCCGAATGCCTCCATTACAAGGTTGCGGATCTTTTCCTTGATTTTCTTGTTGATAACGGGCATTTTCAACAGCATTGAAGTGGCTCTGTTGTCAATCTGTGGAAATATCTTTTTGCGTATAATCTTGTCTACAACCAACGGAACTGCAACGACCATTGCCGGCTTTACTTCGCTGCAAGCCTCTGAAATCAGCGTTGGACTGGGCAGCCTTGTGAGGAAGAAGAGATGGTTTCCGAAGCAGATGTTGAAGATGAACTCGCACGTCATACCGTACATATGAGCCATCGGCAACGTGCAAAGGATGTTGGAGTGCTTCGGAATATGCACGCCGAACTCGCTGTTTGCCCAATCCAAGTTGCTCCATAACGCACGATAAGGAATCATTACGCCTTTTGAAAAGCCGGTTGTTCCGCTGGTATAGTTGATCAGAGCCAGTTCTTCCGCACAGTCAATATGGTAGCTTACGTGCTCCTTGTGGAAATATTTAGGGAATTTCTGTCCGAAGATGGCGTTCAGATTCTCACGTGCATACGTTAGTTGTTCCGACCTTGACATTACCAACGACAAGTCCGGGATATAAATGATGCCTTCAAGATTGGGCATTTGCGCTGCATCCAACGTTGGAGCAACGACGTCGCCGACGAAAAGAAGTCTTGATTCGGAATGATTTACGATGTTGTAGACTTGTTCGGGCGTAAATTCGTTCTGAATCGGCACAGCCACAGCTCCGTATGTAAGGGTTGCCAGATAGCAGACTGCCCACATTGAGGAGTTTCGTCCGCACAATCCCACTTTGTCTCCTTTCTTTAGCCCACTGTATTCAAAAAGGATATGCAGTTTTTCAATCTTTCTTGCCACGTCGTGGTACTGGAGTGTCGCCCCGTGATAGTCTGTCAAGGCGTCCTTTTCCCAGTTATCCTTGATACTGTTCTCTATGTATGAGTTGAAACTTGGTATTGAATCCATTGCACACATTTGTTAATTGCGTGCAAAGTTACTTTATTTTTTGCTCATTTCAAAACGTTTTGTGCAGAAAAATGTGTTCTTTAATTCGCTTTTTCTGTTTAAAAATGTTGTAATTATCAAAAACTCAATAGTTTAATATAGTTTTTCCGTCTATTCGTAGTGCATTGATTTGGCAGGATGAATATGACTTATGAGGAAACTCGGTGCGATGAGCACGAACACACATATTAATAATGTGGCTATGTTCAGGGCTAAGATCAGGGGAATGTTGATTTCCACGGGTACCGTACTCACATAATAGGTCTGTGGATTCAGCTCAATCAGTCCGAAATACTTCTGGATTAATATGATTCCTATTCCAACAATGTTGCCCCACAGCAGTCCCTTGCCGATGATAAAGGTGGCAAACCAGAGGAATATACTTCTTATCTGTCTGTTCTTTGCGCCCATTGCTTTGAGTAAACCAATCATCTGCGTGCGCTCCAGTATGATAATGAGAAGACCGGAAATCATCGTTACGCCGGCAACTGCCACCATCAGGGCGAGAATCATCCAAACGTTAAGATCCATCAGGTCGAGCCAAGAAAATATCTGTGGATACTGTTCGATGACAGTATCGGCAGAATAAGTACCTTCGTAGTCGTCTGTCTTATTCTTCACGCTTTTCAAGACATTCAGTGCCGTTTCGTCGAGCTTCTCAAAGTCGTTCACCTGCAATTCTGCCCCCGAATATTGATCGGCAGCCCAGCCGTTTAGCTTGTTCGTTGTGTATAAATCGGTAAAGCAGATCTGCGAGTCGAAATGCTTCATATTCGTTTCGTAAATTCCGTTGATTGTGAATTTACGCGTGCGCACCCCATCTTTATTCACAAAATAGGCGAAGATGCTCTGCCCCAGTTTCAGATTCAGCTTGTCGGCAATGGTCTTCGATATGACAATCTTCTGCTGATTGGCACTGTCTGAAAAGACGGGAATACTGCCTTCCAGCATATTCTGATGAATGAAAGTGGAGTCGAACTCAGGTCCGACACCTTTCAATACCATACCAAGAAAGTCGTCATCGGTTTTCAATATGCCCTGTGTGTAGGCGAATCTCTGCACGTGCTTCACACCTTTTACCTTTGCCAATGCGTTCCTCACGCTGTCCGTAATCTGAATAGGATATTGTTCGGAACTCTGCAAAGTCATAAAGTCGGCAACGGTAATATGGCTTCCGAACCCTATTACCTTGTTGCGCACGGAGTGTTTGAATCCCAATACCACGCAAACCGACACTATCATAACGGCAAGACCAATAGCCACGCCGAAAGTGGCAATTCGGATGGCAGGCTTGGAAACCTTTCTGGTCTTATCCCCGCTGTCGTTTATCTTTCTCGCTATAAATAATGGAAAGTTCATATATCGTATTATTCGCTTATTTTTCTGCCGGGATACTGCTCCAAAGCCTTTTGAAGAACGGTCAGGGCACGCTGCAATTCCTCACGTTTGAGCACGTAGGCAATGCGCACTTGGTCGATGCCTGCGCCCGGAGTGATGTAGAATCCCGATGCGGGAGCGATCATTACAGTTTCGCCTTCGTATTGAAAGTCGGTCAGACACCATCGGCAGAACTTGTCGGCATTGTCTACCGGAAGTTTCGCCACCGTATAGAATGCACCCATCGGAACAGGAGAATAGACTCCCGGAATGTTGTTCAGTCCGTCAATGAGGCATTTTCTGCGCTCCACATACTCATCATACACCTCTCGGTAGTATTCCTCGGGCGCATCCAGACTGGCTTCGGCAACTATCTGACCGATCAATGGAGGAGAAAGACGCGCCTGACAGAACTTCATTACCGTCTTCCTGACTTCCTCATTCTTAGTGATAAGCGCACCGATGCGTATGCCGCACTCGCTGTAACGCTTGGAAACGGAATCTATCATAATCGTGTTCTGCTCGATTCCTTCGAGGTGCATAGCCGATATATATGGCAGACCGGTGTAATTGTATTCACGATACACCTCATCCGAAATCAGATAGAGGTCGTACTTCTTCACAATGTCTCTTATCTGCTCCATTTCCTTATGCGTGTAGAGATAACCCGTCGGATTGTTAGGGTTGCATATCATAATGGCCTTTGTGCGCTCGTTTATCAGTTCTTCAAACTTCTCAACCTTCGGCAATGCAAATCCCTCTTCGATGGAAGTGGGGATAGGTCTGACTGTCGCACCGGCGGAAATGGCGAAAGTCATATAGTTGGCATAGGCAGGCTCGGGCAGGATGACTTCGTCGCCCGGATTCAGGCAAGCCATAAATGCAAACAGCACGGCTTCCGAACCACCTGCCGTGATGATGATGTCGTCTGCATCAAGACTGATGTCGGATTTCTTGTAGAATCCACAAAGTTTCCCGCGATAGGAAGCATAGCCCTGCGACGGAGAATACTCCATAACGGTTCCGTTGATATTCTTCAGCGCATCGCGTCCACACTGTGGAGTTGGCAGATCTGGCTGTCCGATATTTAAATGATAAACTTTGACGCCCCGTTTCTTTGCATCTTCGGCCAACGGTGTCAGTTTTCTGATAGGTGATTCAGACATTTGAAGTCCTCGAACTGATATTTCCGGCATAGTTTCTACTTTAAATTAATACTTTAATATCGAGAAGGCTTACATTATGAAACCTTGTGCTGATATTATGATATGCAAAGATAGATATTTTTTTTATTTTAATGGCACATTTTTCAGATTAAGCCAGACTTTTTTACTACTTTTGCATAAGTATAAACATTAAAAACAGCCCGACACAGGTCGTGCGGTATAAAATAATCATAAGATGAGAAGTAAGACAAGCAAGTGGTTCGAGACCAAGGTGCGCTACGACAAGACGATGGAAGATGGTCAGAACAAGAAGGTTACAGAGGCTTACACCGTGGAGGCGTTGAGCTTTTCCGAGGCAGAAAGTGCCATAACGGAGGAAATGTCGCACTATATAAGCGGCGAGTTCGACGTGAAGGCAATCACGCCTGCCGTGTATGGGGAAATCTTCTTCAGCGACGGCGATATGGACGACAAGTGGTACAAGGCAAGACTCTCTTTTATCATGATTGACGAAAAGACGGAAAAGGAGAAACGTTCCTACATTACCTATCTCGTTCAGGCAAACTCGGTAAACGGTGCCGTGAAGCACGTGGACGAAGTGATGGGACAGACGATGATAGACTACGCCATCGTGTCAATCGCCGACACAAAGATAATGGACGTTTTCGAGCACCGTTCGGCTTCCAAGGCTGCCGATGCAAAGCCTGAATACGAAGGGTAAAATCCCGGAGGAATGGAGGTGCGTCGCGTATCTCCATCCCGCAACACTGACCTAACCTTTAAATACTGATTGAAAATATGTTTGATGTAGCCAAGAGTTTGCACGATGTGATGGCAAACATTCCTGACGGCGTGAGATTGATAGCCGTCAGTAAGTTTCATCCCAACGAATATCTGGAAGTCGCTTACGCCGAAGGGCAGCGCGTGTTCGGCGAAAGCCACGAACAGGAGCTTTCGCAGAAGGCGAAAACCCTGCCGAAAGACATTGAATGGCATTTTATCGGGCATCTGCAAACGAACAAGGTAAAGTACATAGCACCTTATATCTCGATGATAGAGGCTGTTGATTCTGTGAAACTGATGAGGGAAATCAACAAGCAAGCCCTGAAGAACGAAAGAGTTATCAATGTTCTGCTCGAACTGCACATTGCCGAAGAGGAATCAAAGTACGGCTTCAAGCTCGATGAATGCCGGGAATTTCTGGCATCGGGCGAATGGCGGGAAATGAAAGGCGTGCATATCTCGGGCATTATGATGATGGCTTCCAACACGGACGACGAGCAGCAGATTCGTAAAGAGATGATGACGGCATCTGATTTCTTTGACGAAATCAAGGCAACGTATTTTGCCGATGACGACGATTTCAGGGAACGCTCTTGGGGAATGAGCGACGATTACCCGATAGCCATCGAATGCAACTCCACGATGGTAAGAGTGGGTACGGCCATTTTCGGCCCACGCATATATTGATTGATGTGGAATTAAGAATTGCAAGTGCCATTGAGGTTTCATTCCCCAATGGCACTTGCAATTCTTTTTTGTAAAATCCATTTACCGAAAAACGCATAAAATTTTTCAGTAATCTGGAGAATTTTCAGCCTTCTTCCCACCAATGTTTTTTAGTTTTGGGAACATTGTTTCTGAAATATCCGAAGATTGTCTTCCATTCTTGCGATAAATGCAAATCGTTCTTCGCAAGAACGTATGCCGTTTCCGTGAGGAATTTACTGTAAATTCTGTTCTTTTGGTATGATATAATGTTCTGTTTGGGAAGTCTCTGATGCTTTCTTTCTGCACATTGACTGGTGTGTTGCTCTTAGTGTGTTGATATATAGTAGTTTAAGATTGCACACGCAAAACTCGCGTATTTGAAAATAAAAAACATTTCGTTCAAAATAATCGAATTATGGAGAGTGTTTTGTTAAGATTATTCAGAACGGAAAGATATATTTGCGCTTGCCTCTCAGGCTTGTTTCCTTGTACGCTTGTCCGTCTATCCCGAGCGTTGCATATTAATATCGTAAAATTAATGTGTAGATTTTTCGTAATTCCAGTTTTTTTGTGTTACTTTGCAATGTTGTTATATAATAATGTAGCTACTGTCAAAGGCATCTGGGTATGAAGAAAACAATGAAATGGCTCGTGGCAATCGTTCTTGCGCCGGTCGTACTCTTTCTTATTCTTACATTGCTGCTTTACTTGCCGCCCGTTCAGAACTGGGCTGTAAGGCAGGCGGCATCCTATGCCTCTGAGAAAACGGGAATGAGGGTCAGCATTGAGCAAGTGAATCTTTCCTTTCCCATCGACCTTCAGCTCGACGGCTTGCTGGCATTGAAGCCCAACGACTCCATTCCCGAGCGCAACGATACCGTTGCCGACGTGGAAAGTCTTGTGCTGCAAGTGAGAATGATGCCGCTTTTCAGCGGAAAAGTGGAAATAGACGAATTTTCTTTCCGACGTCTGAAGGCGAATACCACGAACTTTATAGGCGATCTGCAAGTTAAAGCCAATCTTGAAAAACTGAAACTGGTCAGCCGCGGTTTCACGTTCGGAGGAGATTCGCTGCGGATCAACTTTGCCGACATCGAAGGAGGCTGGCTCGACATAGCCCTTGCAGACACCGTTCCCGAAGACACATCTTCCGAAAATGCGCTCAACAGAATCAATATTGATATGTTGAGGATTGCGAAGACCGACTTCCGGCTGCACCTGCCGGGGGATACGATGAGTGTGCGTGCGAATTTTGAGAAGGCTGCGGCGAAAAACACCGAACTTGCCTTGGACAAGAGCATTTATAAGGTAAGCTCGCTGGACTGGAACGGTGGCTCGCTCAACTACGATTTGAACTATGAGCCTCGTGCAAGGCGTGGTTTCGATGCGAGCTATATCGCTATGAGCGAACTGAACATAGGCGTAGATTCCTTCGTGTATGCAGCTCCGAAGATTGCAGCGAGGGTGCGAACGGCAAACTTCAAGGAGAAGAGCGGGCTTGTGATACAGGATTTTCGTGGTCCGTTCTCAATGGATTCCGTTGCCATTCATCTGCCGGAAATGTATCTGAAAATGCCCGGAACGGAGCTGGCAGGGGCGTTCCGGATGGAAATGAATGCTTTCTCGGAGGTCAATCCCGGTAAACTCTATACGAGGTTGGACGGTTTTCTGTCCGTAGCCGACCTGAAACCGTTCCTCACTTCTCTCGACCCGAAGATGCTGAATGCCATTCCTCAAAAGCCGATTAACGTACAGGGGCTTTTACAGGGAAATATGAAATACGCCACTTTCAGGCAGTTGCACTTGGCAATGCCCGGCAATTTCGACCTGACCGCTACGGGATGGATAGCCAATCCCACAGAGCCAGCACGTATGCGTTCGGATATTGCGCTGAAAGGAAAGGCAGAGAATCTCGACTTCGTGGGCAAACTCTTGCCGAGAGAGGTGGCGAAAACCGTGAAATTCCCTCACGGAATGGGAATCAACGGCAATGTGAAGATTCGCGAAAGCGTTTATACGGCAGACATTCATTTGTCGGAAAGACGGGGAAATGTCCACGTCAGGGGAAGCTACGACACACGAAACGACGCATATAACCTTACGGCAAAGGCAAACAATCTGCAATTACAGGAATTTCTGCCCACAATGGGCTTGCATCCGTTCAGCGGAACGGTCTCGGCAAGTGGACACGGAATGGACTTTTTCAGTCCCAATGCTGCCGTAAATCTCAGTGCCGACATCGGCAGATTCCAATATCAGGATTATGTTCTTGACGGTATCAAGGGCAGAATCACGATGAAAAACGGATTCACGAAGGCGACAATCAACAGCACGAACAGGATGCTCGGCGGGAATTTCTCGTTCAGCGGTAAGTTCACGGACAAGCTGGTGGACGGCCATCTGAAGGGGATGTTGAAACGGATAGACCTGAAACGGCTCGGCGCAATGAACGATGCTTACGTAATCAGTGCGTGGGCAGACGTGGATGTGAGGTCGAATCTCAACGACAGGCATTATATCAAGGGCAAGTTGCTCGATTTCTCGCTTACCGATGCTGGGCTGATACGCAGCCGAAAACTGGTTGTGGGCGACTTTAATCTTACGGCTGCCGTGCAGGGAAGCAATCTCGATTCGCACATAAAGGGACATCTGGCGAAAGCCGACCTGAAAGGTCTGGGGCTTGTAAGTCAGGTTTACGAACTCTCTACCGATGCCGACATTGATTTCAAGTCGAATATGAATGACCGGTATTCTGTCAGCGGCTATCTGGGCGACCTGAAACTGAACGAGGTTCGTGGCTCGAATACGGTGGGATTGTTGGCCGGAAGTTTCAATCTTGGCGCAAGTATGTCGGGCAATGATATTAAGGGCAGTCTCAACGGACTTGTTGC
Organism: Prevotella sp. HUN102; assembly: GCF_000688375.1. Lineage (NCBI taxonomy): Bacteria > Pseudomonadati > Bacteroidota > Bacteroidia > Bacteroidales > Prevotellaceae > Prevotella > Prevotella sp. HUN102. The sequence goes on along the minus strand of NZ_JIAF01000001.1, from coordinate 537,795 downwards.
CAATGCCGATTTCTATCAGTTGGGCATTGTGGATCAGCCGTTCAGCACGAACTTCTCTGCCAACGTCGATTTCTCGTCTGATATGAAAGACGACCTGATGGTAAAGGGAATGCTCGGCGATTTGCAGGTGCAGACACGCGACAAGGCCTATGTTCCGGGCGATGTGAGCCTTGATGTGCTGAGCCGGAGAGACACCACGCACGCCGTTATTCGTGCAGGCGATTTCCTGCTCAACACCGATTTGGACGGAAGCTACAAGCAGGTGCTTGCGTCTTTCGGCAATATATCGCGCGATTTGGGCAAGCAGTTGGCTAACAAGACCATCGACCAGTTGGCTTTGCAGCGCAATCTGCCCACCGGACGATTCATTCTTGAAAGTGGTTCAGGCAATCTTTTCAGTCGTTTGCTGGCAGAAAGGGGCTACGCTTTCAATTCGGCTAACATTGATATAACGTCGTCTCCGTCGAGAGGATTGAATGGACAGATTCTCATTGATAGGCTCGTGTACGACAGTTTGCGCATCGACACGATGCAGATAGAATTAAGTACCGGACAACAGGGGCTTGAATATGAGGCGGCCCTGCTCAATGGACCCGACAACGACTATCCTTACAAGGGTTACCTTCAGGGTTCTTTCTTTGAACACGGCATCAATGCCTCGCTTGCAGTAATGGATATGAAGGACAAGCCTGCGTTGGCACTGTCCACGCAAGCTGCAATGGCAGCCGAAGGTATCAAGCTGAACCTCACTTCCTCGAAGGCGATTCTGGGCTATAAGCAGTTTAATGTAAACGAGGACAACTATGTTTATATAGGAAAAGACCGGCGATTGTCGGCGGATTTGCAGTTGATGGCAGACGATGGAGGAGGTATTCAGTTGCTCACGGAGGATGCCGACACGGCTTCCTTGCAGAATCTGACGCTCTCAATGCACAAGTTTGAAATCGGACAGTTGCTCTCCGTGCTTCCGTTGGCACCAAAGATGTCGGGTGTTCTCGATGGCGATTATCACATTGTTCAGACAAAAAGCGACCTTACGGTGTCCAGTGATATGACCATCAGGGATATGATATACGAGAACAGTGCGATGGGCAACGTGGGAGCGCAGTTCGTTTACATTCCTCTCGAGGATGGAACGCACAAGATTGATGCTATCCTTACGAAGGGAAACAGGCAGGTGGGCGAACTTTCGGGCAGTTACAAGAGCGACGGAGAGGGCTATCTGGATGCCGATTTCCGTATGGACCGTTTCCCGTTGAGCTATATCAACGGCTTCGTTCCCGACCAGATAGTGGGCTTGCGTGGTGAGGGCGAAGGACTGTTGTCGGTTCAGGGACCGCTGAATCAGTTGGATATAGATGGCGAACTCTACTTGGATTCGGCGCATCTTGTAAGTATCCCTTATGGAATTGATATGCGGTTTGCCGACGACCCTGTGCTGATTAAGGACAGCCGTGTGGAATTTGAGAACTTTGAAATGTTTGCCAACAACGATTCCCCGCTTACAATGGCAGGCTATCTCGACTTCTCGAGCTTCGACCGTATGAAGATGGATGTACGGATGCGTGCCGAAAACTTTGAAATCATCGATGCAAAGGAGAATCCCCGTTCGGAGGTTTTCGGCAAGGCATTCGTCAATTTCAACGGACGTATGCAGGGATTGCTCTCCAATCTTAATTTGCGTGGCAAGCTGGATGTGCTCGGAACGACGGATATGACCTATGTTCTGCGCGATGCAACGCTGACAACGGACAATGAACTCAAGGATTTGGTGCAGTTTACGAACCTCAATGATTCCACGCCCGACGTGATTCGGCGACCCGACATTACTGGTTTCAGTATGCAGTTGGGCATAGATATCGACGAACAGGCGCATATTGTCTGTGCGCTCAATTCCGATAAGTCCAATTATATCGACCTTTTCGGCGGCGGTTCTCTCACAATGAACTACGATCCGACCAACAGTATTCAGCTCCGTGGCCGATATACGCTCAACAGTGGTGTGATGAAGTATTCGCTTCCGATTATTCCTTTGCGCACATTCAACATTCAGGAAGGTTCGTATCTCGAATTTTCGGGCGACCCGATGCAGCCGTTGCTGAGCATTGAAGCTACGGAAGACATCAAGACGAGCGTTTCCGACGGTACAGGACAGGGACGACTGGTGGACTTTGCTTGTGGAGTTCGTCTTACAAAGAGATTCCCCAAGCCCGGCGTTGAGTTTATAATAGATGCTCCCGAAGACCAAGAAATGCAGAATACGCTCAGTACCAAGAGTGCGGAAGAGCGTTCAAAGCTCGCCGTAACGATGTTGGCTTCGGGAATGTATTTCGACGGTGCCAACAATTCCAACGCCAACACGGCTATGAACAGCGCACTGGCAGGCTTCCTTCAAAGTCAGGTGAACTCCATTACCGGCAAGGCTCTGAACTCAATGGGGCTTGATATAACTGCAAATATGGAGAGTGCGGCGGACGCCAACGGCAGTCTGCACACGGATTATACCTTCAAATTCTCGAAGAGATTGTGGGACAACCGACTGAGAATCATTATGGGAGGACGTGTTTCTACCGGTTCTCAATTCTCGGAACGCAACGGAGCCTTCTTTGATAACCTGTCCGTGGAGTACAGATTGAACAAGAAAGAAACGAAATATCTGAAACTTTACTACGAGCGCGAGGCTTACGACTGGCTCGAAGGAGAGCAAGGCGAATACGGAATCGGTTTTATGTGGCGCAGAAAACTCCGTCATTTCAAGGACATCTTCAAGTTCAGGAGCAACGGCGAAGACACATCTGCCCCACAACAGCCGACATCCCGCGACAGTTTAATCAACTTTGAGAATGGAAAGAAAAAGTAATCAGTATATAGTGGTGGGCGAGAAGCGTGCCAATCCTTATAAAAAGGAAGACGACACAGGCAGAAGTACCCTCAACGGCATCCAAAATGCGTTCCGAAACGTCCTCTTTGCAGGCATATTTATCTGTCTGCTCCTGTCTGTTTTGGCTTCTTGCAGCACGACCAACGCGATTCCCGACGGCGAACACTTATATACCGGAATGAAGACGACGCAATATTCCAACTACGAAAAGAACAATCACTTTCCGTCTGTGCAGGAAGAGTTGGATCTTGTACTTGCCACCACGCCGAACGGCTCGCTCTTCGGCAGTCCATCCTTGAAGTCACCGTTCCCCATCGGCTTGTGGATCTGGAATGCCTTTTCGCCCGACACAACTGGATTCGGCCGATGGATGACCCGTGCTTTCGGCTCACAGCCCGTGCTGATGAGCCACGTTGCGCCCGACCTGCACGTAACGGTGGGCGAGAATCTTCTCGACAAGCGAGGCTATTTCAACGGAAAAATCACTTATAAGGAAGTACCGCAGTCCCATCCTAAGAAGATGAAGATGCAGTATTTTGTGGATATGGGACACCTCTGGACCATCGACAGCCTGCAATACACAAACTTCCCCCCCGAGGCCGACAGCCTGATACGTTCCGACAGTGCGAATGCCGTCATCCACAATGGCGACCCTTTCGACGTGGCTACGCTTGAAGGGGAACGACAGCGCATCACGACTCTCTTCCGGGACAACGGCTATTATTACTATCAGAACAACGATGCGAGCTATCTTGCCGATACAACGCTCGTTCCCGGCAAGGCAATTATGCGCTTGCAGATGGCGGATTCCGTGAGCGACAAGTCGATTCGCAAGTGGAGAATTGGAGAAATAACCATCAATCTTCAGAGAAATTTCCTCGAGGAACTGCACAATCAGCGCAAGACACGCAACTTTACCATCAATTACAACGGCAGCCGTTCGCCATTGCGCACCCGTGTGCTTTCAAACGACCTTCAGATGCGTCGTGGCGACCTTTACAGTCTGGAGAAATATCAGGAAAGTCTGGAGAAAATCAACGCAACCGGGCTTTTCACTTCCACAAACTTTACCTTCGCTCCACACGACAGTACCGACACTTGCAGCATTCTCGATATGACGCTCGATGCCATTTTCGACAAGCCTTACGACTTCTACGTTGAGGCTTATGGCCGTGGAAAAACCACAGGAAAGTATGGTCCGGAGCTGGTTGTCGGTCTTACGAAGCGCAATGCGTTCCGTGGCGGCGAGCTGCTCAACATCCGTCTGCACGGAGCTTACGAATGGATAACAAACCGTAGCGACGACGATGAAATGGCAGGTGTGAACGATTATGAATACGGAGCCGAAGCAAGCCTGCAATTTCCACGAATCGTGAATCCTTTCCAAGTACCGCCCCGCATACGGAGGGCACGCATTCGCCGCAAACGTGAGGAAGCATTGGCGAGAGGCGAAACGCCACTGGCTCCCAAACCTCGTCGGAAATATTTTGAAACACCGATGACCACGCTCAGCGCATCGGTAAACGTACTGAACCGTTCGCGGTATTTCAAGCGGCACGTCGTATCGGGCGAACTGGCTTACAGTTGGATGCCCAACGAGCGCAATTCGTTTATCTTCAAACCGTTGTCGCTCTCGTATGAATATATGCACAGCGTAACCGACCGTTTCCTCACGCTGATAAACGACATACCTTATCTGGAAGTGTCGATGGCCGACCAGTTCATCCCGAAAGCCAGTCTCCAGTACACCTATCAAAGCCCGATGAACTATGCGAATCCGATTCGTTGGTGGACAACGGTAAGCGAAGCGTCCAATGTTCTTTCGGCAGGCTATGCCGCATTCGGCGAGAAATGGAGTGAAAGGAACAAGACAATGTTCAAGAATCCATTTGCACAATTCGTGAAATTAGAGACGAACTTTACCAAACTGTGGACACTTTCGTCCAAAACCTCCATTGCAGCCCACGTGAACGGAGGCGTAATATGGGCTTACGGAAACAGCAGTTTTGCCCCATACTCCGAACAGTTCTTCGTGGGAGGCGCAAACAGCATCCGTGCTTTCAACGTGCGCGAGATAGGACCGGGCAAGTATATTCCCGAGTTCAGTACACGTTCGTATGTGGAACAGACTGGCGAGGTGAAAATACAGATGAATCTCGAGTACCGTCCGCACCTCATCGGCAATCTCTACGGCGCGGCTTTCCTCGATGCCGGAAATGTCTGGACGCTCCATAACGACGACGGCCGTCCCGGTTCGCAGTTCAAATTCAACAATTTCTTCAAGGAACTGGCGTTCGGTACAGGTGTAGGACTTCGCTACGACCTCGGTTTCTTTATGGTTCGCGTGGACTGGGGCGTCGGTCTGCACGTGCCTTACGAGACAGGCAAGAGCGGATTCTACAATATCGACCGATTCCGCGATGCGCAGGCATTGCATTTTGCCATCGGAATGCCGTTCTGATAGTGTCGTGATTCAAATCATTTTACATCATCAAATCCGAATAGACTTATGGATAATATAGACAAAGCTCTCGATTATATAGCCTCAGTGGAGAAGCTCGGTGCCCAATTAAAGCGTGCCGACGAGCAGCAGAGGCTCTTTCTCGCTCGTATGTTGGAATTGAGCCGCGCCAATGAAGAAGCATCAGTAGAGTATAAAGAGTTGGAAAGGCAGAGCCAGACACTTCAGGAAATGATCAACAAGTGGCGGCCGATATATGAACAACGCTTGAACGTGCTGAAGGAAGTGCGGCAGAGCCGTAAGTTGAATTAGCTCTGTTCTTCCTTCCGAATCTTCCGATTTTCGGTCTTGAGAATGGTTCTGTCCACAGTATGGAGCGGCAGAATATTCATTGACGTTTTCCTGTATTTATATGCAGAAAAACGCATACTGCACCCTTACATTTCAAACGTGCGAAGATTGGAAGGCAATCTTCGCACGTTTGAAATGTATTCTTGCGAAGAATGGAGTGCATTCTTCGCAAAAATGAAAACTACTTGTAATACATTGAATTACAAGTAGTTGTAAAATGAATTTATATTCATAATATCCGTGCTTCCTTGAAATCCGTGAGAGAGGAAACAGCAAAGCCGAGAGGTAATGTTTTTCAAAACATTTTTTAGTTGAATCTCACTTTATAGGCTATCCATTCTTAAAAAAGATAATTTTATATTTCTAATTATCAGTTTGTATGGCTATTTGGATTTAAATAATTATCTTTGTATCCTACATTATAAAATAAATAAGGTATGAAGAAAATCTTAATAACGTTCATTATAATGGTTATGTCTCCATTTTCACTTTTCGCACAGAGTTACGATGCTTTATGGAAGCAGGTAGATGAAGCTTCGCGGAAAGACTTGCCAAAGACACAGATAGAGGTGCTGGGCAAGATAATCCTGAAGGCACAGAAGGAGAAATCGTACGGCAACCTGTTGGCTGCCGAACTTTATACGTCGAGTCTTGTTACCTTGATTTCGCCCGATTCTGCCAATGTGCAGAAGAAACGGCTCGTGAAACTGGTGGAGGAGGCCGACAAGCGCGACAAGGTGCAGTCGGCAATCTACAACTGTGCCTTGGGCAAACTGCTGCTGCTCTCGAGAGGATTCGACGATGTGGAGGATGTTCCGAGCGTATTGGAGAATATGACGGACGAGGAAACCGACCCCGATGATGCGTTCAGCACAAAATCATATAAATATTATTTCGACAAGGCGATAGCGAATCCGGAACTTCTGGCACAGCACAAGGCAGCCGAATACAAGCCGTTGCTGGAACTGGGCAAGGACGATGCCATCTACAATGACGACCTGCTGCACGTAATCGGTGCCGAGACGGGCAGATACGACGTGATGGACAAGTATTATTCTTCCACAGGCAACCGTCAGGCTGCATTCCTTTCGGCCTATAACAGGTTGGGTAAGGATGCCACGGTGGCTCAAATGGATTCATTGACAGTACTTTACGGCGACTTGCCTATATGTGGAAAGGCAGCAGTCAAGAAGTATCAGTTGGCTTTCAATGACCGTTCGGAGGCAAAGGACAGGATTGCGTATATTGATGATGCCTTGAAGCGTTGGGGAGCATTCAGCGAAATGGAACTTCTGCGCAAAAAACGCAATGAGATGACTGCGCCGAGTTTCAGCTTCGAGCTTGATTCATACGTCTGGCCTTCGAATACCATACAGAAGATAAAGGAGTTTGAGGTTAGGAATCTTACCGATTTGAAGCTCACGATAACACGCACCACGTTGGAAGGCGACCACGGTCTGAACCCAAGTTACCGGGAAAATCTCAAGAAAATAAGAGCCAAGCTCATTCCTTCATCGGCAAAGACCTTCGATTTTACGTTCCCCAAGCGTCCCGAATACGAGTTTACGAAAGGCTCTTTCGCTATGCCAAAGCTCGAACCGGGCATCTATTTGGTGGAAATATCATCGTCTGACAGGAAAATTGCACCGCAATACGAACTCTACAATGTTACGGACCTCTTCCTCCTGAGCGAGGATGCCTCGGTGAGTGGCGACCGTTTCGTGGTTGTGAATGCTACCACCGGCCAGCCGGTAAAGGGCGCAAAGGTAATGATTTCCAACGAATATTACTTCAAGAGAGACAAGGCTAAAACGCTTGTAACCAATGCCGACGGAGAAGTTCTGAAGCCTTCGGCGGGAGAGCGCACCTCTGTTTATGTCTATACCGATAAAGACCGTGCGCTTCCGTCGTCGGATGCTATGTACAGATACCTGAAAGGAGGAGATAGAATAGGCGAAGAGAATATCGTAAGGATATTTACGGACAGGAGCATCTACCGTCCCGGACAGGCCGTTCACGCATCGCTAATGTATTATAAGATGAACCACAACTTGCTCACGTCGCGCGCATTGGCGAATGAGGAGCTTACGGTACGTCTCTATAATGCCAACTATGAAACCGTTGCCACGAAGAAAGCAACCACAGACGAGTATGGTGCAGTTGCCATCGACTTTGAATTGCCAAAGAACGAACTTACGGGCAGCTATTCCATCAGTTGTAATCACGAGAGTTTCTACTTTAGTGTGGAGGAATACAAGCGTCCGACCTTCGACGTTGAATTTGACGAATACAAGGAAAAGTACGCCGATGGCGACACAATCAAGGTAAAGGGACGTGCCAAAACCTATTCCGGCGTTGCCGTTCAAGGCGCAAAGGTGGAATACAGCATCAACCGAAAAGCCTCGTATTACAGTTGGTACACCTCTCATTACGACCTCAATCTTGCAAAGGGCGAAGTAACGACCGATGAGAATGGCGAGTTCGAAATCTCCGTTCCTATCGTTATGCCCGAAAAGGCAAAGGAAACAGAAGAAACAAGCTATTTCCGTCCATATCTAAGGTTTGTAGTGGAAGCAAAGGTAACGGATGTTGCAGGCGAATCCCACGAAGGCGATATGGTTCTGCCGTTGCGATTCAAGCCGATAGAGATAACGACGGATTTGCCGGATAGAGCATTGAGGGGCGAACTGAAGCAGTTTACGCTCAAGATGGTAAATGCTGCCGGTCAGCCAGTCGATGGAAAGGTGGAATATGCCGTTGTTCCATACAGGAAAGACAATCAGATGTTCGGCTCTCTTACTGCCGTGGCTGCCAATAAACCTATCGAACTGAAGGATTTGAAGTCTGGTCAGTACGAATTGTTCGCTACCTGTGAAGGCGATACATTGCGTAAGACTTTCATTATATTCTCACTCGACGACAAGAAACCCGTGCTTGAAACGCACGATTGGTTCTATCAGAGTGCAGACAGATTCCCGAACGACGGCAAACCGGTCTATATTCAGATTGGTTCGAGCGATGAAGACCAATACATTATATATACAATATATTCTGACAAGAAGATTTTGGAGCGTGGAGCAATCCGTCAGAGCAACGCATTGACAACACGTAAGTTTACGTACAAGCCTGAATATGGCGATGGCTTGACGATAAACTACGCTTGGGTTAAGAACGGTGTGATGTATTCTCACAATGCAGCCATCCGTCGTCCGCATCCCGACAAGGAATTGAGCGTGAAGTGGAAGACCTTCCGCGACCGTCTGGTGCCGGGACAAGCCGAAGAATGGACGCTGACAGTGAAATCGCCGGACGGAAAAGCTGCAAAAGCACGGATGGTGACAACGCTCTATGATATGAGTCTCGACCAGATTAAGACACATTATTGGGCGTTCGGCAAAAACTTTATCGACCGATTGACAGGTGCTTCTTTCTCTGGTTCACTCACTTCTTCGTTCCAAATGTATTATACGGTGCCTGTTCCGCAATCGGGCATACGATACTTGTCTTTCGCCGGTTTCGACAATCGTTATTTTATTGACTTCAATGAGCAGATGGTTTTCAATCGTCGGAGGATAATGGTGCGTGGAGCAGGTTCAATGGATAAGAATGTTATGTACGATATGGCCGTACCTGAGTTGGCAGCTGTCAAGAAAGAAGCAGCCGAATCCTCATTGAGTGCATCGCAAGCAGAGCCTGCTAAGTACGGAGAAATGCGAGGAAAGACCGAGGCAAAAGCAGCAGTCGAAACCGGAGCGGCTACTGCGAAGAAGCCAAAGTTGCAGATGCGCGAGAATTTCAATGAAACAGCGTTCTTCTATCCTAACTTGGAAACCGACGATGCAGGCAATATCAGCGTGAAGTTTAAATTGCCTGAGAGCGTTACCACGTGGAAATTTATGGGTTTTGCTCACGATAAGGCAATTAATTATGGCCAGATTGACGGTGAAGTAATCGCACAGAAAACCGTGATGGTGCAGCCAAACCTGCCGAGATTCGTGCGTTTGGGCGACGAGGCTGTTGTTTCCACACGCATTATGAACACTTCTGCAAAGGAAGTGAGCGGCATTGCAACCCTCGAACTCGTTGATCCATTGACCGATAAGGTTTTATATACTGAAGAAAAGGACTTTACTATGGCTGCAAACGGCACTTCATCGGCAAGTTTCTCTTTGGCAGACGTGCTGAAAGAAGGCAGTGCAAGGCAGCTTACGGCCGACCAGAATATGCTCATTGTACGAATCTTTGCCAAGGGCGACGGCTATTCCGACGGCGAGCAGCACTATCTTGCTGTGCTTCCAAACCGTGAGTACGTCATCAACACCTATCCGTTCACGCAGAATGAAGCCGGTGTGAAGAACATTGATCTGACAAAGCTCTTCCCGAAGAACACCACTAATCAGAGATTGACGGTGGAATATACGAACAATCCTAACTGGCTGATGATTCAGGCATTGCCTTATGTGGCTGACGTGAACACAAAGAATGCCATCAGTCTCGTGTCGGCTTTCTATGCAAACAACCTTGCAAACAAGATAATCAAGACTTCGCCAAAGATTAAGCAGACCATAGAAGCGTGGCGAAATGAAAAGGGCGAGGAGACATCTATGATGTCGGCATTGCAGAAGAATCAGGATTTGAAGGAGCTTGCGCTCAACGAAACGCCGTGGGTGCTTGATGCCAACAATGAAGCTGAGCAGAAACAGATGCTCATCCGTTTCTTTGATGAGAACCAATTAAAGAGCAATATCGGTTCGACATTGGCAAACCTGAAGAGGCTGCAAAACTCCGACGGCTCGTTCTCTTGGTGGGAAGGGATGCGAGGAAATATGTATATGACGGTGTCCGTAGTGAAGACGCTGACCCGTCTCAACACCCTGATGGGCGAGAATAACGACGAAACAAAGACGCTGCTCGCCAGTGCGTTCCGTTATTTGGACAAGGAAGTGGCCGAACGTGTTATTGAAATGAAGAAACTTGAGAAGAAGGGATACAAGAATATCGTACCTTCCGACGCACTCTGCGACTACCTGTATAGCAATGCTTTGGCAAAGCGTCCTACAACGGCCGACATCACTTACCTTATCAGTCTTCTTGCGAAGAAACCTGTCGATCTGACAATCTACGGAAAGGCCAATACTGCCGTAATCCTGAAGCAATATGGCCAGACGAAGAAAGCCGAAGAGTATCTCCAGAGCATCAAGGAATACACGGTTTATTCTGAAGAAAAAGGCAGATATTTCGACACCCGCCACGCATATTACAGTTGGAGCGACTACAAGATTCCTACCGAAGTGGCTGCCATCGAGGCTTTCAAAACCATCAGACCGAACGACGTGAAGACCGTGCAGGAAATGCAGCGATGGATATTGCAGTCGAAGCGCACACAGGCTTGGGATACGCCAATCAATTCCGTGGATGCCATCTGGGCATTTATGAACGACGGCAGATGGACGATGGACAATGGCGAGGCGAGCGTGTTGAAACTGGATGGCAAGCGTATTGAAACGCCGAAGGCAACAGCAGGTCTGGGCTATGTGAAGGTGCAGAAACAGGTGTCTGTAAACACGACCCCGAATGATGAAAGCCGAGAATCTGCAAGCACGCTGACAGTTGAAAAGACCAGCACCGGCACAAGTTGGGGAGCCGTTTACGCCCAGTTCTTCCAGCCAATTACGGAAATCAAGTCGTCAAACTCTGAACTGAAGGTAAAGCGCGAACTGATTCCTGTAAGCGTTGATAACAGAACCACCGGCGAAATGAAGCTGAAAGTGGGCGACAAGGTAGTTGTTCGCCTTACGATAACAGCCGACCGCGACTATGATTTCGTTCAGGTAATAGACAAACGGGCAGCTTGTCTGGAGCCGGTAAAGCAATTAAGCGGTTATCAAGGTTGGAGCGGATACTACATTGCGCCGAAAGATTACACAACAAACTTCTATTTCGACCAGATGGCGAAAGGAACACACGTTGTTGAAACAGAATATTATATAGATCGCGTAGGCGTCTATCAGACCGGAACCTGCACAGCACAATGTGCTTATGCTCCCGAGTATTCAGGCCGAACAGGGGCAGCGATAGTTAGAGTTAATGAATAAGATATCCAAGAGGAAATGAGTTTCAAGATGATTTGGGGTTCGGATGGGCAATCACGATGCCGTGTCTGAATCCCAAACATTATTGATAGTCATCATTCCTCGCCGTTAAGTAAAAACGAAAATGCTTCAAATAGAAATAGACGACGGCAGCGGCTTCTGCTTTGGCGTAACGACAGCCATAAAGAAAGCTGAAGAAGAATTGCAGAAAGGAACGAAACTGTACTGTCTGGGCGACATCGTTCACAACAGTATGGAGGTGGAACGGCTCACAAAAAGAGGGTTGATTACCATCAATCACGATGAGTTGAAGGAACTCCGCAACGTTACCGTATTGCTGCGTGCCCACGGCGAACCACCGGAAACCTATGAATTGGCACGGAAGAACAATATAGAGATTATCGATGCCACCTGTCCTGTGGTGCTTGCCCTGCAAAGAAGAATCAAGAATCAGTATGAAAGAGGGGCGAATGCTGCTTCGGCAGAAACGGATGAACGGGTATTGAAAGACACCGGATGCTCCCTTGCCGACGAAAATACCGAAGTTCGGAAATCTACACCTTATAATATAGGTGGAGAATTGCGGGAAAAGGCTGACAATAAAGACAGCCAGATAGTTATTTTCGGCAAACCCGGACACGCCGAGGTGTTAGGATTGGTGGGGCAGACACACAGCGAGGCTATCGTTGTAGAGAAGTTCGAGGAAATAAAGCAGTTGGATTTCAAACGGAACATCTATCTCTATTCCCAGACAACAAAGAGCCTGAACGAATTTCATAAGATAATTGAATACATTCAGGAGAACATTTCTCCCAATGCAACTTTCAGAAGTTTCGATACCATTTGCCGACAGGTGGCGAATCGTATGCCGAATATTTCGTCCTTTGCCACAAAACACGACCTTGTACTCTTCGTTGCAGGGCGGAAAAGCTCCAACGGCAAGGTGCTTTTCCACGAATGCCTGAGCGTGAACCCCAATTCGCATCAGGTGGAAAGTGCCGATGAGATAGATATGGCGTGGTTCAAGAATGTAAACACCGTTGGCATCTGTGGTGCAACGAGCACGCCGAAATGGCTGATGGAGGAATGCAGAGACGAAATCCTCCGTAAGGTAAACGGCGTAATGGTGTAAGCGGCTGACCGAATTACGGATATTGTTTTTCCCACAGAGGATGCAAAGCATTCAAGAGCGACAGAATCTCTTGAAAGTTTTGCATTCTTTTTGTTTGTAGTTTTCTACCTATAAGTTTGCAACTGTCCCGAACTCATAAATAAATATTGTAAAAATGATTTACCGAAAAACGCCCTTTGAAAAATCTGAAAATAGAAAATCCGGACAGATAAAACAAAGAATATAAATCCGAATTTGCGAGTTTATTTTCCATTCTTCGCACAACTGCCAAACGTTCTTGCGAAGTTTGTTTTGCATTCTTCGCAAGAATGCAATCCGTTTTTGCGAAGAATGTTTCGCTGTCATTGCCGTATTTTGACCTATTTTCTGCTATTCTTGCGAAGAATATATGGCGTGCTTTGTCCTGATTATTGGGTGATAGGATTTAATTCGTTGTAAATCAACAGTTTATTAAAGCCGTCAAAAATGCCCATATTTTCAAACAAAGGGATTCTTTTTTGAAAATATGGGCAAAATTTTAGGCTATATGTAAAGAAAATTCAGTTGTATTTAAAACTCAATTCGCCCCTGAGTCGAAGATGAAGCTAACGTTGGTAGGCGTGAAGAAGGGAGATATGCAAATGAAATATCCTTCATAATAAAAACGATGCAGTTTGAAGTATGCGCTCAGGAACGTTCTTTCAGGTCAGCACAAGGTTCTCGTCGTTCGTGAGAAGAGCCGTGATGAGCGTGATGTATTCGGGAAGGCGGTCTGGTTTTCCCCATTTCATTTCAATTCCCAACAGGTCTTGACTTGTTTTTCCAAGGTCGAAACCTACTGCTTCCAGCGAAACACGCACGTCCTTTGGATGTCGGCACGGCTTGTTTTCCAGTCGGGCGCAAGGCTTTGAGCCGCAAAGCAGGCAGCGGGAACCTAAAAAACAGATGCTTCCGGGGTATTTCCGTTCGTATTTTCTGAGATAGGCAGATGCCTTCGTCAGGCTGAATTTCATAGCCTCATCGCAAACGGTGCGCACGTCTTCGGCAGTATTGGTCTTGTTCATCGTTTCCTCGTCGAACGTCATCTTCATACTCAATATGTGGGCATATTTGAATTGTTCCACGTATTCGGTAACGTCAAATTCACAGGGAGGACAAGTCCAGCTCTTTCCGAAGCGAGGGCATTGTTTGCATAAACCGAGAAACTTCTCAATGTCCCTGTAACCATCTGCATATTCCTTTACGGGGATGGTGGTAGCGATGTTCGATAGGCTGAAACCTTTGTCCTTAGCTTCGCCGATAGATGTTATTTCTCTTGTGCTCATAGTCAATGTTTATTGTATAGGTATTGCAAAAGTACGAATCTTTCTCGAAGACGGGCAAGGAAAGGGGCAAAAAATGCGTATTGTCCAGGAATAGATTATTGGAATGTTTTTGCCAACTGGTGTCCGGCTGTCACGCAGAGGAAGCCGATGGCAAGACTTGCGAAGATGTAGAGAGCAGCCAATGTGAAATTGCCGTCCTTTGCGAGCGATGAGTTTTCGTTCATAAAGGTGGAGAAAGTTGTGAATCCTCCGCAGAAACCGGTTGTAAGAATAAGTTTCGTGTTGGGCGAAAACCATCCTCCGAGTGGCAGACCTGAAACAAAACCAATGATTAAACATCCGATGATGTTTACCGTGAACGTGCCTAAAGGGAAAGAGGATGCCATCCAAGAGATCATTGCTTTTGAAACGAGAAAGCGCATTCCACCACCAAGGAAACTGCCAATGCCTACGAGTAAAAACTCTTTCATAATATATTTTATTTACGTTTTCAATACATTGTATTTCAGTTTATTGAAATGTATTGCTCATTCTTTGGTTTATTGTTCTTGTAATGTTCTTGAGTGCAACTTCTCTGGTCTTTTAAAAGGAGTGTTTCCGTTGCAAAATAATGTTTCCCGAGCGGCTTGATTCCCCTGTTACCAGTTCGTTTCAATCCTTGCAAAAGTACGAAAAAAGCAATTAACGACCAAACTGCAACATTATTAAAAAGAAAAATTGTAACTTTGCGAATCAATTCAGAGTGAGGAGAACGAGTGGCGTAAAACGGATGAAACGTTGTGCTGCGCAGCCCGAACTTTGGATTATAATTGCTGAAGTAAGGAGAATCAATGATATATCCCAACAACTTTGAACAAAAGATAGGTTTCAACGAAATACGTTCGCTGCTCCATCAACGCTGTTTGTCTACACTTGGAAAGGAAGAAGTGGACCGAATGGAGTTTTCCATTGATACAAATCAGATTAATCAGTGGATGGAAGAACTGCGCGAATTTAGGAGAATACAGGAAGGAGTGGAGGACTTTCCACTCGACAACGTGTTTGATGTTCGGCAGAGCGTGGCGCGTATTCGCTTGCAGGGCACGTATATGGAGGTCGATGAACTCTTCGATTTGAAGCGTTCGCTGGAAACTATCATTGCCATCGTGAAGTTTCTGAGCGCAGGCGAGGAACGGGACGACGGAGAGATAAGGAGATTCTACCCGGCTTTGTACGCATTGGCCGATGGAGTGGCAACGTTTCCGATACTCGTGCAGCGCATCAGTCAGATCATCGACAAGTTTGGGAAGATGCGCGACACGGCATCGCCCGATCTCCTGCAAATCAGAAGAGAGCTTGCAAGGGTGGAGGGGAGCATATCGCGCACGCTGAACAGCATTCTCCGTGCTGCCCAGAGCGAAGGAGTGGTGGAGAAAGATGTTGCTCCTACAATGCGCGACGGCCGTCTTGTGATACCTGTTGCACCGGGAATGAAGCGCAGAATATCGGGCATCGTTCACGATGAGAGTGCCACGGGTAGGACGGTTTACATAGAACCAACGGAGGTTGTGGAAGCAAACAACAAGATTCGTGAGTTGGAGAATGAGGAACGAAGGGAAATCATTCGCATTCTGACGGAATTTGCCAAGCAGGTTCGCCCACACGTGGCCGAGATTCTCGACTCCTATCATTTCCTTGCACGCATAGATTTCATACGCTCAAAGGCTGAATTGGCCAGACTTTTCAAGGCATTTGAACCCAAGATAAGCCCTGAACCACAGATAGATTGGATTCGTTCTGTTCATCCATTGCTTCAATTATCGCTGGCAAGAAAAGCATTGGCGGCGAATGTTGATGAAAGCATTGAGCAAAAGCCCAATACAGTTGTTCCTTTGGACATCAGACTGACCGAAGACAAGCGTATTCTGATTATCTCCGGACCGAATGCAGGTGGCAAATCGGTGTGTCTGAAAACGGTGGGATTGCTCCAATATATGCTTCAATGTGGTTTGTCGATTCCCGTCGGCGACCGTTCTGAAACGGGAACGTTCCATCATCTGATGATAGATATCGGCGATGAGCAGAGCATTGAGAACGACCTCAGTACGTATTCTTCGCATCTGATGAATATGAAGAATATGATGAAGCAGGCCGATAACCGAACGCTGATTCTCATTGATGAGTTCGGAACTGGTACAGAGCCGCAGATTGGCGGTGCAATTGCCGAATCCGTGCTGAAGCAATTCTGGCAAAAGAAGGCTTGGGCAGTGATAACCACGCACTATCAGAACCTGAAACACTTTGCCGAAGATCATCCGGGAGTAGCGAACGGCGCAATGCTGTACGACAGACACGAGATGCGTCCTTTGTTTCAACTCTCCATTGGTCGTCCGGGAAGCTCCTTTGCCATCGAGATTGCACGAAAGACGGGTATTCCTGACGAAGTAATAAAGGATGCTTCAGAGATAGTTGGCTCGGATTATATTCAGAGCGATAAGTATTTGCAGGACATTGTGCGCGACAAACGCTATTGGGAGAGCAAGCGACAGACTATCCACAGCCACGAAAAAGAGTTGGAGAAGACGATAGCAAAGTACGAAAAGGAGATGGAAGAGCTGCGCGAGAGTCGCAAGCAGATTATCAATCGCGCCAAAGCTCAGGCAGAAGAGATGATAAAGGAGAGCAACAGGCGCATTGAGAATGTGATTCGCGAGATTCGTGAACAGCAAGCCGAGAAGGAAGCAACGAAGCGATTACGGCAGCAGTTGGCTGATTACGAAGCAAGTATCCTTGAAGGAGATGGCACCATACCTGCAAACAACTCGAAAGGAAATGGGAAAAAACCTGCCAATAAGCAGGATATGCGCAATAGCGGACTTTTGAGTGATGAGGACTTTCAGAAGAAAATAGATGAAATAAAGAATAGAAAGGAACGCCACGAACAGCATAAGAAAGATAAAACCGAGCGCAAACAGGCTGCCGTGGAGTCATTGCGGACTGCAATTCAGAAGCAGAAGGACGGCAAGACCATCAAGGAAGGAGACTCAGTGCGTATCAAAGGCCTGACATCTATTGGAAAGGTGGAAAGCATCGACGGCAAGCAGGCCGTGGTTATATTCGGTGGAATGCGCACGAAGATGCAACTCAATAGGTTGGAACACGCCGATACGGCTTCCATTCAAGAGTCGCAAAAGCAATTCCAAGCCTACAATTACAGCCGTGAAACGCGCGAAACGATTGACAAGCATCGTAACCAGTTCCGGCAAGAACTGGACGTTCGGGGCTTGAGAGCCGATGAAGCCATCAATCAGGTGCAGTATTTCATCGACGATGCCATACTTGTCGGAGCCGGACAAGTGAAGATTCTGCACGGAAAAGGCAACGGCATTCTGCGAACGATGATTCGGCAGTATCTCAATTCCATTCCCAATGTGCAGAGTTTTCGCGACGAGCACGTGCAGTTCGGCGGTGCCGGAATCACGATAGTGGAATTGTAGAGGAGCATTACGCGCTCCATTCGTCTTCAGGGAAACCCCATTAAGGCAAAAACTTGCGAAGATGAAATAATGTTCAGACGATACAATGCTTCCAATGAATGTGTTTTCGACTATAAGTAACTTATAAAGAGAAAGATATATAATAAAAATCAATATCCCTCGTTAGTGGGAATAGGAGACAAGAATATGAATATACTGGAATACAGACAGGCGATTCTCGACGATTTGCTCGCAAGAACGAAGCAGAACGGCGAGCCGGCCATCGACGAATCTACTGCGATTCAGTTGTTGAACGAACTGAGAGACGATGAACTCGAAGAGGGAATGCTCTTCAATGAACCGTCAGACGTTGCCGATGTTTTGTTGGAAACAAGCCGATTGTAGCCCGTTTGCACGCAATGAAGAGATTGTTAGTGTGCAATCGATAGTAAATCTATCTCCGTTAAGATGAAAAATAGTGGTTGAAAGCCATACATTGTCAGCTGAACTTAAGAATAATGGTTAGAAGAATATATAAGAAAAGACCAAAATTCAACCCGTACAAGACGATTGCAATAGCATCGTGTCTTTTTGTACTGGGCGTGATTGCTGCGTGTGTGAGCGGCAAATATAGTGGAACTGGCAGCACTTTCCGGAAAGATGACGCATCGGTAAGCAGCAAATATCACTTCAAAGACCTGAACGGACAGCAGCTTGAGGCGGCAACGAAATATGGAATTACGCCCATTGAACGTAGAAGCGAAGTAAGGAAAAAGGCAAGAAAGCTGAACAAGATAACGTCGAACAAGTATTATCTGCTCGACCCGATGACGCATTCAAGCCCTTATCTCACTGACGGTGCCAAGCAGTTACTCAAGACCATCGGCAAACGGTTTCAGAAAAAGCTGAAGAAAGCGGGCTATCGTTCGCACAGAATCATTGCAACCTCTATGTTGCGCACCCGCGAAGATGTGGCAAGTCTGCGGAAAGTGAACGGCAACGCATCCTCAAATTCCTCACATATGTATGGCACAACATTCGATTTGAGCTATACCCGGTACAACAGAATCAGCACGGACGGCGAACCCGTGAACAACGATGTGATGGCAAATATGCTCGGCGAAGTGATTTACGAACTCAGAGAAGAGGGAAAATGCTGGGTGATTTTCGAGAGAAATCAGCATTGTTTCCACATAACCGTGAGAAAAAAATGATTCAGATCCAATCTCATTTAGACTAAAGTAAAGAATAGATATTATATATAGACGAAGATTCAGGAATATGTTTACAGGATAACCGTCAGTTCCCATTGACGATATTCATTATATATCACTTGCAATGCTTCGGATAACAACAATCAATGTAAAATTAAACTTATGGGAAACAGAAAACTAAAACCTTCCACACTCTGCGTGAAAGCAGGGTGAGAACCAAAGAATGGCGAGCCTATTGCAGTGCCAATCGTGCAAAGCACTACGTTCAAGTACGACAATTCAGAGGAAATGGCAATGCTCTTCGACCTTTAAAAAGAGGGCTATTTCTATTCGCGCTTGCAGAATCCTACGCTGGACAATGTGGCAAGAAAGCTGACAGCACTCGAAGGTGGCGTGGCAGGTATGCTCACTTCTTCAGGTCAGGCAGCAAGTTTCTATGCCGTTCTGAACATCTGTTCAGCAGGCGACCACATCATTTCATCAAATGAAATCTACGGAGGAACCTACAATCTCTTCGGCGTAACAATGAAGAAGATGGGCATTGAATGTACTTTCATCAACCCGAATCTTCCCGAAGAAGAGATTCAGAAGGCTTTCAGGCCGAACACTAAGCTGCTGTTCGGCGAGACAATCTCCAATCCCGGCTGCTCCGTGCTCGACATTGAGAAATTTGCAGGCATTGCTCACAGGAATGGTGTGCCGCTGATAGTGGACAATACCTTTGCAACACCAATCAACTGTCGCCCGATAGAGTGGGGATGTGACATCGTAACGCACTCTACCGCTAAGTATTTAGACGGACACGCAGTGGCCGTAGGTGGCGCAATCATCGACAGCGGCAACTTCGACTGGACTGCAAACAAGGATAAATTCCCCGGTCTTACCACGCCGGACGATTCTTATCACGGCCTTACCTACACGGAGAATTTCGGCAAACTTGCCTATATTACCAAGATGACGACGCAGTTGATGCGCGACCTCGGAAGCATTCAAAGTCCGCAAAACGCCTTCCTTCTCAATCTCGGAATGGAAAGTCTGCATCTCGCATCCGTCAGCATTGCGCAAATGCGCAGAAGATTGCCGAATTTCTGAACAATGATTCACGTGTGGCGTGGGTAAATTACTGTGGATTGGAAGGAAACGAGAACTATGAACGTGCGCAGAAATATCTGCCGAACGGCTCTTGCGGCGTGTTGTCGTTCGGACTGAAGGGCGACCGTGAAACTGCCATCAAGTGGATGGATTCGCTGGAACTCATCAACATCGTAACACACGTGCCCGGCTGCCGTTCCTGTGTGCTGCATCCGGCAAGCCACACACACCGTCAGCTCTCCGACGAGCAACTGCGCGATGCAGGCATTGCGCCCGACCTCATCCGTTTCTCGGTTGGTATTGAGGATATAGACGACTTGCTGGACGATATTCGTCAGGCATTGGACAAACTCTAATCAATTACAGAACTCAAGTATCCCTTTCCTGATTTTGTTACGCTGAAAGTCTTTATACAGCGTTTTCAGAAAGCGGAATACTTGAGTTCTGTAACTTTTATAATTTCCGTTGTTTGCGAATATTGCAAACCTATATTCCTGTTTGTAAGTGATTGAAAATCAAGTGTCTGAAAATCAATTTCCAATCTTGCGAAGATTGCATTCCATTCTTGCGAAGATTGCGCTGCGTTTTTGCGAAGAATGGATTGCATTCTTCGGTTACTTGCAAACCGTGTTCTTTCAAACGTTTTTTGTTGATGAAATTAAGTGTTGCAGGTAAGTGAAAAGGGTATCGTGGAATAATTGGGGAAATCTCTTTTTGGAAAGAGGAAAACAGCCTTTTCGGGGATAGAAAATCAATACTTTTGCGGCGAGTGATTGCATAACTCGAAAAAAATGAGTAAGTTTGCAGTTGAACAAATTAATTAAACAATACTGATAATATGAAAAAACAATTTATAACCTTGCTGCTTTGCCTGATTGCTATGGCTGGTCAGGCGCAAACCGATACCTTGCGACACGAAGTTCTCTTGGAAACCGACAGTGGAAACATTCGCGTTCAGCTTTATACTGAAACGCCGAAACACCGAGACAACTTCCTGAAACTGACGCGCGAAGGCAAATACGACGGCGTGCTTTTCCATCGTGTGATAAAGAATTTTATGGTGCAGTCGGGCGATATGGGTTCCAAGACTGCCAAGTCGGGGCAGCAGTTGGGTGACACACCGGAGACATATTCGATTCCTGCCGAAATCGTCTACCCTAAGTTCCTGCACAAGCGTGGGGCTTTGGCTGCCGCAAGAGAGCCTGACGACGTGAATCCGGAGCACGCTTCCTCGGCATCGCAGTTCTACATCGTCTGGGGCATTCGCTATTCCGACAAGCAATTGGACTGGGCACAGGGACGACTGGACGAATATACGAAGGGAACGGTAAAGATGTCGCCCGAAGTGCGTGAAATATATAAAAACATCGGTGGTACGCCTCATTTGGATGCTACCTACACAGTCTTTGGAGAAGTGGTGGAAGGACTGGAGATTGTAGAGAAAATCCAATCTGCTGTCTGCGATGAAAACGACCGTCCGAATGTTGATATAAGAATCATCAGGGCTACGGTTGTGAAATAATCACGGCGTATGAAGAAAGTTACCTGTTTATTATTGCTTTTCGTTTTCTGCGTCCGAAGTGCTTCGCCAACTGGTCAGGTGGGAGATGTAATATACTATGGAGGCGAGAAATGGGAACTTTTGGCGCACCCTCTTTCAATGAACGCAGAGTTGAACGGAAAAATCAGAAAGATGCTGCCCGAAGTCGGCTATGTAACGTCCAATTGGACGGGCTATACGGGCTATTGGTCGGTGGATGATTCATTGTTGGTGCTGGACAGTATCTGCTTACGGGACAAGGGTTCGACGATGAAAAAGCTCGACAAAGACAAGATGATGGCAGTCTGCGCTGCGTATGTTCAGAAGGGAAAGATTGTTGCTTCTTGGGTTTCGGGCAGCTTACGACTGGGCAAGGATTCTCTGCTGTATTATCTTCATAGTGGTTTCGAGCGCAATTATCAGCGTGAAGTGCTGCTGACGATGGAAAAGGGCAGAATAATAAAGGCCAAATCGTTTGAAAACGAGGTTTATCCCGGCTTGACAGTAGAGGAGGTTTTTCAGCGGGATTCGGTGGAAAATTATATCCCGATTGCCGATTTGCCCACGATTGAGGGACACAAGATTTTATTCGATGTAAGTTTTGGGCGTACAGAAACGGTGGGCAAGATAGAAGAGTGCAAAGTTTGTGTTAAGAAAGCAATCCCCGACGACCTTACCGACGACCAGAAAGCACATATCGAATCGTTTATTGCACAGGCAATCTGCTCTGTCTATCCTTGGAAGGAATATAGAATAAACGGTGCGCGCAAGTTCTTTGAACGCAACAAAGCCATTGTTCTTGACGGAACAAGACCCACGCGTGGACGTATTTATGAATTTTGTGAAGAGATGCCTGAATTTCCGGGTGGTTTGAATGCTATGTTCAAGTTTATAGCTGAGCACATTCAAATTCCTGCTATCCATATAGATGATTGCATTAATTGGCGTTCGGTAGTGAAAATTGTTGTAGAAACCGATGGAACCATCAGTTCGCCAATCATCGTCAAAGGGGGAGAAGACGGATTCGGAACGGAAACATTGAAGGTTATCAGGCAGTTTCCACGTTTCAAACCAGCAAAGCAAGGAGGAAAACCGGTGCGCTGCTGGCTTATGATACCGGTCAGATTCCGATTTTATTAATATTCTGTAATAACCAAAATAACCATAATAAGATGAGAAAAATCACGACACTTATCCTGTTTGCATTCTGTTGTCTGACAGCCTTTACACAGGATTTCAATCAGCATTTCACAGATGCTACACTGCGAATAGACTATTCTTTTTCGGGAAATGCCGAAAAACAGTATATCGCCGTTGATGAACTGTGTCGCATTCCACGTTGGTACGGCAAGACAAAACGTCTGTCGGAACTGCCCGTAGAGGGAAACGGACAGATTACGGTGCGCCATCATCGCACAAAGGAAGTGATTTACAGAAACTCTTTTTCAACACTTTTTCAGGAATGGATTACCTATGACGAGGCAAAGACAAAAACAAGGTCGTTTGAAAATGTCTTCCTTGTGCCTTATCCAAAGGACACGGTGGACGTAACGGTGGACTTGCGAAACAACAGAAGAGAGATAACGGCATCGCTGACGCATACCGTTGTGCCGACGGATATACTGATAAGAAAGATTGGCGAACGGAAAATCACGCCATACGAAACGCTTCAGCAGGCTGCCGACACGGCTCGCTGCATCCACATTGCCTATATTGCCGAAGGCTACACAGAGGCAGAAATGCCGATTTTCATAAAAGATTGCAAGATAGCTGTGGAGGCAATGTTTGCCCACGAGCCTTTCAAGTCTGTGCGAAACCGCTTTAATATCGTTGCCGTGAAGGCACCGTCGGTGGACAGCGGCACTTCCGAGCCGACTCTCGGCGTGTGGAAAAACACGGCACTGCACTCTAATTTCGACACATTTTACAGCAACCGGTATCTCACCACATTGCATCTGAAGGATTTGCACAACTGGTTGGCGGGCACTCCCTACGAGCATATCATCGTATTGGTAAATACAGACAGCTACGGAGGTGGTGGAATCCTGAACTCCTATAACCTTTCTATGACGCATCATCCTTATTTCAAGCCGGTGGTGGTACACGAGTTTGGACATTCCTTTGCAGGTTTGGGCGATGAATATGCCTATGGCGCAGAGGAATTGAATATGTATCCTCACGATATTGAGCCTTGGGAGCCCAACCTTACCACGTTGGTGGATTTCAAATCAAAATGGAAGGATATGACGGAAAGCAAAACTGCTGTTCCAACTCCGCAGCCGGCAGATTTGGATAAGCCCGGTGCGAAGTACGCAAAATGGAAGATTGGAGCTTATTCGCCTGCCGGCTACTCGCAGAAGGGCGTCTATCGTCCTTATCCTGACTGCCGAATGCGCACCAACAGCAATCCCGAGTTCTGTCCTGTTTGCCAAAGAGCCATCAAGCGACTGGTGGATTTCTATACCGAATAGCGATTGTCGTTCGGAAAAAGAATATGGCGTATTTGAAGTTTGACCTTCAAATACGCCACGTTTTTATTATCTCTTTATTGTTTAGTTAAATCATTGATAATCAGTTAATAAAGAACACGTTTCCATTTATACGAAGATTGCGCTGCATTCTTGCGAAGATTGCAATGCGTTTTTGCGAAGAATGCAACGCAATCTTCGCAAAAACGCAAAACGCTTTAATTAGGGATAATTCCGAACCCGGATATAATGCCATCCGTTTTCTTTACTCCCGGCTGTCCGTTTGCTATTTTGAAATAAGAATTTTGGAACGTTCGAGAGCAATATCTATATGACTGCAAATGTTTTCTTCGCCTACGAGTTCGTTGAATCCGGCTTTACGGAGTACGTCATCAACATTAGGACGGACTCCCGAAAGGATAATCTTCACGTTGTCTTTCTGCGAACGCTCGCAGAGTGTAGTGAGGTTGTGAATTCCCGTTGAATCAACAAAAGGCACTTTACGCATACGGATGATGCGAACCTTGGGACGTTTGTGCATATTCATCATCAGATTCTCAAACTGGTTGCCTGCTCCGAAGAAGTAAGGACCGTTGATTTCATACACTTCCACGCCTTCGGGAATGGTCAGATGTTCGTTGTTGAGCTGTATGTCCGTGTCGTCGTTCGGGTCAATCTCGTCTCTGATCATTCGGATGTCGGTAGCTTCAGACACACGACGCATAAAGAGCAGGCACGCAATGATGAGCCCGACCTCGATGGCAATCGTGAGATCGAAGATGACGGTAAGGAAGAAGGTAATGAGAAGCACGAGAATATCGGACTTGGGATTCTTCAGAAGGGCAGCGAACGTGCGCCATCCACTCATATTATACGAAACAACGACGAGAACTCCGGCGAGACACGCCATCGGAATATACTGCGCCAACGGCATCAGGAAAAGAAGAATGAGCAACAGGACAATGGCGTGAATAATGCCGGCGATGGGCGATTTGCCGCCGTTGTTGATGTTTGTCATTGTGCGCGCTATTGCTCCAGTTGCAGGAATACCACCAAAGAGTGGTGCTGCTATGTTGGCAAGCCCCTGTCCTACGAGTTCTGCATTTGAATCGTGCTGTTCGCCGATAACGCCGTCGGCTACGGTTGCCGAGAGCAAAGATTCAATCGCACCCAAGATAGCGATGGTAATGGCGGGAGAGATAAGCCCTTTGATGGTTTCGAGGTCTAACGACGGGATTTCCATTGTGGGAAGACTGCTGCTGATAGTGAATCTGTCGCCGATAGTTTCGATGGAATTGACGCCTGCAAAGCTCTTCAATGCCCATACACCTGCGGTCATCAGGATGATTGCCACCAGCGAACCCGGAATTTTCTTCGAGAAACGCGGGGTAACAACGATAATCAGGATGCTGAGAATGCCCACGACGGTGCTCCACCAGTCGATAGTATCGAAGGAGTGGGCATATACAATCCATTTGTCTATAAACTCGGCAGGCACGCTGTCGATGGTAAGTCCGAAGAGATCTTTTATCTGTGTGGTAAAGATGGTCAGGGCAATACCACTCGTAAAACCAACTACGATAGGATAGGGAATGTATCGGATAATGGTTCCCAACTTCAATACACCTAATAATATAAGGAAGAGCCCGGCCATAATCGTGGCAATGGTAAGTCCCTGTATGCCGTATTGTTCGATGATTCCGTAGACAATGACGATGAAAGCACCCGTAGGACCACCAATCTGTACCTTGCTTCCACCAAAAATAGAGATAATCAGTCCGGCAATAATCGCCGTGATGATACCTTTTTCAGGAGAAACGCCCGAAGCAATGGCAAAAGCGATTGCCAAAGGAAGTGCCACGATACCGACAATGATGCCTGCCATAGAGTCGGCTACGAGGCTTTTTTTACTGTAACTGCGAAGCGTGTCAGCCAGTACTGGCTTGTAATCAAATAGTTTCATTATTCTTGTAGTAATAGCAATGAGCTGCAAAGGTAAGAAAAAGTTAAAGAATAAAAAGTTAAAAAATTAAAAGAATATAATCGTAAAAGGCAAAAGTAATGACCAATCCTTGCTTGAATCAAGCATTGCAAAATGCTGCCGACAGGAAATTATACATATTGCCGCACTTCATCAGCCTGCCAATCAAAATTATGTAAAGTATAATTTCATACTGTTTGTAAGTAATTGAAAATCAACGGATAAAAATTCGTTTTCCAATCTTGCGATGATTGCATTCCATTCTTGCGAAGATTGCGCTGCATTTTTGCGAAGAATGAATTGCATTCTTGCGAAGATTGCAAATCGTGTTTTTATTTGCAGGCAGTTGTTTCGTTATTCTGCTGTGCCGACAGTGTAATTAGGTCTGCTTACAGTATGCAAAATTGTGATTTCATCTCCCTATATATAAATATGTATAGGCTTATCCAAACACGATCAAATAAATTAAAAAGGTCTATCAGACGGCTTTTAATAGACTGTTTTTAAGCATTCTATATAAAAAAAATAACTTAATCTGAAAAAACTTTATTTGAAAGTTGGTTTTTCAAAAAAACATAGTTATTTTGCCCATAATATATAGACTGGACTTGTAAGCAAAAATATATAGACTAGATTTATTGATATAAACAATTTTAAACGTATGAGAAAAATTTTACTCCTCGCTCTTGTTGCTATGATGGCAATCGGAGCAACTGCACAAAACATGATCACTGTTGTGCCTGAAGGTACACACAAGGTTTACAACCGTACTGGTAAGTTTATTAACTCTGATACGGGCGAGATCCACGTGTTCAAGAACACTACACTGGAAGTGGTTACAACTGCATCCAATGGAGTTTACATCAAGGACCCTATTGCAGAAATCGCCATCGGTACTTGGGTAAAAGGTACGAAAGAAGGCAATACAATCACAGTTCCTATTGGTCAGACTGTATTCTTCTTGCCTGATCTCGGCGAAACAGGTACCACATTGTTGAATGTTGATGTATATGAATTTAAAGGTGACGATTATGTAAAAAGCACTGATAAGTCTTTTACTTACACAATCGACGGTGATAACATCAAGCTCAATCTTAGCGATGACGGCTCCAAATGCTGCCAGTAAAACTGGTAAAAATGAGTTTGACGGAACTGTGAAGGTAGGACGTGTAGGGAGCGATGTTTATTTCCAGGGTCTTCTCAATATCGAAGAATGCGCTAATGCTGCCGTTAAGGGTACTATCGATGCAAACAATGTGGTAACATTCCCTAAGGGTCAGTATATTGGCATTGCAACTAACTTGAAATTATTCTTGGGAGCGCATCAAAGGAAATGAAAGAACTCGATGATATAACAGACTTGGCAGATGTTGTATTTGTTTACAACCCGGCTGAAGACAAGTACACACTCAAGCCTGCAACTTCGGTAGTTTTCAATAACGACAGAGCTGATTTGGCTGTTGTTGAGTTCTATACAGCTTGCGAACTCAAGGGTACTGGCGCATTTACAGCAGGTATCAGCACAGTAGATTCTAACGAAGAGGCAGCAGAAGTAGTTTACTTCGACGTTACAGGTAAGCGTGTTGCACAGCCAACTACCGGCGTTAATATCAAGGTGGTTAAGATGTTGGACGGTACTGTTAAGACTTCTAAGGTTGTAGTCCGTTAATCTAAATTGGAGTAATGCAAATTTAACTCATTTCGCGGGGCTTTATTGATGAGGCGTATACGCCCTCTTTAATATGAACTTCAGGCGAAAGACGTTAATTCAAGCATAAGACATTTAATATATTAAGCTCGGCTCAAAGCCGGGCTTAATTCTTTTATACGGGTTTCAATCATTGAATGTTTATTGGTATATTTAATTTTATCATCATTTTTAGTGATTTTTCAGATACAAATGCTTTTTCCGATGGTCGGTATTTTGAGGGATAGATTATTTTGGGTAACTTTGCACTTGGAGGACTATTAAGAATGACACTTCAACAACTTGAATATGTAATGGCTGTCTATCGGTTTAAGCACTTTGCCAAGGCAGCCGACCACTGCAATGTTACCCAACC
Source organism: Prevotella sp. HUN102 (assembly GCF_000688375.1). Taxonomy (NCBI): domain Bacteria; kingdom Pseudomonadati; phylum Bacteroidota; class Bacteroidia; order Bacteroidales; family Prevotellaceae; genus Prevotella; species Prevotella sp. HUN102. The sequence goes on along the minus strand of NZ_JIAF01000001.1, from coordinate 509,761 downwards.
TACGCTCAGTTCTATGATTCAGAAACTGGAAGATGAGTTGGGTGTGAAGATTTTTGACCGTAGAAAACAGCCTATAAAGCCGACTCCCTCGGGGCAGCTTATCATTGAACGTGCGTGGAGCGTGCTCGTTCGTGCCCGACGGTTGAAGGAAGTGGTGGAAGAGCAGAAGCATTCGCTCTTCGGAACGTTCAATCTCGGTGTCATTCCGACCGTCGCTCCCTACCTCATACCGCGGTTTCTGCCTCAGCTGATGAATGAATATCCTGATATGGACATTCGTGTTACGGAACTGAAGACCGAGGATATGCGACGGGCTTTGCAACGAGGCGATATCGACGCAGGTATTCTGGCACGTGTGGAGGGTTTGGAAGAATTTGAATGTTCGCATCTGTTTTATGAGAAATTCTTTGTTTACGTAGCAAAAGGCGATGCACTTTATGACTACAAGGCGATACGGACAGCCGATTTGAGCGGCGAATATCTGTGGCTGCTCGACGAGGGACACTGTTTCCGCGACCAATTAGTGAAATTCTGCCAGTTGAAATCGGCCATCAAGAGCAAGAAAGCCTATAATCTCGGCAGCATTGAAACCTTTATGCGCATCGTTGAGAGTGGAAAAGGCGTTACTTTCATCCCGGAACTTTCCATAGCACAGCTTTCTGATGCGCAGCAGCAGCTCGTAAAACCATTTGCTCATCCTATTCCTACACGCGATGTAGTGCTTATGACTGGCAAGAACTTCATCAGAACCACGCTGCGCGAATTGCTTGTAGATAAAATTCAGCAGGCCGTTCCCGATTCGATGATAAAGATGCAGAAGTCGCAAGAGGAAGTGTGAGGCTCTTATTGTCTGCTGAAAAATCAAATTCTGGACGATGAATGACAAGATATAGCGTGTGTTATTCATCAGGGCAGGGCATTATTACTGTACGCTTGTTTTCCTGTTTGCCCGTCCCGTTTTCAATCCAATTTCAGGCACTTTGCAAGTAACCGAAGAATGGCTTACAATCTTCGCACGTTTGCGTTGCATTCTTGCGAAGAATGAAATGCAATCTTCGCACGTTTGCAACCTTATATTTTATTCTTTGATTTTCAGACACTTACAAATTATTGTTGATTGAGGTGTTGCGCCATCTTTAAATATGGTCCGATGGAAGACGATGAATGTATAGGAATCATCTTTTTTAGTGTTTTGTAAATCTGTTTACCCATTAATTAGATTTTAATAAACGTGCTTCCAAATTCCGGAATTTGTAATCCTGTCTGCCTACTGCGACCGATCGAGCCCCATTGTTGCCCCTATTGTGGACCGAATAAACGTAAACCTTTTGCAATCTGCACATTACAAAAACGAAAGAGATATTGAAACAATGTGAAATAGCCTTGTTATAGTGGCTGAAAGCCGTGTTATTTTCTGTGAAATGTTTGCTCCGTTCATTCTTTTTTTATAATTTTGAACTCCGAAAATGAGCTTATGCGAAAGCTGTTTCCTCAACGCTAAGAAAAATGTTGTTTGAGAATTGGATAACATCCACACAGTTTGTGTCGGCATTCATTTTCAATATGGAATCTAAAAGAATGATAAGGTTTATATTTTATTATATTAAAAATAACAAGGTAAAATTATGAAGATTGAAAAAATTCACGCTCGTGAGATCATCGACTCTCGTGGCAATCCTACTGTTGAGGTAGAAGTAACTCTTTGCAATGGTGTAATGGGTCGTGCAAGTGTTCCATCTGGCGCATCTACCGGTGAGAACGAGGCACTCGAGCTTCGTGATGGTGACAAGGGTCGTTTCGGTGGTAAGGGCGTTTTGAAGGCAGTTGAGAACGTGAACAACGTTATCGCTCCTGCTCTCAAGGGCTTCGACGTAACTGCACAGCGTGCAATCGACTATAAGATGTTGGAAATCGACGGTACTCCTACAAAGAGCAAGCTCGGTGCCAACGCTATCCTCGGTGTGTCTTTGGCAGTAGCCCAGACGGCTGCTAAGGCTCTCAATATGCCTTTGTACCGTTATATCGGTGGTGCTAACACATACACATTGCCAGTTCCTATGATGAATATCATCAACGGTGGTGCTCACTCAGATGCTCCTATCGCATTCCAGGAATTTATGATTCGTCCGGTAGGTGCTCCTTCACTCCGTGAAGCTCTCCGTATGGGTGCTGAAGTGTTCCACACATTGCAGAAGAACCTGAAGAAGCGTGGTCTTTCTACTGCTGTTGGCGATGAAGGTGGTTTCGCTCCTGCATTCAACGGTATCGAAGATGCCCTCGATGAGATTATGAAGGCTATCAAGGATGCCGGCTACGAACCGGGTAAGGACGTGAAGATTGCTATGGACTGCGCTGCCTCTGAGTTTGCAACTTGCGAAAACGGTGCTTGGTTCTACGATTACAGCAAGCTCAAGGACGGTATGCCAAAGGATCCAAACGGCAAGAAACTTACTGCTGACGAACAGATTGCTTACTTGGAAGAACTCATTACTAAGTATCCTATCGACTCTATCGAGGATGGCTTGGATGAAAACGACTGGGAAAACTGGGCTAAGCTCACAGCCAAGATTGGCGACCGTTGCCAGTTGGTAGGCGATGACTTGTTCGTTACCAACGTTAAGTTCCTCGAAAAGGGTATCAAGATGGGTGCTGCCAACTCTATCCTTATCAAGGTTAATCAGATTGGTTCGCTCACAGAGACGCTCGAAGCTATCGAAATGGCTCACCGTGCAGGCTACACATCAGTAACTTCTCACCGTTCAGGCGAAACAGAAGATACAACAATCGCCGACATCGCTGTTGCTACAAACTCTGGTCAGATTAAGACTGGTTCTATGTCTCGTACAGACCGTATGGCTAAGTACAACCAGTTGATCCGCATCGAAGAGGAACTTTGCTGCACAGCTAAGTACGGTTACAACAAAGTAAAGTAAACAACGCTTACGCTAAATTATAGAACAGGGAGCAATCAACCGATTGCTCCCTGTTTTTTGTTGGTCAGAGAAGTTTTCGCTTAGCTCCACCGGAGTTCGGTTAAAATAAAAGCAGGTATCAAGCGATACCTGCTTTTATCTTTATCTTCGATGTGAATTACGGAGTTTGCCTTAATTCAGCAATCTCCTTATTTATTCAATAACGATCATTGGCTCGTCTTCGAGAACTGCCTGACCTACTTTTACAATGATACCGGTTACCTTTCCGTCCTTTTCAGCCTCGATATTGTTCTGCATCTTCATAGCTTCGAGCACGAGAACTGTGTCGCCGGCTTTCACGTCCTGACCCACTTCCACCTCGATTGAAGTGATAGTGCCCGGAAGCGGAGCCTTGATGGCATTGGAAGCATTGAAGTTTGCAGGTGCGCCTGATGCTGCGCTTTCCTCTGCAACAGGCTTGCCGAGTTCAACCTTTTTCTTCTCTGGTTCTGCCGGTTTCTCCATCTGAACTTGGAATGCTTCGCCATTCACCTTTACGTCAGCTACGAAGTCTTCGCTGATACTGCCGATTTCGACATTGTATTCCTTACCGTCGATTGTATATTTGAATTCTTTCATTTTTTATCTTATGGTTTCTGGGTCATAATCTCAAACTTGGCATCCCACATCGTACACTTAGGTTTGATGGTAATGATGCCCGGTTCGATATCGTGTACATTATTGCCACTGTACTCAAAGAGTGCCATTGCAATAGCTGCAAATTTGTTTTTGTCCATTTTATTCTCCTATTGATGATTACATTGGCATACAACCGTGCTTCTTCGCCGGCAAATTCTGCTTCTTATGAGCCAACTGAGCCAAGCCGCGGCAAATGCGGAAACGAGTGTTGCGAGGTTCGATTACGTCGTCGATGTAGCCATACTGTGCTGCTTCATACGGATTGGCGAACTTCTCTGTGTACTCTTCTTCCTTCTCAGCGAGGAATGCCTTGACGTCGCCGCCTTCATCCTTGACCTGCTTTGCTTCCTTACCACAGAGCACAGCAACGGCACCCGACGCACCCATAACTGCGATTTCGGCACTCGGCCATGCATAGTTGAGGTCGGAACGCAACTGCTTGCAGCCCATAACGATATGAGAACCACCGTAGCTCTTGCGAAGTGTGATGGTAATCTTTGGAACGGTGGCTTCTCCGTAAGCGTAGAGCAACTGCGCTCCGTGGAGAATCACGGCGTTGTATTCCTGACCTGTGCCCGGCAAGAAGCCCGGAACGTCTACAAGCGACACGATTGGAATGTTGAAAGCATCGCAGAAACGAACGAAACGAGCACCCTTACGGCTTGCATTTGCATCGAGCACGCCTGCGTAAGCTGACGGCTGATTGGCCACGATACCCACGCTCTGACCGTTGAAACGGGCGAAACCGGTAATGATGTTCTTGGCAAATTTAGGCTGAATCTCAAAGAAATCTCCGTTGTCGGTTACGGCCTTGATTACCTTATACATATCGTATGCCTGATTAGGATCGTCAGGAATGATTTCGTTCAGCAAGTCTTCCTTTCGGTCGATAGGGTCAGTACATTCAACACGTGGAGCTTCCTCACGGTTGTTTGAAGGAATATAGGAGAGCAAAGTCTTGATGATTTCCATTGCCTCTTCCTCCGTCTTAGCCGTGAAACCGGTAACACCGCTTTTTGTAGCGTGTACGCTTGCACCTCCGAGACCCTCAGCGTCGATGTCTTCGCCCGTTACAGTCTTAACAACCTTCGGACCTGTGAGGAACATATAACTTGTTTCTTCCTTCATAATGATGAAGTCCGTGAGGGCGGGAGAGTAAACAGCACCACCGGCACACGGACCGAGGATGCTTGAAATCTGCGGAACCACACCTGAAGCGAGAATGTTGCGCTCGAAAATTTCAGCATAACCGGCCAGAGAAGTAATACCTTCCTGAATGCGGGCACCACCGGAGTCGTTCATACAGATTACGGGTGCGCCGTTTGTCATAGCCATATCCATAATCTTGCAAATCTTCTGAGCCATCGTTTCAGAGAGCGAACCACCATTAACGGTAAAGTCCTGTGCATATACATAGACCAGACGGCCGTCGATTGTTGCCGAACCGGCTACGACACCATCGCCGTAGAACTGCTTCTTTTCCATTCCGAAGTTGTGGCAACGGTGGAGTTTGAACATATCATATTCCTCAAAACTACCTTTGTCCACCAACATTTCGATGCGCTCACGAGCAGTATATTTACCACGAGCGTGCTGCTTTTCGATAGCTTTTTCGCCACCACCCAAGCGAGCTTGCTCTCTTTTTGCTACGAGCTCTTTGATTTTTTCAGTTTGCTTACTCATAAATATATTTATTTTCTTTGTAAAGTCTAAAATGAATTATAGTTGAATAATTCCAATAAATTACGTGCAAAAATACGAAAAAAAGCTGATACTCACACAGAAACTGCCCATCTTTTAAATTTGTTAAGTATCATAATGTGAAATTCAATGGATATATACTTAATTATTTAACTCAATGTTTATTCTGCCACTTTTGAAACTTGTCCATAAGGAACAATGCAGAGAGCAGGCTAAGCACCATAAGAACAACGCCGATTGCTGCCCATAAACACATCTGCGTAGGAGATAGAATAGAGGCTTTTGCAAATTCTGCAAAGGCATAGATGCAATAAGGCAATGTCAGGATTGTGGTAATGATGACAGGTATGTACTTTCGATAGACTGCCCATTGTGCAAGATGCACCATAAGGTGTATGGAATGGCCTGCAAATGCTGCGAACCACCATTGATAAGCATCGAACCATACGGCACAGAAAGAAACAACGGAAATCAGAATGAACTCGTGGGCTGTTCCTATGGCAAATGTAGCTGTTGAATAATCAAAATATCCCCTGCTTGCAAGAAACTGCTCGAATCTCGGAAAACGCCTTTTCAGTTCATTCCTATTCTGCCCAAGCCACCGTTTGAACATAATAATCTCCTCGTATTCGTGAACCATAAATACAATGGGGAGAAGTATCATTATCAGTTCTAAATTCATCATCTTTTCTTTTATTTCAGCAACTTTGCTGCAAGTTTGTAGGTAAAAAGAACTTTTGGATTATTCAAATCCCATTGCTGTACTTCCTTCCGTATTAATTCTGCGTGCTTCTTGCTTATGTCTCTCAAAGCATTTCCAACGGATTTACGGAGATACTCACTTTCGTGTGCCTTATGTTTGCTGATCAGAGCAATGGCAACTGATGGGTTTTCTTTGAAGAATGGACGGCTTGTCCAAATTCTCAACCCTTCTGTTACGGCACGGACAACATTCGGATTGTCGCTATTCATCCATTCTTTAATGAGAGGTAAAGACATTTCATATCCCCTGTGCTTGCAAACTCCATCAAAAGCCTTTGCGAGCATTTCCTGTACACGCCAGTTTTCATCTATGCTTACTTGTTCTTTTAGAAAACCAAGGGCTTCGTCATTCGTTGCTGCCAATCTGCCTAATATCGTTGTAGCCAGCATTCGTGCCTGATAGGCTTCGTGCTTGAACAGTTCAAGAGCAAGATTAAAAGATTGTTCGTTTGAGTATGCAGAAAGAATTTCATCAGTTCCATCAATAATGTGCTGAAAACCGTGTTCTATCTGCCGTATCTTGTTCAGTATGTTGTCTATCTTCATTATATTGAACGATGTAAGGGATAAGTCTTCTTATAATGCTAACGCAAATACATCCGATTTATTGCGAAAGATATATAGTGCGGGAATTAGCCTCGGCTTTATTCTAATCAATTCTTGTATAATTATACATACGCTGCGTTTGCATTCTGAACGTGCGAAGAACGCAGCGCATTCTTGCGAAGATTGCGTTGCATTTGTGCGAAGAATGAAATGCGTTTTTGCGAAGAATGGGATTGGTTTGTAATATTCTGATTTTTAATGTGTTATGATTTTACTTCTTGAATGAAGAAATGTATGAATATTCATAATTGTGATACTTAAGTTCGGTATAGTTGGATTGGGATAATGTCTTCAACACCTGTACTTTTATTTCTCGTACAAACAGCGATTTTGCAGAAAGCTATACTTCCTATCGGCTGTGTCCACGAAGTATCATATTCGGTTTGAGCTTGAGTAATCTCTTGAGTTAATCGAACTTGCAGTAAATGATTTGCCGAACTTGCATTAAACAGTTTCGCCCAATCAGGGTTTAATCTGATTGGGCGAAATAGTCTGATTTGCTTCCAAGTTTACGAGTCTGCTTACGATTCGTTCCCTTGTTTACTTATCGTATGTTCGGATAATATCTTGTGTGCTTGCACTTAGTATGCGTGGTCGTCGCTTTCCAGTTCCTCACGGTCGAGCTTCTTTGCATCGATGCTGCGCCAAGCGTAGAAAATGTAGGCGAGAACGAATGGGATGAGAAGGCTCGCATAGAACATTGCCGTGAGCGTGAACTCGCTTGAACAACTGTTCTGAAGCGTAAGCGAACTCTGGAGGTCGGCCGTAGACGGATAGTAAGCCGTGTTGTTGTAACCCACGATGAGGAAAAGCACGATTACCACCAGTACAACACCGATGCCGGCAGGCCAGATGCCCTTGATATAGTCTTTCTGAAGGACGGTGCGCACGATGCCGTAGAGCAGAAGCAGCACGCCGACGAGAAGAATGAGGGCAAGATACCACATATCGAGCAGGTTGTTGAGATACTTCATCGGTTCCATCACTACTTCTCCCGACTCCGTTACTGCGAAACCGTCGCTGACGAGGGTGCGCACAAAGAATGTAAGGAAGAAGACGAGGAAGAGCACGGTGTTCACGATGAGCTGAGGACGCACGCGGGAACGGATTTCCTTGTCGTCCACATTATTATTAATATAGAGTGTGCCGAGCACGCGGGCAAGGAACACAACTGCCAAACCGAAGATAACTACCCAAGGATTGAGCAGCACGTCGAGACCACGGGAACCGTTTGCCCAATGCGAGATTACAGTAGGAATCTCGTCGGCAATGTTACCTTTCTCTACGATGAAGTTGGAACCAGTGAAGAAGGTTGCAACGGCTCCACCGATGAGCAACGGACCGAGGATGCCGTTGATAATCAGGCAGGTCTGGAATGTCTTTGCGCCGAACAGGTTGCCAGCCTTGTTCTGGAACTCATAGCTCACGGCCTGAATGATGAACGTGAAGAGGATGGCAAGCCAAACCCAGTAGGCACTGCCGAAACTGGTACTGTAAAACAATGGGAAGGATGCAAAGAATGCGCCTCCGAAGGTAACGAGTGTGGTAAAGGTAAACTCCCATTTGCGTCCCGTGGAATTGACAACGAGACGACGCTCAATGTCGGTTTTACCCAACTGGAATATCATTGAGTTTGCGCCCTGAACAAACATCAGGAACACCAACAAGGCTCCTAAGACTGCAATGAGGAACCACCAGTAATGTTGCAAAAATTCGTATGTCATAGTGTTGGCCCTTTCTTGATTTGCTTGCACATAATGCTGATTTCAACTGCGAGCATTGCTGTGAAGAGGAATAGGAATAAGAAGAATGTGAGTGCTACGCCGTTGCTTGCAACATCGCTGACGGCTGCCCAAGTAGGGAGCATATCCTGAATGGTCCAAGGCTGACGTCCGAACTCTGCCACAAGCCATCCGCTCACGCTGGCAATGTAGCCCAGAGGTATGAGGGAAAGTCCGATTTGCTGCAACCAGCGTGGTTGTGCGATGTCTTTCTTGTAGAGGAAGAAGAGAATCACGGCAAATACGAGGATGAATAGGCAGCCGAGACCTACCATTATGCGGAATGTCCAGAAGTTGATGGGTATGAAAGGAACGGTCTGCTCGGCATTCTTGATGTAGCCATAGCCGAAGTATTTCATATTTTCCTTCAGCGTGTTCTCGTTTTCAGCAGTCTTTTCGCCGCCACGATAAGCCTTCAGGGCGGCGATGGCAGCCTTACCACGCTCTATTTTCTCGGTAAGAGGAGGCTCAACGGTGCCGTCATCCTTGGTGTAACCATTGATAATATCCTTCACGCCGGGCACAAATCCGTGGAGGTCGCGTGTTGCAAGGAACGAGAGTGCATTGGGAACGGCGATTCGCATTGAGGGTTCCTTCTCGTTCATATAGTCAGGTTGCTCGAACGGATTCACGAGTGCAATGCCTGTAAGAGACTGATCCTTGCCACCTTCATAGAGAGCTTCCATTGCAGCGAGCTTCATTGGCTGATGCTGTGCAACCTGATAAGCCGACTCGTCGCCGGTAAAGGCTGCGAGCAAGGAGGCGAAAAGGCCAACAACTGCGCCTACTTTAAGACTTTTCTTTGCAAATTCCACGTGGCGTTTCTTCAGCAGATACCAACAGCAAACGCCCACGCAGAACGTTGCGCCGAGTACCCAAGAAGATGTTACCGTGTGGAAGAACTTGTTTACTGCCATCGGGCTGAGTGCAACGTCCACGAAAGAGGTCATCTCGTTGCGCATCGTGTCAGGATTGAACTCGCATCCGATTGGATACTGCATCCAAGCATTGGCAACAAGAATCCACCACGCAGAGATAGTAGCACCGAGGCCGGTAAGCCAAGTGGAGGCAAGATGGAATCCCTTGCTCACTTTTTTCCATCCGAAGAACATTACTGCCACGAAGGTAGACTCCATAAAGAAGGCCAAAATACCCTCAATGGCGAGTGGCGCACCGAAGATGTCGCCCACAAACCAAGAATAGTTGCTCCAGTTTGTGCCGAACTGGAACTCAAGGATGATACCTGTGGCAACACCCATTGCGAAGTTGATACCGAAGAGCTTCTGCCAGAACTGGGCAGTTTTCTTCCAAAACTCTTTCCCCGTGCGGTAATAGCACGTTTCCATAATACCCATAATGACCGCAAGTCCGAGCGTCAGAGGCACGAACAGCCAGTGATAGATGGCTGTAAGGGCAAACTGAGCGCGCGACCAGTTCACTACATCTGGGTCGATGGCTAATAATAGATTTTCCATTGATAACTGTTAGATTTATTTGAATTATGAATTTGAATGTTATACTTTAATTGCTGAACCTCGATATAGCATCTATGATCATTCTCATTTGCCGTTTCCGTCTCTCTCCAGCATTTCCGTTGCCACGAATTTATCTTCTTGTCCTTTCGCCGCATTCTGCTTTATGTGGTTTGGAAACAAGAAAGGCTTGAGAAAACAGAACATTATCAGGAGCTTGATGATAATGACAGTCCACAGCGTCTTGCCAAGGGTCATATTCTTAAAACCCTCATAGTATAAATCGAAAGCTCGATAAAAGAAACCCGATTTTTTCATAACGGTAATGTTTTCGTATCTGTAATATTTACAAATGATGGTACAAATTTAATTAAAATATTTTAAACTTATCCTTTTTTTCTCCAAAATTCTATCATTTATAGAAAATAAAGAAGAATCGAACAATTTTAATTGGAATTATTACCAAAATTGAATACTTTTGTAAGAGAAAAAAGAAAGCTCCTCGAAATTGGGCTGTTCTTATCCCGAAAAGGAAAAGGATTGCACCTGAAAGCGAGAAAGTAATGCTCTGAAAAAGGAAAGCTGCAAAATGCTCGCAGCCTATGAACGGGCCGGTAGAGGATGAAATATCTCCTTTCCGTGATGATATTAGTGGAGACTTTTAGCTATTTGTAAGGCTTATGATGAAGTTCATATATTCTATAATATTGTTTTCCGGTGTGTCTTTGGCATCCTTTGCCCAGAGCACGCTCTCATTGCAACGGTGCAGGGAACTGGCATTGGCAAACAACCGTCAGTTGAAAATCTCAAAATTGACGGCCGATATTGCCGAGAATGTCCACAAAGCGGCAAAGACTAAATACTTGCCGAGAGTGAGCGGACTGGCAGGTTATGAGCATTTTACACGAGAAGTGTCGTTGCTCAGCGACCGTCAGAAAGAGGCTTTGTCGAATCTCGGCACCAATTCCATCGGGCAGATAGGAGGACAGATAGGGGAGACTATTACAGGCTTGGCGCAGCAAGGCATCATCACGCCCGACGTTGCGCAGCAGTTGGGACAGATGTTCGGCAATCTTACCACGCCGCTTGTGCAGGCTGGCAACAACATCGGGCAGTCCGTCCGTGATGCTTTCCGTTCAAATTCCCGGAATACTTATGCGACAGGCGTGATGATAACACAACCTATTTATATGGGTGGGGCGATTAAAGCTGCGAACGATATTGCCACGATAGGCGAGGATATTGCACAAAATACTATTGCGCTGAAGCAACAAACCGTGCTTTACGCAGTAGACAATGCCTATTGGCTGACCGTTTCTCTGAAAAAGAAAGAACGATTGGCACTGCAATATAGGAATCTGATACAGAAATTCAGCGACAACGTGCAGAAAATGTATAAAGAAGGCGTGGCAACGAAAGCCGACGGACTGAAAGTCGATGTGAAACTGAACACGGCCGACTTGCAGATTGCGCAGCTTCAGAACGGAATTGCACTTTCTAAGATGGCTCTTTGCGAGCTTTGCGGGCTTGAGCTTGACGGCGAATTGCTGCTCGAAGACGAACAGACGGACGCTTTGGCAGCGAACGAACCGATAGATTATGATGTTCGGGACACCACATTCAACGGTCGTCCGGAAGTCCGTTTGCTGCAAAATGCAGTTGATATCAGCAGGCAGAACAACAAACTTATCCGTTCGCTCTATCTTCCCCACGTGGCTCTCACGGCCGGATATACGGTGTCGAATCCGAATCTCTTCAATGGTTTTGAACAGAAATTCAAGGATGTGTGGAACATTGGTGTGATTGTCCACGTGCCTATCTGGCGTTGGAACGAAAGCAAATACCGACTACGGGCGGCCAAAACGGCGACGCGCATTGCCGAAATGGAACTTGGCGACGTGCGTAACAAAATACAACTGGAGGTGGAACAACATCGTTTCCGATTGAAAAATGCCAACAAACAGCTTGCAACTGCCAATAAAAATATGGTTGCCGCAGAGGAAAATCTCCGTTGTGCCAACGTAGGATTCAAGGAAGGGGTAATGACAATAACCGATGTTATGGGCGCACAGACAGCGTGGATGCAGGCTAAGACCGCCATCGTTGATGCTGAAATAGCAGTGCGCACGGCACAGGTGGGATTGCGAAAAGCCCTTGGTTTGATGAATTAAGAGCAGTCGCTGACAACAATATTCGTAAGATAATATTCAAAATCATATATTCAAAAAGAACTATGTCTGCAAAAACTCAACATAACAGTATTCTCCTAACAATTTTAGGATTCGTTTTCGTAGTAGTCCTTGTGTCTGTAATAGGTTATTTCACGCTCGAGCGTACTGAAGAAGTCATACAGGGAGAGGTGGAAGTAAGTGAATACAGAGTCTCGTGCAAGTTGCCGGGACGTGTAACCGAAATCCGTGTAAAGGAAGGCGACTTTGTTCATAAGGGCGACGTGCTTGCCGTACTTGAAATTCCGGAGGCAAATGCACAGGAAAAAGTGCTCGAAGCTACGGCAAATGCCACCGAGGCATTGAGCGATTTGGCAGAAGCACCGACTCGTCAGGAAACCGTTGAGGGTGCATATCAGATTTATCAACAAGCTGTTACGGCTAATGAAATCGCAGAAAAGACCTACGGTCGCCTGAACAGACTCTTTGAAGAAGGAGTTGTTTCAGCACAGAAGCGCGATGAAGCTGAGGCTGCCTACAAGACAACAAAGGCAGCAGTTGAAGCCACCCGTTCGCAATGGGAACTGGCAAAGAACGGTGCCCGTAAGGAAACCAAACGTGCGGCGCAGAAGCAGGCACAGGCAGCCCGCTCGGCAGTCGATGTTGTTCGTTCGGTATTGAAGGAAACAACGCAGTATGCCACAGCCGACGGCGAAGTATCAACGATTTACCCAAAGGAAGGTGAACTCGTGGGTTTCGGTAGCCCGATTATGAGCATTGCAATGGTAGACGACGTCTGGGGCACGTTCAATATCCGTGAAGATCAGCTCAAGGGAATGAAAGTGGGCAGCATTATCAAGGCTTTCGTGCCGGCTTTCAACAAGAGTATTGATATGAAAGTAACAGCCATTAAGGACCAAGGTTCGTATGCTGTATGGAAAGCTACGAAGACCACCGGTCAGTACGATCTCAAGACCTTTCAGGTAAAGGCTAAACCAGTAAATAAGGTAGACGGATTGAAGCCGGGAATGTCCTTGGTAATAAAGTAAGGAAACACGATGTTCAAGAGGAAAAAAGACACCAACGGACAATCACAAGCCCCCTCCCTGCGTGCAAGAGTGGGCGGAGCGTTGTTGCGTCTCTTTGCTGTCGCCTCCCGAGAGGTCGCCCAACTCATCCATACGCCGATTTATCTCTTTTGTATGATTGTTTTTCCTTTGCTCATCATTTTCTTCTTTACCTCATTGATGCAGGAAGGACAGCCCGTAAATTTGCCTTGCGGCGTGGTTGATAACGATAATTCCACTACTACCCGTGCGCTTATCCGGAATCTTGATTCCTTTCAAAGCACCGAGGTTGTGGCTCATTATCCCAACGTGAACGAGGCACGCAAAGCCATTCAGCGCAATGAAATCTATGCTTTCCTCTATATTCCCGAAGGCACGACGGCGAAACTCATTGCAAAGCGACAGCCGAAAATCTCCTTTTATTATAGTAATGTAACGCTCGTGGCAGGCTCGATGCTTTTCAAAGACCTTAAAACCGTGTCCACACTTGGTGGTGCAGCCGTCGGTTCTGCCAAATTACAGATGCTCGGAAAAACGTCGGAAGAAATCAAAACGTTCCTCCAACCCATTGCGCTTGATATGCACTTGGTGGGCAATCCGTTGTTGAGCTACAACATTTATCTTACTACGATTATGGTGCCGGGTATTCTTGTGCTCTTCATATTCCTGATTACGGTTTACAGTATCGGCACGGAACTGAAGTTCGGACGCGGAAAAGAATGGCTGGAAATGTCGGGAAACAACATCTTCATAGCCCTTTCAGGCAAATTGCTGCCTCAATTCCTCATTTTTATGACTATCTTTCTGGGCTACGAATGGTATGTTTACGGCTATCTGAACTTTCCCCATCCCGGTGGAGCATCAAAAATACTGCTCCTCGGCTTCCTTACCGTTCTTTCCTCACAAGGTTTCGGCACTTTTATGTTCGGGCTGATGCCCTCGCTGCGTATGTCAATGAGTATCTGCTCGTTGTGGGCTGTCGTCGGCTTTTCACTTTGTGGTGCCACCTTTCCGGTGTTCGCAATGCACCCGATGCTCGAATCTTTTGCCCAACTTATCCCACTCCGGCATTACTATATGGTGTATCAGATTACCGTTTTCAACGGCTATCCACTTATTAATGCGTGGTGGAACGTGGTGGCACTCGCAGCTTTCGCCCTCTTACCGATACTGACGGCACGGAATATGAAAAAAGCAATGCTCGAATACGTTTATATACCGTAGGAATCGAGATTTGTTTTGCAACCCTCAAAAAGTAAGAATCAATGTCGAACAAACCAAAAGACAACAACACCAATGCAGCTTCATTCTCCCAACAGGGAAGAGAAGAAAAAGGACTTCGGGGACTTACATCGCTTTTCGTTTCCGTCTGCTATATCTGGTGGCTTGAAATGAAGAATACCGTTAAGGACGAAGGCTTGCTTCTGTTCTTCATTTTGGTGCCGCTCGGCTATCCCTTGCTCTATTCTTGGGTCTATAATAACGAAGTGGTGCGCGAAGTTCCCGTTGCCATTGTGGATCTGTCAAATTCCAAGACCTCCCGGAACTTCATCCGTCAGTTCGACGCGTCGCCCGACACAAAGGCTGCCTATCGCTGCACTTCTATGTCGGAAGCGCAGATTCTCATACAGGAACAGAAGGCAAACGGCATTCTTTACTTCCCCGAAGACTTTGAACGCAGAATCTATCGTGGCGAACAGGCACATCTGAGCATCTACTGCGATATGAGTCTGATGCTTACCTATAAAGCCATCCTCCTGTCGGCGCAGACGGTATCGCTTGCAATGAACAGCGAGATTCAGAAACCGAAAACCGGCAGCTTTACTGTTCGCGAGGAAGAACTCAATACCCATCCGATGGAAATAGACGAGCAACCAATCTTCAATACCACCGTCGGTTACGGAAACTCGCTTCTTCCCGGTGTGTTGATTCTCATTATCCAGCAGACGCTCCTTCTCGGAATCGGTCTTTCAGCCGGTACGGCGCGCGAAAACAACCGTTATCAGGACCTCGTGCCCATCAGCAAGCATCACAACGGAATCTTCAAAATCGTATTGGGAAAGTCCCTTTGCTATTTTATGATCTATTGTGTAATCACAGCCTATGTAACGCTTGCCGTGCCGCACTTCTTCAGTTTCACGGCTCTTGCCCAACCTTCGGACCTCATCGGACTGATGGTGCCCTATCTGCTTTCCGTCATCTTTTTCGGAATGACCGTCTCCTGTCTCGTCCGTTATCGTGAGAACGTGATGCTGCTCGTAGTCTTTACCTCCATACCCTTCCTTTTCCTAACCGGAATCAGTTGGCCGCAGAGCAATATTCCCGGCATTTGGCAAGGCTTCAGTTGGCTCATTCCCTCTACGTTCGGCGTGCGTGGGTTCCTCCGAATCTCCTCAATGGGAGCCACCTTGCAGGAAGTTCGCACCGAATACATCGCCCTTTGGATTCAGACCCTTGTCTATTTCTTCATCACTTGCCTTGTTTATCGCTATCAGATTAT
Source organism: Prevotella sp. HUN102 (assembly GCF_000688375.1). Taxonomy (NCBI): domain Bacteria; kingdom Pseudomonadati; phylum Bacteroidota; class Bacteroidia; order Bacteroidales; family Prevotellaceae; genus Prevotella; species Prevotella sp. HUN102. Next base: position 494,093 of record NZ_JIAF01000001.1, on the reverse strand, counting down.
CAGTGCGCGCAAGCACGCTCTGGCACGAACAAGCAGCATTCAGGAGAAAATCAGAAAAGAACGCAGCGAGCGACACAAGCATTCCGGAGATAATGTATAAAACGATATGAGGAGACGAGGCTACAAGGGGACAAGTTTACAAGTAGGTTTCTTCATCATCAAATGATTTCAGCCTTTCTTCTCCGTTGTAATTTGAAATAAGGAAGAAAGTATTTTGCCCATCCATTGGCTCGCTCTCAGCCTTATAGCCGTGATCTCGCATTTCTCTGAAATCATAACTGTAACTATCTGATGATCAATTAACAAATATTCTATTTTCAAACGTGCGAAGAATGCAGTCCGTTCTTCGCAAAAACGCATTGCAAATGCCCGAAGATTGTTTTCCATTCTTCGGTCATTTGTTTTTCCTTTGAATTTACGAGACGATATGCCTGTCAAATTATCCCTTTATTGCCTTGTATCTTTAAATTCGGATTCATCCCAATTTCAGATAGAAACCTTGTTTGGCTATTCCGATTTTTATCATTATCTTTGCCTGCAAATGGGAAAAGAACAATCATCTATCAAGGAAAGGGAACGCACGGGCATCAGAGAACCGAAGCGTTATAAAGTGATTCTCCACAACGACGACTTCACAACGATGGACTTTGTGGTAATGATTCTTGTGCAGGTCTTCTTTAAAACGGAGGAAGCTGCCGAAGCATTGATGATGCAGGTACACCGTGAAGGCAAGGCAGTTGCAGGCGTTTACACGCTTGATGCTGCCGTCTCGAAAGTGCAGAAAGCCACTCAATTGGCTCGAACATATAATTTCCCATTACGATTAACTTACGAAGAAGAATAAATGAGCAGAAAATACGAAGAAAAACTGTCCGTATGGGTAAATTTTGCCGTAAATAGAGCCGTGGAATTGAGCGACAGCCTCTCGCACGAGTTCGTGCAGCCGGAGCATTTTCTCTACGGAGTCCTCTTTCAGCCACCGTTTCAGCAAACTTTCAAAAGCAACAGCAATGCCTTTAACCTCCTGAAAGAACGGCTCTCACTCTATCTGCATTCTTTGGAAAAAGACCCTTTTGAGCACGACGGCAACGTTTCTTTCTCCTATCAGTATTCCGAGATGGTAAATCTTGCCCTGCAAATGAAGGCGAGTGCGCAAAGTGCCGAACTTACAATTCCGCAATTACTGAAAGCCATTCTGCTTTTGGAGGAATCTTCGGCAGCCATATTTCTGGAAAATGCTATCGGGGATGAGGCGGAGTTTATGGCCAATCTGATTTCAAATTACGAATTGATGTCGGGCGAAAGTGGAGAAGATTCCGATGAAACCGATGATTTTGAATCGAATCCCGACAATGCCTTCGGCTTTGCGCAGGGCAGTTTTCCGACGGACGAAGAGCAACTGGGCGAGGAGTGGAAGCAGTTGGTAATGTGCGTTACCGACAATCTCGACCAACACAACCCTCTCATCGGGCGCGAAGCAGAGTTGGACAGAACGGTGCAGGTGCTTTGCAGAAAGGAAAAGAACAATCCGTTGCACGTGGGTGAGCCGGGAGTGGGCAAGACTTCCTTGGTGTATGGACTGGCAGAGAGAATCAGGCGTGGGCAAGTGCCCGAGAAACTGAAAGATTGCCGCATCTATCAGATGGAAATGGGGCAGATGCTTGCCGGCACTCAATACCGTGGCGACTTCGAGAAGCGTCTGAAAGAGGTAATGAACGGAGCCATCAGGGAGGGCAACGTAATTATTTATCTCGATGAAATCCACAATATTATGGGTGCAGGTGCGACGAACGATGGCGGACCTGACGCTTCAAACATTCTGAAACCCTATCTGGAATCGGGCGAAATACGCTTTATCGGTTCCACTACCTACGACGAATACAACAAGCAGATGGCTCGTGCAAAGGGAATTGTGCGTCGTTTCCAGCAGATTGACATACAGGAACCGTCTGTTGATGCAACCATCAAAATCATTCAGGGCTTGCAGAAAAACTACGAAAAGTTCCATCGTGTGGTTTATCGCCCCGAATCCATTGAGTTTGCCGTAAAGGCGAGCGACAAATATATGTCAGACCGTTTTCTTCCCGACAAAGCTATCGACCTGATAGACGAAGCCGGGGCTTATTTGCAGCTTCATCCTACGGACAAAAAAACGCAATATGTAACGAAAGGGCTTATCGAGCAGATACTGCAAAAGGTATGCAAGATAGACGCCGTGGCTATGAAGGAGGAGAACAACGATGCGTTGAAAACTCTTTACAATCGTATTGGCACGAAGATATATGGTCAGGACGAAGCCATTAGGCAGGTTGTGGAGTCTGTCCAGATGGCGAAAGCAGGTCTTTTGGACGACAACAAGCCGTTGGCGAGCCTCCTTTTCGTAGGGCCTACCGGTGTTGGAAAGACGGAGGTGGCAAGAGTGCTTTCACAGGAACTGGGTATAGAACTCGTGCGCTTCGATATGAGCGAATATACGGAGAAGCATACGGTGGCAAAACTCATTGGTTCGCCTGCCGGATATGTGGGCTATGAAGACGGGGGATTGCTCACTGATGCTATAAGAAAGACTCCTAACTGTGTACTTTTATTAGACGAGATAGAGAAGGCTCATACAGATATTTACAACATATTGCTTCAAGTAATGGATTATGCCCGACTGACGGACAACAAAGGTCAGAAGGCTGACTTCCGAAACGTTGTCCTCATAATGACTTCCAACGCCGGAGCGCAGTATGCCGGTCGTGCAAGCGTAGGTTTTGGAGGTGGTGTAGGACGTGGCGAAGCAATGCTTGCACAAGTGAAGAAAACATTTAAGCCGGAGTTTATCAATCGCTTGTCGGGCACGGTTGTGTTCCGTGATATGGATGAACCGATGGCCCGACTCATTCTGAAGAAGAAACTCGGTCAGTTGGAGGAGAAACTGGAGGCTAAGAAGGTTGTGATGGAACTGTCAAAAGATGCGACAAATTATCTGCTTTCGCTTGGTTTTACTCCCGAATATGGTGCGCGCGAAATGGACCGTGTTATCAACAGTCGTCTGAAGCCGTTGCTGATGAAGGAAATCTTATTCGGCAAACTGAAGAAAGGTGGAAAAGTGATGGTGGATTGTGAGCCTGAAGAGAGTTCAAAGGAAAGCAGAACCGATGCTCTGAAGGGCAGTTTGGTTTTGAACGTGCAATAATTCACAAGACAGATTCGCTATGATTTTTCAGTTAGACCCCGAAATAATCGGCTTTCCAGACCCTCGTCTGGGCGAAGAAGACGGTTTGTTTGCCGTCGGTGGCGACTTGAGTGCAGACCGACTGTTGCTCGCTTACAGCAACGGCATCTTTCCGTGGTTCGACTTCCGTCGTCGCGAACAGATACTTTGGTGGTGCCCGATGAACCGGTTCGTGATATTTCCTGACAAGATTCACGTGTCGCACAGTATGCGGACGCTGATGAACAAGGGGCAGTATAGCGTGGGAATGAATGAGGATTTCGATGCCGTGATAACGAATTGTTCGCGACTTCGCTATAACTACGAGGGAGCGTGGCTGGGCGGGGAAATGATTTCGGCCTACAAGGAACTCCACAAGCGCGGCTTTGCTGCGAGCGTTGAGGTGTGGGATAAGGAAGACAGGCTGGTAGGAGGACTGTACGGCGTAACGATTGGTCGCAACTTCTTTGGCGAAAGTATGTTTTCGCTCGTTCCGTCGGCTTCAAAGTTAGCTCTCATCTATTTGGCAGACTTCCTGAAACAGCACGACGGAGGACTGATAGATTGCCAGTTCGAGACCCCGCATCTCAAGTCGATGGGCGGTACTTTCATCCCTTATGACGAATATTTGAAGTATTTGGAATAGTAGGGAAGACTGCAAATACACTTTGTCAGCACTAATTTCCTTGTCTCCTCGTCCTCTTGCGGCCTTGCCCCTTTGTAAAATTCATTTACCAAAAAACGCACAAAATTTTTCAGCAATCTGGAGATTTACGAGCCGTATTCGGAGCATTGGATTTCATTTTTCGGAGAATTGGAAAGCAAATATCCGAAGGCGGCGTTGCAGTCTTGCGAAGAACGCATTTCGTTTGTCGCAGAAACAAGGAATGAAAATACGGAAAATGGAGCTGAAATATTGGTTGTTTCGTCTTGTTTATTGTCCTTTTTGCGATTGTTTTGATGATATTTGTATGCACAAAACACTCACAGAAAGCACATTATTTTGATTATTAGCTTGTTATGATTGCACATCCATAATTCGTTTATTTTGAAATGAAAAATATTTTGCTCAAAATAAACGAATTATGGAGAGACTTTTGTCAATAAAATTCACAGAAATGGAATGTGTTTTCGGCTTAGGTTGGTTGTCGTTTCTGCCGTGCATACTATCCCAATGCCACATCGAGCGTCATCATAAGGGCAAAACCGATGGCAAAACCGATGGTGGAGAGATTGGAATGCTCGCCCTCCGAGGCTTCAGGTATGAGTTCTTCCACCACGACATAGAGCATTGCGCCGGCTGCGAAGCTGAGCAGGTAGGGCAGGGCAGGCACGATAGTGCTTGCAAGAAGAATCACGAGGATGCCGCCGAGAGGTTCTACAATGCCGCTCAACGAACCGATGATGAACGATTTCAGCTTGGAGTTTCCGGCCTCTCGCATCGGCATCGAGATAATCGCACCTTCGGGAACGTTCTGAATGGCAATACCTATCGCCATTGCAAGGGCGGCCGTGGTGGAAATGGCACTCCCTGCCTGCAGCGCACCGGCAAGAACAACGCCCACAGCCATACCTTCAGGCAGATTGTGTATGGTTACGGCAAAGGTAAGCATCGCCGTTCGGCTGAGCTTACTCTTCGGTCCTTCGGGCGTATTGCTGCCTAAATGGAGGTGAGGAGTGATGAAGTCGATGACAAGCAGAAAAGCAATGCCCAACAGAAATCCTCCCACGGCAGGGATGATTCGCATCTTTCCCATATCGTCTTCCACCATTTCCATCGAAGGAATGATGAGCGACCAGATAGACGCAGCCACCATCACGCCCGATGCAAAGCCAAGAAGAGCCTTCTGAAGGCGTGGAGGCATCTCGTCGCGCATAAAGAACACGAAGCCCGAGCCTAAAACAGTCCCCAAGAGGGGGATCATTAATCCTAAAACTGTTCCGTACATTTTCTTTATTTCGTATTTTGATTGTGGAAACCACCTTTTAAGATAGTGGCAAACAATCGTTGATTTCTGCCGTTTTTCTTTCAAGTGAATTGCTGCAAAGATACTCATTATTTTTAATATGCTGCAAAGTAGTCGGTTGAAAATGGCAGAAGGGACATATTCTGTTGCTTTTTTTACATCTTAATAATATGAAAAAGCACGGAGAAAGCAAGGGGATGTTTTTGTAGTCTTGATTTCTTTTGTTAATTTTGCATTAAATATTTTTCAATAATGCTGAAATTTTTGTCTATCGGAAGTGGTAGTAGTGGTAATTGCTATCTCTTATATTCTGATACTGACGCCCTTATAATAGATTGCGGGGTGGGTATCAGAACTATGAAGAAGCATTTCCACGATTACGGACTTCAATTATCAATGATACATAATATACTGGTAACACACGACCACGCAGACCACGTGAAGTCTGTTGGGTCGTTCAGTGCAGACCATAAGCTGCCGGTTTACGCCACAAAGGAGGTACACGCAGGCATCGACCGTAACTGGTGCATCCGTAAGAAAGTGAATCCCGAGTCGGTTCGCCTCATAGAGAAGAACCGGGAATATCGGATAGGCGAGTTTACGGTAACTCCCTTTGCTGTTCCTCACGACAGTACCGACTGCGTGGGCTACTATATCGAGCACGAAGGAATCAGGTTCACGCTCGTAACCGACTGTGGGCACGTTACGGAAGAGATACGGAAGTATGTAGGTTTGGCTAACTATCTGGTGATTGAAGCCAATCACGAGCCGGAAAAATTGGCTGCCGGCCCTTATCCTGCCTATCTGAAGGAGCGCATCAGTGGTCCAATCGGACATCTGAGCAATGGCGAATGCGCCACGCTGCTTGCTGAAAACGCCACTCCCGAACTGCGATATGTATGGCTTTGCCACTTGAGCGATGAGAACAATCATCCTGAATTGGCAAGAAAAACCATTGAGTCGATTCTCAGGGCAAACGGAATTGTGCCGGGAAAGGACTTCGGACTGGAAGTGCTGAAGCGAAAAACGCCCGGCGAAGTATATGAGATGAAGTAGACGCAGCGCAAAAGACGCTCAACAAGAATATATGAAACGAAGTTGAACCAAATATTAACAGATAACGACAAATGAAGAAAATTCCTTTACTTTTAGCAGCCCTTGCATTTCAGTTTCAGGGTGCTTATGCACAGCAATCGGTGCAAACCAATAATGACGACGTGATTCTCCATTCTTGGTGTTGGTCTTTCAACACCATTCGTGAGAATATGAAGGATATTGCAGAGGCAGGTTACACCGTAATTCAGACTTCGCCTGCCCAGCATTGCGTAACGGAAGTGAGCCGAGACAAAGGTGGTGGCAATCAACTGTTCGGCAAAGGCAAGTGGTATTACCACTATCAGCCCACAGACTGGAAGATTGGAAACTACAATGTAGGGACGCGCGATGACCTTGTGGCACTCTGCAGGGAAGCAGACAAGTACGGCATTCGCATCATAGTGGATGTATTGCCTAACCATACGGCTCTCAACGACTGTCAGGTGGAGGATGCTCTGGATGCTGCCGTAGGAGGACACGACAACCTTTATCACAAGGCCGGCTTTGATGAAATCAAGGATTACAACGACCGTTTGCAATGTACGACCGGACAGATGGGAGGATTGCCCGATGTGAATACGGAGAATCCTGATTTTCAACACTATTATATGACCTACGTAAACGACCTTATCAGTTGTGGTGTGCGTGGTTTCCGCTACGATACGGCGAAGCACATCGGACTGCCCAGCGACCCGAAGGATCCGAAAGCAACGCAAAACGACTTCTGGGAAGTGGCTACGGGCAAGAAAGCCGTGAAAGGTCTGACGCTCTCAATGCCGAGAGAAGACTTGTTTATCTACGGCGAAGTGCTGCAAGACAGAAACGTCAAGGAGGCAGAATACGCCGATGCGATTGGCGCAGTTACTGCGAGTTCTATGGGATGGTGCATCCGTTACGCGCTCGAGGGCAACGAATGGAAGAAGGATGAGATAGCAACCTACTGCCATCCTGCAAAGCCGAGTCAGCTTATCACGTGGGTTGAGTCGCACGATACTTACTGCAATGCCCACGAATCGGCTCATCTGACGGATGCACAGATAAGAATGGGATGGGTGTTTATTACTGCACGGCAGTATGGTGTGCCGTTGTTCTATTCCCGTCCTGACGGAAGTTCGCCTGAAAACGTATGGGGAAACAACATTATCGGTAAGAAAGGAAACGATGCTTTCAAGCATCCGGAAGTTGCTGCCGTGAACAAATTCCGCAAGGCTATGCACGGACAGCCCGAGATGCTTGTGTATTCGGACAACGGAAAGGTGGTAGAGGTTGCCCGCGGTAAGAAAGGTGTGGCGTTGCTGAACATATCTTCAGAGCCACAGACGATAAGCCTTGCAACAAGTCTTCCCAACGGCAAGTACAAGGATGAGGTTTCCGGTAAGATGTTCAGCGTAAAAAAAGGCATTTTGAAGGGTACACTCTCTCCATTGACTTCTTATATTCTTGTGAAGAAATAAGGAAAAATCCGTGTTTCGGATAGAGAATAGATGGCAAGATACTGACGATTTTGCGCATAAATCTGCAAGGAATCAGTAGAATTGCAGCTTAATATACAAAAAGAGTTCGAGACAATCCCGAACTCTTTTTTGTATCTTCTTATTCTATTGGTTCAATCTTCGGAGACTGAATCTTGGTTTCCGTCTTCGGAGCCGTGGCAGTTGGTGCAGCAGAAGCTGCATTTTCGCTTTCCATAATAGGAGGAGGGGCAGCCGGAAGCGTGATAGGTTCCGGAGCAGGGATGTCTTCAGCTTCCGTTTTCGGTGGTTCCACGTAATCCACCTTCTTGTTTTCCTTTATTTCAACTTCCTTTGCTTCTTCCTTTGTCAGCACGGGAATCTTCGATGTTGTGTCTACACCGATAATCGTACCCGTCATATCCACCTCGTATTTGCGTGGCGGTGCCATATCGCGGGTAGCCATCAGGCAGGTGAGCAACAGCGAACCGAAGAAGAGTACACCGGCACAGATGGCGACCGGTGTGGTATAGGTAGGTTTATTTCCTGAATTTGAACTCATACTTTCTTTCAAATTTTCTCTGTTTATCTGCTGCAACAACACATACAGACCGGACAAAATTACTCAAAATATCCAATACTACCAAAGAATTAAGGGATTATCAGTACAACAAAAGGAAATCGCCTGATTAGATTTTCACTAATCAGGCGATGGGGTATTACTGTCTTCTATTCTTAAAAGTGCGACCAAGCGATATAATCCATAGACCATTCATTGCAGACGGATTTATATACGATTTTTAATTGTCCGAAGAATGGCTTGCAATCTTCGCACGTTTGCCGTGCATTCTTGCGAAGAATGGAATGCAATCTTCGCAAGAATGGAAATCATTGTTCTACTATCTGATTTTCAGACACTTACAAATCGTATTGAGACTTCCGAACTTTATTTGATGATGCGCTTGATATCCTCAACAATCTGCTCGTCGGTCAGATGGTTCTCGCGCAGAACTTCTTCCACGTCGTAACGGTCGTAGAGTTGTTTCTTCACACCGAAACAGAGCACTTTCACGTCTGAAGGACCATAGAAACGGGCGATACGTTCGCCAAAACCACCATCGAGCGAACCATCTTCGATGGTTGCCACCAGTTGGTGGTCTTTCTTCAGGTCTTCCAGCAAGGCTTCGTCGATTCCCGAAAGATAGCGGGGATTAATCAGTGTAGCGTCGATTCCGTCAGTCTGCAAAGCCTTTACCACAGCTTCGCCCTTCTGATAGAAGTCGCCTGCCGCAACGACAGCTACCGTGTTGCCACGATGAGCCACCTTGAACTTGTTAAGGTCTGAATAATCCGTATCAACCGGCTCCTTGGCGTGGTGTGCTCCATATTCTGGAACACGGATTGCAACCGAGTATTGCTCCTGTCTGATAGCCCAGCTCTCCATTGCGATAAGCTCTTCGTAGGTAGTCGGGGCAAGATAGACGAGATTCGGGATGTGGCTTATCATCGGAATATCGAAGAAACAGATGTGTGTGAAATCGTTCATACCGTAGATGGACGAACCCGTAACATTGATTACAGCCGGATTGCCGTTCACGGCGAGGTCCTGACAGAGCTGATCGTAGGTGCGCTGCATAAATGTTGCGTGGGTAGTAAACACAGGATGTGCTCCGCGCTTCGCCATTCCGGAAGCCAGTGCCACGGCTTCTTCCTCTGCAATGCCCACGTCGATGTGCTGCTTGCCCATCTTTGTTCTGATTTCCTCGTTGAATCCGAGGATGGCAGGCACGCCGGCAGAGATGCAAACAAGTTTCGGGTCGCGCTTTGTTTCCTCAAATAGCCATTTGCCGAGCATCTGTGGTATGTATTCGCCGCTGCCTCGCTGCTTCTTGGGACTGCCGTCTTCGAGATTGAATGGGAAATTCCAATGCCAAGACTCCTTGTCTGCGACTGCGGGAGCATATCCGTGCCCCTTCTCTGTATGGATATGTACCACGATAGGATGGTCTATATCCTTTACTTTTTGGAATGCTTCGATGAGTTTTCCTACATCGTTTCCTTCCTCCAGATACGTGTAATCGAAGCCGAGCGTCTTGAAATAGTTGTTGGCACACAGTCCTTTGCTTTCGCGCAGTTCGCGCAGATGCCCGTAGAGTCCGCCGTGGTTCTCGGCAATGCTCATTTCATTGTCGTTCACGATGATGATGGCGTTGGTGCCGAGTTCGCCAACCGTGTCCAGTCCTTCGAATGCTTCGCCTCCCGACAGCGAACCATCGCCAATCACTGCAATCACATTCTCTGTTCCACCGAGTATGTCCCTGCCTTTAATCAAGCCGGATGCGAGGGCAACCGACGTGGAGGTGTGTCCGATTTCAAAGTTGTCGTATTCCGGACTTTCCAAAGGAGAGGAATAACCTGATATGGAATTGATTTTGCTTACATCAAGGAAGCCTTCCTTGCGGCCTGTGAGCATCTTGTGAGGATAGCTCTGGTGTGAGATGTCGAATACAATCTTGTCTTCCGGTGCGTTGAAAACGTAGTGCAATGCCACGGTAGCTTCGGTAAAACCGAGGTTAGGCCCCACGTGTCCGCCGTGATTACTTACTCTGTTCAGCACACCTGCACGGACTTCGTCGGCCAATACAGAAAGTTGTTCGATGCTTAAATCCTTCAAGTCTTTCGGACTGTCAATTTTTTCTATATACATATTAATATGTGTTGTTAAGTCTTATTTTGATTGATACAAAGATAATTTATTTCCATTAGAAATGAAAATATAGAATAAGTGTAAGTCAACAATAATGGATTTTTTATATAAAAAACGGTTTGTTTTAACTGTTATTAAAACAAACCGTTGGATTTATGGATGGTATCGGACTTATAATTGTGGATGAAAAAAGATGTATGCGAGGAGTGCCAAGAGGGGAATGATTGTCCAATAGGCTATGACAACGAGTGGGGCAAGGGTTTTGTTATCATAAACGGAACCACTGTAATGTTCGAGTACCATTGTACGGCGTTCCCTCGTGTTATAAAAATATTTGGTAATCTTGAACACAACAGCCCAAATAATGGTAGACGGAATGAAAATCCAAAAGCTTTCAAGATAAAGCAACGGCAGACTTAGGGCAAGGCAAACAGGCATCGACAGAACGGCAATGCCATCCGTGAACTTTCCTTCGTGTTCGCCACAGAAATAAATGATGTCGAGTAGGTGGAATTTGCTCATAATTTAATTGTAAGGGTTATCATTTTGTATTGCTGTATGCCGAATATTACAATTTCTTCTTGTTGGTGGTTTCGGGCATTCTTGTGGCAATTACATTTTCTTCAGCGCATAGGTATGCTTCAATGATGGAAGATAATGCGCTTATTTTCAACAGTCTTAATCGGAATTTGTATTTATCTCTTGTAGTCTTCCTTGTACTTGTCAGTCTCAATGTAGATATACATCTTGTATTCCTTCAGACTATCGCGCACGTTCTTCTCTATATCGTTTATCAGCGTAGTGGTCTGTGGCTCGTATTCAGACTTTACATCTATCTTTGCAGTCATTAAAACGTCGCTGGGACTTAGATGAATAGTCTTCAGGGATATGAGTTTGGAAATCTCATCGCGCTCAAAAGACTTTCTTATAATAGCCAAATCCTTGTTCGTTGCGCTTTCTCCAACCATCAGACTGTAAAACTCTCGGGCGAGAAAGAGGGCTGCACAGCAGAGCAGAATGCCGATGAACAGACCGGAAAGTGCATCGAAGAACGGATTTCCTGTAATGTGGCTGAGGAACATTCCCGCCATTGCGAGCAGCAAACCCAGTACGGCGCAGGAATCTTCCACGAAGATTATCAGTATTTCGCTGTGTCGGCTTTCCTTCAGAAACGTGAACAATGGAAGATTATCCTTGTTCAGTTCCTTTATTTCCTTGAATGCAACGCGCAAGCTGAACATTTCTACGATAAAGCCAAAAAGAAGAATACCCATTACCAGCCACGTGTTTTCCACGCTGTGGTCGCTGTGAAACAACTTCTCGGAGGCTTCCATAATTCCCAATGCACCACCACCGAAGAACAACATCATTGCCACGATGGTGCTGTAAAAGTATTTTGCACGTGCCTGACCGAACGGATGTATTTCAGTTGCTTCTCTCTGTGCCTGCTTGTTTCCTATCAAGAGCAACACCTGATTGCCGCAATCCACAATACTGTGTATGGATTCGTTCAGCATTGCCGTTGAGCCTGAAAGCGCATAACCCACAAATTTAGATATTGCAACCAGTATGTTTGCTCCCAAAGCAGCAATAACGCTGAGCATTCCACCACTCTTATGTCCTTGTTTCTGTTCTTCTTTCATTTTTTGAGTATCTTTATTATCAGATGAACATTCTCATTATTCAGATAAAAATCCGTGAAATGCAAAGATACAACAACAAAACGAATGTTAAAAGAAAAACGGATAAAAAAGCTATCACGCACCAATATTTTGTATAAATTACGTGAAGGCATCCGGTTCGTCGGATAACTTCAGGGCGTTGCCACTTCGTTTCCCCGTTTTCTATGCTCTGCCTTGTTCCTTCAATCCTAAAGCAATGGGGTGTTTTATGGTCTTATGATTACCGTAAACCCTCCATATCTCTGAAAATCTATTATTTTTTCTTTGAGAACCCATTACTTTTTCCTTGAAAAACTATTATTTTTTGAGAGAAAGCACATTGCTTCTGCATTAAATCGGATGCGTGTTTACTTGCTGTATCGCTTAGGATAACTGGGCGTCCAAGCCTTTATGTCTGAACTTGCTTCGACCTTTTTCTCGGTATTGTCGTCCAGCATAGGGAAGAAATCAATGCCTGTGAGCTTCTCTATTTCGTCTACGGTACGGATGCAGTCGTACACATTCTGCTTGCTGCCCACGTTCTTGTAGAGAAATCCGATGGCTTTCGCGCCACTGTTTCGGCACAAAACTACTTTAAAGAACGCATCGGGAACACGAACTTTGCCTTTTCCGATGATTCTCGGAGCTTTGTCTGCATAGTAGACAGGGCCACAAACCACATCGACAGAGCCGTATTTGCGTGCCCAAGAGCGACAAAGCATCTCAATGTCATTCCATTCGTATTTGTTCAGGTTATGGTTTTGCGGACAGATATTCGTGAGATAGAACGACTCTTTCAGCGCAGTATTGTCCCATTTCGTATCGGCAGCCGGACAAAGATGCCCTCTGTCGAATCCCGAATTGTAATAATCATTTTTCGTTGCACGTGGCGTTGCCACCTGAAAATCCTCTTCAAACATATCCTGCGAACGTTGATTGCGCCCATAGGTATGCTCCTTTGTCAGATGCCAAGCCACCCAATTAGCGCATTTCGTGTCTTTGTTGTACGATACTGTATAAGCCTTTCTTTTGAGAATCTGCTCCGGACGATCCTGAAGTCTCGCAGGAATCTCCATACTTTGTGTATCAGCATTGACGCACGACGTGAGTACGGCAGCGAAAGTTGCCAATACGACGAATAATTTGTTCAGTTTCATTATCAAGTAATTATTACTTTGCAAAGGTACTTATTTTAGTCAAGCACGGCGAATGTTTTGTGATTTTTTCAATTCCGTCGGCGTTATCCACTGCCTGAAGATACTCATTGCTGATTACTTCTTGGATGCACGGAATCTCACAATCTCCGAAATGATTTCTTCGGAGTCGTCAGACAGCGACAGAAGCAGATTCTTGTACTTGCCTTTTTCCATCAGTTGCTGCAAAAGAGGATAAATGGGCAGTTCGTTTGTCCAGAAATCCTTGCCCATAAACACCATAGGACTGGCAAATCCGAACGACAGATAATGGTTCTGCACGGCCTCCTGAAATATTTCCTGCATAGTTCCGGCACTTCCCGGTGTGTAGATGATGCCACCGTAGGCAAACGTAAGGATGCTGTCTTCGCGAATACTGTTTTCAAACAGTTTGGCTATATGCGTGGCAAAGGGCGTAGACGGCTCGTGTCCGTAGAGCCAAGTTGGAATGCCAAGACTTTCAAAGTACGTCTGTGGATATTTGCCGATAACCTCAAATGCCGTTCTCAGCCAACCCTCATTGCGAAAAGACGGAGCAGGGGCAAGAATGTTGAGAGCCGTCTGCACCTCGGTTGCGCTCCTACCTGCCATCCACGCGCCTAAATGAGCTGCTTCCATAGCTCCCGGACCACCCCCGCTTATCATTACGAATCCCAGTTCGGTCAGCCGTTTGCTTATCATAACGATTTCCTTATACATCCTGTCGGTTCGCAGCAATGCGTGTCCTCCCATTATTCCTACGCACAGATGTCGGTCGTGGACGTCAAGAAAACGGTCTGTTGCCACGCTGATATGATGGTCGTGAAGCGAGCGGGCCAATGCTTCGTTCGCATTTTCAGCACGTTTTCCATTTCGCATATAATGCTGATACACAATTCTGTCGTAGCATTCATTAAATGATTTCTCACGACGGATGTCGTATCCCTTATAAAGTTCTGCTGCCGAATAGAGCGACTGTCGGCTTACGTCGAAGGGAACGCCCTTCAGATATTCGCCGATTGCTTCAATCTCTTTGTATTCCGGAACTGTAATCATAATTCTTTTCCTTTTCCACAAAGTTACAAAAAAATAGCAAACGATGCAAATTCAGCCCCTTCTCTGCTTAATTTTAAGCCGTATTCAATGACTGTTGCAACGAAATATAACTTCTTTTCACACCTCTATCTCCCGCTTTTTTCGTATCTTTGCAGATAACTATACAAAATATATGATTTAAGATTATGACACTATATCCAAAACTCATTACCGATGCGTTGGCGCAGGTGGTATATCCCGGAACTAAAAAGAATATTATCGAGAGCGAAATGCTTGCCGATGATGTGAGAATCAACGGAATGAAGGCAACGATTACGCTGCTTTTCCCACGCGAGACAGACCCGTTTATGAAGTCTACGCTCAAGGCTGTCGAGGCGCAGATTCATTACTCCGTGAGCAAGGATGTGGAAGTGGAAATCAAGACCGAGTTCAAGTCGGCACCACGTCCCGAAGTTGGCAAGATGCTGCCACAGGTAAAGAACGTGATTGCAGTAAGTTCGGGCAAGGGCGGAGTAGGAAAGAGCACCGTTTCTGCCAATCTTGCCATCGCTTTGGCGCGGCTCGGCTACAAGGTGGGACTGCTCGACACCGATATTTTCGGTCCGAGTATGCCCAAGATGTTCGGCGTTGAGGACGTTCGTCCGTATGCCGTCGAGAAAGAAGGCCGCCAGTTGATAGAACCGGTGGAGAAATACGGCGTGAAACTCCTTTCCGTGGGTTTCTTTGTCAATCCCGATACAGCTACTTTGTGGCGCGGCAGTATGGCATCCAATGCGCTGAAGCAACTGATTGCCGACGGCGATTGGGGCGAACTCGACTACTTTATCCTCGACACACCACCCGGAACGAGCGACATTCATCTGACGTTGCTCCAGACTCTGGCAATTACCGGTGCCGTGATTGTGTCCACTCCGCAGAACGTTGCCTTGGCAGATGCGCGCAAGGGTATAGATATGTACCGGAATGAAAAGGTGGATGTGCCTATCCTTGGACTGGTAGAGAATATGGCGTGGTTTACTCCTGCCGAGCTTCCAAACAATAAATACTACATATTCGGCAAGGACGGAGCGAAGAAACTGGCAGAAGAGATGGAATGTCCGCTGCTCGCTCAGATTCCTATTGTGCAGAGCATTTGCGAAAACGGCGACAAGGGTACGCCGGCTGCAACGCAGATTGACACCGTAACCGGACAGGCCTTCATCAATCTTGCACAGGCAGTCGTTACTGTTGTGAACCGTAGAAACAAGGAGAAAGCCCCAACAAAGATTGTGGAAGTAACGCAGAAGTAAGCCGTTTACGCTTATTCCAGTAATCATATAATCAATCAAACGGAAAGTGCTTGCATTCAATCGGATGCAGGCACTTTCTATTTATATTCTTTTGTTTGTAAGTACGCCTATGAACTGCTGCGATTCTAAATTCAGAACGAGCCGAAAACGATGAAAGAATGCCCTTGCTTTCTTATCCAAAACTCTGTGAATAATCTTGACAAAAGACGCTCTAAAACTCGCATATTCTGAATAAAATATTTTCATTTTTCAAATCAGCGAGTTATGAGTGTGCAATCTTAGTTTGTTGATAATCAGGTATATGTGCCTGAAGATTTAGCTTTGTGCATTAAAAGGAATAAAAATAATTCTCAAATAGACTTATAAAACCGACTTTTCGACTATCTTTTCGCTTCAATTCCTCATAGTTTCGGGCGTTGTTCTTGCACAAACGGTTTCCGTTCTTCGCAAGAATGCAGTACGTTCTTCGGAAGATTGCATTGCAAAATTGCGAAAAATGATTTTCAAGCGTTCAGATTCTGCCGTATTTTCTCTGGTTTGAAAAAAGAAAATGTGCGTTTTTTGGTAATCTATTTTTACAAGTCAGCAATCCATATCCGTTGTTTTCCGAACATCGCCAATGGACGCTCTAATTGTTTTCTTCACTTCCCAAACACGCAGTCAGTTCTTCCCAGATTCTCTGAACGGGCAGTCCCATCACGTTGAAATAGCTGCCTTCGAGAGAGGTAACGCCCACATAGCCTATCCATTCCTGAATGCCGTAAGCTCCTGCCTTATCGTAAGGCTTGTAGTGCTCAATGTAATAGGATATTTCCTCGTCCTTGAGCTGCTTGAACGTTACGTTTGTGGAAACCCTGAAGCTGCGTTGGAAGGCTTTCGTGGTCAGGCAGACACCCGTAACCACCTGATGCGTGCGCCCGCTGATCTTTTCGAGCATCTCCCGTGCTTCTTCCTCACATTTCGGTTTGCCCAGAATGTCGTCGCCCACTATCACTACTGTATCGGCGGTGATAACCAAATCGTTCTCGCCGATAAGGCTCTTGTAGGCTTTTGCCTTCTGTTCGCTGATGTATCGGGCAATGTCCGATGCCGGAATATCGTCGGGATAATCTTCCGAAATATCGGGCAACACACTGACCTTGAAGTCAATATCCAGTCCGGCAAGCAATTCCTTTCTGCGTGGGGAATTGCTTGCGAGAATTATGTTATAGTTCTTGAAAGGCATCGTTTCTATGTTCTTGGTCTTACAGTTTGTTACCATCCGAAGGCTTTACCCTCCATTTTCCATTTTCCCTGTGCTCGCAGCACCTGTTCTATCACGTCGCGCGCCACGCCGTAGCCTCCTTCCGTATCGCTCACGTAGGTTGCAATTTCCCTGATGTCGGAACAAGCGTCCTTGGGACAGCACGAACAGCCGGCGCGGCGCATCACTTCGTAGTCAGGAATATCGTCGCCCACGTAGATAATCTCCTCGTCTTTCAAGCCGTACTTGTCCGTAAAGCCCTTCCAATGTCTGATTTTTACCGAACAGTTCAGGAGCACGTCTTTCACGCCGAGGTATTCATAGCGCAGGCGAATCTCCTCATTGCGTCCTCCGGTCATAATGGCGATTTTCAGTCCGAGCTTTTCTGCCAGTTGAATGGCGTATCCATCCTTGATGTTCATTGTCCGGATAGGTTCGCCCTTCGCATCCATAGCGACGGTTCCGGCAGAGAGCACGCCGTCTACGTCGAATACTATTGCACGGATTTTCTTTAAATCGTAGTTGATCATTGTATTGAAATTTATTTGTTGTTCTTTTTGTGAATATTGACAGACAGGCTTTCGTACAGTTTCTGCGAGTCGGCATCGAAACCCATCAGCTCCATCTGTGCGCGAATCACGTTTTCGTCGTAGCGGACGGCAGGTCCGGTCTGGGCATCTCTCGGCTGCATCGTGTGTATTTTCCGTGCAGTCTCGTCTATCAATGGGAGCATTACGCTGAAGGGAATGCATTTCTGCTCAAGCACTTCCGATGAAATGTTATAGCAATGGTTTACGAAATTGCACGCCCATACGGCAGACAGGTGCAGGTAGCGTCTGTCTGCGCTGTTCAGCTTGTAAATTCTGCTTGAAATGCTTCGTGCCAGTTCGTTGATTTCTGCATAAACGGATTCCGAACTGGCTTCGAGGAAAATGGGAATTTCCCTGAAATCAACCTCACGCGCTTTGGAAAAGGTCTGCATAGGATAGATTACTCCAAAGTGCTTTGCCCTGCCGCTGAAAATGTTCATCGGCATAGAGCCTGCCGTATGCACGAAAATGCGCTCCTCTCTGCCCACGCACAACTGCCGAATTACGGATTCCAACGCACTGTCTTTGACAGCAATAATGTAGAGGTCGGCATCTTTCGTTACCTCTTCTATGTCAGAGACGGCAGCAGCGTTGAGCCTGTCTGCCAGTTGCTGAGCCGAGGAAAGCGTCCGGCTGTACACCTGACGTATCTCGTGTTTTGCAAGCTGAAGTGCCCTTCCAAGGCAGGTGGCCAGATTGCCGGCACCTATCAATACTATTTTCATAATACTACAAAATTACTAAAAGACAGTCAAAAAACACGATGTAGGTTGCTTTTTTAGAAAACATTTACTATTTTTGCAGCTAAGGAGGATTTATGACGATTCGTATTATAACCGACAGTAGAGACCTTCCACAACTTACTTTTGGCAATTTCTTTCATAGTCAGGAGCTGTTTGGGATTCTGGAGCGTACGCCAGGTATGTCTCCGTGTATGGTTGTAGCCGTTCGTGAAGACGGAAAAACGATAGGGCAGCTTCTGGCAACGATCCGCCATCGGTGGCGGTTCGTTCCTTTCCATCTATTGGACTACGGACGTGTCTATGGAGAGGGTGTTTACGAGGAGAGTGTCGAGAAAAATGTTGTGGAGAAGCTGAAGGTTTTTACCTGTATGTTCGATACGCTGATGGCATATCTCCGCAAACACCGTTGCACGCACGTGGAAGTGAGCGACATTTCGCAGAAGATGTTCGGCTATAAATGCCTGCGGAGCCATAACTTTGTGCCCATACCGTGGTCGCAGATTCACAATTCGCTGCACAGCAAAGCCCCAGAGGAAAGACTTTCCAAGAAGACCGTCAAGCGTTTGAAGAAGGCGTGGGATTCGGGAATTACGACCCGTGAAGCCCAAAGCAATGAGGAGATAAGGGCTTTCTACAAATTGGTGAAAGGCTATTACCGATTCAGAAAACAGCGTTACATTCCGAATGAGAAACTTTTTCAGCTCATTGGAGCGAGTGCCAACGGACATATTTTCGTAACGCTCTATAAGGATAAGATTATCGGAGGCAGCGTTATCGTGGATTCGGGAAAGGAGTCGATGCTGTGGTTCGAGACTTCGCTCAAGAAAAGGTATGCTTTGTTCTATCCTCATTACGCCACTATATGGTGTGCGCTCAAGGAAATGTATGCAATCGGACAGGATCATCTGCACTTTCTTAATATCGGTTTGCCGTTTAATCACAGCCAATACCGCGACTTTATATTGAGTTTCGGCGGCAAACCTGTGAGTTCCTATCGGTGGTTCAGGTTTTCCTATTCTTGGTTGAACAAACTTTTGTTTTGGTATTACAGAATATAAATCTCGGGAAGCAAAGCTATTGTGGAAAACTTATCGTAACTTTGCTTCGACTTTAAACAGAAAATAAAAAATGAAAGTAATTGGAATAATTCCCGCACGCTATGCGTCTACACGCTTTCCCGGCAAACCTTTGGCAAAATTGGGAGGTAAATATGTTATCCAGAGAGTAATCGAACAGGTTCAAGAGGTGCTTGATGAGGTTTGGGTGGCAACCGATGATGAGCGCATATATAATACGGTGGAATCGCTTGGCGCGAATGTTGTTATGACGCGTTCCGACCATCAGAGTGGAACCGACCGTATTGCAGAGGCACTTGAAAAGATTGGAGGTGGGTTCGACGTGGTAATCAATATTCAGGGAGACGAGCCTTTCATTCAGAAAAGCCAGATAGAAACGGTAATCTCCTGTTTTGAGGACGACAGAACGCAGATTGCTACATTGGGAAAAAGATTTGAGAGCATCGAGGCTGCACGAAATCCCAATTCGCCTAAGATTATTCTGGACAACAACGGCTATGCAATGTATTTTACCCGTGCGTTGGCTCCGTACATTCGTGGCAAGGAAGAAAAAGACTGGCTCGAAAGTTATCCTTTCCTGAAGCATATCGGGCTTTATGCCTATCGCTCAGAGGTGTTGCGCCAAATTACGAAACTGCCACAGTCGAGCCTTGAGCTTGCCGAAGGATTGGAACAGTTGCGATGGCTTCAGAACGGTTACAGGATTCAGGTGGGCTTGACAGATATAGAAACCGTAGGTATTGATACGCCTGAAGACCTGAGCAAGGCAGAGGAGTTTCTCGCAAAGAGATAGGGGAGAGGCTTTAAAAAGAATAGTGAGTTTCTCGTAAAAGAGCAGAAAATCTCTTACAGAAGGATAGAGATACTGGGACTGTGAGATTTTAACATCGTCTTAATAAAGATTTTCTTCGTGCCGACGGTAATAATATACCACGCCAAATTTTCTGCACTCGTTGAATTTCTGTTCCGGAGGAAGCTCTGCAAAGTGGTTTTCTATGGCGTTCCATAGTTCCAAGAGCAGTTCGTCGATTTCCGGACGCAGCTTTGATATGTCTTGATGGGCTTTGAAGGTACGCTGTTGGAGACGCTTCTGCGAATTACGCACCTCTTGATAAATGTCGAAATGAGTGGAAACCATACCGATTGACGGGTTATAGATGGGGCGGCCTCCCTTCTTTTGGCGTGCCTTTTCGCCTTCTATAACTTTCGGTCCCCATTCCAATAATCCCACATTGTTTTTCAGATTCGGGAGCGTTGTAGTATCTTCATCGAAACCGTAAAGCACTAATTGACTGCGCTTAATCTCTCCTCGTTCTACGGACATCAGCAAAACCTGAATGAAATGGCTGAGATACATCAGCGCACGCTTTTGCAGTCCGTCCATCTTCTTCGCATTCCGCACCTGCGACGACATAGAAATCCTGTACTGCTCAATGGCAGTGAGCAGTCTGTCGTGCAGAGGTTGTGCCTGATTCAGCAGTTTCCAGTCTATGAATTTGTTTCGGACAGTATATATTTCATTGTTTTCCAACAATGTTTTCAACGCTTTCAGGCGTGCAGCATCGGTTTTTGGAAGTCGTCTGTAAGGCATTTCTGAATGTTTAATAAAGTATCAGGATTGGCAAATTGGTGGAAAAAGCGATAAGAAACAGCGAATATGGTTTCTCTACTTTTGTCTCTTCATCATATCGGCTGCGTATGCTTTCAGCGCAGCTTTGCGTTCCTCGGGAATGTTTACCCCCTCGAGATATTTCTTGCTTAGTTCAAAATAATCGTCAATCTTTTCCTTTGCAAGTCTGTCAATCCCTATTTCGTTGTACAATTTCGTTACGGCTGCAATCTTTTCCTCAGCATCGAACTCTTCCTGACCAATCCAATGTTCAAGGAGTGAGCGTTGTTCATCGTTTGCCTGATTGAAAGCCGTGATGAGCATATAGGTCTTTTTGTTTGAAACGATGTCTCCACCGATCTTCTTTCCAAATACCTTTGAATCGCCGTAAACATCGAGATAGTCGTCCTGCAACTGAAAAGCGAGACCTATCTGTTCGCCGAACTTATAGAGATTTTCGGCATCTTCGGATGGCGCATCGGCAAGAATAGCTCCCATTTTCATAGCACAGGCCAGCAGAACACTGGTTTTCAGGCGAATCATTTCGATATATTCGTCCACCGTAACGTCATTACGGTTTTCAAATTCCATATCATATTGCTGCCCTTCGCCTATCTCCAATGCCGTTTCCGTGAATAGAGGAAGCACGGCATTAAGATGTTTGGCATCGCATTGCACCAGTCTTTCATACGCAAGCACCAACATTGAATCGCCGGAAAGTATCGCCTGATTGTCGTTCCACTTCTTATGTACCGTCTGCTGACCACGGCGAATAGGTGCTTCATCCATCAAGTCGTCGTGAAGGAGCGTGTAGTTATGGTAGGTTTCCAATGCACAGGCAGAGGAAAGTATTGTTTCAGGATTGTCCTTATAAAGGTTATACGCCAAGAGCATCAATACCGGACGGATACGCTTGCCTCCCAAGTCCAACACATACTTGATTGGCTCGTACAGACTTGCGGGTTTGCGACCGTAAGTAAGCCCTGCCAGATAATCGTTTACTTTCTTTAGAAGTTCTTCTGATGTGTACATATATGTCAGATTTTGATATTTTCAGATTAATTTTGTATTCTCAATAACGGAAAAGTATTAAAATTATTGTCCTATATTATATAAGGTGTAGGACAACTGTGAAAGAAATGTTGCGCAGTCGAAGCCTTACAGCGAGAAAACTACGGGCACTTCTATCATCGACCGACAAGGTTTATTGTTTTCAATACCCGGTTTCCATTTTCCCATCGTGCGCACCACACGCAGCACTTCGTTGTCGAACTCGGGTGTTTTTCCGTTCTTTATCTTTACATCACTTACCGATCCGTCTGCATTTATGATAAACGTTACGTTTACAATGCCTTGCTTGTTTGCATTCTTTGCCGAAATCGGATATTTGATGCTCGAAGTAAGCCATTTCATAAACTCACTCCATCCTCCCGGAGGGGTTGGCGTATCGGACAGAATGCGCTTGCTTACCTTGTCATCGTATCGTTCCAGTTCCTCATCGGAGTTCTTGTCGGTCATCTTGTTCTTCTCTTCCTTGTCCACTTCCGAAACCGTCGGAGGGTCGGGAATCGTAGTCGGTTCCGTCGTAAGCACAGGAACGTTGCTCACATTGGGCGCAGCCGTCTTGTCATCGTTTGAATCCATACTGCCGATTTCCTTCGGTGTAACCTTCTGTGGCGTTTCGCTGCGCTTCATATTCAGCATATCCTCCATCGTTGGCTTCTTATCTTCCTTCTCAGCAGCCAAATCCTGTTGGTCAATGGCAGGCAGAAGTTCCGTATCTTTCAGTTCAAGGTCTTTTACCAAGTCGATGAGTTTCTCGGAATCGCTTGTATTTTCATCGGAATATTCCATTGCAACAAAGAATATTGAAAGCGCACAGACAAGCCCAAGCACGAAACCTATCCATCGCTTGTTCTCTAAATCTGCCTTATTTGTTTTCTTTATTTCCAATTCTGAACACTAAAAAGAGCCGAAACTCGTTATAAAAGAGTGTCTGATGAAGGTTTCAGGCTCTGCAACGAACCTTCTTCTTCGCTAAGACACGGTGTTGAAATGCTGACGGGAAAGCTGCAAGTCGGCTTGTTTGTCCGAATGTGCAATAGCCCTTAGCACCACTTTCGACTGACAAAATTAATAAGATATTCGGAAAAAGATGTATCTTTGCCGATAAATTAAAGTAGATTAAATGAAAAAGCTCATTTTCACTCTCTTCCTTATAGCATCGACAACGATGGCTTGGGCACAGGAGAGCCAGACAGAATATAACTTCCTGCGCCTACCTGTAAGTGCGCACGCAGCAGCTCTCGGCGGCGAAAACATTACGATTATAGAGGATGATCCCTCCCTGATGTTCTCAAATCCGGCTCTTGCATCGTCGGTCAGCGATATGACCATCGGGCTGAACTATATGAACTATATGAAAGGAGCGAACTATATGGGGGCTTCGTTCACGAAAACCATCAAGGAAAAAGGCACGCTCGCAGGCGGAATACAGTATATGAACTACGGAAAGATGAAGGAAGTG
This sequence comes from Prevotella sp. HUN102, assembly GCF_000688375.1. Classification (NCBI taxonomy): domain Bacteria; kingdom Pseudomonadati; phylum Bacteroidota; class Bacteroidia; order Bacteroidales; family Prevotellaceae; genus Prevotella; species Prevotella sp. HUN102. The sequence goes on along the minus strand of NZ_JIAF01000001.1, from coordinate 470,708 downwards.
GACGAAAACAACGTCCAGACAGGCGAATTTAATGCGAGCGAAATAGCCATACAGGGCATTTTTTCCTACGAACTGGCACGGAATTTCGTCGGTGGTATCACGGCGAAATTCGTTACTTCTTATATCGGCAACTACAACAGCATTGCCGTTGGCGTAGACCTTGGTTTGAATTACTATGATCCCGAGCGTGAATGGTCGGCTTCCGCCGTTGCGAAAAATCTTGGTGGACAAGTGAAGGCTTACGAAGAGGACTTCGGAAAGATGCCTTTCGACCTGCAAGTGGGCGTGAGCAAGACGCTTGCATCCCTTCCGGTGCGGCTCTCGCTCACGTTGGTAGACCTCACTCATTACAATTATCGTTTTGCAAATCACGTCAATCTCGGTGCAGACATTCTTCTCTCGCAGAGCATTTGGATTGGCGGCGGCTACAATTTCCGTAAAGCCGACGAGATGGTTATCGGCAAGATGGACGACGCAAGCGCACACGGAGCCGGGTTCAGCTTTGGTGGAGGCATCAATCTTGAGCGTTTCAAGCTCAACCTCGCCTATGGAAAGTATCACGCATCGAGCAGCTCAATCCTCGTGAATCTCGCATATACGCTTTAATCTTGCGAACGCCGCGAATATTCTCCGAAGGGATGCGCCCTTGCCGAGGGTTAGTCCTGATGCGATACGCTCCCGATGGTGGATGAACGGAACTTGAAAAAACAAAGTATAACATTTAAAATAATTTCCGGCCACTTTCTCCCAAAGTATTCCTTTCGTGGGAAAGGACTGGAAACCAATTTATTATGAAAAAAATCATTATAGCCATCGACGGCTTTTCTTCTTGTGGTAAGAGCACAATGGCGAAAGACTTGGCACGCGAAATCGGGTATATCTATGTAGATACCGGCGCAATGTACCGTTCGGTAACGCTGTTTGCCCTCCGCAACAATCTCTTCAATGAAGACGGTACTATCAAGCTTGCCGAACTCGAAGCACGGATTTCCGACATAGACATCAGTTTCAGGCTGAATCCGGAAACGGGCAGACCCGATACTTATCTCAACGGCGAGAACGTGGAACAGGAAATCCGCCAGATGGAAGTATCGTCTCACGTCAGTCCAATCGCTGCCGTGCCATCTGTCCGTGCTGCACTCGTGGCCCAGCAACAGAAGATGGGCGACGAAAAAGGTATCGTGATGGACGGCAGAGACATCGGTACGGTAGTGTTTCCGAATGCCGAACTCAAGATTTTCGTTACAGCATCTGCCGAAGTGCGTGCGCAGCGTCGTTTCGATGAGTTGAAAGCCAAGGGAACGGATGCCGATTTCGCCGAGATTCTCAAGAATGTGCAGGAACGCGACTACATTGATTCGCACCGCGAAACGTCGCCTCTGCGCAAAGCCGACGATGCAATAGAACTCGACAACAGCAATATCTCCATTGCCGAACAGAAGGAATGGCTGATGGAACAGTATAAGAAAGCAGTACAATAGGCAGAATTTAGGAAACAGACAAGAAAATAAGGGAACGGATTTACAAGAAAATCAATGCCAATGGGGCGGGTTGAGATGGAGATTCTTAAACAATCAGCTTATAGCTTTACCATCATCAACCGGTTTTCCTGTAAATCCGTTACCTTATTTTCTTGTCTGTTTATTCCGAACTCAGCTTAAGAAGTGGTTTTCTTGCCAATCTGTTCCCTTGTCTTCTTGCCAACCGTCCCTCTTAGTCCCGCTTGCCTCGTATGAATGTATAGAACTCACTCGACTTCTTTTCCCATTGTTCGTATTCCTGTTTCAGTTTTCCGTCTACCGAAATGGAACTGACAGAGAAAGTCAATGCATTGATATTCCACGTTGATTCCTTCTCTCCATCTATTTCGATGGCATTGTTTCCTCCTAACTTGATAAGCACATTGTGCAACGTTCCACCATATTCCAGAGACAGGCTGACCGGTATATACTCAAAATTGATAGTGCCTTTGGTCTTGTTTTCCTCACGGGAGAGGACAGGGTCGCCTATCCAGAAACGAATTTGCAGGTCGCGGTTGGGCTGTGCTTTCAGGGCGGCTGCAAGCTCCGGATCGGTAACGGTGTAGCCAATCAGGCTGACGGGATAGTTGTGAATGGTGATGTATCCCGCATTCTTGCCGCTGTAATTGGGCTGATAGCCATCCACGGTATATCTGACGTCCTCTGTTGTCTTCCTCACAGACTCCGCATCGGGCTGCGTTTCAGCACTTCCTATACAGAGCATCTTACCCGAATAGGTTCCGCTCACGCCCTCCATAAGTTTTTTCTGAACCTCTGATGAATGTATGTAGCCGTAGAGAAACACAGGGTCTTTATGACAGGATTGCATCAGGATAGCGAAAATGCCGATAAGAATAGGTTTGAAAACAGTTTGTTTCATAAGTTATAGTATTGTGGATATTCGTCCTTACTTTACCTTTGCAGATGCCACACTTCCTTCAATCGCTTTCGGAAGTACCAATAATAGAGAAATCCCGCCGTGGTAAGCCCGAACGGGAAGGCAAACCAAATGCCGAGCAGTCCTCCCTCAAGGTAGATTCCAAGGAAATATCCGAGCGGAAGACTGATAACGAAGTAGGCAATGAACGCCGTGTACATAAGAGGCTGAACATAGGAAAGCCCACGCAGTGCGTTTCCGTAGGCACATTGCATTCCGTCGCCGAACTGATAGACAATCAACGGCAGTATGGCAAGCCCCACCATTTCGCACACTTCGCTGCTGTCGGTGAAGATTACGCCCAACGAATCGCGCCAGATAACCACCGGAACAGAGACGGCAAAGGCTATGAGGAGTATCAGATGGAAGCCGGCCGAGGCTGAATAGCTGACGGCTTTATAGTCGTGCTGACCGGTAAAATAGCTCACACGCACGGCAACTGCCGACCCCATTCCGTAATATACCATATAGAAGAACTGCGAAATAGTGAGCATTACCTGATGGGCGGCCAGTGCCATCGCTCCAATCCAGCCCACCATAATGGAACTCAGACTGAAGGCTGCCGTCTCCATTCCCATCTGTATGCTCAGGGGAAAGCCGATTCGGCAGAGATGCGAAATGTCCTTGCCATTGATGGGTTCGGCGAAGAAGCCGCCTTTATAGCTGTTGAAACGCTTCGTGCAGAGGAACACGTAGGCAAAGACGAGTGCCATCACGATGCGTGAGAACATCGTAGACAGACCTGCACCGTACAGACCGAGCTCGGGAAAGCCCACCTTGCCGTATATCAGCACATAGTTTCCTACGATGTTGAGCAGATTTCCACCCAAAAGAATCCACATCGGCGTTTTCGTGTCCGTGGTTCCGTCAGACAGTTGCTTGAAAGTGTTGAACCAAGAGACGAACGGAAGCGATATGAGATTCACGATAAAGTAGGGCCTCATCAGCGGCAAAAGTTCCTCGGGCTGCCCGAGATTGCCCAGATTCAGATAAAGAATGGTCATTATTACCACCAGTCCCAACGCCAGCAATGTGTTCGCCACCAGCGAGTTCTTGAGCATTCCACCTATCTTGCCGTGCTCCTCGCGGCCGTAGAGCGACCCTACAATCGGCGTGAGGCCGTAGGAGAATCCCATTGCAAAGATAAGCACGAGCACAAACATATTGTTTACGAATGCCGCAGCAGCCAGTTCCTGCGTGCTGTGTCGGCCGATCATCAGCGTGTCGGCAAATCCGAGCACGATAGTACCGATTTGTCCGATGATGATGGGCACTCCCAGATGAGTCAATGAACGGTAATGTGTGTAATAAGGCTTGAGGTTTAACAGCATTTTTATTATTTCTTTTCCTTCTCAAATTCTATATTCACTTTGGCAAAGCCCATTGCCTTGAACAGTTGCGTGAACTGTTGGCGGGCATTCTGTTCGGCTGTTGCTATGTTCTCTTTTGTCAGGCAGCGCGCAATCATCTTCCTGTACGCCTTGTTGTAGAGGCTTTCGCGGTCTTCCGGAGTCCATTTTCCATCCTCATAGAAGGGTTTTGTGCGGGTTTCGTCGATGAAATCGCGGTCGAGCAGCCCGACGGGTGGGAGCGTGGCCGTAACCACCGAGTCGCCCTCGGTGCGTATCCACTTCGGCTTTGCCTGTTTCAGGTCTATCCCTATGCGCACGGTGCCGTAGTATATCCTTGCCAGTTCGTCGTCGCCGAACATATTCTTGGAAACGGTGTCCACGAGTTCCTCGTTGCTGATGGAGAGAAATTCCCACTGTCCTATGTCCTTTATGCTCTGAATCTGTATGGGATTGACCGTTTTCGGCTTTTCCTTACACGGAAAGAAACAGAAGATACCGACTGCAAGGAGGACGACAGCGATGACACCGACCCATACAGTCTTGCTGATTCCTTGGATGAATCTCAGTAATCCGTCGAAAAATCTATTCATTATTTTCTACTGTTGATTTGTCAATGATGGTGCGTAAATCGCTATCGGTAAAGTTTTTGCGGAAAGCTATCGTGATGTTCTTGTCGGCGTAGCCCAACGCCATTATCATAGGGACGAGCTGACTTGCCGCACTCTTGCGTGCATTCTCTATCAAGCCGAGTTCGGGTATCGCCTTGACGATGGCCTGCCGGCCTTCATTGATGTAGCCTGCCATTTCCTCGTCGGAGAAATTCCCGCGCAGAAGCGGCACATACTGCTTCATTTCGGCGTGGTTTACCTTGGTACTTGTCAGCACGATTTCCGGATCGGGAAGCGTTATCATAATTTTTTCGCCGTTGCGCTGCACGTTCTTCTCGCTGAAACCGTCGAAATTCACGTAAGCCTTCAGAACGGCATCAATGGGAATGGCTATCTTGCGCACGCCTACGGGCACGTCAAGGCTTATCTCCTGATTCAGAATTGTGAAGTTCGATTTCACCTTGTCCTTGTGCGTGATAATCTTGTGTACGTGGCACTCGGTGGCATATAGCTTGGAGCATTTCTGAATGCCCGTAATCAGTAGTGCCAATGTGTCTGCGGGCGTTTCGTCCGTCGGTGCGTTCTTGTCCTTTGAGCACGAAGCTCCGAGCAGCACGGACAATATCAGTATGGGAATGATTCGTTTCATAATGATGAATTTTCGTGTAGTTTGCCTTTCGGAAATCAGATTTTCCAATGCTGACGCTGATGTTCCTGCATCCGATTCCGATTTATTATATAATGTGTGCAAAGTTAGATATTTCGGCTCAACTGCACAAATAATGCATATTAATAGTTGTTATACTCCATCTTTCAGGCTTTGTCGCTGTTTCTCCATCCTCATTTTACTGCCTAATGTTCCATAAAATGGCGAATTATCAGCCAGAGTTTGTTCTTTTTGAAATTTCAATCTTCGCAAGAATGAATTGCAAGTGTGCGGAAAAAGAAATCCATTCTTCTGTTTAGGTGCTCCACGGTGGGTTGCCGTGTGGAGGTCGGGAGCCTGTACCCTCCGGCGGTTTTTTCTGTGTCTTCGGTGCAAATACGCGAAAAAGGTCGTGGGTTTTCAAGAAAACCCTCGACCTTTCCGCTCAAAACCCTCGACCTTTTTGCTCAAAACCCTCGACCCTTCCGCTTGAAACCCTCGACCCTTTTGAGGGATCGGTATACCATAATAATCGACTGATCTTTACAATGATGCAAATTTATGGCTTACTATGTATGGAAATCCTGTCTCCAACAACGGCGAGAGCTTGTTGGTTTGTGATTGATTTGCTTGCAGAAGCGCACTGCATTCTTGCGAAGAATGGAAACGAATGGCGTGTAATGCGTGGGCAAACAGCCCGGGTCTGTCCGATAATCTACATTCCCAAGTCGCAGATATTTCGGGTTCACTCCGTATTCATTGTCGCTTTCATTATCCGTTTCATACAGGTCGTCTTCGTTTATGTACTCCACATATCGCAGATAGGCCTTGATATTGCTCGTGAAGTTCAGCTCGTTTTTCTTGCTTAGGCTTGCTTCCTGCGCGAAACAGGCATCCTTTATACTGCCCGAAAGCTCTTTGCCTTCGGTGTGTTTTCCCTCAACGAAAGAAGTCTGATAGGCTCTTGAAAACATTTCGAGAGCCGGGCAGAACAGGTCTAAGAGGTCAAATTGTTCAGACAGACTTTCATACATTGCAATGATTTCTTCAATTGTTTCTTCTATTTCCGGGTCGTTGGCTTTCGCTGCAAGTGCAATTTCCCTTATAGATGCAGCTTTGTTTGCCCAAAGATAGCTGCCAAGTCTCGAGGAATAGGTGAGAATAGGCTTGTTGCGGCTGAGCGTAGAGGTTAGAATGCTCATTATTTCTTGCTCTGTGCTGTCGAGACTTGCGTCCAAGGTGTTCAGCATTTCCAGTTGAAAGGTTGTTGTGTAGGGAGTAACTTCGAGCACCGTGAGCTTAATGTCCTGAGATATATTGTGAGAGTACAAACCATCTAAGTATTGGGTGAAAGCACTCCATTGGCTGTCAAGACTTCGGTAGTGCATATCCGGATTGAGGCCGGACTTCTCCTGTTTGCTCTGTTTACGTTCGTAATGGTAGATGGCTGTGTCGCCCACCTTGAAGCGGGGCTTGTAGTGCTGTTGCTGTGCGGCTGCATTCAGGCAGAACAATGCTGTGATGAATGCAAATAATAATCTTTTCATACAATCTTAGGTTAATTTATGTAGGAATGTTAGTGCAGCCTGCGCCGTTTATGACTGGCAAGTGGCTCGATGAGAGGGTGGTAATCGGCTTTCTGTCGATTACCCGATGCGTTTCAGATGTTCCCTTCCTACCCATATAGACGAACGGAAGTCGGCAATGGACGCAACACGGTAGAGTTCCATCCAAGTATCGGCGCTGCTCTTCATTTCAATCTGCACGCTGCATCGCACGTCGTTTGCCGTTGCAGCCGTGGGAGGGTATGTTTCGTAGCTGTGAATATTGTCTTCGGGTGTCTTGTTTTTCTTCTTGTCGATAGATGAATATTCGTTTGGCTCGGTGTTGTCGTTCATATAACGGAAAAACTCCACGGTGTTGTTGAAGTTCAGCGCGCCGTCGCTGCCGATTGCTGCGCTCTGCTTCTCATAAACGTCATCACGGTTATAGCCATTGAGTGGCTGACCTGCCTCAAAACTGCCGATTGCGAACGGTTGGCAGTAAGCCTGTGTGAGAGCATTGAAGCCGGGACAAAGAATATTAAGGTCATCGTATAGCTCGTTTCCCTTGTTGAGTTCCGTCGTCAGTTGGTTGATCATTTCGTCCTTATCGGGCATTTCGTCCTCCAGTTGCTGCGAATACTGCTGGTCTTTTATCATATAAGTCCATAGGTCTTCGCCGAACTGTGCGATGATTTCACGCTTGTTGTTGATGAGGAAACTGCTCATATCGCGCGGAAAAGTGATGACAGGCTTCACTTTCTTCAGCGATTGGCCTATAATCTTCAGCATCAGTACGTCAGGCTCTTGGCTTGCCACGCTCAGAATGTTGCTGGATTCCTCAATATCGAGTTCAAAAGTATAGGTGTAGGGAGTTGCCTCCAGTACGTTCAGCGAGAATTTATTTGTATATACTTCGCCGGGAACGGCACGCTGGTAGATGCTGTTCATATTGTCAGCCTGAAAGAGAGGGTAGGCGTTCACGTCGTTGTTCACGCTTCCGTCGTTGGTATTGGTACTTGTAGTGGTATAGGTGTATTCATAATGTACCTTCTGACCTTTCTTGAAGTTGGGCAGATAGGTCTGCAATGCTTGAGCTGACGCTGTCAGGCACGCAAGACAGAGAGCGATATGTAATAATAGCCGTTTCATTATTCCAGTTTTTCTGCCATTTGAATGTGGGCAATCATCTAATATGACAGTTTGTTTTTCTATATGAGCAAGTTAATTTGGGGAACAAAAGTATATAAAAGTTTTCATATAACAAAGAAAATAAAAGAAAAGCTGACAGTTGGCAACGAAATGTTGCAAACTGTCAGCTTTAATATTGTCTGCTATCCGAAACCTATTTCATTCCGGATATGTTTTAGGGCGAGTGCTTACTTTACGATAAATTTCTTGCCGTTGAGGATATAGATGCCCGGCTGCAAGCTATTCTTGCTTGGCATCTGTACGCCCTGAAGATTGTAAATCTTGCCGTCTCCCGCTGCTGCTTCTGTCTGAATATCCTCTATTCCTGCAACTTCGTAGGTTGTTTCTTCGTAGAGAATAGGGTAGAGGTTGGCTGCATCAGCATTCGCATACTGTCCGAAAGACTTGTATTGTGGCGAATACAGAATGAGATGTCCGTCGTTTGAAGCCGTAATCTTGAATGTTCCGTCTGCATTCATACTAACATTCCATACATCTGCATTTGAAGCATCTGTTGTTATAGTGAATGTCTTGAAATTACTCTGGTGAGAATAATAATTGTCTGCATTGTCCTTGATAGTGAATCCACTGCCACTTGCCTCGAATGTGTAGGCAAGTTCGTAGTCGGAACGGATGATTACGCCTTGTATTTCATTTACATCCTGTTCGTAAAGATATGAGTAATTCTTGCCACTCTTCGGAGTTGCGCGCTTAGCAGCCTTGAGTGTGCCACCATTGTTTGCAACGATGAGATACTTCTTGCCCGTAGTTGGCTGTCCACTAAGTTTAACGAAGTAGCAAGAACCTGCTGAAGACGCAAATGTATAGATAGCGGATGCTACTGCACTTTGGTCGGCACCGTTGATAGCAATAGCCTTCACGGTGGTTGTCTGGCTGACAGTTACAGGACTTTCATACTTTGTGCTTGCAGCAGATGGAGTGCTTCCGTCGGTTGTGTAATAGATGGTTGCACCTTCCGTAGCGCAAGAAAGCGTCAGGTTGAACGGAGCAAGGAATGTACCTTCGGGTTCAGAGAATGTTGGAGTGGCCACCTTCGGAGCAACCTGATTGCCATAACGGCTGTCGTCTGCTGCTGTTGTGATTGAAGTATAAGGGTCGAACGCTACATCAACGCTGTCTCCCCAAACATATTCTGCCAAATAAGGATAGTCAATAAAGAGGTTTCGGTTGCCCTGAATCTCTGCAACGGCATTGTTGCGCTCTACTTCTATTTGGTCTACAAGGTCAGTTCTTACCCATTGTAAATAGAGTTTATAAGCCCATTCCTGAAGAGTAGGCCATTTGTTATTTTCCAACTCACGTAAACCATTATCCCCTTTCCAAGTTAAATTCTGATATGCCGTACACATATACATATAAGTACGACTGAAGTCGCCTTTGTAAATATTTGCAGGTTCGAATACGCGAAAACTACTTGGCGTACCCTCGCTGTTACCTATCTTTTCAGTTGAGCCATCAGAGCCTTTAACCTTACCCATTGGCAAGTTTCCTTTGGCACTGTTTACCTTTGAGTCTGAAGGATAAAGATGATGAAGGTCTTTATAGGCATCGTTTTCTTCTTTCCCCCACCAACTTTTTGGAAAAGAGTGCTCAATATTCATACCTTTAATTGACGCTCCACTTGTTTCATAATTCCCTGTAAAGTAGAATTTCTTGTCGCTGTATCGGTTACGACATTCATTTGTTTCTGCAATACGGTCGGTACGATAAAAACCCCACCACGTTCCTTTTCCTTTTCCACCATACTTTAATGTGTTAGGATTACCGATAATTTCGTGGATTTTTGTTTTCAAGTCGGCTTTCTTTAAACCTTTAAGTTGGGCAGCATATTTAGCTAAATGCTGTCTGTCGATGGCTTGCGCCGAAATGCTTGTTGCAAGAGCCAATACGACCAATGCTGTTTTAAGTAGATTTTTGTACATATATGATAAATTTAGATTTTTAATGGAATAGTTCTACAAAGGTATAAAAACTAAATAAGAAATGCAAGAAAAATCGCCCAAATTTCAAATAATGTGTAGATTTGTAGCTGATAACGGCATCAGAAAGTCATTAAGAGCCAAATTGACGACGGAAAATGGAAATTGAAAATGGGGTGGGAGGGCGTTTGAAAATTATCAGAATCTAAAATGATTTCATTGATTATTCGCACTTGTTTTTGTGATTCCATCGGATGATTCTATCAAGAAATATTACTCAAAAAACGATGTTTTTTTTCTTCAAAATAGAGAAATAAAAGCCTAATTCGGTTGGATGGAAATGGAAAAACGGAGTATTTCAATGCAATTTCGTGAAGAACATTTTCCATTCTTGCGATAAATGCAATGTGTTTGTCGCAAGAATGGAATGCAAATATACGTTGAATGCACCCTAAAATGTGTTGTATAATTCTGTTTTATTGGTTGATTTAAGAACTTATCAGCGTAATTTTTCTGCACAAATTTAAGTTTCATAGCCCTATTCGGTTGATATTCATAGAATTATTTATGCACATCAATACAGCGCATGTTTGAAAAATAAAAATCTCTGGTCGAAAATATACGAATTATAGAGAGCCTTTTGTCAAGATAATTCACAATAGGATGGTACTGAATCTATGAGATATAATTTCTCTTGACTATGAATTGTGGTACGAGAATAAAAACTTGGAATTATCATTGCTTCAGTAAGTTAGCCTGAATATACTTGTATGGGGTAGATTTTTTTGTAAAAAAACTTATCGCATAATTTGCACAATCAAGAAAATAAATGTACTTTTGCACTCGCTTACGAAAAGTAAGGGCGTTTAGCTCAGCTGGTTTAGAGCATCTGCCTTACAAGCAGAGGGTCGGCGGTTCGAATCCGTCAACGCCCACGGACGGGTAGTTTCCAGAGTGGCCAAATGGGGCAGACTGTAAATCTGCTGCTTCTAGCTTCGGTGGTTCGAATCCATCACTACCCACTCTGAAAAGGATGCAGATTACTGCATCCTTTTTTGTTTCCTAATAATTGATTTTGTTTCCCAGTTGTTAATGGATGCTTATTCCGGTTGGGCAGCATTCATCGTGGTTTCACGCCTGCAAGGAAATTAAAATGGCTCTTTTTGTTTCGGGAGTAATCTTGAAACGATTGTCGGAACGCAGCCCCAAGACCCATACTATCCGTTCGCTCGCATCGACGAGAACTAACTGACTGCGCTTGTCGATGAGGTTCAGTTTAATATCCGTAAGATAGTCGCTGACCAGTTTTGAGCCATTCATTCCAAACGGTATAAATCTGTCGCCGGTTGTTACAGTTCGGCAAGTGATGGGGAAGTTGATGTTGTCGGCATCTACTGCTATCTGCTGCCGGGATTTGGGTATTATGAATGACTTGTCGATTGTTTTTTCTTCAATGGAGATAGTGAGAGCGTCTGAAAAAACGTATTTGCCGGTTTCGGGAAATTTCATTGTTTTTCCTTTCTGCATTCCATCGGTGGCAGACAATATCAGAGCATCCCTGTCCAAAACCAGTTCGTAGCCGTCGGAAGTCCAGCTTTTGCCGGAATGAACGTCGAGCGAAGCATTGACTTCCTGTATCTGAACGGAATTAAATCTGAATGGCTGGAGCAGAAAGAAAAGCAGATATTCGCTGGAAGGGAATGCTTTTATTACCTCTTTGTCGAAGATGGCAAGTTTCGGACGCTGTTCTGGGCTTGCATTCTGTTCCACATTATATAATATATGAGTAAAGAAGGCAACTTGTTCTGCCTGTCCTTGGAGCAGAGAAGGCAGTATTCCGGATATAGAAGCATTGATAATCCTGCCTGCCTCGATGATGTTTTGAGACATCCGGGCTATCGTTTTGTCTATTGAAGGATTAATTTCGCGTAATTGTGGTAATATGTTTATTCTTAACTTATTACGTTTCACATCGTCTTTCAGGTTTGAACTGTCTGTAATATAGCTCTCGCCTTGCCCCGTCAGGTAATCTTCCAGTTCCGAACGCTGACAATTCAATAACGGACGAATGATGTTTCCATTCTTCGGACGGATTCCCTGCAACCCTTTTAAGCCGGTGCCGCGAACGAGATTAAGAAAAACGGTTTCTACGGAGTCGTCTCTGTGGTGGGCAATGCAAACGCCTTCTGCATCTATATCCCTTGATAAATCTGTAAAATACTTATAGCGCAATTCCCTTGCAGCCATTTCAATACTTACTTTATGCAATTCGGCATAAGACATTGTATCAAAATGTATTATGTGCAGCTTAATATTGAGTTTTGAGCATAAGTCGATGCAAAACTGTTCATCCCTTATGCTCTCTTCGCCTCTCAGATTGAAATTGCAGTGTGCAGCTTCGATTCTGTATCCTAATTGCTGCAAAATCAGGAGAAGGGACACGCTGTCTGTCCCTCCCGATAGTCCTACGAGATAGAGTTTCTGCTTGTTCAGCAGTTTTTCTTTGTCGATATATGCCTTAACCTTATTCAACATAAAGCACAAGTCCTTTCAGATACTCGCCTTCCAAGTGATAAATGTTGATAGGATGGTCGGCAGGCTGATGAATCTGATGCAATATTCTTACCTTTCTGCCTGCCTGAGCAGCCGCAGTAAACACAGCCTGACGGAATTGTTCCTTTGTAACGACCTGTGAACAACTGAAAGTGAAGAGAATACCACCTTTTCTTATTTTGTCAAATCCCTTAACATTCAAACGCGTATAACCACGCAAACCATTCTTCAGTGCGCTGCGGTGTTTGGCAAATGCAGGTGGGTCGAGAATAATTAAGTCGTATTTATCGTCGTTTTCATCGAGATATTTGAAGGCATCCTCGCAATATGCGGCGTGGCGTTCGTCATTGGGGAAGTTCAGGGCAACGTTCTCGTTCGTCAGTTCCACGGCTTTTGCTGAACTATCCACCGAGTGAACCGTCTTGGCACCACCACGCATAGCATACACGGAAAAGCCTCCGGTGTAGCAGAACATATTCAGAACGGTTCTGTCCTTTGCATAGTATTCGAGCAGACTTCGGTTTTCCCTCTGGTCGATGAAGAATCCTGTCTTTTGACCTTTCAGCCAATCAATATGGAACTTCAGCCCGTTTTCGATGGCAATATTGTTGTCTGTATCGCCATATATGAAGCCGTTTTCTTGTCCTAATTCTGCTTTGAAAGGTAATGTGGTCTCGCTCTTGTAATAGATACTGTCTACATTGTCGCCCAAAACGGCTTTGAGTGCCTTCGCAATATCGAATCTGCAAACGTGCATTCCCACTGAATGCGCCTGAACAACGCAGGTCTTGTCGTACACATCGACGATTAATCCGGGCAGATTGTCGCCTTCGCCGTGTACCAATCTGTATGTGTTGTTTGGTGTAGAAGTGTCATCGCCGTTTCTGATTACACCGATTGATTTGCGGACATCCAATGCGGAGGCGAGTCTTTCGCTCCAGAATCCGTCATTGATAGGTCTGTCTTCAAACGAAAGGATTCTTACCGTTATCGAACCAATCTGATAATGGCCTACACCGATGAAATCGCCGGAACGGGTTAACACTCTAACGATATCGCCTTCAGCAAGACCATCGTCCATTCCTGCGATTGCTCCCGAGAAAACCCACGGATGGCGTCGGAGCAAACTGTCTTCTTTTCCTTTTTTCAGATATATATTCTTGTACATAGCCTTACTTTAATCTATTTGGAATAAATGTTTAACATTCAATGATTTCCATTCTCTTATTTCGCCTCCTCATTATCCGTGTCAGGCACCGGAACGACTTCTGTCTTGTAATTGCCCGAATCTCTCAGTTCGTTGAGCTTTTCAAAGATTTGTATACAGGTCCAAGCATCGGTTGCCGCATACATCTTCTGCTTGTCATTGAGAATTGGAGCTTCCCAGTTTGAGAGTTGTTCGCGCTTCGTGATTCGCTCGTGAAAGAGATTGGCGTAAATCTTTTGAAGGCTCATATCTTCAATGCCAAATTCTCCGACAAGGTTCTGCAAGTCGATGAAATAGCCTTGTTTGAATGGCGAACGCTGGTGCAGCATCATAATGTCGTCGGTCAATGACAGTCCAATCTTAGGAACGGTTCTGTCTTCAAGGAAACGAACGAGGCAGAGAGGAATGCCAATAAGGTTCAGACGGAACAGAAAGCAGATGTCCCTTGTGCTTACTTGCAGAAGAGCAACCTTATTGTGCTGACCTTTTTTAAAGACGGGCTTGGTTTCAGTATCGATTCCCAGAATATCACAAGAGAGCAGATAGTCTACGGCTTTGTTTGCTTCTTCCTCATTTAGAACGACGACAATTTTCCCGGGAAACGTAGCCCTCGGTAACTGCCCGATACTCTTTTTATCAAACTTATTATATAATATTGTTGTCATAACGTCTTAATGGATGTGCAAAATTAAAAAAAAGTTCTGAAAAGGTATCAGAATCTCCTTATAAATCACTACTTTTGCAGTAAATAAACGTTTAGTGATGGCAAAAAAGAAAACTGAGAGCAAACCTAAGACATTTAGCGAGGCTATCGGATTGGATTATATAGTTAATGACAAGACTGGTTTTGTATTCGGACTGATCCTACTTTGTCTGGCAATATTTGTATTTATAGCTTTTATCAGCTATTTCTCCACGGGGCAGGCAGACCAAAGTCTCGTTACGGCACTGCGTCCCGGTGAGATTGAAAATTCTGCCAAGGAATTTCAAAACACCTGTGGGTCAATCGGTGCTATTCTGTCTTATTTCTTCATAACGAAGTGCTTTGGCATACCGGCATTCCTTATTCCGGTCTACATTATTATATGTGGCGTGAAGATGATGAAGGCGTATGAGAAGACGAATCTGTGGAAATGGTTTTTCGGTACAGCCTTGGTTATGGTATGGAGTTCGATTGCTTTTGCCAAATTCCTCGCGCCATTGACGGAAAATCAGGTGTTCAATGCAGGCGGCGATCACGGTGCTTTCTGCGTTCAATACGTAGAAAATATCATCGGTTCTCCGGGATTGATAGCGTTGCTCGTAATTGTGATGCTCGCTTTCCTCACATATATAACCAATGAAACGATTACAGTTGTGCGGAAAATGCTCAATCCTGTTGGCTACCTGCGAAACAAGGTAAAGTTTACCATCGTGAATCATTCTGAAAGTGCAGCGACTGGCAGCGAAACGGTGGATTTGGCAACGGAAAACGACGAATTTATCGACCCAATACCAACAACCGTTGAGTTCTTGGACGACAATATTCAAGGCGAAAATGAAGAAAAAGCCCACAAATCACGGAAAGAAAAGGCTAAGACCAACGATGAAATAGAAATCGACGTTAATGCCACTACAAAGGAGGAAGAGGCCAAAGGCAAGGTGGTTGCAGGCAATGTAGACCTTTCTACTCCGATAAATCCACGTGAACCATTTACAAGTTGGAAATACCCTACGTTGGCTTTGCTGAAGGAGTATGATTCCGATTCAAAAGTAAATTACGTTGATAAGGAAGAACTTGAGGCTAACAAGAACAGGATTATTCAGGTGCTCGACGAGTTCAGTGTGCAGATCAGGAGCATCAGAGCAACGGTAGGACCTACCATTACCTTGTACGAAATAACCCCTGCACAGGGTATTCGCATCTCAAAAATTAAGAATCTCGAAGACGACATTGCGCTAAGACTTGCTGCAATCGGTATTCGTATCATTGCTCCTATGCCCGGAAAGGGCACTATCGGTATTGAAGTGCCTAACAAGAAACCGTCAATCGTGTCGATGTATTCGATTCTCAATTCCAAAAAGTTCCAAGAATCAACGATGGAACTGCCTATTGCATTGGGAAAGACCATTACAAACGAAGTGTATATGGTGGATTTGGCGAAGATTCCGCACTTGCTCGTGGCTGGCGCAACTGGTCAGGGTAAATCCGTTGGATTGAATGCCATCATCACTTCATTGCTCTACAAGAAGCATCCTAACGAACTGAAGATAGTTCTTGTAGACCCTAAGAAGGTTGAATTTAGCGTTTATTCGCCGATTGCAAAGCCTTTTATGGCAGCCGTTGAGGAAAATGAGGACGAGCCAATCATTACGGATGTTCAGAAAGTAGTGAAGACGCTCAAGGGACTCTGCGTTATGATGGATGAGAGATACAATCTCCTGAAGTCTGCCAGTGCAAGAAACATCAAGGAATACAATCAGAAGTATCTCAGCCACAAGCTGAATCCGGAGGAGGGACACGAATTTATGCCGTACATCGTTGTGATTATCGACGAGTTCGGAGACCTTATTCTCACGGCAGGCAAGGAAATAGAAATGCCTATTACCCGCATTGCGCAGTTGGCTCGTGCCGTGGGAATGCACATGATCATCGCCACGCAGCGTCCTACAACATCTATCATCACGGGTAATATAAAGGCGAACTTCCCCGGACGCATCGCATTCCGAGTAGGCGCAATGATGGATTCGAGAATCATTCTCGACCGTCCCGGCGCACAGCAATTAGTGGGTCGAGGCGATATGCTCTATCTGAACGGAGGCGAACCGATACGTGTTCAGTGTGCATTTGTAGATACGCCGGAAGTTGAAAATATATCCGATTTCATCGCAAATCAGCCCGGTCCTGTTCTGCCGTTGGAGATTCCGGAACCTATTGCCGAAGAAGGTGGAGCGTCAGGTGGCGTAGGACTCGATTCATCGAGCATCGATCCACTATTCGAGGAGGCAGCCAAGGCAATTGTATTGAACCAACAAGGCTCAACGAGTATGATTCAGCGACGTTTCTCCATCGGCTACAATAGAGCCGGCCGACTTATGGATCAGATGGAAAAAGCGGGAATTGTGGGAGCTGCACAAGGCTCAAAGCCGCGCGAAGTGCTCATTACGGACGAAGTAAGTCTCGACGCCTTGCTGTCCACCTTAAAATAGAATAGATGTTTAATTTATAAATAAAGGAGAATATTATGAACATTAAAAGACATTTATGCCTCATACTTGGCATAGCACTCAGCATAGGAACGTTTGCGCAGAATGCAAAAACAGTTTTGGATAAGTGCGCAAAGCAACTGACAATTAAGTCCGGAGCTTCTGCCAACTTCAGTGTTTCGGGTGGAAGTGAGGGAAACACGTCGGGAACAATCCTCTTGAAGGACAAGAAATTCAAGGTTACGACTCCCGAAATGACGGTATGGTTCGACGGAAAGACTCAATGGTCGTATATGAAGAGTACAAACGAGGTAAACATCTCAACGCCAAACGAGTCTCAGCGTATGTCCATCAATCCTTACAGTTTCCTCACTTTGTATAAGAGCGGCTACAATATGTCGATGAAAACGGTAAATAATGGATACGAGGTTCATTTGAAGGCCATCCATCCGGCGCGCAGTATGCAGGAGTTCTATGTAACCGTGTCAAAATCTTACGTCTTGCAGAAAATCAAAATGCTGCAAGGCAAGCAATGGCTGACCATCAATGTTTCCAACATCAAGGCGGCAAAGCAGCCCGACAATACGTTTACGTTCAACAAGAACCAGTATTCTTCGGCTGAAATCGTAGATTTGAGATAAAACTTTCTTCCCTGCAACCCTGCTTGGATTCAGGAACAAAGCAATAAAATAGAAAGAGATTTTTTCAGACTTATACCATCAATAAAAAACAGCTTGCACTTTTTCAGGTGCAAGCTGTTTTTTATTTGTAAGTTGATTGAATATTAATCGAGATTCAGGCTCTTCTTGATAGCCTCAACCTTTACCATCGCCTTTTCAACAAGTGCCTTGTATTCAGAAGCAGAGTTCATAGTATCCTTCACTTCCAAATAGAACTTAATCTTAGGTTCGGTGCCCGATGGGCGGACACTTACCTTGGTATCGTCTGTGCAGAACCACTGAAGCACGTTGCTTGTAGCCGGCATATCAAGTGCCGTCTTAGTGCCGTCGGCAGAAACAGACTCAAGCGTGAGATAGTCTTTCCACAGGCATACGGTGCTGCCACCAAGTTCCTTTGGAGGATTTTCGCGGAAGTTTTTCATCATCTGCTGAATTTCCTCAGCACCAGACTTGCCCGGGCGCTCAACATTGATTGTATGCTCGAGGCTGAAACCATATTCAAGGTAGATATCCATCAAGATGTCATACAGCGTCTTGCCCTTGTCTTTGGCATAAGCGCAGATTTCTGCCAACAAGGCGCAGGCACTTACGGCATCCTTGTCTCGTGCGAAGTCTTCAGCAAGGAAGCCATAGCTCTCCTCGCCACCACCAATATACTGCTGTTTGCCTTCGGAGATAGCGATTTCGCGGGCAATCCACTTGAAACCGGTATAGCAATCGCGCATTTCCACTTTCTGCTTCTGGGCAATCTTCGTGATGGATTCTGTTGTAACAATGGTCTTCACAATGAAGTCCGTAGGCTGCATCTTGCCCACTGCCTGACGGTTTGTGATGATGTACCAAAGGTAGAGCAGACAGGTCTGGTTGCCATTAATGAGAATCCATTCGCCGTTGCTGTCCTTGCAAGCCATACCAACACGGTCCGCATCAGGGTCGGAAGCCATCAGAATGTCAGCATCCAATGCCTTGGCATCACGAAGACCGAGCGTGAGAGCCTCTGCGATTTCCGGGTTCGGACGGTCTACGGTTGGGAAATTGCCGTCCTTTATCATCTGTTCCTTCACGCAGTGGATGTTGTCGAAACCCCAAGATTCGAGTGCTCTCGGAATCATTACGCGACCTGCGCCGTGCAACGGAGTATAGACAATCTTCAAATCGTGCTGACGCTTGATAACCTCAGGATCAATGCAGATAGTCTTTACCTGCTCGAGATATACCTTGTCAATCTCTTCGCCGATAATCTCAATCAAGTCCTTGTTGCCCTCGAACTTGATGTTCTCAACCGTTACCTTGTTTACTTCTTCAATGATCCCCTTGTCGTGCGGAGCAATTACCTGTGCGCCATCTCCCCAATAAGCCTTGTAGCCGTTGTATTCGCGTGGGTTGTGAGACGCAGTGAGGTTTACACCTGCCTGTGCGCCGAAGTGGCGAATGGCAAAAGAGCATTCCGGCGTAGGGCGCAGATCCTCGAACAAATATACCTTGATGCCGTTTGCAGAGAATATGTTTGCCGTGGTCTCCGCAAAGAGGCGCGAGTTGTTGCGGCAGTCGTGGCAGACCACTACACTGATATCTTCCTTGTCCTTGAAGTTCATCTTGAGGTAGTTGGCAAATCCCTGAGTAGCCATACCCACTGTATAGATGTTCATACGGTTCGAGCCGGCACCCATAATACCGCGAAGACCGCCGGTACCAAATTCCAAGTCCTTGTAGAAGCTCTCGATAAGATTGTTCTTATCCTCGCTTTCAATCATAGACTTTACTGCATCTTGTGTTTCCTTGTCGAAAGCAGGCGAGAGCCATTGCTTTGCTTTTTGCTCACACTGAGCGATCAATTCCTGATTATTCATATATTAATTATTAAATAAAATGTCCAAAATATTCAGGAGCATACATTGTTTCTATACCTATTTTTATAAAGTGGTTAGCCCCTAATTTATTATCAATGCAAATATACTGAATTATTCCGAAAATAATGCGCTTATTGATTTATTTTTTGTATTTTTGATGTAATCAAGTGCCATTATACTGATTACAAGTAGAATAAAAAGAAATCAAACAATAATCGGCAACGGATAAGAAAAATGTTTCTTCCCTGAACTGCCATTATTTCTTAGATTGCCAAACAACTCCTTATCACCGGCAAAGATAATCATTTTACCCGAAAACACATATAAAATTCCCTGAAATCTTTTCTATGATTCCTTTTGTGCCAAGAACAGATATGGAATAATAAGCGGATAAAGCCTGTTCCTGTCACCGAGTATCCCATAACCACAGGCAAAGTTAGCTCGTGCTTTTCCTGACCCTCCAAGGTTTTCTGCAAAAATCATCCTCGCCCATAGGGCTTGCGGTATTTTTCCAGAAAACCTTGTATGGTCAGCGCACGAGCCTTATATGCCTGTAGTTATGGGAACTCCGGCCCCATAAAGCCGGACTAATCAAACAAAAAAATATGGAACAGACAACAAAAGGAAAGTACACTCTCGAAACGCTCCGTCCGGTCAATCTTTCATTTGACCGTGAGCATTCGCTTATGGAAGAAGATGTGAGCATGGTGAACAGGCTCGTGGAAGTGATCGAACAAAGCCGGTCGGATGTAAGACCACAAATCGGGGACAGGCTGAGACTGACCGATAAATACGGCGACTTTTATCCCAATGCCCTGCTTGAAAAAGAACGGGGAAAGAATCTCTCCGTCTGTATGAACCCATACATACCATTTGTGGGAACAGCCAAGGACAAACCAATCTGGATTGACGTGAGCGGAGGGCCTTTCACGGGAGTGAACCCTGATAACCTGCGATTTGCAGGCAGGTATGAAGGCGCGTTCAAGGCATGGGGACACTGCGGTGCGACGGCAAATGGCTCGGTCTCCTTTACGGCAGAAGTCCCTCTGTGGGAATATTCCGAACCCAATCCTTATTATGGAGACTTCACCACCGAGACATGGCGTAAAATCCATATCCGAAAAAATGTTGAAAATGGCAGCAGGTATTTATACAGCGGTGACGGAATCGCATTCCGGACAGAGGAAGAATATCAGCAATTCCTGCAGGATTATGAAGCAACGGTTTTCCCCGGCAGCTTTCATAATCACTACGTCATCTGGTGCTTCAGGCAAGGACAGAGGATTGTCCCACAAGAAGAATGGGACAGAATGAAAGCTCCCATTTCCGAGCGCAGCATCAACTGCTACAGGGAGCAGGTAAAAATTGTCAAGAACAGGGAAAAGCACATCACAACCCTGTACCGCATTAGAACCCAACAGTAACAACTTTCAAAAATCATATTCAAATGGAAACAATCAACAAGGAAAAGCAGTGTGGTTCCGACCTACTGACAGACATTCTGAACGTACAGGTACACAACGAGGAAAAGATTACGGAACAGGACAGGAGATATTGCAGGGAGCAACAGGACGAGCTGTACAAGTCTCTCGACCGCATCGACCATTGGTACGGCATCTTCACGGAAGAGGCAGAACAATATAGGGAAAGCCACCGGATCAGTTACAAGGACAACGGTGAAATCCGGTACAGGGACAGTTATCCTTCATACAGAGAAGTTTGCAAGGACTATACGGAACTGGAATTCAAGCCGTTCAAGGTCATCAATGAAATGGTGGACTGCAACTACCGGGCCGTCAGCGCGTTCGCCAACCGTATCGTCTCGTATTTCAACAGGACCTACAACGTTTCCGTTCCGTCTCCCTCAATAGACAAGGACACATTGGAAATGGGCTTCCGCCCCGACTATGCCACTTATGTGGATATGGTCATCGAGCATCTTGGCGGACGGAGTTTCAGGACCACCGCCGAAGAGGAACTCCTCATCCGCTTTCACAGAACCGTACATAAATGCAGGTGGAGTCCCGAAGTTCCCGAGTTGAAAAACTGCAAGATTTCATTTCCCAATATTCTGAGTTTTGACGACTTCTACAGTACGAACTATAATCAGAACCGCCTTCACTACAACTATCGGACCGACCTTGAGACATTCTGCTCGGGAATCGTCTTCGGCTCAGACGACCTGCTCTGTGGAAGCAGCGACATGATTCTCAATTTCAACGAGGACAACATAGACGTCTTCTCATGGTATGACCTGACAACCGCCAACGCCGAACAAATCAGATTTTTCAAGAACGGCCGCATCGACATCAGGTTCAAGGACAGGGAGGCGGCGCAGGCTTGCTACGGCCGGCTGAGGCTCGGCGACATCAAGCCGGAGAGTTACTGACATTTTCAGGGCACTCCGCAGGAATCTCCCTGCGGAGTGTCTTCATTTTCACAAGAACATCCAAGATATGTATAAAATAATCCCCCAACGAATACCGCAGGACAAGCGTGCGGAAATCAACGAGAAAATCCTCTTCTGCATAGACAAGGGAAAGAATGACATTCCACAGGAGAGCGTATACAACTGCTATACGGGCATCGGCGGGCTGCACAACCTGCACAAGGCAGACTTTTCCAATTATAGCGAATATGCGGAGGCCAAGAAGGAGTTTGAGATGGGACAGTTCTTCACGCCCCACGAAATCTGCCGTGACATGGTGGAAATGCTTGCTCCCAAACCCTCGGAAATGATTCTCGACATGTGCTGCGGCATGGGCAATTTCTTCAACCACCTGCCCAACCCGCACAACACCTACGGATTCGACATCGACGCCAAGGCCGTCACCGTGGCGCGGTACCTGTATCCTGACGCCCATATCGAGCAGTGCGACATCTCACGCTATCTGCCGGAACAACGCTTCGACGTCATCATCGGCAATCCACCCTTCAACCTGAAAATCGACTTCCGGCTGTCCCAGGAGTTCTATATGGAAAAGGCATACGACGTGCTGAACCCGGCGGGACTGCTTATGATGGTCGTGCCGCTCTCGTTCCTTCAAAATGAGTTCTGGGAAAAGACGAGGGTGGGCACCGTCAACGAGCACTTCTCCTTCATCGGACAGACCCGGCTCGAAGCAAATGCCTTTGAGCAGACCGGAGTACAGAACTTCAACACCAAGATCATGGTGTTTCTCCGTCAGTCCAGGCACATCGAGATGCAGCCCTACAAGAGCGATGAGTTCCTGACCAAGGAGGAACTCAAGGCGAGGATAGCGGAGGCAAGGGCGATGAAATCCATCCGGCGCATTGAGCTGATGCGCGAAACGCACTTTATGGACAAGGCCGAGATGGAGCATTTTGAGTATAAGATAGCAAAATACCTCTATGAGCTGAAGGTTCACGAGGTATTGCGCAGGCATCTGGACAAGGCCGTCGCCCTTGTTGCAAAGTTCCGCAATCAAAAGCCGCCGGAGGGCTGCTCGACAGTCGAATACAAGGAATGGGAAAGACGAAAGCTTACCTCGGCGAAGGTGCTCGGAATCATCCGCCGCTATATTGCCGGGCAGAACACCATACCGCGAAAGGAGGTGGCCCTTGTGAAAACCTCATACGGCTTCAAGCTCAAGCAATACGCTCCCCGGCTGCTTGACAAGGTGGAGCACAGGGCAGTCAGTATGAACGACCTCGTGTTGGGAGTCGCGGAATTGCCCGCCATGCCGATTCCGACGGAAAAGCAACAGCAGCAGATGAGAAGCGCAAGGAAACTCATAGCACGCAAGAGACGGCAGTTCGACATTCAGAGTCCGGACTTTTCAGCCATGCAGCCCGACGTTTCCATCGCACGCTACCTTGACGACGCAACCTTCATCAACAAGGACCATGCCACATGCCGGTTCACGCGGTTGCAGAAGCACGACTTGAACATGGTATTGCAGAAACGCTATGCCCTGCTCAACTGGCAGCAGGGATCCGGCAAGACCGCCGCCGTCTATCACTGGGCAAGATACCTGCTCAAGCAGCGGAAGGTACGAAACGTCTTCATCCTTGCCCCAGCCATCGCCACGAACATGACGTGGATTCCCTTCCTTACGATGAACGGGGAGCAGTTCCGCATGATACACTGCAAGGCAGACTTGGAAACGGTACGGGAGGGCATGTTCCTTGTGATTTCACTCTCAATGCTCGCCAAACTGAAAAGACCGCTCATGCGATTCAACAAGAAACATTCCCGAAAGACCTGCCTGGTGTTCGATGAGTCGGACGAGATAACCAATCCGACTTCCCAGCGCACACGCCATGTCCTGTGCATATTCCGGAGACTGCCATATAAGATTCTCTCCACCGGGACCACAACACGCAACAACATCACCGAGCTTTACTCCCAGTTTGAACTGCTCTACAACAATTCCGCCAATATGATCTGCCATTGCGCCAACATCTACCGGGAGAACAGGGACAAGACGATAGAGGGTTCCGACAACCCATATCGCGGAAAGCCGTTTCCGCCCTACCGCGGGCATGTACTGTTCAAGGCATGCCATTGTCCGGGCAAGGCAACCGTCTTCGGCATAGAGAAGCAGAATCAGGACGTATATAACAAGGATGAACTTTTCGGCTTGATAGCCAAGACCGTCATAACCCGCAAGTTCAAGGACTTCGCGGGCGAGAAATACAGGATAAGGACACATTCCGTAACACCTTCCGACGGAGAGCGGGAGGTCTACCGCATCATCATCGAGGAGTTCTTCCGCATTTGCGAACTTTACTACAATAGCACGGGCGACAGCAGGAAAGACGCGGGACTGCGGCTGATACGGCAGATAAAGCTGCTTATCAAGGCCTGCTCGCTCCCTCATCTGATAGAAGGCTATTTCGGTAATGACTATCCGGGGAAGACACGCTATATCGCAAGCATGATCAGCCGGATACCCGGAAAGGTAGCCGTCGGCTGCACGTCGCTCGCGGCATTGGGCCTGTATGAGAAAAGCATCGGCGAGCGTTTCCCCGACCGCCCGGTATTCATCATCAAGGGAGACGTGTCGTTCAGGAAACGGCAGGCCATAGTAAGCGCCTTCGACAGTTCCGTCAACGGCATACTCATCTGTACCCAGCAGAGCCTGAAAAGCTCGGTAAACATCCCTACCTGCAACGATGTCATCCTCGAATCGCTGCAATGGAACATTCCCAAGATGGAGCAGTTCTATTTCCGCTTTATCCGGCTTGATTCCGAGCAGCTCAAAAACGTTCATTTCGTTACCTATGAGGATTCCGTGGAGCAGAACCTAATGGCTTTGGTACTTACCAAGGAAAGGCTCAACGAGTTCATCAAGACGGGAGAGGTGAAGCGGAAATCGGAGATTTTCGAGGAGTTCGACATAACGATGTCGGTCATCGACAGTCTGCTGGTGCGCAATCAGGACAGCGAGGGCAAGGTACGCATCACATGGGGAAGCCAGCGCATCACGGCTTAGCCTGTCCGCATCATAAACCATATTTCAGAAGTGGAAAATGCGGTTTATGATATGCTTTTTATATGTATGCAAGCATCTGCAACTATGAAAACAACAACTAAAATAGAAGAACAAGAAACAAATTGCGCAAGCCCTGTTTCCCAACAAGTCTTGCGCCATACAAATTAAAAGAGTTATAAAATAATTCACTTACGGAAGGAGATTCTCGTCACCGCCCGACGAGCCGGATTCGTCGGCATCTACCTTGCCTTTCCATTCCTCCCACTCGATGTCCACATCTGTTAGGCCGCGCACGGCACGGCGACCGCCGCCGGTGGCTCGTGTGCCGCCTCCCTTGAAGCGGGTTTCGGGGATGAAGCGAACGCGCACGCCGTTGATGAGCGCAGCGGTTACTTCCTTTTCTGTATCGACACCGTTATTGTTCGTCGCCGCCGTGAAGTAGAACGAGCCAATGCCGTCGAGTTTCACGGAGCGACCCTGCGCCATATAGTCGCCCATCACACCGCCCAACGCCGTGAGTACGGCCCGTACATCGGCAGGGCTTACGGTGGATTCGGCTGCCACACGCTTGGAAACCTGCTCCGTCGTGATGGCAGAGCCTACGAGAACGGACTTGGGATACCACTTTCCGTTCACTTTCATTTGTACTTTCTTGTAGAATGCCATAGGTTTGATTGTTTTGTGCCGAAGTGCGGTGTAAATGTTAACAACGACTAAAGTATAAGTAGTGGGGCACTGAAGTATAAGTAGTGCCCCACCGAAGTAGGACTTGCCGCAATCTGTATCTACATCACCATTCGGCTGGTTAGTATTTGAATTGCCAGAGAACCTCTCATGCTTAGAAGGCAATTACCGCACGGGCAGCATAACCGTTATCGATCTGCCCTCCCTCTGTTTTACCAAGATAAGTAAAACCTATTTCAGTTTCAGTAATGCGTACACAGCAGGCAGTTCCGTCAGACTTTGCTTCATTGCAAGCCCAAAGATACCAAGGTATCTGAAAATTACTGGGAAGATAGAATACAGACTGAGGTATTCTCCCCTCACTGTAATACCTACTGAGAGTCGTATTTGAATAGGTATCAAAATAATTCTTAAACTTACTCAAATAACTGTTCTTTTCCTCTGCCGAATGGAACAGCCAACTCAGACTATATATATTATTGCCTGAATCTTGTGAGAAACACAGCTGGTTTGGATCTAATCCCGAAAGATTGGCAAACATGAGAAACCACTGCCCAAGGCTTGGCAGATACCAGCCACTGGTAGTTGATGGCGTGGGAACACCTACGGTAACATCAGTATAGGCTCTTCGCCATGCGCTGCCTCCGTATTCCTTGGCAACGGTGATTGCGGCAGTAGTTTTATGATTGTCATAATGTTCGTTCCAGCCATATCCTTTCAGATACTTTTCATATAAAGTATTGGATGTTGTCAATCCGTCCAAATTGTTCATCATCGTGAGTGGTGCTGTAACACCAATATGCTCAAACAGATTGTCCGCTTCAGGATAATCCGTATTGCTTGGTCCCCAAGGTGTAGGCCATGCGGCATCTCTAAGTGCTATGGCATAGCCGTGAGTATAGCCTTTCGCTCTGTCTGCCGGGCTTGTGTAGTTGCTGAAAACAAGAGCCACCGGAACTTTGTCAGTATAGTAAACCAGTGGTCCCCAACTCCCGTCGCTGTACAGATAGTCGCCAACTTTTGGAGCACGCTCGTCGGATTTCAAAACGATGTCCTTTGCCACGACATGCTGTGCGGGGAACGCCTGACCTTTCAGATTGAGTTCCTTGTGATAAGTATCGTTGGTAAAGCTTGCCAGAACAGACAGTGTGCCGTAGAGTTTGCCGTTAGACGGCACTGCCACATATACCTGTGCCTTGCCGTTGCTTTGCCCGATAGAGGTTTCCGACAGGGAAAGAAAAGAGTTGGCTTCGTATTTTTCTTCCGGACTTTCACCAAACTTGAATGTCTGCTTGCCTGCGAATAAAGATGTGCCCGCAGTGGAAACATTGGGCTTATAGAAGAACGAGAGACCTGAAAGACTGCCCGAAGAGCCGTTTGCAGGTTTCAGGCCAAGCCGCATCACTGCTGTCTTATGTGAGAAATTGAGCCGTTGAGCAGCCTTCCCCTCGGCATAGAGCAGGTCGTAGTTGGCAATGTTTTCAGGTTTTCCGTTCTGTCCGCTGAAATCAACATCCACCATAAAATGATTCTCTTTCACATCTACGCTTATCTTGTCGTCGGCTTCGTTGTTTACGGCAAAAAGCTTACTCTCCTGAAATTTCTGCTTATCCCAGTAGTCCTCAACTTCGCCCTTGAATTTCGCGATACCGCCGCTTATTGATTCCACTGTCATCTCCACAGTCTTCATTTGGTCATTCCAACCGTAGAAACCTACCGTAATCTTGTCTCCGACTTTCCACAAGGTCTTCAATCCGCATGCCTCGTCGGGCTGGGTTATTGCACGCGTCGATCGGGCATTTTGCCTTCCGCCTGTTTCCGAAGAAGCGATGCT
Source organism: Prevotella sp. HUN102 (assembly GCF_000688375.1). Classification (NCBI taxonomy): domain Bacteria; kingdom Pseudomonadati; phylum Bacteroidota; class Bacteroidia; order Bacteroidales; family Prevotellaceae; genus Prevotella; species Prevotella sp. HUN102. Next base: position 443,520 of record NZ_JIAF01000001.1, on the reverse strand, counting down.
TCCCGACAGAGTTACCTCAAACTTCCCCCGACCTTCGCCCGGGCCTTTCTTCTCTTCTACCATCTCATCAGAACAGGACACAGCCGTAAAGGCCATAACGGCTACCATGCCGACACATGCGATGAGTTTCATCTTCTTTAATGATTTCATTACTATGTTTCTTTCTTTTTTGGTTATTGACTAATCTTCAAAACCTCCCCAGAGGCTATTCCCCTTACTTCTGCTTTCGTCGCTTCCCCAGTCGTCGCTCCCGGAATCGTCATTGTCCAATTTCCAATCCTCGATTTTTCCGGTCTGCGGAGAAGTACAGATAATGTTGCTACACTCTACTTGCACCACATCTATCTGTGGCCGCTGATACTTTTTCTTTTTCATAATCACTACTTGATTTTGTCATAATTAAACTTCGTTGATTGCATTTTTTTCTTAAAATGTATCTTTTATCCGCTCTTATTTCACATTTCTGAGCAACAACAAAAATATACGATAATGGGCAAGGGCAAACCTTTCGGAATGCCTTTGCCCATTATGGTTGTCGCGCGGTCACGCGCGCGTACGAACAAGTGAAAAAAGATACCTGCCTATTGGCGGTTAGAGAGTGTGTGTGTGTGTGTGTGTGTGTGTTAGCAAATTATTTGGAATGACCAAATAATTTACCGACAATTTCGCGCAAGAAACACCATTTTCTTGCCGCCTGTCACACCTCACTATGTATAGTCCTTTTTGAAGCAATTTACTGGAATTTCGCTGCAAAGGTAATTAAATTTTCTTAAATGTACAAACAAAAACAGATAAATTCAAAAAACGTGCAAAAGGCATGCGCAAATATTGTTTCACGGTGTTTCCCCTATCCGCAGATAATCACGTATAAGAGATTTATTTCCGGTCCACAAGCCATATTTCCATTCCACTGGCAAAATTAGGGCGTACCCTTGCCGGCTGAGCAAGGTCTGCGCCGCAAGCGGTTTTCGTGGAAAATCATCCTCGCCCACAGGGGCTTCGGTATTTTCCCGAAAAACCTTGCACAGCCGAGGATACGCCCATCTTGCCGCCCGTGGAATGGAAGTATGGCTTCCAAAGCCTTCCACATGAATATTTTAATTGTCAATAAATAAAAACAGAAGACATGAATCTGAACAACGCAGAAGTGGCAGTGACCACACAACACCTGATTGATACCGGACAGCCGGAGGAATACCTGCTGACCTTATCCGACTATGGCGACATGGATGAGTTCCTCAGAGCCTGTTCGTTGCTTTTCCCTAAGGAGAAAGCCCCTGAGTACAGATACACGGAATGGGACAATATTCCCGAAGAGCTGATAACCAAAGACAGTCTCCTCCCAAACTTCTTCGAATTGAGGGAGGCTCTGGAACAGACGGGCGAAGAGGAACACGAGAGTTTCATAAACTGGTGCAGACGCCATGCGCACAACCTCGCCGACGATGATCCGTACCAGATGGTGTCCCACTATATGGACATGTGCGAAAGCAATCCCGTCGCAGGTGAAAACGATGATGACGATATGATTTACCCCGAAGAGTTATGTGAGGATACCGGTATGTATGCCGAAAAATACAGGAGAGAGATGATGTGCTCCAGAATGTTTAATGAAAATGAAGAGTGAAATGGAAAGAAACAGGAAAGCAACCGACAATGTCTCCAGTTACTTCTTCTATATGTGGAACAGATGGAGCCATGAGGAATGCGAGGCCGTGTACGGCAACATGTCGGCCCATATATGGAGCAAATGGTGCGCAGTCTGCAAACCTTCCGCATGGGGAGCAGCAGAACGCCTCTATGCGGAACTGTCGGACGGGAACCGGCAGCTTCTGGTGGAAAGGGCTGTCAGCCTGTACGACGGCAGGCGTGAGAAAGAGGAATGTATAAACATATAAAAACAAGAAATGAGTAATTATGAAAAAGACAATGATTGAACTGATTTGCAAGACTTGCTGCTGCAAGCTGGAAGAAGCAAGCGAATACCTCGAAAGCGAGGTGCAGAACCTGATGGAGCTGCAGGAAGTGAACGACCTAAGATATTCGGACTTTGAACTGGCATGCAGCAATCTTGGTCTGGAAAACGACTATATCCCATATTTCATCAACCGACTTGCCTTTGTCTGAGGGCAGTGATAAAAACGCAATGATTATGAAAACGAGTCATTTCACAAATATCGGCAGCCTCGCGGAATTGAAGAGAGCATACCGCCGGCTGGCACTGCAATATCATCCCGACAGGGGAGGCGATATCACGATAATGCAGCAAATCAACCTTGAGTTCGGGAAACTATATGCAGTCTGGAAGGACAGGCGCGACGTTTCGGAAACATTGACAGGGTATGAGAACGACTACTCCGACGCATCCGCGCGGGAATATACCGAGTTCGTCTATAACGAATACAGGTGGAGAGGCAGGAACTACAAGGGCCAGCGCGTGCCGGAGATAGCAGACCTTATCCGCACATGGCTCAGGGAAACCTATCCTCGGTACCGCTTCTCCGTTACAAGGGACGGCTACGGCTCCATCAGGATTTTCCTCATGTCCGCGGACTTTGAGCCTTTCGCCAAGGACTCGGGCATCATATACCATGACGTGAACCAATATCACATTGACTCCGACTCCGTCCTTACCGACCGTGCCAGGGAGGTGCTGTCGAACATCCGTGACTTTGCCATGTCCTACAATTATGACAACAGCGACGTCATGACCGACTATTTCGACACCAATTTCTATCTTTCACTGGGAATCGGGAAATACAACAAGCCGTACAAGGTAGTCCTGCCCAGACTTGATTGCAAGGGGAAGAAAGCCGAAGTGTTCAGGCATCCCGAAGGCAAGGCGCACAAGGCGGTAAGGCAGGCACTGGGAAAGGCGCGTTTCGGCTTTCTGGACAGCCATAAATTCCACGGAGAGCTGATACTCGGAGAAGACACCTACAGCCGTACCGGCGAACGTTTCTTCTGGCCAAAGACCTATTCAAGTGCGAAAACGGCACAAAAGCGGATAGACAAGCTGGAACAGGCAGGCATACGGTGTGAGCTGACCGGCTGCGGGGAGGGAGTAATCCGTTTCCTCGGCTATACTCCTGTAACTGAACATCAACTGGAAACAGAGCGGCAGGAATATGCCGAGGCATATAAGGCCTGGCAGGAAAAACATCAATTACAAACCGTATAAGAATTATGATGATGAAGAAAAATCAAAGCAACGGGCAAGAGCAGCTCGCATGCCTCAAAGAGACACTGGCTGAATACGGGCTGCCCCTGTCAGCCTGGCAGGACATACCTGCGGAAATGCAGGAGAGGATACAGACCGTATCCCTTGCGATGTCGTGGATAGACAATGCAGGTCAGGACAAGGACAGGTCCCTGACAATAGAGGCCGTAACATTCCTGACGGATGTCATTCTCACAAGGAGGAACAACCTTCCACTGGAGGAAATGTGCAATGTGGATGGGGAATTTCTGAATCATTATCAGGAACAGTTCAACCGCCTGTACGACAGGATTGAGAATATACTATTGAATATGAACAAACAAAACCAAAAGACAAGATGAAAAAGGCAAATCACCCGACTGACACGATACTGGTCAGGGCATATACCGACAGCGAATGGGACAGATGCAACTTTGCGCTGATCCATTGTAAAGAATCATGGTTCAAGAGAATGAGGAAAAGGCTGGAAATGGTTCGGCCATTTGCGGAAAACATGGATTTCTGTTCCGCAGCCTTTTATGACACCGGTGTGGATTTCTACCATACTGAGGATGAAGACATTATAAACTTGCTGGAAAAAGACTCCCCGGCTTATGTTGAACTGGAAAAGAACGAGGAGGAAAGGCTCGTGAAACCAGAGAACAGGCTCAACCTCTACCGGCTGCATGTCTATCCGAAAGGCGATTTTATGTATTCCGCATACGGCAAGCATACGAATGAGGAGTTCTGGGCTGAAAGTTTCACATTAGAGGACATAATAACGGATAACCACCCTTCAAATAAGCAATAAGATGAATAAATACAGATTTTATCAAGACCAAAAGGTTACCTGTTGGGAACGCACCTATTTTGAGGTCAAGGCAGCGAATTACAAGGAAGCCGTTTCCGTCGTCAAGTCATGGAAAGGAGAGGATGTCCTTTTAATGGAAGACGACGAAAGAGTCATCATAACGGATGGCGAAACCTTATTTGACACTTCAGAAAGTCTTTCCGTGGAAGAAAACGGAGGTCAGCCGACAATAGAAGTCTTTTCTGCCAGCGGAGAGGACATCGTCAATAACAAACCTGATAACACCTGACGGATATGAGAACGGAAACAAGGACTTACGAGATATACCCGTTGAATGAACTGTCCGGCGAAGCACAGGAAAAAGCATACCGCCAATGGATGGAGAATTTTGAATACCCTTGGGGAAAGGAAAATCGTGATACATTGAAGGCTTTTGAAAAGGTGTTCAAAATAGAGGTGGAAAGATGGTCATACGATACCTGCACATACACTTATCGCTTCACTTCCCATTACAGCGAGGAGGAAGACAACTTGAAAGGGGTAAGATTGCTGAAATACCTTGTCAATAACTATTGGGATGTCCCGTATATTCCCAAGATTAATTGGAAGCACAGTTACGACAAAAGGCGCAGGAGCCGCATCTTCGTAACGGACTGCTGCGTGCTTACAGGCTACTGTTTTGACCATAATATCCTGAATCCCATATATGACTTCCTGAAAAGTCCTGACAACACAACACTGTATGAGCTGATGGATAATTGTCTGGACAGCTTTTTCAAAGCCTGCATGGACGATGCGGAGTATATGATAAGCATGGAAGCCTTCGCGGATGAATGTGAAGCAAACGAGTACGAGTTTCTATCTGACGGAACGTTGTTTAATTAATCTGGAAAAGCAATGAAAAAATATAAGACAACAGAGAAAATTCCTACATGGAGCCTGTGCTATCTGGTAAACGGCGATGCAACGGGATTGACAGACGAGGAAATTGCGCTTGTGGATAAATGGTATCAGGATAATCGTGTGGAAATCATATCACCTCATAGAGACAATGCAGGCAACTCGCATCCTTATTTCTCTTGTGTACCGGCTTTCGGACTATCTGCGGAAGCAGAGGATTGTGATGTCATTTATAATAAAAGGTAGAATAAACTGTATTATATAATTTTGAAATTATGGAAAAAAAACGAATATACCGGGTACATACGCAATACATATTCAATGGCGTATATGAGTTGGTTGCAGAAAACAGGGAGGAAGCACAGCAGAAAGTCCGAGAAGATTGCGGATTGGTAATGGGTGGAAACATTCACAGCACACTTCCCGAAGAAGAAGTGGATTGGGCATTTGATATTCACCCCGATGTGAAGATTGGAAGGATAACTCTCCGAAAAAAAGAGAAAAGACATAAAGGATAAGTTGGCATATTAGCCAGCCTACTCTGTTGCTATAAGTCCTAAATATAAATAGATTCATCATCAAAAACGACTCTTGCAATATTTATAATGTATTGCAAGAGTCATTTTTATAGTCAAGGAATATAAAACAGGGCAAACTCCACCTTTCTCCGTTTGACCAATCCTCTGAGGACTTTGCCCTTGTATCGGCAGAAAGATATAAATTCGCGGTAGAAATTCCTGTCGCCCAATTCTATCTTTCGTAGCAATCTGCTCTTGGCATACTTCCCATATCCCAGCAATCTGGCCACTCCGACATTATAGGACAGAACGGCAAGAAGCAAGGCATCCTTCCCATAGTCTTTGAACATCATCAGACGCTTCATCAGGTCTGTCCGAAGCAGGGAGTCCGCCTGCCGTTCCGTCATCGCCGCCGTGAACCGCTCTCCGGGCAGAAGCCGATGTCCATAGCCTACATATGGGTAATCTTTCCAAGTATGTAAGCCCTCAAAATGCTTGATGCAGACAATGGCACGCTCAAACGGCGGTAATGAAAAGAGAGCCTTTCCGCCCTCCTGAGCGGAAAGCTGTAAGCAGGAAAGGCAGACAAGGTACAAGACGACAAGTTTACTTCTTACCCTCATCATTTTTCTTCTCCTTTTCCTCGTCCCTTTGGCTGTTGAACTCAAACGAGAGTTTTTCCGCCTGTCCGAAATTATCCTCCACATACACGTCTATCGTCTGCTGGTCGATGGAAACGGAGGTGTAATATAGCCTGAACTCCTCTTTAGTGAGCGGGTAACGGTCATTGGGCTTGAAGACTGTACCGTTATCCATTTTCAATCTACCACTGCCATCGGGCTGAAAGTACCTAATGGTATAGCGTGCATCCTCAAACCGCCCCTGCCGTTTGAGCGTGCAGCGTATCTCCGCCGTCTGTCCCTTGACAATATGCTTCTGCACCGGCATTGTCTCTACCGTGAACGGGTACGCCTGCTGAATATCCAACTCGTGATTACAAGCAGATAGACAAAACCCTGCGAGGGCAAGCACTCCCATTACCCAAATCGTATTCAATATTTTCTTCTTCATTGTTCATTATCGTTTTGCTGTTATACATTGTTCTCTGCATTCTTGAAAAGCAGAAACTCATTCAAATCCTTATGCTCGGCATACAGAAAGGAACGGTCGATGACCTTCTCCCCGAAACAGTCGTGTAGTCTCTGAAAAGTCCTTCTCCCCGCCTCGTCATTGTCGAGGAAGCATTCTATCCTCTCATAGCCCTGCAAGACTCTTACTGCCTTCTCCACGTTGGAAACGGAATTAAGGACAAGCCTATCCGAAGCGATGATACCGAGTTGCATGGCGGAGAGATAATCCATAAAGCCCTCAAAAACGGAACACACGTCCGAGCCGTTACACTTCAAGGAAATATCCTTCGGCGGTATGCAGCCCTTGAAGAAGCGGTTGCGAAGCTCCAATCCTCCGGCATCGTTACGAAAGCCGATGGCATAGTACCGTTTGCCATGCACACGGTATCGAACCTCCTCGCAGTTGGGTATGGCAACGTGGGCATTGACACCCCGTTCTTTCAAGTAGCCCAGCAGTTTGGCATCCTGCAACGGTCGCACCCAAATATCATTGAAGACTGGTTCTTTCTTTTCGCTTCTTTGCGGTTGTTTCAAAGCAGGCAGCGGACACGTTCCGCTCTTGGCGATGAATGCCGCCCGCAGGAGGAAATCACCGCTTCCGATAAACTCTCCTGCCAAGTCGAAGATATCACCTCCTTTGCCCGTCCCGAAATCGAACCAGACATTCTTGACGATATCGACTTTGAAGGAGGGTGTCCGCTCCGTGCGGTACGGAGCGGAATACCACAAGGCGTTTCCTTTCTGTCTGGTCGGATGAATCCCCATCGCGTTCAGGAAGTCCACAATGGGGATTTCTCTCATCTGTCGCACGTCCATCAGTCCAGCATGATTTTCAGTCCGACACCGTACTGCGTATGGAAACGTCCCGTAGAGCCTCCCCACAGGCAACGCTCCCTGCCATAGAGCAGTAACACGAATCTGTCCGTCAGATAGGTCTCCGTCTGCAAGGTAACGGCACCACCGTAGATAAAGCCGTCCTTATTGCGCAGCGTCGAGCCGTCAAAGAGCCGTTTCTCTCCGCCATTGACCGTCTCATAACCCGCCAAAGCGGAAATGCCGGTGGAGAGGAAGAAGGTCTTGCTTCCGTCTGAAAGCACGTTACAGAAGAAACCTCCCTCGCCCGTGAACTGTTCCACAGGGATACGGCTATCCCGATAAGGATGGTATCCGCGGAGATACTCCACCCCGAACACCCATTGATGTCCGCCTTTCGTGTAGGTAGCAAGCGAAGCCCCGAACGAGTATCCTGTCTCATTCTTTGAGGAAGCGGAATAAAAACCGTACGCCATGCCTGCGGTCAGGCGTATGCCTTTCATCTTGGGCAGACAGCGTTGGGCGTGCGCCTGCCCTGCAAAGAGGGCAAGCGACACGACAAACAGGAAAAATGCGAGCTTTCTCATATCACTTCACTTTGAGCTCGTCAATTACTCTTGCACGCACAAGGTCTTCATTCTCCACGACGAAGGACTGATGTCTTCCTCCGTTCTTCTCGTGCATCTCCACAATGAGATGCTTGTCATCGGGGATGGTGAACTTCTGAAGCGTGAATACCCCGCCACGCAGGTAACATAGTTGTAGGCACGCAGCGGAAGCTGTACCTGCTCCTGCATGGCGGTCTGCTTGGCGACCTTCTTGTCCACGATTTTGAACGTGATGAAGTCGATGTCGAACGGCACATTGGACTTGTTGCGCAGTTCTGTATGGAAATACAGCAGTCCGTTATGAGAGTACAACCCTTTGAGCAGGTACTGAATACCGAAGGACTTGCTGCCGATGTGCTTCACAGTCCGCCTGTCCTCCTTGTGAATGGACTTCATGATAAGCCTTACCAGCATCGGACTCTCGCTGCCGAGTTCCTTGAGATAAACCTCCATTGCGTTGTTCGGTCGGTTTACGCCCGCCCCGTCGTGGATAAAGTCCGCCATTTCCACATTGAGTAACAGCGGCTCGTTGGCATACTTGACATTAAAGGTGTAAAATGCCCCGTCTTCCGTGATGACACTCATGTTCGTCTCCTCACGGAAGTCCTTGACCGTCGCTTTCACACGGATGAAGTTCTCCACTCCCACATTATATGAGAGAACGGTCATCAATAGAGCATCCCTGCCATACCCTGTAGTTTTTCAACGCATTTTCACAAACCAGTACAAAAGAGGTAGGTTCAATTGTTATTTACCTCTTGCCGATACGCTTTCACACAGGAATTATCTCTGCTGTGAACAGATGAGACTACGGCATGATTTCCGTGCTTCAAGCAAGTAGCTCAAGAAAATATATCTGACAAATATTTGTCAATTAAGAAATTTTCCTTACCTTTGCACCCCATTATAACTATCATTCAGTGAACGGATTAGAGGGCAACGGCTATCAACAGCATATTTCCTTATGTAATAAAGGTATATGTGTGGCGCAGGAAAAACAAGATTTTCCTGTGATTTTGTCGTCGGATTATTTGGCAGTTCCAAATAATTTATTACTCTCTCTCTCTCTCTCTCTCTCTCTCTCTCTCTCTCTCTCATAGACGCTACTGGCGCAACTCCTTACACAAACATCTTATTATACGCGCGCATGAGAAACGGCGCAAAGCCTTTGGGCAAAGGACTTACAAGAAGTTCCGTTGCCTGTTTTGTCGTGTCCGTTGGCCAAGTGTCTGCTAACGGATATAAGTCCACATTAGTGAGAATTTTTCAAGAATAAACAAGAGTTATAAACTATATATTTTAATCAATTTAATTAATCAATTTAAATTATGAGACAAACAAAACTATTGTTTTCATTGTTGCTGGCAATCATCATGTCGGCAACAGGGGCGTTTGCCCAGACGGTAGGAACAATATTCGACTACCAGGGTTGTACCTATAAGGTTGTCAAGAAAGACTTGCATAATACCTCACTGAATGAGGTGCAAGTGCTGAAAGTAGGGGGTAGCGGCAAGGTGGTTATCCCCACGAAGGTACAAACTCCGGTTGGCATGGACCTGGAATGGTACAATGTGGTGGGCTGTGTGCCTTGGGAATCCAAGGTGGATAACGGTGTTACCGAAGTGGAGTTTTCCGAGGGCTTCAAGGAAATCAACTCACATTCTCTCCGCTTTGCCGAAAACCTGCAAAAGATAATCATTCCTGCAACTTGCGGGCAGGTAGGTATTGGGTGTTTTCTCAACTGTCAGAAACTTACGGAGTTTGTGGTGAAATCGGGAAATAACAAATATAAAACCTATGAGGGAGCACTGCTGTCAAAAGATGGCAGGCAGCTTGTCTATGTTCCTGCAGGCAAGACCGGCGACTACACCGTTCCCAGTGGAGTGGAAGAGATCATGCCGTCGGCATTCTCCAATTGCAGGGAAATGAAAAAGATTACCATTCCGACTTCCGTCAGCAAGATTTCGGAGAATGCCGAGTACCCCTCGTTCAACAGTAGCGGTACTCATTTTACAGTAGTGCCAGGCAATGTAAAATACAAGGATATCAACGGTCTTTTGTGCAGCCATGATGGCAAAACACTCGTACACGTTCCTTTCAAGTACGACCAACTGCAAACTCCTGATGAGAAACTTACCATTCCTAACGGCGTTAAAACTGTGGCGCAGAATGCGGCAATCAACTGCTATATGAAGCAACTTGATTTGAACGAGACACAGGAAATCGGCAATTCGGCTTTTAACTCATGCAGTGCTTTGGAGAGCGTGAAGATTGGCAAAGACGTAACGAAGATTGGCAAGGGTGCATTTACCAACTGCCCTAAAATCAAGGCTTTTGATGTAGCAGAAGAAAATTCTCATTACAAATCAAAAGATGGTGTCATTTTCACAGAGGATGATAAAGTTCTTTTGATTTATCCATCGGGGAAAGAGGGTGTCTATACAGTGCCTGAAGGTACGGAAAAGATTGAAGAGTCTGCTTTCGCAGATGTTCAGAAATTGGAGGAAATCACGATTGCAAAGACCGTGAAGACCATTGGTCAGGCTGCCTTCAAGACTGCCAAGGTTTTGAAAAAGGTCAATTTCACAACTCCCTCGCAACTTGAGGAAATCGGGGCAAATGCTTTCCAAAACACCAAGTTGGAAACATTAACCATACCTGCAACGGTAAAGAAACTTGGGGATGCATGTTTCGCCGACATAAAAACACTCACGGAGGTGCATATTGCCAATGGGAGTCTGTTGGAATCCCTGCCTCCTTTTCTTTTCTCGAATGCAGAAAAACTTACGAAGGTGGTTTTTGACGGGGCAAACAACCTGAAAACGATACAAAGTTCCGTATTCAGCAATTGTGCAAGTCTGAAAACGTTCACCGTACCCAAAAACGTAGAACGCATCGCCTCCGGTGCTTTCAAGGGAGCGCAAGCTCTGGAAACCGTATTGTTCGAGGAACCGTCGGTTCTTACAAGCATCGGCAAAGGAGCATTTGCCGACTGCGGAATCACACATATCAAACTTCCCGAAAGCATAAAGTTGATTGAAGAACTGGCTTTCGACCATTGTACGAAACTCACGGAGATAGAGTTGCCCAAGAATCTCTTGGAAGTAAAGCAAGGAGCGTTCAATTTCTGCGAGAGTCTCCTGAAATTCATCGTCGCATCAGGCAACACAAAATACAGTACGCTTGACGGTATGCTCTGCGACATCAACAAAGAAGAACTGCAAGTGTTCCCTGCCGGAAAAGCCGACTCAAAATACACGCTCGTGCCTTACTTCAAGAAAGTCGCAGCCTACTGTTTCTATGGCAGCAACAAAGTTACCAATATCACATTCCCCAAGACGGTGACGGAAATAGGCACGCACGCCATTGCTCTTTGCAACAACCTGAAATCGCTCAGTTTCATGGGAGAGGAGAGTGTGCCAGAATTGAAAGCCGACATCATGTACCAATCCGGCAATCTTAAGGACGTCACCATTTATGTACGCAAGAAATGGTATGAGAGCAGTGACAACGACGCGACTGTGAATACTTATAACAGCAGATTCAAGGAGGTGCATCCTTCATTTGTAACAGAAGTGGGCTACGACCGCGGCACAGAGTTCTTCCCCACTTCCGTGAGCGACGTGGGTGTCATCAGTTTCTATAATGAGCGCACATCGGTTATCATAGAAAAGACAGCCAAAGAGCCGAACTATACCGACACGCGTGGCAAGACTTGGCAGGAGAAGGATTACACAGTCAGCAGCATTCTCGATTTCGCATACGAAAAGACCAACAAGGCGGAAGCCATCGTCTCGCTGGCAGATATGAGTTATGTCGGTATGAATTCCTTCAAGGGCAACAGCATCAAGGACGTTTATTTCGTAGGCGACACGCCGGGCTCACTCGGGTCTGTTGATTTCGAACAGCCTGACAGTTATCCGTTCAAGGAAAACCAAAATATTTATGTGAAACAAAGCAAAGTGCAGGCATATAAGGATAAATGGGAAGTAGCCAAGACCATAGGAGGCACAGAGAAGCACACGCTCAATATCACCCACAAGATACCGCAGACCACCAACAGCTACGGCGGCACGGTGTGCTTCCCGTTCGACGTGAAATATCCTTCCGGACAAGGCAGCAACGACATCAAGCCTTATGTGCCGAAGGACTACACCCACGCCTACGACACAAGCAATCCGTTCGTAAAGGCATACAGCGTGGACAACTACTATGTGCCAGCCTTTGTTGGTGCGCTCATACGCAGCAAGGAAGCCGTTACGGTGAATTCCTATTGCGAAATGGATGAAGCGCAAGCCCACGATAAGTCGGCATTGACTGCACTTGGCTATAGCGAGACAGACAACAACCGTATGATAGGTGCTGTGGAAGATACGCCAATCACCAATGAGACCGGCTATCAATACTATGCTTTCAGCAAGAGTCGGGGCAAATTCGTGCAACTCAAGAACGGCGCCACGTTCCCATACTTCAAGGCATATTTCCGAATGGCAAACAGCGCGTCGGCTCCTGCCAAAGGCTTCTGCATCGTGTTCGACGACGACAGCACCGTTACGGGCATCGACGGCATCATCGAAACAGGCAAGGACAGCGACAACGCGCCTTACTACAATCTCAGCGGCGTGCAGGTAAAGCCCACAAAAGGTGTTTATATCCACAACGGAAAGAAAGTAATCATCAAATAATAATAGGAAAGAAAGCAAAATGAAGAAAAAAACATATACGGAACCTCTCACGGAGGTTGTCAAACTGGAAGTAAACTCCCTGATGGAAACTTGGAGCATCGGTGTGGACAACGATCCCAACCACGGCATAGGTGCCGGACAGGAAGACGACATTGGCGCAAAGCAGGGTTTCTTCGACGAGGAGGACGACTGGGCAAAACCGGGCTTCAATGCTTGGGAAGACTAATACAGCGTGATGCCATGCTCTGCCTCACTGATGGTGGGGCATGGCATTTATGCTTCCGGCAATACGGCTCTTTTGAGCAACAATTATTAACCAGCCGATGAGTGGTGTAGATAGAGATGGCGACAAGTCCTACTTCAGTAGGGCACTACTTATACTTCAGTGCCCCACTACTTATACTTTAGTCGTTGTTAACATTTCAGCCGCTTTTGGCACAAAACAATCAAACCTATGGCATTCTACAAGAAAGTACAGATGAAAGTGAACGGCAAGTGGTATCCCAAATCCATTCTCGTAGGCTCTGCCATCACGACGGAGCAAATTTCCAAGCGCGTGGCAGCCGAATCGACGGTAAGCCCCGCCGATGTGCGTGCCGTGCTCACAGCATTGGGCGGAGTAATGGGCGACTATATGGCGCAGGGCCGCTCGGTAAAATTAGATGGTATCGGCTCTTTCTACTTCACGGCGGCGACGAACAAGAACGGTGTGGCAACAGAAAAGGAAGTAACCGCTGCGCTCATCAATGGGGTGCGCGTGCGCTTCATTCCCGAAACCCGATTCCGTGGCGGTGGCACAAGAGCCACAGGTGGCGGTCGCCGTGCCGTGCGTGGCCTGACCGACGTGGACATCGAATGGGAGGAATGGAAAGGCAAGGTCACTTCGGAGGATTCCGAATCATCAACGGAGGGTGGAGAAGATCTCAACCCATAAATCATTTGAATTTTATAACTCTTTAATTTATATGGCGCAAGGCTTGTTGGGAAACAGGGCTTGCGCCTGTTTTGATTTATCTCTATTCCGTTTTAGAACGGAGAAAACAAAAAACGGTAATTATTATCATGTAATGCTTGCTTATTTTATATAGGTTAGATATTTGGATAACTCTTTGGCACTGTTTTTGTACATACAACACAGAATTAATATACTAAATAAATGAAAGCAATAAATCTGAATACTTTAACAGATGCGTATGAGCAACTATCCAAAGACACTCTAATCGCATTTCTAAGTTTTTACGGAATAGAATTGGCAGAGAAAGGTAAAAACGGAGGACTGAAAGAAGGCGAATTGGAGTGTATGAAATCTTTCATAAACCAATTTAAAACAGTGGATAACCTTACACCTTTATTGGATAATTTCTTTGTGGGCTATAAGATTCCACAAATTGGAAAAGAATTTGATTTACTGCGAATAAACGATGACAATATTGTCAATATCGAATTAAAATCCAAGGCAGGCGAGGAAAAAATATTGAAACAACTCAAAAGAAATTCATATTATCTGAAATTCTTAAATAAGGAAGTATCATTGTTTACATACATCCAAGAGTCTAACACACTCTATATGCTGAACGATGAGGATAATATTGTTTCCATAAGTTTTGACATTTTATATAAGGAATTGTCGAAAGACAACACTGTAACAGAGGATATTGACAGACTTTTCAATCCTGGCAACTATCTGATATCTCCATTCAATTCTACACAGCAATTTATGGAAGAGGAATACTTCCTAACAGAGCATCAGGAGGAAATCAAATGCAAGATTTTGAATGCTGTCGAAAGTACTAAGGCAGAGTTTATGGCACTTACAGGAGCAGCAGGAACGGGAAAAACATTGCTGACATACGACATAGCTAAGGAGTTGATGAGTAAAGATAAAAAGGTTCTCATTGTTCATTGTGCACAATTGAATGAAGGGCAATATGTTTTGCAAAGCGAATATGGTTGGGATATTTGTATGGCAAAAAATATTGGATATAAAAACTTGGCAGAATTTGAAGTGATAATAGTAGATGAAGCACAAAGAATATACCAATCGCAATTTAACGATATAAAAGTTAATGCGGAAAAAAAGAAAATGAAGTGTATCTTTTCGTTTGACGAAAAGCAATATTTACATAATAACGAGAGGGCGCGGAATATGTCTGGACAAATTTTGGCGATTTTGACTCAACCAATTTACAAACTGACAGACAAGATAAGAACCAATAAAGAAATCGCTTCTTTTATTAAGCCTTTATTTGATTGTCATGAGAAAATAACCCATTCTGATAATTCAAACATAAATTTGCATTATTGTTCGACCAAGAAAGATGTTATAGCATTGTCAAAATACCTACAAGAAAAAGGTTGGAAAGTACCTAAATATACTCCCGGAACAGTTTCCATATTTAAATATGAAGGGTATGGAATAGCCAATGAAGAAAGTGCACATGCTGTGATAGGTCAGGAATTTGATAAAGTTGTAGCAGTAATGGACGAAACTTTCAGGTACGATGGAAACGGAAAACTAACGGCAGGTAACGACTACTATTCACAACGGCAGATGCTGTATCAGATTTTGACAAGAGCAAGACAAAAATTATATGTCATAATTCTCGGTAACGAAACTATGCTGAAAAGATGCCTTGAGATATTGAGAAAATAAATACTTGATATATCCCGCCATATAGAGGATGACAAACAGCACGAAAAGGGCGAGCAGCCCTCCGGCGAAAATGAACAGATACTGGCTTTTGAGTCCCTGAAACTCTACCGAGCGACCGATTCCCTTATTGATGGGATAGGTCTCCATAGACTTAGAGGAAGAAACTTCTCAGAATGGTGGCTGCGACAATGAGGAAGATACACGCCCCGAACCAGCTTGCGGCGGTCTTCGAGGTGTCCGGATCGCCGGACGAGAACTTTGAGTAGACCTTTACCCCTCCGATAAGTCCCACGACCGCACCGATGGCGTAGATGAGTTTCGTGGCAGGGTCGAAATAACTCGTCACCATGCTTGTCGCTTGGTTGATACCCGAGATACCGTTGCCTTGAGCAATGGCTGTCATTGATACAAGCAGCGTTAAGGCTGCAAAAAAGACTTTTCTTTTCATAGGTCGAAATATAAAATAATTAGACAAAAATGTTTCCGACCACAAAAGTATAGGATATGACAACAGATTTTCCTGACTGTACGACATCTGTCATCTTATGTCATTATATTGCATCCGATAAGATGCTTTTCAATGAACATCAAGAGAAGATTCTTAGCGACATACAATGCTGAATTTACGGAGAAATTCTTTCTTACGCTAATATACGGTATTGAATTTTATCATGCATATACTGTGCGTTAGTGTACTGTCACAGAGAGGAAGAGAAAAAATAAGGATAGGCATACTTTTTCTTGCATACGTTTGCGATATAATCACAAGCATAAATGGATATAAAATACCGATTTTTGGGTATTGTGCCATTATGTAAACCTTATTATCTTTGCACCGAAAAAAAGAAGTTATGATAAGGACACACATAGATATACGACATGGGCATGAAAGTCCACTAAGCCAAGCGCACCGTTCAGATAAAAGACGGTGCGCTTTTTTTATGAATAAAGTTGACGGGTGTTCACTTTTGAAGAAGTGCCTGAATAGACTGTCATATAATCATGATCATAGAGAGTCTGGGTGGAGCAATGAGAGTAAGCGCACACGACCAAACTTTCTTATAGTTTTCATTTGCCTATTCGCATGGCAGGATGTTTACGCCCAAAAAATCATTTATGGTCGAATCACTGACGCGCAGACCCACAAACCCTTGAACGGTGCCACGGTCATATTGGACAATTCCGGAACAGGAACAACCTCTGACCATACAGGTACATTTAAGATGAATGTTCCTTCGAGACACGACAAGAGGATAAAAGTACAATACATAGGATATAAAAGCCGCAACATAACCTTCGGTCAAAAGTCATACGTCAATGACAGCATCTGCTGTGATGTGGAATTACTACCGTTGGACAACCTCCTGTCTGATGTAGTAGTATTGGGAAAGAGCAAGGCACAGATGCATCGTGAAGTCCCCTCGGCAGTGACAATCATAGACGGAAAATCACTCAAATATAAGACAGCCACCTTAAACGAGATTCTTGACAACACTGCCGGTATCAAGGTGGCGCAACAAGGAGGGCTGGGAAATGCATCGCGTATCATCATACAAGGCATGGACGGCAAACGCATCGGCATATTCGTCAATGGCATGCCAATGGGAAACTCCGATGAGTTCCAGCTCAGCAGTATTCCAATCGACATGATAGAGGAGGTGGAAGTATATAAAGGCATAATCCCTGCGTGGTTGGGTGGTGATGGATTGGGCGGTGCCGTGAATATCCTTCTGAAGGACTTCAAAAAGAATCATTTGGAAGCGGCATTAGAGGCGGCATCTTACAACACCTATATCGGCAGCCTGCAACTGAAACATTATCTGGGGAAGACATCAACAACCCTGCATGCCAGTGCTACGATGAACTATGCGAAGAATAATTATAGTTTTTCTTCCCCGTTTGAATTGGGACGCACCATTCATCGCGACCATGACGCCTACTTGCACGGAGGTTTCAGTGTGGGCATCAGCAGCCGACAATTATGGTTTGAGCAATTTGACATCACATTGAGTGCCGACTATTATCGCAAGGAAATACAAGGCGGACTGATGAACGTGCAAAACAACATCCAACATGCCTTTACGCGTACACGTTCGGCCAATATAGCATTAAGTCTTGAAAAAAAGTTTCTGAATGGAAAGCTAACGGCACAACTCCACTCGATTATCGGTTTCAGCCTTGTCAATCAGGTAGACACCTCCCATTATTGCTACGATTTCATCGGAAACAAGTTTCCAAGTGGCTCCGGACGTGGAGAGATTGGCTCCGTTCCAAACGACTCACACGACAGGCATACCTCTATCCGTGAGCTGCTCAACCTGACTTACAAGATTGACAACCATCAACTTATTACATGGAATACCAATTACCGCTATGGGCGCAAGATACCCAAAGACGAACTTGCCGATCGTTACTCCCGCTTGCCAACCAGCGGCTACCCGAGCCGGCTCCATACCATCGTGTCCGGGTTGACCCATGAATGGAAACTATACGATGGCAAGTTCACAAACGAATTGGGGATAAAGGTCTTCAACCACCATTCAAGAGTTCTTCCGTTTGCCGAATCAATCATGCTGCAAGACAAACCCAGAACCTCAACCAACCACAGTACCATGATAGGCTGGAGCGAGGCAATGGCACTGCATCTTCTTCCGAATAATGCCCTGACGCTGAAAGCTTCCATGCAATCGGCCGTCAGAATGCCCATAGCCGAGGAATTGTTTGGTGACGGTGTGCTGCTGCTCCCGTCTGAAAAACTTCGGCCAGAACGTAGCCTCAATATCAATGCAGGTGCGATATGGCTCATCAATGTCGGACACTACCCGCAGGTGCGGCTTGGCCTCAATACGTTCTACATGAGTGCAAAGGACATGATTAAACTGATGTATAGTTCCATGAATATGGCCTATGACAATATCGGCAAGGTCCGTGTGATGGGCGTGGACATGGAAATAGACGGCAAACTGAACCGTTGGCTGGATATGCAAGGAAACATCACATGGCAGGATGCCCGCGACAGGCGAAAGGATGCCGTTGGCGGTGGGGAAAACTTTCACTATCGTTATCGTATTCCCAACATGCCTTACCTCTTTGGCAACGTCGGGCTGCGTCTGCACAAGGATGGCTTGCTCGGGCGTTCTACGTCCTCAGCACTTGTCTCTTCTTTCGGATTTACCAAGGAGTTTAGTTACAACTGGGAGGCAAGCGACAACAACACTATGCTTATACCGGCAAGATACAGTTGGGACGTAGCCCTTCATCATTCTTTCAACAGCCAATGCCAACTTAGTCTTGAGGTGCGAAACATACTCAATCGTGAGAATTGGGCGGAGTTCCGTTATCCGATGGAAAGACGCACGTTCCACTTGAAGATAAAATACATTATTAATAAAAGATAACCATAAAATATAAAAGTTATGAAAACAAACAAAATTCTATGGGCATTGCCCTGTCTGACCATGCTGTTTGCAGCAACATTTTCATCGTGTTCGGAAAACAACGACCAGCCTGTCCCTCAGCCCCAATCCAAGAACCACTTCCTGATGTCCGCACAATCGGACAACAGTTTCTTCATCACGGGGTTTGAGAATTTCAATGAAGGCACGACTGTAACCTACAACAAAGCCGTCACGCTTCCCACGGGACATCTGTTCATGGAGAAACGCGGAAAGTATGTCTATCTCCAGTCCGGCTCGATGTATGGCTATGGAGGCGAGCAGACGCTCTACAAATACGAGGTGGATGCCAACGGGAAACTTTCCGCCCAGCCCGCCGGCAAACTTTCTTTTCCGGGTTCACCCAACGTGGTTGAAATCGTATTTGCGAGCGACACAAAAGCCTATGCCGTCACATGCGCAAGCCGTGGGCAACTGATTGTGTTCAACCCGGCCACGATGAGCGTGACGAAAGAGATAGACCTTTCGCCTTATGCGGAAGAGGACAAGGACCCAGACGGAGGCAATGGCATTGTGCGCGACGGCAAACTCTTCCTGCCGCTCAATCAGGCAAAGTCGATGAAGGAGATCCTTGCTACACCTGCGCAAGTGGCCGTCATCGACGTGGCGACCGACAAGGTGGATAAAGTCATAAAAGACGACCGTGCGACCAGCCTCGGAATGGTCGGACATACCACTCCTGTCATCGACGAAGCCGGCAATATCTATTTCCATACCGGACCGCGTGCGGCGATGATGTGCCAGTTTATGCCCGGCAAGGGATACAAGGACGGATTGCTGCGTATCAAGAAAGGCGAGACAGAGTTCGACAAGGAGTTTTATATGAGTCTGCAAACCACCGAGGGAGCAGAGGTCGGTTCTTACGGGATGTCAATGGCCTATGGCGGCAACGGGAAAATCTACACGTTCCTTTATAAGCCATCACTCGTAAAAGACCCCGACGACAAGACCTATATCGTCAACAAATGCTATGTACCTTATGAGATAGACGTGAACAAGAAGACCGGACGCATTCTTCCCCTCCCCGCATCGTGTGGCTGGGCTGCCAATGCCGTCATCAAGGTGGGTGATTCCATCTATTTTGGTGAGCACACCGACAGCGGCATAGGTTTCTATCGCTACGACATGGCAACGGGTAAAGGTTCCATGCAGCCAAGCGTGAAGACTCCTACCGGTGCCTATAAGGTGATTTCTTTAGACTAAAACAACTTATGGACGAGTTTTTGTAAACTTCCATAAACTGCCAAGAAGGTTACAGAACTCGTCCTTCATTACATAACCAATAAACAACAAGAAATGATGAAGGGAAATCTTAAAATATCCATTCTATGGGTGGCAATGATAGCCGGGATGTCTGCACACTCCCTGATAGACATGATTCCTCTTTTCTGGAAAGCAAACATTGCTATTTCTGATGAAGGCGTGGCTCCGATGCCCATATTGGTGTTGATGGCCATTGTCTCATTCACGATACCGGCGACAGGACTGCTACTTTCACTCTATGCCGGCAAGCGTTGCATAAAACGGTTCATTTCTGCCTTGCCTCCCTCCTTTCCCTGTTCTGTACGGCACATAGTCTGGAACTGGTAACCGGCTTTGAGCTTCCGCAACTTTTCATCCACCCCATGCTCGTCGTGCTGGGCATTACCCTTGCCTATGAAGCGTGGAAATGGAACAAGGAAATATAATGCTTATTCTGTGATAGATATGATACAAAATCATTCATATAACACTCTCGAACTCCAAATACGCACTTACGGCTTATGGCATTGTGCGTTTTTTTTATGAACAATCCAAAACAATGTTCACTATTCTAATCCGACTATGCAGAAATTAAAGACAGATGTTAGACAACGTATATTGGAGGTGGCGCATCGGGAGTTCATCAAGAACGGTGTTCGGCACACGTGCATCCGTAACGTGGCGCGCAAGGCCGGTGTGACGGTGGGCAACCTGTACCATTATTTTGACAGCAAGGATGCCTTGTTTTGCGCGGTGATGCGTCCGCTGCTCTCGGCAATCGACCGATATATCCTTTCGCACAACGACGAGGAGAATCTATCCATAGAGGTGTTCGATATGCGACAGCAGCAGATTGACTACATCTTTTCCATGCTTGCGCTCATCAAGGATTTTCGTCCCGAATTGCGGCTGCTCCTTTTCAATGCCGAAGGCACTTCGCTGGAGGGATATAAGAATAAAATCATCGACCACCAGATGCAGGTGGGCATAGAATATATGCGCCTGATGAAAGAGCGCTATCCGCATCTCAACATCAACATCTCCCCGTTTCTGGTCCATCTTACCTGCTCTGCATGGATGACTCTCTTCTGCGAACTCGTGGAGCATGAGGATTATAGCGACGAGGAAATCAAGCTGACGCTCAAGCAATACGTGTCCTTCGGCATGGCCGGATGGAAAGAGCTGATGAAACCATAACCGACTCTCAAGACAGACCAAATATATGATAAAGACACTCAAACGCTTAGGAGCTTACATGGGAGGGCGCAGATGGCTGCTGCCCTGTTCCGTCGGGCTGTCGGCACTCAACGGACTGCTGTCGCTCGTTCCCTTTATTCTTTTGTGGCTTGTGGTGCGCACGCTGCTCACGGTCGAAGGCGACCTTGCCGGCACGCCTCTGTGGGACTATGCCCTCGCGGCATTCGTAGTATCCATAGTGAACGTGCTGCTCTACTTCGTCGCCCTCATGCTGTCGCACCTTGCCGCTTTCCGTGTGGAGACCAACATGCGGCGCAGTGCGATGGAAAGGCTCATGCGTGTGCCACTGGGGTTCTTCGATCCCCGGAATACGGGGCGGATGCGCAAAATCATAGATGAGGACTCAGGGCAGACACACACTTTCGTGGCACACATCCTGCCCGACGTGGCTGGAAGCATAGTCGCTCCGCTCGGTGTCATCATCCTTCTGTTTGCGGTAGACTGGCAGCTGGGCATTGCCTCAGTGATACCGTTTATCTGTGCCTTTGGCATCATGGGCTATATGATGAACCCACGAAACAACCAATTCCAACGGATGTATCTCGATGCGCAGGAGAAGATGAGCGCGGAGGCGGTGGAATACGTGCGCGGCATTCCTGTGGTGAAAGTATTTCAGCAGACGGTCTTCTCGTTCAAGCGTTTTTACGACAGTATCATCAATTATCGTGACCTTGTTATCAGATACACGCTCCAGTGGCGTTCTCCGATGTCTGCCTACACCGTCGCCATCAATGCCTTTGCCTTCTTTCTCGTGCCGACAGGCATTATCCTGATAGGGCATGGCGGAGAGTTGGCGGTCATCGTTTCCGACATGATACTCTATGTGCTGATAGCCCCGATTATCTCCGTCAATGTGATGAAGACGATGTACCTCAGCCAGAACCTCTTTCTGGCGAACGAGGCGGTGGAACGGTTGGAGAACCTCACTTGCGCATTACCGCTTCCCGACTGTGAAACGCCACGGAAAGTCAAGGCTTTCGACATCTGCTTCCATGATGTGTCGTTTCGATATGAGGGAGCGGAGAAAGACGCCGTGAGCCATATCGACCTCACGATCCCCGAAGGAAAGACAATAGCACTTGTGGGAGCATCGGGGAGCGGAAAGACCACCATAGCAAGACTTATTCCCCGATTTTGGGATGTGCGTGAGGGCAGTGTATGCATCGGAGGCATAGACGTGCGACAGATGGACAAGGAGGAACTGATGCACAGCGTGTCGTTCGTCTTCCAGAATACCCGACTGTTCAAAACCTCCATTTTAGAGAATATCCGTTATGGCAGTCCCGAAGCCACGCTTGAACAGGTAAACCGCGCCATAGACTTGTCTCAGAGCCGTGAAATCATCGAACGGCTGCCGCAAGGATTGGAGACCGTGATTGGTGCAGAGGGAACTTACCTGTCGGGCGGCGAGCAGCAGCGCATCGTTCTTGCGCGCGCCATTCTTAAGGATGCCCCCATTGTGGTACTCGATGAGGCGACTGCCTTTGCAGACCCCGAAAATGAGCATCTTATCCGCCGGGCCCTTGCGCATCTCACTCGCGGCAAGACGGTGTTGATGATAGCCCACCGGCTGACCACCGTGCAGGATGCCGACAGCATCGTGGTAATACAGAACGGCGGGATTGCCGAACAGGGGACGCACGGGGAACTCATCGCCCGTAAGGCACTGTATTATAAAATGTGGAACGAATACCAGAAATCCGTAGCATGGAAGTTATAACCATTCAAAAAGCCATACGACAATGATAAGATATTTTCAAAACCGTTTCGCCCTGTCGGAAAAAGGGGCAAAAGACCTGCGGCGAGGAATAGCCTATTCCACATTGCTCAATCTTGCATTGATGTTGCCGCCCACTTACTTGTTTCTGTTCCTTATGGACTGCATCGGAACGGAAACGCAGACACGACAACACACGCTGTGGTTTTACCTGCTCTTGGCGGCGGGACTGGCGGTGATTATGTTCCTCGTGGCCCGGTGGCAGTACGACAGCACTTACACCACCATCTACACCGAAAGCGCACAGCGGCGCATCGGCGTGGCGGAGAAACTGCGCCGCCTGCCACTTGCGTTCTTCGGCGAGCGCAACCTGTCTGACCTCACATCCACCATAATGGAAGACTGCACCATGCTGGAACAGATATTCTCGCATGCCGTACCGCAACTTTTTGCCGCCATGACGAGTGTCATCATTATTGCCGTCGGAATGTTCTGTTACGACTGGCGGCTGGCCGCCGCACTCTTCTGGGTAGTGCCGTTGGGCATAGCCACTCTGTTGCTGTCGCGCCGTAAACTCGGCAGGGCTTTCCAACAGGTCTATGACGTAAAGCGTGGTGTAACCGAACAGGTACAGGAAGGGCTAGAATGTGTGCAGGAAATCAAGTCGTACAATGGTGAAGAGGCATACTGCCACAGTTTTGACCGGCGGCTGAAAGGTTACGAAAAGGAACTGGTCAGCCACGAGTTGGTTGCCGGCACGTTCGTCAACCTCTCCGCCGTGCTGTTGAAGTTAGGCATGCCGTCGGTCATTCTCGTGGGGGCGTGGCTGTTGCAACGGGGCGACGTGTCGATGTTCACCTATCTGGCTTTTCTCATAGCCTCGGCAATGGTGTACAACCCGATTCAGGAGGTGTGCAACAACCTTGCCATACTTGCCTTTCTCGATGTGCGCATCAATCGTGTAAAGGAAATCGACGCGATGCCGGCACAGGAAGGAAGCAGAGAGTTGGAGATAAATAACTACGACATAGAGTTCCGAAACGTGAGTTTCGCCTACGAAACCAAAAAACAGGTACTGAGCAATGTTTCCTTCACCGCCCGCCGGGGAGAGGTTACCGCACTTGTGGGACCATCGGGCGGAGGAAAAAGCACGACGGCCAAACTCGCCGCGCGTTTCTGGGACATTGATAGCGGACAGATACTCATAGGCGGAAGAGATGTTTCCACGATAGATCCTGAAACGCTGCTGAAAAACTACGCCATCGTTTTCCAAGACGTACTGCTTTTCAATGCCTCCATTGCCGACAATATCCGCATTGGCAAGCGCGATGCCACCGACGAGGAAGTGCGTCATGCGGCACGGTTGGCACAGTGCGACGATTTTATCAGTCGCATGCCGCAGGGCTACGACACCGTTATCGGTGAGAACGGTGAAAACCTTTCGGGCGGCGAACGGCAGCGCATCTCCATTGCCCGCGCCCTTCTGAAAGATGCCCCCATTATTCTATTGGACGAAGCCACCGCCAGCCTTGATGCCGAGAATGAAACGAAGATACAGGCAGGTATCTCCGAACTGGTACAGGGTAAAACCGTCATCATCATTGCCCACCGCATGCGCACGGTCCGCAATGCCGACCACATCGTGGTACTCAACGGCGGAACGGTAAGCGAGCAGGGAACACCCGACGAGTTAATGGCAATGAATGGTGAGTTTGCAAGAATGGTGGCCTTACAACAGGAAAATGACAACAAAACAGATATAGCACAATGAAAATCGTAAGAATTAACAGTAAGTTCAGGCAGTTGGCAGAATGGATACTCTGCCACCGCCTTGTGGTGGGTGCGCTGTTCGCAGTCGTCGTCGCCTTCTCGTTCGTGGGAGCGAAACGCATCGTGATGAGAACCTCATTCGACGACTACTTCGTGAGCGATGACCCGATGCTGCTCAAGACCAATGAGTTCAAGTCCATCTTCGGCAACGACTACTATGTAGCGGTGCTGGTGAAGAACAAGGACATCTTCTCACAACGCAGTCTGATACTCATCCGTGAGTTGAGCAACGAACTGAAGGATAGTCTGTCGTATGCCGACAAGGTGACATCGCTCACCGACATCGAGTTTGCCGCAGGCACGGAGGAGGGCATGACCATCGAGCAGATTGTGCCGGACGAGATACCGTTGGACGCCACTTCATTGGCAGAAATCAGACGCAAGGCGTACAGCAAGCCCTATCTGGCAAAGAAGATGGTGTCGACAGACGGCACGATGACATGGATTATGGTAAAACTGCGCCCGTTCCCCGAGGACAGCGTATGGAAGAAGACGAGCAACATTGCCCCCGACATGCTCACGGGCAAGGAGGCCGGGCATATCATCAGCAAGGCGAAGTATGCCGAGCTGTCGCCCAACGCCGCAGGGATGCCTTATTTGGCTTATGAGAAATTTACCTATCTGCAAGGCGAAATGGGACGGTTGTTCCTCTTTGCCTTCATTATCTCCATCATGGTGATGTTCGTCGTAACCCGCTCGCTGCGTGGAGTCGTCGCACCGCTGCTCACTTCCGTCTCCGGACTGCTCATCAGTTTCGGCATTATCGGCTGGACAGGCATTTACATTGACATGACTACGGCGATGATAGGCGTGATACTCACCTTTGCCTGTTCCATCGCCTACAACATCCACTTATATAACTTCTTCAAGACGCGGTTTGTGGAGACGGGCAAGCGCAGGGAGTCTATCAAGGAGGCCGTGGGCGAGACCGGCTGGGGCGTGCTGCTGTCGGGGCTTACCACCGTGGCAGCCATGATGACATTCCTCTCGATGAAGATTGTCCCGATGCAGGCCATCGGCATCAACACCTCGCTCTGTCTGCTGGCCGTGCTGCTCACCTGTCTGCTGCTCACGCCCATTCTGCTGTCGTTCGGCAAGGAACGCAAGCCCGCCATCGACATGTCGAGGAGTTTTGAGGGATTCATCGGCAATCGTTTTGAACGGTTGGGCGGTTTCGTGATGCGCAACCATCGGTCGTTTGTCGTGTCATCGGTCGCTCTGACCATCTTCTGCGGCATCGGGCTCTTCTTCATCGAGCCGGCGTTCGACATCGAGAAGACGATGGGGCGGAAGATACCCTACGTCAAGAAGTTCCTCGACCTGTGCGAGACCGAACTCGGCTCGATGTATGCCTACGACCTCATGATTACCCTGCCGCACGACAACGATGCCAAGAAGCCGGAGAACCTGAAGAAACTCGACCGGCTGGCGGAGACGGCAAGTGACTATAAACTGACGAAACGCCACAACTCCGTTACCGACATCGTGAAGGACATGAACTGCACGCTCAACGGCAACAAGCAGCAATTCTACCGCATCCCCGACGATGCCGACATGGTGGCGCAACTGCTGTTGCTCTACGAGAACGCCGGAGGCACGGAGTCGGAATACTGGATGGACTATGACTACAAGCGGCTGCGCCTGCAAATAGAAATGAAGGACTACAACTCCAACGAAGCCGAAAAGGAGATGAACGCCCTGCAAGCAGAGGCTCGCCGACTTTTCCCCGGCGCGCACATCTCCGTGGTGGGCAATATCCCTCAGTTCACCGTCATGCAGCAGTATGTGGAGCGTGGGCAGATGTGGTCGATGCTCCTCTCGGTGCTGGTCATCGGCGTTATCCTCGTGCTTATCTTCGGCAACTGGAAGGTGGGACTCGTGGGCATGATACCCAATATCGCCCCTGCCATCATCGTGGGCGGCATGATGGGCTGGCTCGACTATCCGCTCGACATGATGACCGCCTCGCTCATCCCGATGGTATTGGGTATCGCCGTCGACGACACCATCCACTTCATCAACCACAGCCATGTGGCATACGACCGATGCGGCAATTACTCGGAAGCCATCAACCGCACGTTCCGCACAGAGGGGCTCGCCATCGTCATGTCCACGGCCATCATCTCGGCAACATTTGCCGGTTTCATCTTCTCCGATGCCACGCAGATGTGCAACTGGGGCATTCTCGCCGTGGCGGGTATGGTGTCGGCATTGCTGGCAGACCTCTTCCTCACGCCTATTCTCTTCAAATACCTGCGGGTATTCGGAAAGGAAAAGCAGGGATAGGGCTTCCATAATGGAAAAAGTGCTGTCGGGATTTTCCGACAATGCTTCCGCAAAAGAAAAATAACATATAAATCCTATAAAATAAAAGAAAAATGAAAAGAATATCAACGATTATCATGGCTCTGGCGATGGTTTTCGCCGCACAGGCCGCAGAACTGACAGGCCGGGACATCATGCAGAAAGTAAAGAACCGCGCCGACGGCGACACACGCTATGCCACCATTGAAATGACGCTCATTCAGAAAAGCGGGCACAAGCGTATGCGGAAGTTGGAGTCGTGGGCGATGGACGTGGGAAAGGACACAAAGAAAATCATGTTCTTCACCTATCCCGGCGATGTGAAGGGCACGGGCTTCCTCACGTGGGACTATGACAACTCCGTGAAGGTAGACGACAAGTGGCTCTATCTCCCGGCGATGAAAAAGACAAGGCGCATCAGCGGAAAGTCGTCGAAAACCGACTACTTCATGGGCAGCGACTTTACCTACAACGACATGAGCACGCGTAGCGTGGACGAGGAACAGCACAAATTGCTGCGCGAGGAAACATTGGGCGGGCACAAATGCTGGGTGGTGCAGTCGGTACCCAACGACAAAGACGAGATTTATGCGCGCCGCGTCACGTGGATCCGGCAGGACTGCCTGATGGCTGTCAAGGGCGAATACTACGACAAGCTGAACAAGCTGCATCGCCGGCTCACCATCTCCAATATAGAAAAGGTGCAAGGGTTCTGGACTATGCACCTCATGCAGATGGAGAATGTGCAGACGGGGCACAAGACCGTCATTCGTATGGACAACCAGCGGTTCAATGTGAAAGTGTCGCCAAACCTCTTCACCGTTTCCAAACTGGAGAAAGGACTCTGATATGAAACCGTTTAGACTATTCATGCTGCTGCTTGTGCCGATGTTCTCGGCACAGGCATCGGCTCAGGTTGAGACTGACACCGTCGTCGTAGAATCCTCGATAGGCACAAGTCCGGAGACCGTGCCGCCGGAAGAAGCCGACGACAATACCCTGCAAGTGCAGGCAAAGGGATTTCTCGATACCTACCACGCCGTGAGGGCGGAGGGAAAGGCCGATTTGATGGCATCAAGGACCCGTGCACGGGGAGAGGTGAAACTCGAAAAGGGGGCAGCCTCGCTCTTCGTGTCGCTGAACGCCACCTACAACGGCGTGCTGAAAGACCGCACGCGGCTGGAACTGCGCGAGGCATATCTCTCCTATGCGAAGGGAAACCTCGACCTGCGCATGGGGCGGCAGATTATTGTCTGGGGCGTGGCCGACGCACTGCGCGTTACCGACTGCGTGTCGCCGTTCGACTACACCGAGTTTCTCGCACAGGACTACGACGACATCCGCATGCCCGTCAACGCTCTGCGGGCACGGTACACGATTGGCCCGGTCACCATTGAGGCCGTATGCAATCCGATAGTCGATTTCTTCGTGCTGCCGACGGACGAGCGCAATCCGTGGGCCGTGCGGTTGCCGTCAGCACAACTGCCCTATACCATCGACTTGGAAAGCGGAAAACCCGAAAAGCGGATCAGGAACATGGAGTTTGGTGGACGGCTCACGGCAAACTTCAGCGGAGTGGATTTCTCCGTGAGTGCCTTGCGCACATGGAACAAGATGCCTGCCCTTTACCCCGTGCTGTCGGACGACAGACGGTCGCTCCGCATCAACGGCGAGTATCACCGCATGACAATGTTCGGTGCCGACTGCTCGCTCCCCGCCGGTCAGTTCGTCTTTCGTGCTGAAGTTGCCGACTATATAGGTGAGGCGCAGGGGGCGGTTTTAGGAAAGAACACCGCGCGCCGAAACGTCCTCAACACTCTCGTGGGCGCAGACTGGTATCCGGGTGGCGACTGGAACATCAGCATGCAGTATTGCCATCAACACACATCGGGCAACCTTGATGGCCTCTCCGTCTATCGCAACGCCGGACTTGCCACCGCAAGGATCGCAAAGGAAATGCTGCACAACACCTTGAAACTCTCTACCTTCGCCTATATCGACGTTACCAACGGCGGCATCTTCAACCGTCTGTCCGCATCCTATGCCCTCAACGACCAGATGGAACTTACCGCTGGCTACGACTATTTCCATGCCGACAAGGGCAAGTTTGCTATGTATGCGAAGAACTCTGAGGCATGGATAAAAATGAAATATAGTTTTTAACGATATGGGCTTCAACAGAAAAAAGAAGTAATATTCTGAAATTGCTATGTAGAATGTAGTCAGAGTATGGTAATATTTATATCTTCCCCTGACTACATTCCTACTATTTACTTTTCATATCCCGATTTATGCACCTGTAAATCTTTTACATCAAACAAATTTATTCCAATCAAATATTTCTGTTTTCTTTGCATCCTGCATCTTTTTTCTTTTTTTCAGTGGCGTTCCCTGCTCGTCAAGACATTCCCTGAGCAGATTCTCCACCAGCTCCATATTGCCGATTTGAGAGGTCATAAAACCAAACATGTCCGTTTGCCGGATGTTGTATAAGGTCTTTGCAGCCCTGATACAGTTTTCTTCGGAGACATTACCCTGTGCCGTCAGCACATCCGCCACGTTTTTCATATCCTCATAGGTCAGGGCTTCCGAAAAATCAGCATCAGGCTCCGCGCCGACAGGTTCCATCATTTCCCTTTTTTCCTCCTCACTAAGAATGTCGTTGACAGATCCATGCCTGGCAGACAGACTGTTCTCCACCTCATCGTCCGAGATTTCATCGTCTTCACCTATAAAATCCGAAGCAGGAAGCGGTTCACTACGGACCGGTTCGACATCACGCCTCTCAGGATCTTCAAGGTAAACGATCTTTGTCTTGCCGATCACCTCTTCCTCCCTGCCATTAATGGCTTGCGACTGCATCACAGGCTTCCGCCTTTCTTTTTTCATATTGACCATTCGCCTTTTTGCCATTTCACTATGTATCAGTCTTGCCCATGCGATGAGTCTGCCCCATAAGGCGGAGGAACGGCAAAACAGGAAAATCCATAAACGCCACGACAGGTATGCGAAGCACACCGTCTTGACAAAGAGATATAAATACTTTTCCATATTCATAAAGGTTTTGATATTTCACGGTTATACAATTCATTGACCAGTTCCCGGCACTCTTCCAGATGGCGTGTCAGTACATTGTTGACATACCCTGATATGCTGGCATCGGGAGCTATTACCGGCAGGAAACGTCTTATACGCTCATAATTCTCACGGCTGACATAGGTCTGGCTGCGCTGGGTGATATTTCCTGCCGCAAGAAAACGTTCCCTGTATTCCCTCTCTGTATATCGGACTTTATTTCCACTTCCCTCATTGGCTGCCTGAGCAGCATCAGCCTTTGGATTGTTTACGGCCTCGTTCTCTTTTTCCCGGGATTCAGAGGAGTCTGCCTCCCGTCTTTCCCGTACAGTCTCCCTTACAGGCTGCTCCTTGCCAAAGACGGGCAGGTCGCCTGTCATGATTTCCTTCAGGACCTCCTCGTTTACCTCTATCTTTTTCCTTGCCATATCCCTATATCTTGAGTTTTGCAATCACCTCTTCCGCCAGTTCCGCCAAGCCGCTGCCCTTAAGCAGACCAGCCGGCGGAGGCAGCAGCGTGCAGCGGAAAAAACTTCTTCCCTTTATGGAAAGCTCCTTGTCATAACGCCTCGTTTCCGGCACGACAGTATTGAGCACCGTCAGTCCCAGCTGTCTGATGATACCGTTGTAGATGTCGAATATCTCCGTTGAAGCACGCCGGTCCTGCCTGTTCCAGAAGAACAGGATGTCCTTCAGGGGAATATCACTCTTTCCCCTGATATAGTCCAGTACCGTGGTGGAGAAAGCCAGGCTGCTCTGCATCACGATACGGTCAGCAATGATGGGCGTGATGACGTAGTCCATGTTGACAATGGTGCTGAACACCCCCTGTGTGCCCATCGTTCCGGGAAGATCCACGAGGATAATGTCGAAGTCACCGTCCCGGGCAAGCTCGTCGGCAGCCTCCCTTGCCTTGTCGGGCGTCGCACCCACGACGGGATAGGCCTTCTTCCTGATATGCTCCCATTGCCTTACAAGGAGTTGCCGGTAATGTGGATTCTGCTCTATGGCCTGCATGTCCCTCTCCCTCATGCGACACAGGCTGTGCTGCGGGGAATCACAGTCCACCACCGCCACGTTCTTGTCTTTGAGATAATGCAGGTAGCCTGCCAGCAGTACGGTGAAGGCAGACTTTCCCACGCCTCCCTTCTGGTTGCTCAGGGCAACGAATAACGTTTCTTTTTTCATAATCCGTATGTTTTAAGTTGTATGCAGTAATGTGTGTCTGCACCGGTGAATGGCGGAACATATCCATGCCATCAATACTTCCTGTATGAATGTATGACTGTATGAAGGCTTGAACAAGTGGCTTCACACAGGCATGAGCGCACGAAGTCAGTCCTGCACTGATGCATCCATACTGCAAATAAACACAGAAAAAACGACTTTCAGAGTCCTTTTCCGTGTATTGTCGACATATGTCACCATTTGTCATTCCGTTGCATCATTCCGCCTGTTCCGTATTTGATTCCTTACCTGTAACTTTGCCGCCGAAGCGGATTCGTTCCGTCTGACCGTCAAATCCTACCGTGCAGTCCGCATACAGGGCGAAGCACAATTTGACGACAGGAAAATTCATGTTCAAGCGAACATAGCAAGTTGTGTTTTGGGACGCCCGAAATGAATCGGGCATCCCAAAACAACTTGCCGCTCGCCTGGCAGCTCGGGTCCATTCACTCCAAAGTCGTGAATACGCAGACAGACAGAAAAAATATAAAATCGTGAGGTATGACAGAGAAAAACGGCAATGACAGGAAACATAAGGCCGGACGCAAGCGCAAGTCCGACCCTGCCGTATTCCGATACGGCATCAAACTGAATGCGGAGGAGAAAGGGAGGTTTGAGGCACTTTTCCAGAAATCGGGCATGACGCAAAGGGCAAGGTTCATCAAGACCGTGCTGCTTGAAAGGGAACTGAAGGTAGTGAGGATAGACAAGGCCACGATGGAC
The DNA here is from genome assembly GCF_000688375.1 of Prevotella sp. HUN102. Classification (NCBI taxonomy): domain Bacteria; kingdom Pseudomonadati; phylum Bacteroidota; class Bacteroidia; order Bacteroidales; family Prevotellaceae; genus Prevotella; species Prevotella sp. HUN102. The sequence goes on along the minus strand of NZ_JIAF01000001.1, from coordinate 411,373 downwards.
TATTACATCCGATTGACTAATTTCTATCATCAGTTCCAGGCAGTAGGCAACAACTACAACCAGACGGTAAAGGCCGTGAAGAAGAACTTCGGGGACAAGCGTGCGTTCGTACTGCTTCGCAAACTTGAAAAGGCTACTCTCGAACTGGTCATGCTGAGCAGGCAGGTCGTCTCGCTTACGCAGGAATACAGGAACAGATACTTGGACCACACAGAAAATGGTAAATAACATGGTGGTAAAGATTAACAGGGGCGTTTCGCTGTATGGAGCAATCATCTACAATCAGAGAAAAGTGGATGAGGGGACGGCCCGCATCATTCATGGTAACCGTATCATCGCGGATATGGAAGCAGACGGCGGGAACACCCTTCGGAACACCCTGCTGTCCTTTGAGAATTACCTGCTTGCCAACAGGAACACCGAGAAGCCGATATTGCACATCTCCCTCAACCCCACGCCCGAAGACCATCTGACGGATGGGGAGTTCAAGACTCTGGCAGAGGAATATATGCGCAGGATGGGATATGGCGACCAACCCTATGTCGTATATATACATGAGGACATCGAGCGGAGGCATATACACATCGTCTCCACCTGCGTAAAGGAAAACGGGGAGAAGATTTCCGATGCCTATGAATGGAACCGCTCAATGAAGGTCTGCCGGGACCTGGAGGCGGAGTTCGGACTGCAGCAGGTGGCGGACAAGGGAAAGGAACTGCCGGAGCCGTATCTTAAAAAAGCGGACTACCGCGCCGGGGATGTCAAGACGCAGGTGTCGAACATCCTGAAAAGCGTGTTCTCCTCCTACGGCTACCGGTCGTTCGGCGAATACAGTGCCCTGCTGTCCTGCTTCAACATCGACGCAAAGCAGGTGAAAGGAGAGTTTGACGGAAAGCCCTATCGGGGTATCATATATACGGTAACTGACGGGAAGGGAACACCGGCCTGTACCCCGATAAAATCCTCACTCATCGGAGAGCGGTTCGGCTATGATGGCATCGAAAGGCGTATCGCCCGTAACCTGCGTGCCTTCAAGCGGAACGGACGGAAACCGGTGGCAGCCGACAGTATAAGGATTGCCATGCACGGCTGCCGGCACGACAGGGATAAGTTCGCAAGACTGCTGGCCGCCAAAGGCATCGACGTAATCTTCCGTAAAAGCGGGACAGGCCGCATATACGGGGTGACATTCATCGACCACGGGAACAGGGAGGTGTTCAACGGTTCACGGATTGGAAAGGAATGCTCCGCCAACATGTTCGAAAGACTGTTCAATGAACCGACCATAACTACGGATGCAGAGAACCGGGGCACGGCTGAGGGAAACAGCCTTTCGGACGGAATGGATTGGGGAGAGACAATAGAACAGGCTTTCGGACTGTTCAGTTTCGAACCGACCGGCCCTGACCACGAGGAAGAGGCCTTTGCGCGGAGGATGCAAGGGAAAAAGAAGAGGAAACGCCGCTCAAACGGCATCTCATAAATCAAAAAAATACGACCATGCAACAGGAAGATGACTTACGGGGATTGGCAAAGGTCATGGAGTTCATGCGTGCCATCTCTATTATATTCGTAGTGATTCACATTTACTGGTACTGCTATCAGGCTTTTGTGGAACTGAACGTTCAGTTCGGCATCTTTGACAGGATACTGATGAATTTCCAGCGGACCGCAGGGCTGTTCAGGAGCCTGCTCCTTACGAAGGTGTTCGCCCTGATATTCCTCGCCCTGTCCTGCCTGGGGACCAAAGGTGTGAAGAACCGGGAGATGACTTGGGAGAGGATATACGCCGTCTTTCTTCCGGGCCTCGTGCTGTTCTTCATGAACTGGTGGCTGCTTGACCTGCCGCTGCCTGCCGTTACCGTCATGGCACTGTATGCCTCCGTTCTGTCGGCCGGATACATTCTCCTGCTGATGGCGGGCGTCTGGATCAGCCGCATGTTCAGGCATAACCTGATGGAAGACGTGTTCAACACTGCCAACGAGAGTTTCATGCAGGAAACGCGCCTCATGGAGAACGAATACTCCGTAAACCTGCCGACACGCTTCGTCTTTCAGGGCCGGGAGTGGGACGGCTGGATCAATGTGGTAAACCCGTTCCGCGCCACCATCGTGCTCGGCACGCCGGGTTCGGGAAAGAGCTATGCGGTGGTGAACAGCTTCATCAGGCAGCAGATATCCAAGGGATTTGCCGTGTATATCTACGACTATAAGTTCGACGACCTCTCGGTCATCGCCTATAACGAGTTGCTTAGGAACACGGACAAATACAGGGTAAGGCCTGAGTTCTACGTCATCAACTTCGACGACCCGAGACGATCGCACCGCTGCAATCCCATCAATCCCAGGTTCATGTCGGACATCAGCGACGCCTATGAGTCGGCATATACCATCATGCTCAACCTGAACAAGACATGGATACAGAAACAGGGAGATTTTTTCGTGGAGTCGCCGATTATCCTGCTGGCGGCCATCATCTGGTATCTGAGGATATACAGGGACGGGGAATACTGCACCTTCCCCCACGCCATCGAGTTCCTCAACAAGCCGTATGCCGACATCTTCACGATTCTCACCTCCTATCCCTCGTTGGAGAACTACCTCTCCCCGTTTATGGACGCATGGCAGGGCGGCGCGCAGGACCAGCTGCAGGGACAGATAGCATCGGCAAAGATTCCGCTTTCCCGTATGATTTCGCCGCAGCTCTACTGGGTGATGACGGGAGACGACTTCACGCTTGACCTGAACAATCCCGAACATCCGAAAGTCCTGTGCGTGGGCAACAATCCCGACCGCCAGAACATCTACTCCGCGGCGCTGGGGCTGTACAACAGCAGGATCGTGAAGCTCGTGAACAAGAAAGGACAGCTGAAGAGCTCCATCATCATAGACGAGCTTCCCACCATCTACTTCAGGGGCATAGACAATCTGATAGCCACGGCACGAAGCAACAAGGTGGCGGTGTGCTTGGGCTTTCAGGACTTCTCGCAGCTGGCAAGGGACTATGGGGACAAGGAGGCGAAGGTCATACAGAACACGGTAGGCAATGTGTTCAGCGGGCAGGTGGTGGGAGAAACCGCCAAGAACCTTTCCGAACGCTTTGGCAAAATCCTCCAGCAACGGCAGTCGCTTTCCATCAACCGGCAGGATACGTCAACATCCATCAACACGCAGCTTGACTCCCTTATTCCGGCCTCCAAGATAGCAAACCTCTCACAGGGAACGTTCGTCGGCAGTGTGGCCGACAATTTCGGTGAGGAGATAGACCAGAAGATATTCCACTCCAGAATTATCGTGGATACCCAAAAGGTTTCCGATGAGATGAGGGCATACAGGAAGATTCCGGTTATTAATGAGTTCAGGGATGAAGACGGGAATGACATCATGCAGCAGCAGATAGAACGCAATTACAGCAGAATCAAGAAAGATGTGCTGAGGATAATAGAGGATGAAATGGAGCGTATCAAGAACGATCCGGACTTGGCTCACCTGATTCCCAAGGAGGACAAACAGGAAGAATGACGGCTCTTACAATTGAATGGCAGATGGGATGATACGGGAAAATCAGTATAAATACCTATAAATAATGATAGGGCTCCTTGCTTGTTATCAAAAAAAAATTGTATTTTCGCAAAATAATAAAATGTAATTGCTCATGAATTGTTTCAATCATCCACACGAACCAGCTGTGGCACGATGTGTAGATTGTGGCAAGGGGCTGTGTACGGAATGTGCATCCCAATATCGCCCCATCCTCTGCAAGTCATGCTATCAGAGAAGAAAGCGGAACGAGATTCACCGGAGCATCCTCAACCTCGCATTTCTCATAGTCTTGTTTGTCATTGGCTACAAACTTAATTTCCTGTCAACCAAGGAATCTCCCGACAGGCAGTGGATGACAGGCTATCTGCTGATGGCTGTATGGGCAGGCTACATGTTCGTAGAGGATATCATGCCATATAAGATGATGGCAGGGACAGACGGGCAGTGGACGGCATATTATATATTCAAGTTGGCCTTGTTCACCATCGTCGGCTTCTTCATTGCGCCTTTTACGCTGTTATGGGCTGTATTCAGAATCATCAGGGCTTTCTGGAGATAAAATGTTGTTGATAACTTACAATAATCACTTCGCAAAGACAACACTATTGTTGTTTCTGCAATAGTAGAAAAAATTCTTAAGCGAGCAAACTATGAAGGTAACAAGATTTTGCACAAACTTTGCACAAACAGTTTACACCCTTGCTATGGTGATGACAATAAACTTGATGCTGGCAGCCTGTTCGAATGATGATAAAGACGAGGCACCGCCCGTTCCGGATGGCATGGTGATGACCACTGCTGCACCGGTGGGCGAAGAGATTCAGTTTCTTTTTGCCAAAGACGATGAACCTTTGGTAAAGGGTGCTACTGAGGTAAGGCGTGAATGGGAGCATATGTCTCTTAGAACGTATAGGGTAGTGACCCAAACCATCACGATTACGGGGAGGGTTACACATCTTGAATGCTACGGAATAAAATTGACCCGCTTGGACGTAAGAGGAAACAAACACCTAAAGACCTTGAGGTGCGGATATAATCTGCTGACTTCCCTGAACGTAAATGGCTGTGTGCAGTTGGAGTATTTGGATTGTTCCGCCAACCAACTGACTTTGCTCAACGCAAGTGCTTGTACGCGGTTGAAAGCCGTTACTTGTTTTAAGAACAGGCTCACCTATGAAAGCGTGAAACTGCCTAAAGTCGGGAATGGTACACTCATGTTCAAGAACACGAAAGAAGGCGACACGCAGAAACTTACACCGACTCAGGTGACTGAACTTAAAAAGAAAGGCTGGAAAGTAGAGCAATGGAGATGGAATAATGAAGACTATCCCGGAGAGTAGAGGGGCATCATCCGAAAGTCCATAATCGCCCTCTCACACAAACGAGAGGGGATAGACTGGTTTCCGCCACTTTCGGACACTCCTCCAAAGTGAGAGAGGTTAAAACTTGATTGACTACAGGTTAGACATCTCTCCTTTTTCATGTAGATTCTTGTGCATCACTCAACAATGATAATGCAATAGAAATCAGATACTGCTTTATTGTCTATTATCAGTGTCATTGCAATTACAGACTCCTATATGATTCTCGCTTCGATTAAAGCAAGCCTGTCATATATAGAGGAAGGTAGACGATGCCGTCTTCCGCTTTAATGTCGCCGTCATGGAGAACATAGGGAGTGGCAAGGTAATTGCCGTATTTCCTCATGCACTTGCGCAGGGAGGTCAGCGTATAGCCCTTGCCCGACTTCACCTCTATGGGGGAAATGTTGTGCTTGCTTGTAATCCTTGACTTGGCTATGAGAAAATCTATCTCCATGCGGTTCTCCGCATTCTCATTGTCCGACTGCGAGAAGAAATACAGGTTGTGCCCGCTTGAACGGAGCATCTGTGCAACTAAATTTTCAACGAGCATGCCCCTGTTGATTTCAAGCTTGCCCAGCAGCAGTTTGGTGTATATCTCCTGTGCTACGATGCCGCGCTCGTCAAAGGCGTGGCTGACGAGAAGCCCCGTGTCCGCCATGTAGCACTTGAGCGTGGTGCGCTCGTCGTTGAGCCGCAGGCCGATGCTCGGCTCGGTGGTGTTGAAGCAGCAGTTCACGATCTTTGCCTCGCTCAGCCACACGAACGCCGACTCGTATTCCCTCATGCGCGCGGACGTGGATATGGAGGAAAGCCTGAACTTCTTCTCATGCCGCTGCAGCTGTCCCGGAATCCCGTCAAAGATGGACACCACCTTTATCTCGTCATTGTCGGCATACTGGTGAATGTCGTTCCGGTAAAGCGTCAGTATGTCGCGCTTGGTCTCGTCCACCGAGTCGAAATCCTTTGTAGCGGCATACTTTGCCACCGCCTGCGGCATTCCCCCCACAATCATGTACAGACGCAGCCATTCCATCGCCTTGCGGTGGATGGGCCCCATCGGGGCTTTCCTCTCAAAGCAATCCCTTATGTATGGCGCCAGCATTTCCTCGCCCATTGCCCACAGGAACTCCTCGAAGTCCATCGGGTGCATCTGTACGGTGTGTTCCTCGCTGGGTATGACAATCCCCTTTGAGTTCTTCCTGATACTCACCAGCGAGCCGGTCTCTATGTAGTCATAGCGGCCGTCCTTGACAAGGTACTTGATGGCGGCGCGCGCCTTGGGATAGAGCTGCACCTCGTCAAAGACGATGAGCGACCTGCGCTCCGTCAGCCTGACGCCCGTCTTCAGCTGAAGCAGTTGGAAAAACCGGTCAAGCTGCGGGAGGTACTGCTCGAATATGTCCATCGTCTCCGCATCTATATGGTTGAAATCGACGATGATGTACGATTCATATTCCCTTCTTGCAAATTCCTCGACGATATAGCTTTTCCCCACACGGCGCGCACCTTCTATCATCAGTGCCGTCTCACCCTGTCTCCTGTCCTTCCATTCAAGGAGAGTCTGGTATATCTTACGCTTCATCATAAGCATTTATCACGTTTTTGAGATTCAATTATGTGCAAATATACACGTTTTTGAGGAATAAAGCAAGAAAAATATCACGTTTTTGAAAAAACACCTTGCCGGCTTCGCCAGCCATGTCCCTTTTTAAAGATAACCCGGAAAGTGGTATCGGAGCATTCGGGGCCACAAGGGTTTTTCGGCAAAAAATGCCCTGCGGGATTTTTTACCGAAAAAAACGCTCCGATACCACTCTTCCGAGTTGATTGTCTTGTCGGGACATAGCAGGCGTAGCCGACCGATGACGCATAGAACGGTCAAGGAAAAACACATAGGGGATATGTTATGCTCATTTCACTATCTCCCCAACCATTCAGGAAACACTGTCATCAGCCAACGAAGCCCGCTCCTGTCCCTACAAGCCGAATGAAGGGGGACAAAAGCGGCCCACCTCGCAAATCTGCATATTTTCCAGTTCTTCTCCCTGCCTTTTCATTCCCCTTTCCCTTTCCTTTCCATTCTTCTTTCCCCATGTTCCCCAATGTTGCCAATGCAACGCAATGACATACGATGACACGGATAGCCATCTGTTTGTAAACCAGTATTTTATACGGCATAAAGGTGTATATTTGCAGCGACATCCATTATTTATCAACCAATAAAAGCAACAAGTATGGCAAAGCAAAGCATCAGGGCGGAAACACCCTCAAAACCGGTAACGGAGAACGAGCAGTTGAGTGACATCGTGTTCATACTCGACAAGATGGAACTTATACTCCGGGCAGTCTCAAAACTCGACAGGAACGGCAGGTATGAGACCGTACCCGCCGACGCGAAACACGGGAACTCCTTTCTGAAAGTGGACCGTTATGCGGACATCTTCGAGAATTTCTTCAAGAACTTCTGGAGCCAGGTCAGGGACCCGGCACGCTTCGGCATCCTCTCCGTCAGGGACAGGCACCTGAAAAAGCCGGAAGTCCGGCAGGCCATAGAGGACCTTGCCAACGGCCGGAAGACCGATGCCGTGGAAGATTTCCTGAAGAAATACGAGGTAACCCCAAAAAACAAGGAAAAGGAACAAAGTACAAAACCAAAAACAGAAGAAGAAATGGCAAAGAAAAATCCAGAACCACAGACACAGGCGCAGACAGCGGCCGCCACTACGGCATCCCCGCTGCGCTACAACGAATCGATGATCAACTGGGAGGAGCTCAAGAACTTCGGCCTCTCGCGCGAGTACCTGCAGGAGAGGGGGCTGCTGGAGCAGATGCTCAAAAGCTATAAGACCAGCAAGACAGTCTCCATCTCCATGAATTTCGGGGCTGCCGTGCTACGTGCCGATGCCCGCCTCTCGTTCCAGCAGTCCGCCAACGGCCCCGTCGTGCTCGGAATACACGGCATACGCGCCAAACCCGACCTCGACCGCCCCTTCTTCGGGCACATCTTCTCGGAAGAGGACAAGGAGAACCTGCTTGAAAAGGGCAACATGGGACGCGTGGTGGAGCTCAAGACCCGCAACGGGGAATACGTCCCCTCCTTCATCAGCCTTGACAGGCTCACCAACGAGGTGGTGGCGATGAAGGCCGAGAATGCCTACATTCCCGATGAAATCAAGAAGGTGAAACTCACCGAGCAGGAGAAGAACGACCTGAAGGAGGGCAAGGCCGTCTACATCGAGGGCATGACGGCCAATTCCGGCAAGGAGTTCAACGCCTATATCCAGTTCAGCGCGGAACGGAGGGGCATAGAATACATCTTCGAGAACGACCGCCTGTTCAACCGCCAGGAACTCGGAGGCGTGAAGCTCACCGACCAGCAGGTGGCGGACCTGAATGCCGGGAAAGCCATCTTCGTGGAGGACATGAAGCGCACCGACGGCGAGTATTTCTCGGCATTCGTCAAGCTCGACGAGGCGAGCGGGCGTCCCGCCTATACGAGATACAACCCCGACTCTCCGGAGGGCGACAGGGAAATCTACATCCCCAAGGAGATCAACGGCGTTCCGCTCACCGCGGAGGACCGCCAGGACCTGCGTGAGGGCAAGGTCATCTTCCTCAAGGACATGGTCACCCGCAAGGGCGAGGAATTCTCATCCTTCATCAAGGCAGACCTGGAGACGGGCCGTCTCAGCTACTCGCGCACGCCCGACGGCTTCGAGCAGCGTGAGAACTTCAAGATCCCGGCAGAAATATGGGGCGTCACCCTCTCCGCCACCCAGAGGGCGGGGCTGCAGGACGGCAAGGCCGTGCTGGTAGAGGGTATGAAAGGATTTGACGGAAAGACCTTCGCGCAGTACGTCAAGGTGAATCCCTACCAGGGCAAGCTCGACTACTACAACGAGAATCCGGACCGCAACAAGAACGCCTCCCAGCGCAATGTGGTGGCGGAGGCGCAGAAGAAGGCACAGGAGCAGAAGAAAGAGCCCAAGAAGTCAAGGGGAAAGAAAGTCTCATGACGGCCCTCCCCTGAACAAAATGTAAGTTAGGACACAAAAAATCAGTCAAGATTATGGAAAAGAAAATCAACATACCATTCAAGGTGGAAGAAGTGGACTGGAGGGAACTCGCAGTCATAGGCATAAGAAAGGAAGACATAAAAAAGCAGGGTGAGCTCGACACGCTCCTCAGCGGCGAGCAGACCGGCGTCGTCACGCTCAGCCTCGTGCTGTTCGGCGTTGACGTGGTCATGGACGCCACGCTCCGGCTGGTAAGGAAGGACGGTGCGCCGCTGCTTGAGGTCAACGGCGTGAAGAATGCCAGGATAGCGTAGACAGACCATGTTCAACCGACCGTTTCCCCTTCCGTGCGAACAGTGGGGAACGGTCCTAATTTCATATTCGACTATGATAGCCATCATCGCAGAGAAACCGAGCGTGGGACAGGACATCGCCCGCGTGGTCGGAGCAGCAAGAAAGAAGGAAGGATACAGGGAAGGGAACGGATATGCCGTCACATGGGCGTTGGGGCATCTCATCTCCCTGGCAATGCCCGAGGCATACGGCCATACGGGGGACGGGAAACAGGAACTGCCCGTCGTGCCGGATGATTTCCGGCTGGCCGTCAGGCAGGTCAGGACCGACAGGGGGATGATCACCGACCTGGCTGCCGCCAAGCAGCTGAGAATCATAGAAAAAGTGTTCGGCAGGTGTGAGAGCATCATCGTCGCCACGGATGCCGGACGTGAGGGTGAGCTCATCTTCAGACTTATTTATGATTACCTGAAGCCCGGCAAGCCTTTCAGGCGGCTCTGGATTTCCTCGCTCACCGACGAGGCGATACGCGGCGGGCTTGCCCGTCTCAGGGACGGACACGAATACGACAGCCTGTATGATGCCGCCTTCTGCCGCGCCAAGGCCGACTGGCTCGTCGGCATGAACGCCAGCCGTGCGCTCGGAGCCGTCTCAGGGACGGCAAACAATTCCATCGGACGCGTGCAGACACCCACGCTTGCCATGATATGCTCACGGTACAGGGAAAACAGGGAGTTTGTCCCCACGCCTTACTGGATGCTGCATGTCACGCTGAAAAAGGATGGAGACCACCGCATTTTCCGTCATACTGAAAAAATCAGGGACAGGCAGGCGGCAGAGCGGGCATATTCCCGAATCTGTGGAGGTACGGTTGCCACCATTACAAGAATTGAGCGGCAGCCGGCAGAGCAGGCGCCTCCGCTGCCTTATGACCTCACCGCATTGCAGAAGGACTGCAATGCCCTGCACGGCTTTACCGCGGAGAAGACGCTGGAAATTGCCCAGTCACTCTATGAACGCAAGATTATTTCCTATCCGAGGACGGGAAGCCGCCATATTCCGCAGGATGTCATGGCGGAAATTCCCACCCTGCTGGGGAAAATCATCAGGAAAAAGGAATTCAGGGAATACGGGAAGTCCTTCGACCTGACGGAACTCAACATGCGCTGCGTGGACGACACGAAGATGACCGACCACCATGCGCTCATCACCACGGGTGTCACACCCGTGGACCTTACCGGGGAAGAACTGACGGTCTACATGATGATAGCGGGACGCATGCTGGAGGCCTTCTCTCCTCCGTGCAGGAGAGAGAATCTCTTGATGGAGGCGGAATGTGCCGGGCTTGTTTTCCGCTCATGCACCTCCGTGGTGTTGAATCCCGGCTGGCGCGGTGTCTTTTCAAAAGCGGAAGACCGCACGGATGGAGAAACGGAGCCCAATGACGGAACGGCAGTCTTCCGGTCCGGGGAGAGGATTCCTGTCTCAGGCAGTGGAATCGTCCGGGGAAAGACCCTTCCGAAACCGCTCCATACCGAGGCGACGCTGCTTGCCGCCATGGAAGCCTGCGGAAAGGACATCGCCGACGGGGAGGCAAGGGAAGCCATCAGGGAGCTCGGCATAGGCACGCCCGCGACGAGGGCGTCCATCATTGAGACACTCATCAGGCGGGGCTATGTCTCACGCTCGGAGAAGAATATCATCCCCACGGAAAAGGGTATGTTCCTTTACAATGCCGTCAGGGACATGCGCGTGGCGGATGCGGAGCTGACCGGGACGTGGGAGAAGAAACTCCTGCAGATAGAGCGGCGCACCCTGACAGGGGAAAGCTTCATGCGGGAGATCGGCGACTATACCCGTCAGATTACCCGGGACGTACTCGGCATCCGCTTTCCCGCGATAAGGGAAAAGACCTTTCCGTGCCCCAGATGCCGGAAGGGCAATGTCGCCATCCGCGGCAAGGCCGCCAAGTGCGACTGTGGGGAGTGCGGCTTTGTCCTGTTCAGGAAGTTCCTGAATAAGGAACTGACCGACTTTCAGATGACAGAGCTTCTGACAAAGGGAGAGACCGGAGTGATAAAAGGCTTGAGAGGAAAGAACGGGAAGACGTTCGACGCCACCCTTTCATTGGGGAGCGGACAGGAAATAACCCTTGCATTCCCCAAGAGGACCAAGGGTAAAAGAGGCAGTGGCATGCCCGTTGCCTGAGCAGGACAAAAGATGCGGATTTCATGAAGCCGTCCCACGATGGGGCGGCTTTTTTCGTTTCAGCAGGTCTTCCATACCGAAAGCAGAAAACGGAAACTTCTCCGGCAGTCCGTCGGGAACTACAGGGCAAAGTTGGCAAATGGCCCTCTCGGACGGCAAGGTCAGGCCTCACGGTTTGCGAAAAAATCATCCTCGCCCTGCGGGCTTTCGGTATTTTTCCGCAAAACCTTGCCTTACCGCGGCACATTTGCCGCCAAGGCCCTCGTAGTTCACGACAGGCTGCCAAAGCCTGAATATTCAAATTTAAAACATAAGATTATGGAACAGAACATCATGACAGGAACATGGAGTACAGCCTCCATCAGAAAACAACCGGCCGAGGAAGCCAGCCCGGCGCTGACAGCGGAGATGTCATCCGGCCGGACAACAGGACCGGTACCAATCTCCGCACTGCTTGACCCTATCAGGAGAATCATCCGGCATCCAGACAGAAACAGGCTGCTGGCGGAATACTTCAGGCAGCAGCGTGATGCTTAGACACTTTTTTAACAATCTAAAATTACAGAATTATGTTTTTTACATCAATCCATCAAATGATGACGGAAGCGGTGGATCTCACGCTCGTCATCCGCAAGTCCGACAACGGACTGACAGTATCCGTATTGCCAAAGTCCAACTCCCTGAAGGACGAGGCGCAGAACCACATCGTGCCATTGACCGTCAGCGGACAGCCCCAGGAGCTTGACGCGGATTTCATCAGGGCAATCGGCCAGCCGGTGCAGAGGGTTGCCGGGCTGATAACCAATATGAAGGAGTTCGAGCGGCAGGCCGACAAGGCAGCCGCCAACAGCAAGGCCGCCAAAGAGGCGAAATCCAAGGAGACCAAGGAAGAAAGGGAAAAGCGCGAGAAATGTGAGAAATACCTCAAAAAGGCAGACGAGCTTATCGCCGCGAAGAAACACTCGGAAGCCCTTGCAGCCCTCAAGCAGGCAAGGACGTTTGCCAAGCCTCAGGAATTGCAGTCCATAGACGAGAAAATCGAGGCACAGAAGAAGGAACTCAGCCGTGGAAGCCTGTTTGACATGTCGGCAGAGCCGGAAACGGTGGAAAATGCACAGCCGGCCGCTCCACAGGCACAGCAACAGCCGGTACAGCAAGACGCTCAGCAGCCACAGGCAGTACAACAGGTGGCAATGCCGCAGCAACCGGCACCCGCTCCGCAAGCCATGCCAATGCAGCAGAATCCCCCTGTCCAGCAACAGCCGTACCCACAGCCGGTTCCACAACCCGCATACCCGCAACAGCCGGCACAGGGCCAGCCGATGCAGAATCAATATCCTATATATGCCCAGCCCGTGGTGAACGGCCAGCAGGCATATCCCGACAGCAGGCAGCAGGGCTATGTGCAGCAACCGACAGAGTTCATGCAGCCGCAGGCATCGGAAGACATACGGCGCTATGCCGAACAGGGATATGACCCGGGAGAATATGCCGGCTATCCGGACTTTCCGACCTCCATGCTAAACAGACACACAGTTCAACAATCTCAAATCATATAAGACTATGGCACTCGAAATCAAAGGAATGAAGAGAACATTCAAGTTCAGGAAAGGCAGTGAGAACATCACACTCAAAGATCCCGACGGCAGCTACAGCCCCGACATGGTCATGAGCTACTATGCCAACATCTATCCGGAGCTGACGACGGCGACGGTACACGGCCCAAGCATCAGTGATGACAAAGCCGAGTATGAGTTCAAGACGACCATCGGTGTAAAAGGATGAGCAATGGAAAATGATAACGAACGTAAAAACAGTGAATCATGTACACTTCTGGATATACATCAGCAAGACGCACTCGCGAGGCTCATAGTCTATTCGCTGAGGCAAAGCCACCGATTCCAGACAGGAAGACAAGAAAGAATTACGGCACCTCCGGGTGCTGTAATCCTTTTCTGAATGTCAGGTATAAACCCATTGCACCCGGATTCCTGAACAGGGAATGGGGAGACAGAACCTATAATCTCATCACGCAGGAAAACTACCTTTTCCTGCGTGAATCTTTTTACCGCTATGCGGAACTGCTGGGAAAGAAGGCCGTACACCGACGGAGAACGTCATTGACAGAAAGCATCTGCCATCTGTACTATGAGATGGAAAACCTGCTTGACGGCGATGTCAATGTCAATATCGAGCACAAGGAGGGCAGGATGTATTTCAACCTGTGGAAAACTCACAAATGGGGAGAATACACCCTTTATTATTTCCCGGTCAAGTTCGTGGAGAAACTGCGACCGCCGTTCAGACGGCTCTGCATATCGTTTCTTCACCGGCTGATGGAAGGAAACAGGATTGAGTCCATTCTCCATGCGGATGACACCGAAATGATTATTACCTGCCTTCAGGACTCTGAAATGAACGGATATGAAAAGGAAGAGCGGAAGGAAACGGACAGGTTCCTCCGCTCTTTCCAAGAAGGAAAGGCACACAGGCTGCTGCGACGGGTGGAAGGCAAATCCTACCACAGGAACATAGTCCGGGCCCTACAGCGTTATGTCCCGCAAAATGAAGACGAGCGTCTGTTGCTTGACTCGATGAAGGAGGGATGTGAGTTCCTGTTTCCGCGAAAGGCCCTCATGGATTATCAATACGATCCTTTCTATGAGGAAGAGCCGGAGTTTCTTCCGATGCCGTTGCAGTCGCAGGTCAGGGTGGTCTATGACACGGACGACATCATATCCGAGGCTCTGGTAAACGATTACAACTATAATGAGCCGTACTCGTACAGCATTGTCCCTACGGAGACACTCGCCCTTTCTCCCGACACGGAGAAGCCTTTCACGATGGATGACGACTATCCGGAGAGGTTTTTCCAATGGGCGGATTCTTTTATCGACATCACTGCAAATAATTAAATACAATGTCTATGAATCAACTTACAAAGGAAATCACGACGCTCATGTATCCCCATGCCGCATTGATTGTCTATAAGACGGAACAGGATGACAGGTACTTCCTGGAACTTCGCAGAATCGGCGATGACGGCAGGATGGAAAGCGGCAGTCCCGTAACCACGGAGTTCATGAAATCACTCGTTCACAATTTCTCAGCGAATTACCATGTCACGCCATGCGGAAGAATTCCTGCACGACTACTTGCATGTGACACGAGGATGGGAAGCGAGCGGTATGTATGGTACAATCCTCCCCAAAAGCACATGATGTTCTTCAAGGGAAACCTGGGCATCGAGAATGCCGAATACCATCTGCCGGGCATCATTTACGATGCAGGGGCGCACGGTATGAGAATCTATGCCTACAAGGGAAAGATACCCACCGAGAGGACACCCCTGTATGCCGCTCCGTTCTTCAATGTATCAGGGGCAGGCGTCTGTCTTGGGAACGCCGAGCTGAAGCGTCCTTCCAACCCCACATTCGAAAACCTGCTCGAATACTGGGAGAAGATCTTCTGGCTGACAGAGTTCTCACATCTTGGAAGTCGTGGCAATCCCACAAAGAGCAACCTCGTACTGGTTACGAAGGCGGCACGGAACGCGCCGTTCTGCCTTGACGAACTGAAGCCCCTGGACAATCTCAAACTAAAAGATATCCTGAAATGAAAAGAGTACACTATACCATCCCATACCTGCTGACCCCGCAGCACCCCGTCACCGTTACGCTGATTGGCGGAGGCGGTACGGGTTCGCAGGTGCTTACCTGCCTGGCACGGCTGGATGCCACACTGCAGGCTCTCGGACATCCCGGACTGTATGTCACCCTTTATGACCCTGACACCGTCAGTCCCGCCAATATGGGCAGGCAGCTCTTCGGGCAGTCGGAAATAGGATTGAACAAGGCGCAGTGCCTTATCACGCGAATCAACAACTTCTTTGGAAACGACTGGAGGGCAAAAGCGTGCAGATACCCCTCAGATGCCAAGAAAATGACCCGTGAGGACCTCTCGAACATCTTCATTACCTGCACGGACAATGTCCGGTCAAGGATAGACTTATGGAAGGTCCTCAAAAAACTCACTTCCCAAAACCATATAGACGATCTCACACCGCTCTACTGGCTTGACTTCGGAAACACCCAGGCTGCGGGGCAGGCTGTTCTGGGAACCATTCCAGAAGAAATAGAGCAGCCGAAGTCCGAACGGTATGAGACAGTCGGTTCCCTGAAGGTCATCACGCAATATGTGGACTACAAGGAAGTAAAGGACAAGGATTCCGGGCCGAGCTGTTCGCTGGCAGAGGCATTGGAAAAGCAGGACCTGTTCATCAACTCCATACTGGCACATCTGGGATGCGACATTCTGTGGAAACTGTTCCGAAACGGAATGATAGACCATCAGGGGCTGTTTCTCAATCTCGGCACGATGAAGGTCAATCCGATAAGCCTCTGAAATATGGAGAATCCAAGTCATACAATGAATTGGGTTCTCCATAAATTATAAGCCACCTAATCTAACATTTGTAAATCGTTTGCACACTATTTCCACTTGATTTTCAAATTTCTCTTGCAAATTTCGGAAACTTTAACTATCTTTGCATCCAATTATAAATATCACTAAGTGAACGGATTAGAGAATAACGGTTATCAGCGGCATCTTTCCTTATATAATAAAGGTGTATGCGCGGCGCAGGGAAACGGAGGTTTTTCTGCGGATTCTCGTATGGTATCTGTTGCGGAGTACGGCGTGAAAAATGCCGTGAATTTGTCGTCGGATTATTTGGCAGTTCCAAATAATTTGTTACTCTCTCTCTCTCTCTCTCTCTCTCTCTCTCTCTCTCTCTCATAGGCGCTACCGGCGTAACGTCCCCAAAAACATCTTCGCATACGCGCGCGAGTTTTTTCGTGCAACTCCATTTAAGAAAAGGGATTCCAAAGAATTCCTCTTCTTAATTTGTCGTATCCGTTGGCCAGATTTCTGCCATCGGTCTAAGGGAATATTTGTATCTGTTTAATACAACAAAAATCTATAAATCAATAGAATTTTATTTTTATGAAACAAACAAAACTATTTTTTATGCTGTTGTTGGCAATGATAATGTCGGCAACAGGGGCATACGCCCAAGCTGTGGGAACTACTTTTAAGGTAGATGACATTACTTACACTGTGACGGCAATGGATTTAGTGAGTCATAAAAACACGGCAGCTGTAAGTAATATTGAGGGTTCTGGTCCAAAAACCGTTCCCTCATATGTGATACATCCCAAGAATCAAGAAAAGGTCTACATCACAGAGTCGAAAGAATACACGGGATGTGCCAAGGGGGTTACCAGTATAACCTTTTCAGAAGGTTACACTAAAATGGGAAAGGGATGTTATGGCAAATCAGAGAATCTGACCAAGGTTACATTTCCGAAGTCGTTCACAACGATGGGAACAAACTGTTTTGAGGCAAATAACAAATTAATTTTCTTCGAGGTGGTTGATGGAAATACTACATTTAAGAACAATAACGAAGGTTGGCTTCTTTCCGCAGACGGAACAACGCTTCAAGCTTATCCAACAGGTATTAGTGGTAATGTCACTATACCAAGTAGTATTACAACCATTGCGCCAACGGCTTTTAATGTATGTGGTAATGTACAGGAAATAAAAATTCCTTCATCAGTTACCAATATTGAAACGGGAATTACCGGCAGTTTCTTGGCTGTCGGTACTTATTTTCGGGTTGATACCGACAATCCAAACTATAAGGATGTAGATGGCGTACTTCTGAATCGTAACGGAACCGAACTTATTACTTTTCCAAAGGATTATACAGGTACGCTTCCGGGTGGTAAATATGTTGTTCCTTCTACGGTAAGAACCATTAAAGGTAATGCATTTTGCCATACGTCTACGGTATTAAAGTCTATTGACCTCAGTAATACAGAAACTATCGCCATGCAGGCTTTTGATTATGCCAGAGGCTTGGAAAAAGTTGATATTGGGTCTAAAGTGAGCAGTATAGAAGACGGAGCTTTCCTTAACTGCGATAATATAAAGGAATATGTTGTTGATTCAAATAATCCTAATTATGTCAGTGATGATGGTATCATATATTCCAAGGATAAGAAAACACTTTATCTATGCCCAATAGCTAAGACAGGCTCTTACCAGATTTTAGAAGGAACCGAGACAGTTAAAGGTAAGGCATTCTATTCTTCCAAACTTTCAAGTATCAAATTTCCTTCAACACTTACTAAGGTAGAAGACCAAGCTTTTCGTTTCAGTTCTATTTCAACGCTTGATTTTGGGGCAAACTCTCGTCTTGCGCATATCGGTAGCTCAACCTTTGGTAATACGAAACTGCATGGCAGTATGACACTCCCCGCCTCTCTCGCAACTTTGGGGTCGGGTGCGTTCAACTATACCGAACTATCTGATATACATATTGCAGATGGCTCACAACTTGATGCAATAACCTATCAGGCTTTTGGTAACATGCCAAACCTTGAGAGTTTCACCTTCGATGGTTCAGCAACAAAAATGAAACGAATAGACGACCAAGCATTTGCAAACGACTTAAAACTCAAAAAATTGGATATTCCGGCTTCTGTAACGGCGATAGGCAAGGGTGCCTTTCTAAAGACGGAAGCCTTAGAAACCGTAACTTTTCAGGCACCTTCAAAGATTAAAGAGATAAGAGAGGGTGCTTTTGGCTCCAGTGGAATTCAATATATCAGTCTGCCAATTGGAGTTACCGAAATCCAACAGCAGGCTTTTGATAATTATACTAATTTGACTACAATAAATATTCCTGCTTCGGTAACAACCATAGGTACTGGAATTTTCAATTTCTGCGAGAACCTAACCGCCATCAAGGTGGATACGGCCAATACGAACTTTTCTTCACTTGACGGAATGTTGACCAATAAGGATAAGACAGAACTCGTAGTATTCCCGGCAGGTAAGGCCAGCACCAAGTATGCGCTTGTTCCTTACGTTGCGACGATAAAATCTTATGCTTTCTATGGTAGTAACAAGATTACCAATATTACATTCCCCAAGACAGTAACCGCCATCGGCACTCGTGCCATTGCCCTTTGCAACAACTTGAAATCGCTCAGTTTCATGGGAGAGGAAAGTGTGCCGGAATTGAAAGACGACATCATGTACCAATCCAGAAATCTTAGGGATGTTACAATTTTTGTACGCAAGAAATGGTATGAGAGCAGTGACAACGACGCGACTGTGAATACTTATAACAGCAGATTCAAGGAGGTGCATCCTTCATTTGTAACAGAAGTGGGCTACGACCGCGGCACAGAGTTCTTCCCCACTTCCGTGAGCGACGTGGGTGTCATCAGTTTCTATAATGAGCGCACATCGGTTATCATAGAAAAGACAGCCAAAGAGCCGAACTATACCGACACGCGTGGCAAGACTTGGCAGGAGAAGGATTACACAGTCAGCAGCATTCTCGATTTCGCATACGAAAAGACCAACAAGGCGGAAGCCATCGTCTCGCTGGCAGATATGAGTTATGTCGGTATGAATTCCTTCAAGGGCAACAGCATCAAGGACGTTTATTTCGTAGGCGACACGCCGGGCTCACTCGGGTCTGTTGATTTCGAACAGCCTGACAGTTATCCGTTCAAGGAAAACCAAAATATTTATGTGAAACAAAGCAAAGTGCAGGCATATAAGGATAAATGGGAAGTAGCCAAGACCATAGGAGGCACAGAGAAGCACACGCTCAATATCACCCACAAGATACCGCAGACCACCAACAGCTACGGCGGCACGGTGTGCTTCCCGTTCGACGTGAAATATCCTTCCGGACAAGGCAGCAACGACATCAAGCCTTATGTGCCGAAGGACTACACCCACGCCTACGACACAAGCAATCCGTTCGTAAAGGCATACAGCGTGGACAACTACTATGTGCCAGCCTTTGTTGGTGCGCTCATACGCAGCAAGGAAGCCGTTACGGTGAATTCCTATTGCGAAATGGATGAAGCGCAAGCCCACGATAAGTCGGCATTGACTGCACTTGGCTATAGCGAGACAGACAACAACCGTATGATAGGTGCTGTGGAAGATACGCCAATCACCAATGAGACCGGCTATCAATACTATGCTTTCAGCAAGAGTCGGGGCAAATTCGTGCAACTCAAGAACGGCGCCACGTTCCCATACTTCAAGGCATATTTCCGAATGGCAAACAGCGCGTCGGCTCCTGCCAAAGGCTTCTGCATCGTGTTCGACGACGACAGCACCGTTACGGGCATCGACGGCATCATCGAAACAGGCAAGGACAGCGACAACGCGCCTTACTACAATCTCAGCGGCGTGCAGGTAAAGCCCACAAAAGGTGTTTATATCCACAACGGAAAGAAAGTAATCATCAAATAATAATAGGAAAGAAAGCAAAATGAAGAAAAAAACATATACGGAACCTCTCACGGAGGTTGTCAAACTGGAAGTAAACTCCCTGATGGAAACTTGGAGCATCGGTGTGGACAACGATCCCAACCACGGCATAGGTGCCGGACAGGAAGACGACATTGGCGCAAAGCAGGGTTTCTTCGACGAGGAGGACGACTGGGCAAAACCGGGCTTCAATGCTTGGGAAGACTAATACAGCGTGATGCCATGCTCTGCCTCACTGATGGTGGGGCATGGCATTTATGCTTCCGGCAATACGGCTCTTTTGAGCAACAATTATTAACCAGCCGATGAGTGGTGTAGATAGAGATGGCGACAAGTCCTACTTCAGTAGGGCACTACTTATACTTCAGTGCCCCACTACTTATACTTTAGTCGTTGTTAACATTTCAGCCGCTTTTGGCACAAAACAATCAAACCTATGGCATTCTACAAGAAAGTACAGATGAAAGTGAACGGCAAGTGGTATCCCAAATCCATTCTCGTAGGCTCTGCCATCACGACGGAGCAAATTTCCAAGCGCGTGGCAGCCGAATCGACGGTAAGCCCCGCCGATGTGCGTGCCGTGCTCACAGCATTGGGCGGAGTAATGGGCGACTATATGGCGCAGGGCCGCTCGGTAAAATTAGATGGTATCGGCTCTTTCTACTTCACGGCGGCGACGAACAAGAACGGTGTGGCAACAGAAAAGGAAGTAACCGCTGCGCTCATCAATGGGGTGCGCGTGCGCTTCATTCCCGAAACCCGATTCCGTGGCGGTGGCACAAGAGCCACAGGTGGCGGTCGCCGTGCCGTGCGTGGCCTGACCGACGTGGACATCGAATGGGAGGAATGGAAAGGCAAGGTCACTTCGGAGGATTCCGAATCATCAACGGAGGGTGGAGAAGATCTCAACCCATAAATCATTTGAATTTTATAACTCTTTAATTTATATGGCGCAAGGCTTGTTGGGAAACAGGGCTTGCGCCTTTGGTTTCAAAAAGACTGGTTGCTGAGAGGTGAGTATTATTCGATTTTTTATTAGTAAACCCTTGTCAGTCAGTTCCTCGTCTTTGGAAAAATTGTACCTTTGTTAATAGAATTTAATATGCGAAACGGGATGTAATGGAGGAACACATACATTTTAACAAACGGTCAAATAACCAAAGGAGCAACAAATGTGAAAACCGACATAGACCAAGGGATATACGAATCCAAGGGAGTGTCAGTTTCCATTGCCATTCGTTCACGGAAAGAGTGGCATAGAGCGCAGAAACGACAGGGATTTCTGCATTTTTTTGATATATTGGTTGGGATTTTCAGCATACCACCAAACGTTGATAACTGAAAAACTTATCCATCATGATGATACTCAAGATTTATAAACCCATAATACATTTATTTTATCAGATAAAAAGCCTGCCACCCGACAATATTCTTTCGTTTCCCTTGCAGGATATGCTTGGGAGCATCAGAAAACGCATAAAGAGAATTTCCTTCCACATCAAGCTTGTTGCTAGTTATGTGCTTGTCGTACTTCTCACCGGCGGCATCGTCTGCATCAAGGCAGGGGAATGGAGCTGTTTCAGGAGTATGGAATCATTGCCGCCGCTATTGGAGCTACGCGACAGCCTGCCGGAGCAGGAAATGCCGATACAGACGGGACTGTACCTATATACCGGCAACAGAAACTCCTTGCCCATACGTGGCGGTCATGCCATAGTCATAGGCAGCCTGACAGCCGGCGTAATTTGTGTTCTTTCGGCATCATACATTTTTATATACCGGCATTTCCTCTGTTTGGAAAAGACACTGCTCGAAAAGGAAAAGTGCATACGGGAGCACCGCATATTGCTGGAAACGCACAAGAAAATAATCCTCTCCGTCTCTCATTACATCCGCAGTCCGCTGAATGTCATCAGCGGAAGTGCCGAACTCGCCATGAGCGCATGCTGCAAGGAAGAACACGACAGATATCTTGCAAATATAAGGGAACGCTGCCTGCATATCCTGCATCTACTGAACGGTCTGCTGGACATATACAGGCTGAAGGAGGAAAAGGCAACGGTAAATGCAATCCCCTTCCATTTGTCGGACTTGTTGGACAGGACTGTGACATGTGCCGTACAGATGGCCAAGGACAGGAATTTGGTTTTCGTTCATACCTTCAAGTCAACGGATGTAACACTGATAGGAGACGCGGACCGTATAGAGGAAATCATAGACAATCTGCTGACCAACGCCATGAAATATACCTGTCGCGGAAGGGTTGTATTCCGGGCTGTATATTCCAAAGGAAAACTGGAAGTGGAAATACGGGACACGGGAATCGGAATGGACAAGAAGACGATGGAGAGAATCTTCGTTCCTTTCGAGCGATGCGACAATGCCGGGAAAGAGGAAGGCTATGGCCTTGGACTGACCATAACGAAAGGACTCGTAATTCTCATGGGAGGCAGAATCAGCGTCACAAGCAAACAGGGGAAAGGCTCATCCTTCAGGGTTTCCCTGCCGCTTCCAAAAACGGACCTCCCTGTGAACAACGGCATGTCGGGAGAAGATGACAGGCCGTTGCTTCTTCCGCATCACGTGCTGGTTATTGACGACGACACCCTACAGCTTGAGATGGTCAGGGAGATGCTGGAACGAAACGGTGTTTCCTGTACGGCATACAGCAGCACATCGGAGTTTTCCGCCGCCATACGCCGGCAAGACTACGACGTACTGCTGAGCGACATACGGATGTCGGGAACGGATGGCTTTTCCCTGCTGGAACTTCTGCGAAAATCGAACCTGCAGAACTCAAGGCAACTTCCCGTGATAGCCATGAGTGCGCGGGGAGACTTCTCGCGGGAAGACATCATGGCAAGAGGCTTCTCCGGCTGTGTGTTCAAGCCTTTTTCTTCCAACGAACTGCTGCGAAGCCTCTCTTCTGTGGCACAGCAGACATGCTGTGCCGATTTTACTCCTCTGACACGCGGAACGACGGACAAGTGCGGTATCCTGCAAAAACTGATAGCAAGTTCAAGGAAAGACATCGCAGACCTGAGACGTGCCATGAAAGAGGCTGACAGGGAGGCGTTGCGCGAGATTGTGCACAGGATACGCCCCTTGTGGGAACTGATGCGGCGGGAATGCAAGCTGCAATACTACCACGAGATGCTCAAGGGCATGGGCACGGACAGCAATACCGTCAATACCTGCACGGAAAATATCATCATTGAGATACGAAAACTTATAGCTGATACGGAAAAGGAACTGGAAAGGATAAGACATGAGAAAGAAAATACTGATAGTGGAAGACAATGTGGCACTTGCCAATATACAGAAAGAGTGGCTGTGGGCGAACGGCTTTGAGGTGATGACGGCCATAGACGAGCCTGCTGCAAAAAAGTGGATAGAGAAGATGGAGTTCGATCTGATTCTGGCAGACGTTCGGTTGCCGAGGGGAAACGGAATATCTCTGCTCGAATGGATGATCAGAGAAGGAAAAGCCGTACCTTACGTCATCATGACCGAATATGCCTCCTTTCCGGATGCGGTGAAATCCATCAAGCTCGGAGCAAAGGACTATCTTCCAAAGCCCGTATACAGGGAACGCCTGCTGGAACTGGTAGCCGAACAGGTTAAGGCGCTTTCCGTCATGCAGTCGGAACAGAGGGAATATTTCAGGCGTCCCGGCCTGAAGGCAAGGGAGGCGGAACACCTTGCCAGGCTGGTGGCGCCCTTTGACCTGTCCGTACTGATACTCGGTGAAAACGGAACGGGAAAGGAGGAAATAGCCAAGAGCATACATTTCAACAGTCCAAGGAAACATCGCCCATTCGTTGCCGTGAACTGCGGGG
Organism: Prevotella sp. HUN102; assembly: GCF_000688375.1. Taxonomy (NCBI): domain Bacteria; kingdom Pseudomonadati; phylum Bacteroidota; class Bacteroidia; order Bacteroidales; family Prevotellaceae; genus Prevotella; species Prevotella sp. HUN102. The sequence continues at coordinate 387,742 of NZ_JIAF01000001.1, read as the reverse complement.
CCATACCCCGTGAACTGTCGGCTTCCCTGTTCTTCGGGCATAAGAAAGGGGCATTTACGGGCGCGGACAGGAGCGAGGAGGGATATTTTGAAACGGCAAGAGGCGGTACGCTGTTCCTTGACGAGATAGGGACACTTCCCTACGAAACCCAGTCGGCACTGCTGAGAGTGCTTCAGGAGAACGCGTACCTCCCCATCGGCGGGAACAGGGAGCGGACAGCAGATGTGCGTATCGTGGCGGCAACGAATGAGGACATGGAGGAAGCTATTGGAAAGCGGTTCTTCAGAGAGGACCTGTATCACCGCCTGTGTGAGTTTGAGATACGGCTGCCGCCCCTGCGGGAATGTAAGGAGGACATCCTCCCGCTTGCGGAGTTTTTCAGAAAGAAATTCTCCGGCGAACTGAGAAAGGAAACGGCCGGGTTCACGAAAGAGGCTGAACGGCTTTTGCTCACACATTCGTGGAGCGGTAACATCAGAGAGCTCAGGAACAGAGTCAGGCGTGCCGTCTTGGTTTCGGAAAGTTCCCGTATCACGGAAAAGAATCTGGGAATAGCCATGATTCCGCCATCCCCAAAGATAGAACCGGAGCAGTTTGTCCCATTGAGGGATGCCCGGCTGGAAAAAGACTCCATCATAAAGGCTCTTGAAATATGCAGGGGTAACAAGACACAGGCGGCAAGACTCCTGAATGTCAATCCCACTACGCTGTATCGAAAGATAAACAAGTACAGGATTGAATGAGCGGTTCATTTCTTGCGGTATGCAATGGCATATCGCAAGAAATCCTCGTATTTTACCACAATCATAATTATCTGTGAAAGATATGATTAAAATCCTATTGCATTGACATTCAGCGGAATATCAATGAGTTTTGGTGAAAGATAGTGTCTGTGGCATGCTTTTGGCGTATTATATGGCATAACCTGTTGCGCGGCAAGTTAAGGAAAAATTCATATTAACTTAAAACAGTTTGCAATGATACAGATGGAAACCGTACAGAAGATGTTCCTTCAGATAATGGGACGCTTCGACAATGTGGACCGGACACTGGAGCGCATGAACAAGGTCAAGGACTGCCTTGACGGCGACACGCTGCTGGAGAATCATGACCTGTGCCGTCTGCTCGGCGTGACCAAGCGGACGCTGGCGCGCTACCGGCAGAAAAAACTGATACGCTATTACATGATAGACGGACGCACTTACTACAAGGCGTCTGAAATTGGCGATTTCCTTAAAAGCAAGGGGAAGGAACTGCCTGTAAAGAAAGGAGAGTAACCGGTTGTCTGACTTAAAAAGAAATACAATGGAAATTATAAGCATGGATTTAAGAACCTTCGACACCCTGATGGAGCGTGTGCGCAGAATAGAGGAAAGGGCAGGCCTCCTTTTGGAGAAACAAGCGGATGTGGGGATCAAGAAATGGCTGGACAGCCAGGATGTATGCGAGCTGCTCGGCATATCCAAGCGTACTTTGCAGTCATACAGGGAAAAAGGGCTGATAGCCTGCAGCTATATCCGCCATAAGGCTTTTTACAGGCCGGAGGATGTGGAGAGAATGTTGGAATCATCGTATCACCCCAAAAAATAATCATTATGAGTCATTATTTCATAGACAGGAATGACCCTCGGATAATGGATCTGCTCCGTCGCCTGTCCAATGTGGAAAAGGCACTGGACAGGCTGGAGCCGGACATTCGGAAAAGTTTCAGGGGAGACCGGTTCGTCAATGATGAGGAACTGTCCCGCCTGCTGAAAGTGAGCCGCCGGACGCTTCACGAATACCGCATGGAAAGAATACTTCCGTACTACCAGATGCAGGGAAAGGTACTTTACCGGGAGTCGGAGATTCAGGAATTTCTGGAGAGTATTCATAGGAAAAGCATGGACGGCGAGGAGTGGATTTGAACTTTATATTACTATTTCCGCTTGATGCTGGATACAGACAACGGGCAGCCCCGGAAATCGGAACTGCCCGTTGTCAGTGTGGCGCATTATTACTTTTGCAGAAATGAATTCTCATTGTCCTGTTCGTATAGGGACAGGTTGCCTGCCTGCATTCGCTTCTGAAGAATCTTCATGTCCTCATCTATCTTGCCGTCCGTGACGTGCGCATAGATCTGCGTGGTCGTAACACTCTTGTGTCCCATCATCCTGCTTACGGTTTCTATCGGGATTCCCTGGGACAAGGTGACATGCGTGCCGAAATTATGGCGTGCCATGTGGAAGGTTAGATTGATACCGTATTCCTTTCCCAGCCTTTTCGTGAGTTTTATCAGGTAGTTGCGGGCATAGAGGTTGAATATGCGCCCGTCTTTCCGTTCATTCCGGTATTTTTCAATAATCCGCAGCGGGACGTCCAGGAGACGGATTACGGAGGGAGTATCGGTCTTCTTGCGCCTGATGTGTATCCACCACGTCCCATCCGCGGCCTGCGTGACGTTGTCTTCGCACAGACGCTTTAAGTCGGCATAGGCCAGCCCCGTGAAGGTGGAAAAGATGAACCAGTCCCGAACACGCCACAGGTTCGGCTGCTCTACCGGCGTCGCAAGTATCGTCTGAAGGTCGTCAAGCCTGAGATGCCGGCTTTCCCGCTTGGGAAGTTCGGGATGCAGGCGCGCATAGGGATCACGGCGCAGGGTTCCCTGGTTTACCGCCCGCATCGTCATCTTCTTCAGGCGGTACAGGTGCTCATGGACTGATTTGGCTTTCATGTGGCAGGACTTTCTCAGGTAGAGGTCGAAGCTGTCATAGAATTCCTTGTCAAGACTGCGCAGCGCAACATCCTTCCTCGACATTCTTTCTTCAACGAATGATGCGAGATGATTGTATGAGTTCAGATAGCTCTTCCAGCTCTCCCTTGTCCGGTCCACACCGACACGCTTGCGGAACTCGTCATTATGCTCCCTGAAAAGCGCCAACAGGGTAAGCGGCTTCTGGCCGATACCCTTCAGGGCATTCTTGACAAGTTCGGCTGACACGAATCCCAATTCCCCCCTGATACGGCGATAATGCCGGTTGATTCTCTCCGTCAGGTCGTCAATGGCCCGGTTGACGACAAGGGCATTCTCGCTCCGTCCGTCCGCGCGTCCCGTCGCAGGATTCCAGAGGGCAGGATTCACGGAGACCTTGGTTCCTATCTGCTCCCATTTCGAGTCAATACTGACCTTGCACAGAAGCTGGCAGGAACCGTCCTTGCGTACCTTGGTGCGATTGATGTAGAACAATACGGAAAAGGTGCTGCGGTGTCTTCGCACGGCAGGATGCATGTTATTTTCAGTTGTCATGTCTCAGGATGTTTTATTCAAATTACAACGGGGAAACATTCGGCAATGCGGTCATTCAACAATTTGGTGTCCGTATCTATCTTGTCGTCCGTAACCTTTGCATAGATTTGCGTGGTGGTAATCCGCGTATGTCCCAGCATACGGCTTACCGTTTCAAGGGGAACGCCGTGAGAGAGGGTTATCTCCGTGGCATAGGTGTGCCTTGCCATGTGAAAGACAATGCGGCGTTCAATGCCGCAGAGGACTGCAATGCGCTTCAGGTATCTGTTCATATCGGAATTGTTGTACATCGGCAGGAGTCTTCCGTCAGGTGCCGCATCCCGGTATTTGTCAATGATATGAAGCGGAAGCTCAAGCAGCGGGACTTCATAAACCACCCCTGTCTTCTTACGCATGGACCTTATCCTGAGCCTTCCGTCCATGCTTCTTTCCAAATGCTCCACGGACAGGCGGCGCATATCACCAAAGGATATTCCCGTAAAGCAGGAAAACAGGAACATGTCCCGTACAAGATACATCACGTCGCTGTGCAGGGGCGTTGTCATAAGCCGGTGCAGTTCATCTGACGTCAGGTACTTTCTCTTATAGACAGGACGCTTTGGCTTATATCCGCAGAAAGGATTGGCCGTGATGATGCCGTCAGCGATAGCCTCGCCGATGACGGTGTTCAGACGGGTGGTCAATAAAATGATGCTTCCGGGTGCAAGATGGCAGTCTGTCCGCAGATATGTGTCATATTTCTCTATAAAGGAACGGTCAAGGGCGGTAAACGAGATGTCCGACAACCTGTATTGGTGTCGTAGAAAGACAGAGAGTTTCTTGTAGGCATAATGGTAGGATTTTGCGCTTGTCCTACATCTGTTTATCCCAATGCGCCCGTCAAACTTGTCAAGAAAGGATTCAAAATACGACAGCAGGGTTACTTGTCCTTCCGCCATGCCCAACAAGCGGCATTTCACGTCATCGGCAGTAACCCTCTGATGGACCGCTGCCAGTTCCCTGTGGATATTGAGGGCGGAGGCCCTGAGTTCATCCAATCGTCTGTTGATTTCCAACGCGACGATGCTTTTTCCTTTCACGCGTCCGGACACCCAGAGTTTTAATGGAGCCGACAGCTTGGCACTGAACGAACTTCTGGAATTTCTGCCCACGGCAAGTTGTACCATGATGGGACATCGCCCCTCTTCGTTGATTTCGCTCTTTTTGAGGTAGAACGAGAGCCTTACATCACTTTGTTTCATAATCATCTGTTTTTGTTTGCAAATTTAACTGATGCAGAGCCTTTGCAACCTATGAAGAATATAGCAGAATAAGGAAAAAAGCCACATGCAGGGAAAATTGTTCTCATATTTCTTTCATGTCGGGAAGAAAAAGAGTATCTTTGCAGGTGAACAGGAGGGCTTATAAGCCTGTCCTACAACTAAATACCGGAATGGGATTCATATCTGTCTTGATGGATTTTCGTCTTTCCAAAAGGCAACGGATAGGTAGTAACAAAGTTCACGAACCCATAATGGAATGCCTTTTAGAAAAGATGAAAGATATTGAACCGTAATACCTTTATTCCTTTATAGACAGATACTTGCATTATTCTTCGTTTTCTTGCCGATTTTAGCCGAATTCTTCGTATTTTTGCATTGATGATTTGTAATTAGTACAAAATGAGAATACTATTGCGAATGCCGTCGGATATTATTATCAACTATATATTACGTTTTGCCCATTATGGAATTATACTACGAAGGCGTGATTCTTGCAATCTGCACCTTTCTTATTATAGGACTCTGCCATCCTCTGGTTATAAAGACTGAATATTATTACGGCACCAAGCCGTGGATTCTCTACCTTATTGTGGGCATTGCCTGCTGTGTCGGCGCATTGTTCATTGAAAAAGTGTTCTGGTCGGCACTTCTCGGTGTTACTGGTGCATCGCTTCTCTGGGGAATCGGCGAACTCTTCGACCAGAAAAAGCGTGTCGAGCGTGGGTGGTTTCCGATGAACAAGGACAGAGAAAGCGAATACACACGCCAGTACGATAAAGAGATTGACGAAAGAAAGAAGTAGAAACACCGTTCCGGGCCTTTACTGAAAAGGATGGAACGGCAATCTTTTTGCCATTATGAAAGTTACGCTGCTACTGGTCGGAAAGACTCAAAACGAGCATTTCATCGCAGGGATAAAGGACTATGTTTCGCGCATAGGGCATTATCTCCCGTTTACCATTACCACCATTCCCGAACTGAAGAACACCAGAAAACTGTCTGAAGAACAGCAGAAGACCCGCGAGGGCGAACTGATTCTGAAAGAAGTGCAGTCCTCAGACACATTGGTGCTTCTCGACGAGCACGGCAAGGAGTTCCGTTCCGTGGAATATGCGCTGTGGCTTCAGAAAAAGCAGAACACGGCAAAGCGACTGGTCTTCATTATCGGTGGTCCTTACGGCTTTTCGGAAGATGTCTATAAGCGTGCCAATGAGAAAATATCGCTTTCCAAGATGACTTTCTCCCATCAGATGGTGCGCCTTATCTTCGTTGAACAGTTATACAGAGCCTGCACCATCATAAAAGGCGAGCCGTATCATCACGAGTAAATCCGTAAATGAGAGGCTGATAATGATGCTGCATAGCCTCTGACAAATTAAATAACGTTTCAGGAGACGATAAGATATAGTTCTTTAAAAGTTATTTTGTAGTACAGTTATCTAACTTTTTTAGAATACCAGTTCACGTTTTAAATATTAAAGTATATAACAAAACAATTTTAGCATAATAAAATATCTGCGCAATCTGCGTAATCAGCGAGAACGTTATCTCTCGATGAATTACGCAGATTGCGCAGATAGCATTCGTTTTTTGTGAATAATGTTTACAAATCCCTCTCTATAATTCCATTATTTTCGGCAGAAGATTTTTATTTTTCAAAAACGCAAGTTTTTTGTGTGCATATTTAATCTGTTTGTTATCAGCAGATTAGTGATTGACTATGCAAATCTGTGCATATAAATCTTTTTTTAATGTTCGCTAATAGAACAAATTAACAGCGAAAACAACCTGAATTTATAGGATTTTCTTCGTTTATTCGTCTTTCTTTTTTGCGAAGAATGCAACCCATTCTTCGCAAAAACGCATTGCAATTATCGTTTGAATGGATTTCAATGATGCAGAAAATGGTTTTCAACCGTCGGGAGAAGCATTGGAAATCTCTATTTTGCAGAAAAATATGTGCGTTTTTTCAGTAATCAATATTTACAGATTCGAGAGCTTGCTTCGGAAGAAAGCCTTGCGTAATGATTATAGCAACTAAATTATGAATACTTATCCGACAACCCGGTTTCTGCATATTTTGCAGTAATTATATTTAGGTAATCTGCACTCATATCTCATCAAAACTTCCCAAAATCACAAATACTTTTAGTAACTTTGCAGCAAACTTGAAGTATTTATATGGCAATCAAGGCAGCATTCTTCGATATAGACGGTACGCTAGTGTCGTTCAAGACGCACGAAATACCAAAGTCTACCATCGATGCCATCGCAAAGGCGAAGGAAAACGGCGTGAAGATTTATATCTCCACCGGTCGTCCTGTTGCCATTATCAACAACATCGGGGCGATAGAGCACCTCATCGACGGCTACATCACGTTCAATGGAGCGTATTGTTTCGTAGGCGACGAAGATATAGTCGTAAAACCCATTCCGAAGGAAGACGTTCTGGCAATGATTGAGGACGCAAGCAGGCGCAATTACAGTGTGATTGTGTGCGGAAAGAAAGACATCGCCATCCACAATTACAGGGAGATATTCACTAAAATATTCGTGGAAGATCTCGGGGTAACGAATATCGACATCAGAAAACCGATTGATTCCCTGCTCGAAAGTCCAATTCTTCAGCTCACGCCTTTCTTTTCTTCCGAGTCGGAAGCACATATTATGCCCGATATGCCTCATTGTGTTTCGGCGCGATGGCATCCCGATTTCACGGACATTACGGTGAAAGGTGCCGACAAGGGCAATGCGTTGCGCACTATGGCAGCGCATTTAGGCTATAAAATAGGAGAGTGCATTGCATTCGGCGACGGAGGAAACGACGTTTCCATTCTGCAATCGGCGGGCATCGGGGTGGCAATGGGCAATGCCAGTAAGGAAGTCAAGGCGAAAGCCGACTATATCACTACTTCGGTAGACGAAGACGGCATTAGAAATGCCTTGCAGCATTTCGGCGTGATAGACTGAAACTGAATCTGTAATGAGGATGTATGCAGGGAAATAAGGTAAAAAACAAGCGATAACTAACAGCAATTTGGAAACGATTCATATAGAGAGGACAAAACAGGAGAAGCGCATCCGGCTCGTGGTGCTCTTCACGTTCGTGGTAATGGTGGCAGAAATGGCAGTCGGTTTCCTGTCGCATTCTATGGCTTTGGTGGCAGACGGTATCCATATGGGGTCGCACGTGCTCTTGGTAGGGCTTAACTGGGCAGCCTATGTGCTTGTGAGGAGACTGGAAAGCCGACAGTCGGAGAACTACGACAGCGACAAGATCCTGAAACTTTCGGCATTCACGAGTGGAATCCTGCTGATGATAATGGCATTCGTGATTATTTTAGAGGGTTTCGGGGTGTTGCACGGGCACGAGCATCACGACCACGACGCCCAGATGTCGAACTTTGGTTTTGCATTGGGGGTGGCAATAGTTAGCCTGATAGCCAACGTTATCTGTGCTTTTGCGCTGCGCGACAGACAAGGAGAGGGCGACTACAACAGCAAGGCAGCCTACCTGCACCTGCTTTCCGATGTGCTGACAAAGTTTGGAGCCATCATCGGAATTGTTTCTGCGTGGCTTTGGGATATCACTTGGGTGGATGCTGCCGTAGCCATCGTTTCGGCATTGGTGGTTATTCGCTGGGCTGTGAGGCTGTTGTGGGAAACGGGTAGGGCACTCACGGCTTCTTCGCATTCCTGAAACGAAAAGAAAGCAGCGTGAAAACTGCTTTTCTGCTAGCGAAACCGGGCTTCGTATTCATCCAATTTTCTCGTCATTTCCTCCCTTCCGTACTTTATCAGTTCTTCGGCTTTATTGAAATCGAACATATTGTATAGGTCCATCGGAAGTTCTGCACAAATATCCGGAGGTGTAAGCCGCAATGCTAATTGGGTATTTGCCTGAATGGCAAGATTCGCCACACGGATAGCCATATTCATATAATTGGCTGAAAACTGTATTTTACGGAAAGGCAGCTTTGCCTTCAGCGTCGAAATCTTCTCCGTTTTCGGCTTTTCCGCATCTTTTTTCTCGCTTTTCAGATAGACGTAAGGGCAACTGTCGGGTGCGTTTACGTTAATGGCAACGAGCATATCGCCTTCCGTCCGCTCCACTCGGTCGAGTGGAAGCGTGTTGTGAATGCTGCCGTCTACGTCTATATGTCCTTCTTCTCTTACGGGTTTGAAGAAGCAAGGAATGGAAATGGAAGCACGGATGGCTGTTGTCAGCGAACCTTTGCGAAACACTCGCTCTTGTCCGCTCACTATATCCGACGCTATGCAGCAGTAGGGAATGGGTAAATCCTCAATCATTGTCTGTCCTGTGAGTTGTTCTATCGCCTCCATCAGCTTGTCGCCGCTTGCAACGTGGTCCAGTCCCATCGAAAGATTAATCAGCCCCAATGTCTGTTTCAGATTGAGGTTTAGTGCCAGTTCTTTCAGTTCTTTGAGTTTTCCGTTGGCATATACGCCAGCTACAAGTGCTCCCATTGAAGTTCCTGCAACAGAAGTAATTGTATATCCTCGTTCTTCCAGCACTTCAATGGCTCCGACGTGTGCGAGCCCTCGTGCGCCACCTCCCGAAAGCACCAGTGCCACCTTCCTTGAAGGCTGTTGCTTTCTTGTAAAAAATCCTTTGAGCTTATTGAGTAAATTCGTCATTTCCTATCAGTTTTCTGTATGCAGTTCGCCATCTGAACGCAGACGGCAAACCAGTTTCTCCGAAGCAAAGATAAGCATTTAAATTCTTAATCAGCAGCAATTACAAATCAATCTATTGAATATTTTTGCTGTTGAATGCTGAATCATCCGTTAAATAATTTAGTAACAAGACTTAAAATGACTCAAAATATATTCGTATATATTTGATTTTCATAAAGTTTTTAATATCTTTGCAGCATTAATACAAAACTAATTTATGATGAAAAAAATCTTTTTATCGTTCTTTGGACTCTTGTTGGCGATGAGTATTCAGGCTCAAAGTGATGTTGTTTCAGTAAAAGATGCCATCAGGATATTCCAAGGAAAGACACTTGAAAAGGCCAAACGGATTCTGGAAAACCAAGGATATACTTATAAAGGTGTATCAACGGATAAGTATGGAAAGGACTATAACTGGGTAAAGAATATGAATTTGACGAAGGATTTCTTTCCTGCTTCCTTCAAGAAAGGCAATTCCAGCCTTGTGCTTCTGGCTGAAAACGGCACAACACTCTATGTCTATCTCTTCAACCGTGCTGCTTTCAATGCCTATAAAAAGCAAGCGAAGACATTGGGATACGAAATGGGCGAAGTAATTAAGTCTACACCGGGTACTACTGTCTGCACAAAGGAAGGTCAGCCCACCATTTCCTTTATCGAACTTCAGCAGCCGTTGCCTTATTGCATTCAGATTACGGAATAAGGTTTAAGCTCATTATATTAGATTATATTAAAAGCCCGACAAAGAATTGTCGGGCTTTTATAGTTTCATTTAAAAGGTTCTGTAAGTCAAGATATGCGAAACGTAATTGCTGTTGAAGCATAACGGCCTGACTGTTTGAACCTCATATTATTCTAAAAGGATTATTCTTTCGCTTTCGTGTCTTTTGTTGCAATGATGAAATACAATATCAATGCCACGTAAGCAATGAGCGACAGGAGCTCGGAAAGATGATTGCTCCACCATTCTGAATAGTCGAATTCAATGCCACCGAACTTCAACAGCGCGGAAACAACGCCCATCAGCGCACCACCGGCAATGAAACCGGATGCCAAAAGTGTACCCTTGTCGCCTCGAATCTTATTGATTTCGGCATCCTTTGAGCGTGAAGTTACATACCAGTTTACGGCACCACCCACCAACAATGGGATATTCAATTCTATTGGAATGAACATACCCAGTGCAAACGCCAAAGCCGGAACCTTGCAACGGTCGAGAATGAAGGCTATCACAGCACCGATTCCATAGAGAACCCACGGTGCTCCCTGTCCGCTCATCAATGGTTTGATGACTGCTGCCATTGCATTAGCTTGTGGGGCAGCGAGTTTTCCGGAATTAAAGCCGTATGCCTTGTCGAGAACTATCATCACTCCGGCCACCGTAGCAGCAGAAATAATAGTGCCGAGGAACTTCCAAGTCTCTTGTTTCTTAGGAGTTGTGCCGAGCCAATAGCCAATCTTGAGGTCGGTAATGAAAGAACCTGCCATTGAAAGTGCCGTACAGACCACGCCACCCATCAGCAAAGCTGCGAGCATACCTGCATTGCCTTTCAGTCCGACAGCCACCATTACAACGGAAGCGAGAATCAGTGTCATCAGCGTCATACCCGAAACAGGGTTTGAACCCACGATGGCAATAGCGTTTGCAGCCACAGTTGTGAAGAGAAAAGCAATCAGGGCAACGAGCACGATAGCCACGACGGCGTGCATCAGATTGAATTTCATCACGCCTGTATAGAAGAATATGAAGATAACAATCAGCGTTGTGATACTGCCGAACGCAATAATCTTAAACGATATATCGCGTTGTGTTCGGATTGCTTCCTCCTGATTGGCTCCCTTGCCTTTCATTTCGCGCGCTGCAAGTCCTACCGCACTCTTGATGATACCCCAAGATTTCACGATACCAATAATACCGGACATAGCAATACCTCCGATACCGATGGAACGTGCATACGACTTGAATATCATTTCAGGTTCCATTGCGCCGACGGCTGTCGTGATAGTTGGATCCCACTGGTTGAGAACCGTATCAGGGAATATGAGTGCCATAGCCGGAACGATGAGCCACCACACGGTAAGAGAACCCATACAGATGATGAAAGCATATTTAAGACCGATGATGTATCCCAAACCGAGCACGGCAGCACCCGTATTGAGCTTCAGAACGAGCTTTGCCTTCTCAGCAACGGTTTCGCCAAATCCTATCATTCGTGTCGTAACGGTCTCGTTCCACCATCCGAACGTGGCGATTACGAAGTCGTAAAGACCTCCCACAAGACCAGCAATGAGCAACGGTTTAGCCTGACTGCCGCCTTTTTCTCCACTTACAAGCACCTGTGTTGTCGCAGTAGCTTCGGGGAAAGGATACTTTCCGTGCTGATCTTTCACGAAATACTTTCGGAAAGGAATGATAAACAGAATACCGAGCACGCCTCCCAGAGCAGCGGCAATGAAAACTTGCAGAAAATCTGCCTGAAGTTCGAGCATATAGATAGCCGGCATCACGAAGATACCACCTGCCACAACGGCTCCAGAACAAGCTCCGATACTCTGAATGATAACGTTTTCGCCCAGTGCATTCTTTCTGCCCGTAGCCGAGGAAAGGCCGATTGCAATGATGGCAATAGGAATGGCAGCTTCAAACACCTGGCCAACCTTCAGCCCGAGATAGGCAGCGGCAGCCGAGAAAAGCACGGCCATCAGAATACCCCACGTTACCGACCATCCGTTTACTTCTCTGTAAACCTTCTGTGGTGCCATTACCGGCTGATACTCCTCGCCCTCCTTCAGTTCACGAAAGGCGTTTTCGGGGAGTTCCGCATTTAGTTTTTCTTGATTTTCCATATATGTTTTGATTTTGTATGTTTGTTCACGCACTCGATTCGTTGGGCGCAAGGACGACAGTTCACAGATGATTTCGCCCTAAAACACCCTTTTATACCCCACAAAGATAAATAAAAAATACTATATTTTCATTTATTTCAAGATGAAAATTGCAGTAATCAGCCCTTTTTAGAAGGTAATTGTGATATCTGTGAGAATTTTCTTTGCCATCTTATCCCGAACTGAGGTAATCAAATTTATATGAGTCCTGAAGATTCCAAATCGAAGTGCAAAAAAGAGTAGCCCTCGCCGAGAGATGCAGACGTTCTCGAAGCGTAGCGAGAGGTTGTCTGCATCTCTCGGCGAGGAAAAAGCAACAACCGGCAATACAAATTAAAAAAGGGAGACCGAAGTCTCCCCAGGATTAACTAACTTTGTATTGTTCATGTACCATCAATTAATCTCGGAGCAAAGGTCGCAAATTTTCGCCTTACTTCAAAAGAAAACCGCAAGAAAAGATATTGCCGCCATCGTCGGCATCAGTCAGGCAACACTCTCACGTGAACTCAAACGCAACAGCACGCCCTCGGGAAAGTATATCTGGACGAAGGCGCACGACATGGCCATGCAGCGCAGAGAGAGAACGGGGACGAACTCCAAGCTCTCCGACGAATTGGTCTGGAGAATCAAGGAACATATCGTTAATGACCAATGGTCTCCAAGACAAATATCGGGGTATCTGCGTGTGACTGATGGGATAAGGGTGTCCCATCAGTCCATCTACAACATCATCCACAATGACCCTACAGGGAAACTTGCCGGGCACACAAGACATCAGATGAAATACAGGCATCACCCCAAGGGTGGGCATCTTCCTGTCAAGGACAGGGTGCGCATCCATGAGAGAAGCAAGGAAGTGGACGGGAAGAGATTTTGAGACTTTGAGATGGACCTGATTGTCGACCCTGCCCAAAGGGCCATACTCACACTGGTGGAGAAATCCACCAATATGTTGCTTATGCGGAAACTGCCATTTGGGAAGCAGTCGAAGCCTCTGGCAAAAGCAGTCAGGAGACTGCTGCTGCCATACAAGGACAGACTGAAGACCATTACCACTGACAACGGACCTGAGTTTGCCACACATAAGGATATCACGAAATGGTTGGGCGTGCCTGTGTACTTTGCAGATCCATATTGTTCATGGCAAAAGGGAGCCATTGAGAATACAAACAAGTTAATCAGGCAATATATCCCTAAAAAGGATTCCTTTGAGAACTATACGGACAAGAGGATTATGGCCATACAGAAGAAATTGAATGAAAGACCAAGGGAAAAATTAAACTTTTCCACACCAAAGTGCGAGTTCTTCAAACATGTGTTGTAATTTTGCACTTGCTGGTTGACTCTACAGTCCGAGATTTGCTTATTTGCTAAACTCAATTTGTATGCTCGTTTTCTTGGCACTTTTTCAGCTTATTTAAAAACGAAAAAGGGTGTAACTTTCAGTTGGTTTGAAAGTTACACCCTGCAAATTATTTCCGAGATAGGGAAGCGTTCTTATTTTCCTCTCAGCTTATTGAGCCATTTCAGGGGCTTCTTGATCAATGACTTGATTCCTGAATCCTGTTTTGAAGGTACGGAATATTCATCACGGATGTCGTATTTTGTACTTCTTCTTGGCTTTTCAGCATTGTCGTGAACACGGTTCTTTTTCTTATTCCTGTTCTTCGGCTTCTGTGCATTTGTGTTCTGCTTTTCGTCCTGTCGCCTTTGACTATTGTTTTTCTGCCTGTTCTCGTTGGTCTTGCTTTTACGCTCGTTTCTGTTTCTCTCACGCTGATTGCTATTTTCACGTGATGCGTTGTCAGCCTTTTCTCCGCCGTCCGTGCGCTGTTTGTCATTTTTCTGACTTCCATTCTGCTTGTTTCGAGCGTTTCTGCTGTTTCTGTCGGCATTCCTTGAAGTCCTTTCGGCATTTGCATTCTGGCTTTTTTCTGCCGAATGTTCGCCGTTGTTCTGCTCGTCAGTATTGCGCCTGTTTCCGTTTTGTCTCTGAGCATTGGGATTCTGATGGCTTCTGTTGGAGTTCTTTGCGGAATTATCGTTCCTTTCCGTGGATTGAGCCTTTGAAGAAACATCTTCGGCAGCGTTTCCCCGAGGTGCGCCGTTTCGGTTTTCGCCGGCGTTTCGGGAATCCTGTGTTCTGTTGTTTTCGCTGTTCCGACGCTTGTTGTTGTGAGATTTCTTGTCCTTATGGCTCTGGTGGTCTCTGTCTTTTCTGCGTCTGTCCTTGGCATTTCCGTTGCGCTTCGGCTTGCCCATCGGCACGTATTCAGGTCCTTCGCCCAATCCTTCGGGCAAAGCTACCTTTTCTATTTCCTTTTCAAGGAACTTTTCTATCTGCTGGAAGTAGTAGATGTCGTCGTCGGCAACGAATGTTATCGCTTTACCGTCGCGGTCGGCACGGGCTGTTCTGCCAATTCTGTGTACGTAATCTTCGGCATCGCGGGGCACATCGTAGTTGATGACCATTGTAATGTCGTCGATGTCGATACCACGAGAAATGATATCCGTGGCAACAAGAACGTCTATCTGACCACTCTTGAACTTGAACATTATTTCGTCTCGGGCTGCCTGATCGAGGTCGGAGTGCATCTCTCCACAGTTGATGTGCTTCTGATTGAGTGAGAGTGCTATTTGTTTTACCTTCTGTTTTGAGCCAGAGAAGATTATCACACGCTGCAAATCGCTGCCTTTGAAGATGTCCTTGATGATGCCGATTTTCTGCACTTCGTGGCATACGTAGGCCGTCTGATGGATTTTCTCGGCAGGCTTGCTCACGGCCAGCTTTATGACAACGGGGTCTTTTAGCAATGATTTGGCAAGGTCTTCAATCTTGTCGGGCATTGTTGCAGAGAACATAATCGTCTGACAAGACTTCGGCAGTTTGCGGGCAATGGTCATAATATCCTCAGAGAATCCCATATCGAGCATACGGTCGGCCTCGTCGAGGATGAAGAAACTTACCTTCGAGAGGTCTACATTGCCAAGAGACATGTGGGAAATGAAACGCCCCGGAGTGGCTATCACTAAATCTGCGCCTAAGGCGAGGCTCTTGAGTTCCTGATCGTATCTGTTTCCGTCGTTTCCACCATATACTGCGACGCAGGAAACGCCGTCGAGATAGTAGGAAAATCCTTGTATCGCCTGATCAATCTGCTGTGCCAGTTCTCTTGTCGGCGACATAATAAGGCAGTTGATGGCATCTTCAGGGAAACCACCGTCTGCAAGTTTGGAAAGAACGGGGAGCAGATAGGCTGCCGTCTTGCCGGTACCGGTCTGCGCAACGCCTAAAACGTCTTTACCTTCCAGTATTTTAGGGATACAGTTTTCCTGAACGGGCGTACACTCTTCGAATCGCATATCGTAGAGTGCGTCGAGTACATCGTCATTTAAATCTAAATTTTCAAATTTCATATTCTAATCTTGTTCCCTTTCATCACAAAGGGCTTTCTTTTTTTACATTAATATTAATTAGGAGCCTTCCTGTAACAGAAATAGGCTATCACGGCAAAGATGATGTTGGGAACCCAAGCCGCGAGCACGGGAGGCGTATTGGCATTTATGGCAAAGGTGGAGGAAACCGTCTGAAGCACAATGTAGCCAAAGCTCAACGCCAGTCCGATTCCGAGATACATTCCCATACCTCCCTTGCGCTTTCGCGACGATAGGGAAAGTCCGATGATGGTAAGGATAAACGATGAGAACGACATCGCTATGCGCTTGTGGTATTCAACCTCGTACTGAACAACGTTTCTTGAACCTCGGCTGGTTTGTTTTGAAATGTAGTCCAACAGTTCAGGCGAAGTGAAGGTTTCCTGCTGACCTTTGGAATAAACAAGGTCGGTGGGTTCCATAAGGATTACGGTATCTATCTGTGCGCCGCTCGTGATGTGCTCTTTCAAGCCTTTCAGCTTGCGAATCTTCCAGTTGGAGGCTTTCCAGTGATATTTGGCATCTGCCACGGTGTCGTACTGGATTTCGGTTGCCGTCATGTGGTCTACCAGCTTCTTGTTCTCAAACCTGTCCAATGAGAAACCGTAGCCTCTCTTGTATCTGTTGTCGTAGTATTGTATGTACGCAACGGTGTTGGGGCCTACTTTCTGCTGAATATTCTCGGCAGTGGTGTTTTTCTTCGAGTTGCGGTAAAGCGACTCAAAGTTCTGTCTGATAACCGTTCCGTGTGGAATTACAAAACTGTTCAGGTAATAAGTGAGGCTTGCGATGAGAACACAGGAAATCATATACGGACGCATCAGTCTGTTGAACGATATGCCGGCTGCAAGCATTGATATGATTTCGGAATTGCCCGCAAGTTTTGAAGTAAAGAAAATTACGGCTATGAAAACGAACAACGGCGAAAAGAGGTTCGAATAATAGGGGATGAAATTTGCATAGAAGTCGAAAACTATCGCTTTCCACGGTGCGTGATACTGCGTAAACTTTGATAAGTTCTCGTTGAAGTCGAAAACTATGGCAATGGAAATGATAAGTATGATAGAGAATATGTAGGTACCGATGAACTTTTTGATGATATACCAGTCCAGCGTACCGAGATATTTCTTTGGACTTAGCCAAGTAAGATGATTACCCAACCAAGTCCCTGTCTTTTTGAGCAAGGCAAACAGACTCTTAGCTTTCGATGCAAGAGCTTCATTGTTCGCGATTTGCTTTAATTTATCAAACTTCTGACTCATTGAATACCAATTAAATTCTTCTTCCCAACTGATCAATTATGGATGCTTTCCACTGAGTGAAGTCGCCTTTCTCAATGTGTTCTCTTGCATCAGTTACGAGTCTGAGATAGAATGCTATGTTGTGGATGCTCGCAATCTGCATTCCCAAGAGTTCGCCTGCCTTGAAAAGATGGTGCAGATAGGCCTTTGTGGTAATCTTGTCTATCTCGCATCCATCCGAATCAATCGGCGAAAAGTCCATTTCCCACTTCTTGTTCTTGATGTTGATAGTACCGTCGTAGGTAAAGAGCATTGCATTTCTGCCGTTACGGGTGGGCATTACGCAGTCAAACATATCTACTCCACGCTCAATTCCTTCCAGAATATTCTGAGGAGTACCTACGCCCATCAGGTATCTTGGCTTGTCTTTCGGTAGAATGGCATTCACAACCTCTATCATTTCATACATAACCTCCGTAGGTTCTCCGACTGCAAGTCCGCCGATGGCGTTTCCGTCTGCCCCCTTGTCGGCAATAAACTTGGCAGCCTCTGTGCGAAGATCTTTGTAAGTACATCCTTGAACGATAGGGAAGAGGCTCTGATTGTAGCCATACAACGGTTCGGTCTCGTTGAAACGTTTGATACAACGGTCCAGCCATCTCTGCGTCATTTCCAGACTTCGCTTTGCATAGCTGTAATCGCTCTGTCCGGGAGGACATTCATCGAATGCCATCATTATGTCAGCACCGATAACCCGTTCTGTATCCATCACGTTTTCGGGGGTAAAGATGTGCTTTGAGCCGTCGATATGGCTTCTGAACTCGCATCCTTCTTCGGACAGTTTTCTGATTCCAGTCAAAGAAAACACCTGAAAACCACCGGAATCGGTCAGTATCGGACGGTCCCAGCCATTGAATTTATGCAATCCACCGGCTGCTTTCAGTATCTCCAATCCCGGACGAAGATAGAGATGATAAGTGTTACCAAGGATAATCTGAGCTTTAACTTGATTGACAAGTTCCGAGAAATGCACACCTTTGACAGTTCCGGCAGTACCCACGGGCATAAAGATAGGTGTCTTTATCTGTCCGTGGTCAGTTGTTATGATACCTGTTCTGGCGTCGCTTGCCTTATCCGTACATTGAAGTTCAAATTTCATCCTTAGTTGTTCTTGTTTTCTTCTTCCTTAATCGAAAAGTCAATAGGGTTTTCCACCATTTCGTCTGTCAAAGCAAAATCCCAGACCTGCTGTATATTCTCAACGTAATGGAACTCAACTCCCCTGCGATATTTCTCCGGAATCTCCTCAATATCCTTTCGGTTCTCCTTACACATTATAATATCTGTGATGCCTGCACGCTTTGCTGCAAGGATTTTCTCCTTGATTCCACCCACTGGCAAAACCTTTCCGCGAAGCGTAATCTCGCCTGTCATAGCCGTATTCTTGCGCACCTTTCTTTGTGTGAGTGCCGATACGATACTGGTTGCAATCGTGATTCCCGCCGACGGACCGTCCTTTGGCGTTGCACCTTCGGGAACGTGGATATGAATGTTCCACTGGTCGAAGATCCGATAGTCCACCTTCAGCGAATCAATGTGAGCCTTTACGTATTCCAATGCAATCACAGCCGATTCCTTCATCACGTCTCCAAGATTACCAGTCAATGTAAGTTTGCCTGCCTTTCCTTTCGACAGCGAAGTCTCAATAAAGAGAATTTCTCCGCCAACGCTCGTCCAAGCCAAGCCCGTTACAACGCCTGCATAGTCGTTTCCTTGGTAGATATCGCGATAGAAAGGAGGCTTTCCGAGCAAGTCTTCCAGTTCCACCGGAGAAATCTTGTCGTATGGCAACACCTCATCAACGGCTTGTTTGTAAGCCAATTTACGGAGAGCTTTGTTTACCTGCTTCTCTAATTGGCGGACACCGCTCTCACGTGTGTAGCTCTCAATAATCTTTTCCAGAGCAGGTTTTGTGAACTTCAGCTTTGGATTTGATATGTCAAGCCCCGTGTTCGACAGTTCTTTCGGGAAAAGATGACGCTTTGCAATCTCTATTTTCTCTTCTGTAATATAGCCCGAAACCTCAATCAGTTCCATGCGGTCGAGCAGAGGTTTGGGTATCGTATTGATGTCGTTGGCTGTTGCTACAAACAGAATTTTCGACAAATCATAGTCCAAATCGAGATAATTATCGTGGAAGGCATTGTTCTGTTCAGGGTCCAACACTTCCAGAAGAGCTGAAGACGGATCGCCGTGAACCGTGTTCTGCGCAACCTTGTCTATTTCATCGAGAATGAAAACAGGGTTGGAAGAACCTGCTTTCTGAATGTTCTTAACGATTCTGCCGGGCATTGCACCGATGTATGTGCGCCGATGGCCGCGGATTTCCGATTCATCGTGAAGACCACCCAGCGACATACGCACGTACTTGCGCTTCATAGATTCTGCAATACTCTTTCCAAGACTGGTCTTTCCGACTCCCGGAGGGCCGTAAAGACACAGAATCGGCGACTTCATACTGCCTTTCAGCTTCAGCACTGCCATATATTCAAGAATGCGTTCCTTGACTTTCTCCATTCCGTAATGGTCTCGGTCGAGCACCTTCTGCGCACGTTTCAGATCCAAATCGTCCTTTGTATATTCATTCCAAGGAAGATTAACCATCGTCTGCAAATAGTTTACCTGCACGCTGTAATCAGGACTCTGAGGATTGAGCGTGTTCAGCTTGTCGAGTTCCTTTTGGAATACCTTTTCGATTTCTTCCGGCCATTTCTTCTTCTTGCTCTTTTCGATGAGTTCCTTACGCTCCGGAGCAGACTCGCCATCGCCCAATTCCTCCTGAATATTCTTGATTTGCTGATGCAGGAAATACTCACGCTGCTGTTCGTCAAGGTCTTCACGTGTCTTTGAACGGATGTTCTGGCGCAAATGCTGGAACTGTATTTCCCTGTTCAGAATCTTCATCAGACGGAACAAACGATCCTTGATGGATTCCTCTTCAAGCAGGTGCATCTTGTCGGATATACTGAACGGCATATTCGAGCACACATAATTCACGGAGACAATAGGGTTGGTAATGTTGTCCAATGCAAACTGAGAATCATCGGGAATCTCATCGCTGCCGTGAATATATTCCTTTGCCGTCAGCTTCATATCATTGACAGCCGTCGTAAATTCCTTGTCGTGCTTGTCGGCAATCTCATCCGGCATTGCTGTTGTCAATCCCATCATAAAGGGTTCGTCGGTTGTAATCTTTTCGAGTTTACAGCGACCGAGTCCCTGAAGGATAGCCGTCCGGCTTTCTCCATTCTCAATTCCGGGCATATCGAACGCACGAACGAGCCGCGCATAAATACCAGTACGGTATAAATCCTTTTCTTCAGGGATGTCCACATTGCCGTCTTTCTGACTGACAACAGCAAACACCTTACCCGGATTCTGTTCTAAAAATTTTACTAACTTGAGCGTTGCCTTTCTGCCAACGAGAACCGGCATCAATACTCCCGGAAACATTACAAGATTGCGAGTTACAAAAACTGGTATTTCTCCCTCTATCTTAACGTCCAATTCGGGGAGATCGCCTTCGTAATCGGCAAACATTTGTATAGAATTATTTTGTTTCATCAAGTTTTCAATAATAATTTGACGTGCAAAATTACAAAATTAAAATGAAAGAGGTTAATCATTGACCTATCTTTAATCTTAATAATACATAAATATAAATAGGGGAAATTTTATTTAATGTAAAATTCTTTCGTAAGATTTTCATACCAATACGACCGGCTCGAATCGTCATTCATCAAAGAAACTTCCTCTTCAGAGCAGGGCTGTGGCACTTTCGTCAATTCCAATAATATGCGTTTGGTTTTTTTGTTTGACTTTGTTTTTATGTAAACGAGCTTACTGATTGAAAATCCGTAACTTATACATTCTAATTCAATCAGGTGTTTGGCACCTGAAGGTAATACCAGCGAGAGGCATCCATCGTCTTTCAGAAGTTTGCAGGCACAGTTTATCAAGTCCTTGAAAGACAATGTTTCCGTATGCCTTGCTATCGTTTTGTTTTGTTCGTTATTTTTCAATGAATCCACGAAGTAGGGAGGATTGCTCACAATGGCATCATATCTTCCCAACTCTCCTGTTTCTTCTGCATCTTGAGCAAAACGCTGCAAGGAGGTATGGAATGCTTTAAGCCTGTGCGAAAAGCCCGAATCGGCAAAGTTTTCTTCTGCCTGAAGAGCAGCCTCTCTGTCTATTTCGATGGCATCAACCGATGAAGCGGGGTGTCTCTGCGCCATCATCAGGGCGACAAGCCCGGTTCCCGTGCCAATATCCAGTATTCTTTCTCCCCCTTTCGCCCAAGCACCCAGCAGCACACCATCGGTGCCAACCTTCATTGCGCACCTGTCCTGTCTTATCTGAAACTGCTTGAATGTAAAGTCCATTAGTTCTTCAGCTTGCGGAGAATAACTTTGTTTAACGCCTGCACCTTTCTGCCTTGCTTGGTCATTTCCTTTCTGATATGGTCTATATTGCAGAAAAGTTCGGAAAAAGCATTCTGAATGAAATTCGGCTGACACTGAATCGTGTTCTCGTCGTGATTGACAATAATCTTTATCCCACTTTTCACGAGCGAGATATTCACGTCTGCTTCTGCCTCAATCGGGTCTCCGTCATAGTGTATCACACCCTCGGATTCCCGATGAATGTGTATGCTTTTCGCCCTGAAAGTCTTTATCTTGGTGTTCTTGTTCAGCGTCTTGTTGAGCATATCGATGGCAACCTGCGGTGCCTCGAGCACATCGAAAGGCTCCATAATGATTACGTCCAGATAGCCGTCGCTCATTGATGCCTGCGGAGCTATGTAGGCATTGTTTCCGTATTGCGAGGCATTGGCAACTGAAATGAGGAAGGCCTTATACTTGTGAACACCCGTTTCATCTTCGATTTCATAAGTCTGAGGCTTGTACTTCAGCCCTTCCTCGAGCACTTTCTGCACATAGGTGATCACTCCGCGCTTGCCTGCCTCTGCAAATTTCATAGAAATGAAGGCGTCGAACCCCATACCACACGTGCAGAAGAAGGGAATATTGTTGATGATTCCGTAGTCGAGAGCCTGAACGTCGTATTGATTCAGAATCTCAATGCTTTTCCTGATGTTGAGGGGGAGGGCAAGATGTCTTGCCAAACCGTTTCCCGAGCCACAGGGCAGAATGCCCATAGCCGTATCCGTATTGACCAATGCCCGGCCAATTTCGTTTACGGTGCCGTCACCGCCAACTGCCACCACGACCTCTGTCTGCTTTTCAACGGCTTGACGGGATAATTCAGTTGCGTGTCCGGCGTATTCGGTGTATTGTATCTGACAGTCAAACTGTTCCTTGTCGATATATTTTTCAATCAATTCCGGTATGCCGTCTTTCTTCACGGCACCGGAATTCGGATTGATAATAAATACGATTTTCTTCTTCATACAAGTTGCTGCAAACTCAAACAAAACTGAACTGCAAATTTACAACTATATAAACTTTATATTAAATTTTTAATACGAAAAAAACTTTAAAATGCAGTTTTCTTCGCATTTTTGTATAATTATCGCTCAAAAGTTGTATCTTTGCAGCCAAATAAATCGTAGTTAGGTAAACTACACCTTAATTATAATGGGACAATTACAAGACAAGTACAAGAATTACCGTGAGCCGCAAAAATATATGGATGCGGGCGTGTATCCGTATTTTCGCGAAATCACGAGTAAGCAAGGAACCGAGGTTACCGATATCGACGGTCATAAGATTCTGATGTTTGGTTCGAATGCCTATACAGGCTTGCCAAACGACCCACGTGTAATCGAAGCGGGAAAGAAGGCCTTGGATAAATACGGAACTGGTTGTGCAGGTAGTCGTTTCCTGAACGGTACACTCGACTTGCACGTTCAGCTTGAAAGGGAACTGGCAGCATTTACTCAAAAGGAAGATGTTCTTTGCTTCTCAACTGGTTTTTCTGTAAATGCCGGAGTTATAGCGATGGTTGTCGGCCGTGGCGACTATATCATCTGCGACGACCGCGACCACGCAAGCATCATTGACGGCCGCCGTCTCAGCTTTGCCACCCAGTTGCACTACAAGCACAACGATATGGAAGATTTGGAGCGCGTGCTTCAGAAACTTCCACAGGAAGCCATCAAGCTGATTGTTGTAGACGGAGTTTTCTCTATGGAAGGAGACCTCGCCAAACTGCCCGAAATCATTGCCCTGAAGAAGAAGTACAACTGCTCCGTGATGGTGGACGAGGCACACGGTCTCGGCGTATTCGGAAAAGAGGGCAGGGGCGTCTGCGACCATTTCGGACTGACAGACGAGGTTGATCTCATTATGGGTACATTCTCAAAGAGCCTTGCATCCATCGGAGGATTCATTGCCGGCGACAAGGATACCATCAATTATCTCCGTCATACTTGCAGAACCTATATTTTCTCTGCGAGCAACACGCCATCGGCTACGGCTGCCGCGCTCGAGGCACTGCACATTCTTCAGAAAGAACCTGAAAGAATCCAGCGTCTTTGGGACGTTACCAACTATGCGCTGAAGCGTTTCCGTGAGGAAGGTTTCGAGATAGGAGAGACCGAAAGCCCTATCATTCCATTGTATGTTCACGATGCCTACAAAACCTTCATCATCACGATGAAAGCCTACGAAGCGGGCGTGTTCATCAATCCGGTAATTCCTCCGGCTTGTGCACCGCAAGACACCTTGGTGCGTTTTGCACTGATGGCAACCCACACAAAGGAGCAGGTGGAGCGAGGCGTTGAAATTCTCAAAGCAATTTTCAAGGAAGAAGGAATCATCAAGTAAGCATTTTCCCTGAAATGAAATATAAAATGGCTAACGCAACCAACTGCGTTAGCCATTTTCTTTTGTGTGTCAGAGTTCGTTTTTAGCCTGCAATCCAACATTTTTTAAGAACTATTTGCATCGAAAAGATTTGTTTATCTGCTTCCAATGCCTTATCTTTGCGCTGTTATACGATTAACTAACCCAAACAGAACAGATATGGCAAACAACATTAGTGAAAAAACAATCAGAATCGTGGAAGAGCTCAAGAAGCGAACTGCGAAGGAGGCCTATGTGGTGAAGTATGCCGTGGAGGAAGAAATGACACTCACGGGTACTAAATTGGGTGGAGTGCCTTATTGGGACTTGAAACAGGACTATCCGACCAACAAAAAGGGCGAAAAGCTCGTGCTGTTGGCACAGATTAATCTTGAAGAAGAGAAAACAAAAGCACCGCTTCCTGAGAAAGGCATCCTGCAGTTTTTCATAGAAGACGATGCGGAAGGTTATCTGATGGGGCTGGATTTCGACAATCTCGGCGTGCAGAACGGATATAGAGTGGTGTATCATCCCGAGGTAGACAAAACGGTTACGGAAGAAGCAGTGAAAGCTTTAGGCATAAAAACCTGCAAGGAGAGCGAAGACTTGCCTGTCTTTAAAGAATGTCCTTTCCATCTTGTATGGAAGACAACTTACCTTACGAGGGAGTACTGGGATTTGATTGGCGACGAAATACAGGACATTCTTAAAGAGGTGTATGATGAAGAGGTGGAAGATTTTGATGTAGACGAATATTTCACAGAGGAAGAACACAGCTATATGGACGAGGAACTGGGCGATGATACTACAAGCAATATGCTCGGTTATCCGTTCTTTACACAGGATGACCCACGCGATTCTGACAGTCCTTACGATACGGTATTGCTGCAACTTGATTCTGTGGACGATGAGGATGGCAATGAAATCATTATGTGGGGCGATGTAGGAGTAGGAAACTTCTTCATCAACTTGGAGGATTTGAAGCGTTGCGATTTCAGCAAAGTGCTGTATAGTTGGGATTGCTGTTGAGAATCTGAATATATTTGACAGGTTGATAAACGGGCAGACGGCTCGTATCATAGCTTCAAGCCTGCAAAGGAAAAGCAGAACTGCAACAGTTAGCTCCTATATAAGGACTGACTGACTGCCACTACATCTGCCTTAAAACAATAAAGGGGAAAGCCTGCGTGCTTTCCCCTTTATCGTTTATAGCCATCAGAGATTTAGATGATGCCTCGCAGACGGTCGTCGAACGCAGAGAGAGAGGCTTTCGCACCTTCTCCCATCGCGATTATAATCTGCTTGTAAGGCACGTTCGTAACGTCGCCGGCTGCATAGACGCCCGGAATTGAGGTGCGGCAGAACTCATCCACCTTGATTTCGTGGTGTGGAGTGAGTTCCAGAACATCCCTGAATGGGTCTGTATTGGCAGCCAGACCAATCTGAACAAACACACCGTCGAAATCGTAATCGGTTTCCACCTCAGTTGTACGGTCCTTTACCGTGAGCTGAGTGAGCTTTGTGCCGTCGCCCTTTACGTTGGTTGTCTGCGAATTTGTCTTTATCGTGAGGTTATTCAGACTTGCAGCTTTCTCCTGAAGAACGGTATCTGCCTTTGGCGTATCGCCAAATTCAAACACGGTAACGTTGCTGCAGATGCCTGCCAAGTCGATGGCTGCCTCCATTCCGGAGTTACCTCCACCGATAACGGCAACGTTCTTGCCCTTGTAGAAAGGACCGTCGCAGTGCTGACAGAAGTGAACACCGTGGCCGATATATTTAGCTTCGTCGCCCACGTTCAGACGTCGCCAGCTTGCACCTGTTGCAATGATGACTGCCGGAGCCTTGAACGTTTCGCCGCCTTTCACGCTTATGCTCTTCATCTTGCCGTCAAGCTCAACGTTCTTAATCTTACGGTGCTCGAAAAGGTCGATAGGATAGGTCTCAAGATGCTTCTTGAGGTCGGCAGCGAGCTGAACACCGTTTGTCATTGGCACGGAAATGAGATTCTGAATCCCTGTCGTGTCGTTTACCTGACCACCGATTCGCTCGGCAACTACTGCCACACGCAATCCCTTTCGGGCTGAATAGATGGCAGCCGAAGCACCGGCAGGGCCTCCTCCGAGCACGATTACGTCGTATTCGCGCTCGATGGGTTCAGCATTGTCGTCGGTTTCGCTGCCCACCATATCTTCCAGTTCCTGAAGCAGCAGCCCGAGATCGCCACGGCCAATGTGCAGCGACTCGTCGCCACAGTAGACAGCAGGCACGCCCTGTATGTTAAGGTCGCTTGCTTCTTGCTGGAATATGCTGCCGTCAATCATCTCGTGAGAGATATTGGGGTTGATAAGAGACATCAGGTTCAGTGCCTGCACCACGTCAGGACAGTTTGTACAGGTCAGCGAGACGTAAGTCTTCAGTGCAATCTTGCCCTTCAGAGCCTTAATGCGACGCTGAATGGTCTCGTCGGGGAAGTTCTTTCCCTGTCCGTCCGTGTTGAGAACGGCAAGGAGAAGCGAGGTAAACTCGTGTCCGTTTGGTATGCCTCGGAAAGTGATGCCCGTCTGCTTGCGGTCCTTTAACAGGCTGAAATGGAGCTTTGCATCGTCTTCTTCCGTATATTCTACGTTCAACTTATCAGACGTTGATGCAAAATCGTTGAGAAACTCCTGAAGCTCGCCCTTCTTTTCATCGTTGCTGCTGAACTTTGCAGCGAAGGTAATCTCCGACTTCAGCGAAGCAAAGATACCTTTTACTTGTTCTAATATGCTTTTATCTAACATTATTCTGAAAACTTTCCACTCTTTTCTTCTCAAAGGAAGAGGACTTTTGAATGTCCGAGCGGCTATGATTATCATTGGTTTTATCGGACTAACCGATTGAACACAGATGCAGAAACTGCGTCAGTCAATTCCAGATGCCGGTCGGTCATCCCTCTTTGCCAATGTTTTGGTAAATAAATTCTACGAAAAAGTCTCGTGCCATCCAGCCTTTCCCTGTGATTGCCTTGCAGCAATCGTTCCACTATTTGGGAACAGGTGAGGCGTGGAGAGCGCGAGACTATCCATAATGTTTTTGTTATTTTTCCTCTTTAGATCTTGCCAACGAGGTCGATGCTTGGCTTCAATGTCTCAGCACCTTCGTTCCATTTAGCAGGGCAAACCTCGCCCGGATGAGAAGCTACGAACTGGGCAGCCTTTACCTTGCGTACAAGTTCGTCTGCATTGCGGCCTACGCTGTTATCCTGTACTTCTGCCAACTTGATAAGTCCTTCCGGATCAACTACGAATGTGCCGCGGTAAGCAAGTCCTTCGTCTTCCTTGAACACTCCGAAGCCCTTTGCGAGAACTGCCAATGGGTCGGCAAGCATAGTGTAGTTGATTTTCTTGATACTGTCGGATGTGTCGAACCAAGCCTTGTGTACGAAGTGTGTATCGCAGCTTACTGAGAATACTTCCACACCCATCTTCTGGAGTTCGTCGTACTTTTCAGCCAAGTCTACCAACTCAGTTGGGCAAACGAATGTGAAGTCAGCCGGGTAGAAGAAGAAGATAGCCCACTTACCCTTGATGTCTTCGCTTGAAACTGTTTTGAACTCACCGTTTTGGAAAGCCTGAACCTTAAATTCAGGAACTCTTGCATTGATAATTGATTCCATAATTTTGATTTTGTTTTGGCGAATGCCATTCGGTGTCTTGTTGCTCTTAATGCTTGCAGCAGGCGATGCTTGAAGTCTACCTTATGACATTCGTATTATTAATTGTTTTATTTAATTTCTTAATTGCGATGCAAAGTTCGCCAAATAATGTAATTATTACAAATGATTAAATCTATCGCACGATAGATTCTTTCTATAATGCGCTTCAATCCCTTTGTTTTTCGGCATTCTATGCGCTCTGAATAAGTTTTCAGACGCTTTATTTTCTTACCAAAATAGTAATAAGGATTATCAATTGATTGATTTCACATTTCCTTATCCTGTTTTTCTCTGCTCCGTTTTTCATTGGTTTATTCAAGAGAATCGCATCGTTCGGATTCAGTAGTGCAACTGCCATTCTGCACTGATTTCAGCACGATTTTCATTTGTGCGAAGATTGCAGCGCATTCTTGCGAAGATTGCGCTGCGTTTTTGCGAAGAATGAATTGCAATCTTCGCACGTTTGGAAACCAATGTTTAAAGTGTTGATTTTCAATAAGATATGTGATAAAATAAATAAGTCCTATAATCGTTTGATTATGGGACTTATAATATTATGGTGGAAACTGATAATTATTTCACGAACTTCTCTTTGTTCTGAATGTAGATACCCTGTGGCAGGTTCTTTCTGTCGTATCCTACAAATCTTCCGTCGATGGTATATATTCTGTTGTCGGCTTTCGGCTTGATGTTTACAATCGGATGAGGTTCAATGCCGGTTAAAACTTTCTCGAAAGTAAAGCTGATTTCGCCCTTCTCGGTGTCTTCGGTAATATTGTAGATAGGCTTGGAAGCGAAGGTATGATAGTTCATCTTCACGCTAGTCAATGAGTCCACGTTGCTTGTTCCGGGGAAAGGGTCGCCAGCGTGATTGGCAACATAGTCCTTCTGCGTGTATTTATCATTGTAGGATGTAACCAAAATGCCATCAGCGGGAACAATGGTCATACCGGGTTTGCCTGCAATATCGTTCACGTGGTCGGACATATTCACAGCCGATTTCTCGTAGTTGATGCGATAGACAAGCATTCCGTGTCCACATTCCTTGTAGAGTTTGGTGTACCATCCTTTGTTCTGAATGTTGTGAAGCAGCAGGTATTCCTTTTCGTTCTGTGTGAGCACCTTGTATGCCTGATCGTGTGCGAGCGTAACTTTGCCGGTATTTTGTGTGAGCGTATCCACCTTTATCCAACCCATAACTTCTTTTTCCCACGGCGTGTATGGGGTAGGGGTGTATCCGGCATCGGTATATTCGCCACCATCCATCAAGTCCCAATATTCCATTGTCTGGTTGTCCACGCGTGCAGAAGCCGTATATGGATAGAAATCCGGCAGTCCCATTGTGTGTGAAAATTCGTGGCAGAACAAGCCGATACCGTTGATTGCCCTGCGAATGCTGCCATCCTCTTTCTTCAGTTTACGCGTGAAGTTCAACTCGTTGCTGATACCGTATCTTCTGATTGAAACTCCGTCGATAGTTGTTCCACTAGGAATCCAAGACGATTTTGGCCACAAATCGTTAGCTTCGTTGCCGCCCACGGCTTGAGAATAGCCAGCATAGACAATGTAAACGAGGTCTACGATGCCGTCGCCGTTGCTGTCGTAGTCGGCAAAGTTCACGCTGTCTTTGACGGCATTACAGGCTTCTCTTACCATATCACTGGCGTATATGTCTTTGACATTGCCTGAATCTTTGCCATAATAGCTTAATGGTTTAGCAAGTGTAATAGGTCCTACAAGGTCGAACTGCGGTGTAAACTGCCCGTTACTCATATCCTTGAAATACTGGCGCACGGAGCCATAATTGCGATCTTCGTAAGCTCCGAAGTTTTCCAACTTCCCTTCCTTATTCAGATATTGGTCGAAACTCTTCTTGGGATTAGAGATATGGAAGGTGGAATCGCTGAACTGAACAAGAATTGTAAGCACTTTCGGATTTCCACTATGTGGAAAGTATGCCGGAGTAGTCGTACCGATGGGGAGCGAACGGCGCGCCTTGATAGCCTTGTTTGCTGCATCGAAGAACAGATTTTGATTTTGTGCCTTTACCAACTTCCTTTCAGCCTTTGTGCGCACGTTTATGTTATGCGCCAACTGCTTGGTAGGCATCAGACTTCCGGCTCTGTCCACCTTGGCAATGTAATACCCATTGGCCGTTTGCATAACGAGTGCGCCGTCAAGAGTTGTCATCCAACTGAAATGTTCATCGCCACGAAGAATCACCATTAGCTTTGTTCCATCCGGCTGTGTAACCTCGAATGGAGTAGGATCGGCTTTGCCTGCTCTTGCAACAAGAGAAATCAGTATCAGGCAAAGTGTTATTAAACCTTTTTTCATACCTAATTTTTGAATTATTTATACGCCAGTTCGGGATAATAAATCTTAAAAAAGTTCCAGTTGTCTTTTATCTTCCAAATATACTGACAGCCCATCCGGTTTATTTTCAAAGAAACAATACGCCGCCAATGCCGAGCATAAGTTCATGATGAAATTATGTATCGACCTGTGTCTTGAATGTACAAGGTTTGCCTTGTTTTTCAATAACTCATTTATACACTCTATTATATATCTCTTTCGTAGCATGATTTTATCATACACAGGCATAAGTTTGTTTTTCATCTTTGCTTTCAGTCCGTGTACAAGATGTATTCCCTGCTCAAAGAGTCCCTCAAAGAGTTCCCGCTTGATATATCCCCTATCTGCGAATACTTTTCCATAGAGTACTTTTGTAAAAACAGACCATACCCTTCGATCTCTGTCATCCACGTTGGCAGGTGTAAGACAGAATGTTATGATCTCTCCTGTGTCATTGCAAAGCAGATGCAGTTTGAAGCCATGGCACCATCCCATTGTACCCTTTCCGCTCTTGGCAAAGCCCTCAAAAGCCCTATTGAAATATCTTCTTACATTATGGCATACAGGTATCATAGTACTATCGACAAAGCTGATTCCCGTGCATTTGCCAAAGGCGTAAAGTTTCATAAAAGTAAGCATTGTAAAGAACTCCCGAGGCATAAGTTCCACAAAGCGATTGTAGGATACTGCGGTGGGAAAACATTGGGCAAGATGAACTTTCACAAAGAACAGATAATAATGTTTGAAGTTTCGGAAAGTCCCAAAATGGCAGCATAGCAAAATGGTCATAATCTCACTTTCACACATACGCCCCTTACGGTGTCTGACATGCTTGTAGCCTTCGTCTGTGGGAGCTATTTGAAGGTTTTTATTCAATTCTGCGCCTAAATTCTTGCAAAACTCATCAATAACACAGAAAATTTCTATAACTTTGTCTTCGGTAATCATCGCTTATATTGTTTGTAATTAATTGATGTTCAACTGTAAAGTTACAAAAAATAAGCGAGATTACCAACATTTTCAACAACTTTCTTATCCCGAACTGGCGTATATATCACTGAAACCTCCGTTAAAACGATTATTCCATTCATTTATCTTTTCTTTTGGTATATTGCCTAATACCAGTTCCCCTTTTGATAGCCAAAAAGAAGAATTTAATCCTCCTGTATGTTCAGGGAAATCTATTTGCTTATAATCAACTGGAATATTGAATATAGTAGAGCCGTATTTTCTAAGATGACTTCTTGGGATAAAGATACCCTTAAAAAATATTTCATCATCTTTTAATTCCTCTTCTTTTGAAATTTGTGAGTAAACATTAACCAAATAGCACGATGCATAAAAAGAAAAATAATTGTAAGGATCTATTTCTTTTTTCCCTTTTGTTATAAATTGTGAGTCAAACAGTACATGTACCCACATATACATATCATTTAATAATTTTACTCTTACTAAATCTCCAATTTTTATTTTTGCCATTGTATAATTAAATAATTAATTAACGTGAGTTCGATGAATTATAAGTTCTTGTAAATTTGGCAATTAGCGAAATTTGTTGTAACTTTATAGTGCTAAAATACAAAGAATTACAAACAAAAATCGCTATGCTTACCGAGGGCAAAGTTACAGAAAAACGTTGGAATAATCAACTGAAATCGGAATAATAGTGCATTTTTCACTGACTATAAATGCATTACACAGAAAACCTCGGAAATACGGGAAATAGCAATTTAGCAAAGAAACGCAAGGTAATGAAATAGAACGGTCTCAAAATAGTAGAACTTCTATTTTCGATTTGAATATCAGATGGTTACCTTTGAACGGAAAAGATGAAGGTAACACTTTAGAAACGAGAGGACTTACATATTCCTACACATTTCTCACCAAATCAAAGAACGCTCATCGTGAGTGCAAAGGTACAAAACTAATATGACATAACCAAATCTTATTTGTTAATTCTGGTTTGTTAATTGGATTTCATTTGTTAATCCGACATCCGCATAAAGCCCCATTTTACGCTACTATTATCACTTTTTGTTTGTGAATTTCGTTTGTTTGATTTGTTAATCCGACTTTGCCATTACCCAATATTTTCTATCAATGACTTTAATGATACCCTTTTTCTTAAGCGAAGATAGAAGATTGGTGACCTTGTCAAATTTCTGTTGCTTGGAAAGCGTTTCTGGCAGTTTGTTTTCCAATAATGCAGTTAACTCCTGACGAGTGGCTTTTCCAAAATTGGTAATATAGTCAATGATGAGTTTTTTGAAATAATCGTCATCAAAACTTTTGTTTTTGATATAAGATGTCTTTAATCCCACATGTTTAGATTGCTTAACAACAGAGAAGGCCAAATAAACATTTGGCTTTCTGCCTTCCACATATTTCTTTCTCCTAAGATATGCAAGGGAGTCTTCTGAAACATGCTCATGCTTTTGTACTTTATCTAATAAGATAATATCCGCCAAAGTCAAATTGGGATTGTTGACCAGTATTTTGGCAAAGTTCTCGTCCAACACTCTTCCCTCTATCTCACAAATTACCGTCTGTCCGCCTAAGTCATACTTTGGCATTGGAAAGAAACGCTTCTTTTGCTGCATATAGAGTTTGCGAATACCACCGCCCTCTGTCTCCACCATTTTCACGTTACGCATGGCTTCCACCAAAAACTTGTTTCGGTATCTTGATTCCGGAAAGTCATTCTCGACCACAGACTCAACGGACAATGGTAGGAATGTACCATAATTCTTAAAACGCAGACGTTCATCTTCATATTCAACTACCTCTATTCTCGCAGACAGGCTATAATCCTGATGTGCAATGGCATTACATAAAGGCTCTCTAATGGTGAAAACATCGTAGCGCAATAAGGTGTCAGGGAACATGTTTCCCTCTATCGTATAAGTGTATGTGGCATTCTTTATTTTCCCCGCAACCTCATCTACCGCGAGTATCATGGGAATAGAGAATATACCAAACTCTTCATTCTCGTCTGTCCCATTCTTTTTGCGCATCCATCTGATCTTGCAAACGGCAGGCGAAAGGAAGTGCTCACTTTCCTCTCTGCCTAAAAGAATGATTGTTGAATTTGTGATTTGTCCCTTTATCGTAAGTTTCGCTTTGTTCAAGAATGTTGCATCGTCCCACGCTTTTATTTCTGTTTCTCTTTCAGGATGCAATTCAATGAATTTCTCCCTGGCTTTGGCAACCGCACGAGGATCAAGGTCATCAATAGTTGCATCATGGATAATCTGTGAAGACCAGTCCTTTTCCACTTCGTCCAGCTCGTCCAAGATTGCATTCCTGCGAGAATCCGTCAACTCTATTAACGAGTCATCCAGCCTCTGCCATGCCTTGTTATGCGCATAAACGGGTTGTCTCTTCATGTGTCTTGGCACATGGATGACCCATACTGTTTTATGAGTATCATCTGTAATAAATTCCTCTACAAGCAGCCCCTCTGAAGGTAGATTGGCACATTGATCAATTAAGCGTAGCCGTGCTTTTTGCACATCGTAGTTGTAGGTATCCGTCCCAACAATCCTCAACGTTTTGTCCTCGACACCAACAACCAGATGCCCACCCTCCATGTTAGCCAATGCAGACACGTAGGAGATGACATCATCCTTCTCATGACCGCTGAAGTCATTCTTCAAGTTCTTGAATTCCTTCCACTCGCAACCCTCATCCTCTTTGGGGTATTGCTTAATGAGATATTGTTGTAATGTTTGTTCTGTCATACTTTGTACGTTTGTTAATCCGACTTATATATAACGCTTGTTGCCTGCTAAATATGATTCCTTCGTTTGTTAATTCTCAGGAATCGCTTGTTAATCCGAAGAACATTTGTGTGATTTATACATCATCTCATACCTCGGAGAAGAATAGTCAATATACATATCAAACTCTGCTATACCTTTTGCCTTGGCAATCTTATGCAAGCGTTCTTTATTCTCATTGGAAATATGTACTCCATAATAAATTGCCGTAGGTTTGTAATTGATGGATGTGATATTTTCCACTAAATAGTTTCTTGTAGAATAGTCTACAAGACGCCACTCATTTTCATACTCCCATTGCCTTGATTTATGCAAAACACATTTTGTGTGAGAAAGGACGTCTGGATTTGGTGCACAAATGCCAAACATTTTCAAAAAAGCCCATGCCATGTATTGAGAAGCATCGTAACGTATATCATCATATATTACAGGATATAGCCCAACCCCCTCTTTTATTCCTTTTGTTAGTGTTGGACGCATTTCGTATTCTAGTGCAAATCCTTTATGATAATCAGCATAATGACTCCACATTGTTATAGACTGTACTGACTCGCAAAAGCATGCAATAGAAACAAACCGTTTACTTGCATCTGCTAAAAGAGGGTATAAGAAATCTATTGTTTGCACCATTTGGCTTTTATAAGTAGCAAGAAAATCTTTCTTTTCTTCAAAGTCTGTTGCTAATATTTGCTCTTTTATCTTCTCTACCATGCCCTTAGGAAATGAATCTTTCACATTGTTTGTGAAATCATTTCCTTCTTCAAGATATTTTTTCAACTGAACAAGGGTATTTGTTTCCAATAAGGCATTCACGTAATTTTTTATACCATCAAGATCATACCTAACTAGCGTATCATAGGGATCGTTAAACAGGTCAGCAGATACTGCATAAATAGTATCTTTTTGAAATGCATCTATTTGCTTCTCAGTGCAAGACCTATAACGAAATAGACTCTGGGGCATCATCTGTGTTAACGCGTCACTAATAGGCAACACGCTATCATAAAGGACTTTAGGGTCTGTACCTTCTTGTATTTGGATTCCTTCAAGCCGTTTTGCAAATTCTTCTCGATTCATCGTACATGTTAATATTCAACTTTAATATCTTTGTCCATACAACTTCAAAACATTATTCATAGTAATAAGTTCACCATGACGCATATTTTGGAAGATGTTCACCCACTCGTTACCAAGTGATACAAACTCACCCAGTTTTAGACACATCTTGCCATCCTCGATGGTTAATCTTGATATTTTATAATAGCCGTCAATATCACCGCCTACCATCGGAAGGAGGTAAACTGCTTCGAGGATGTTCACCTTTGGCAAGGTCTCCATCACATACTTCTTTGCCTTATGGGCAAAGAATGTCTGGTAATCTGCATCCGTTTTTCTGACAGTGACAGTAAACACATTCTTTGATTCAACAGACTTTGGCCGAGTGTCAATATAATACAAACCTCTCTGCGGCACACTCACTTCAAGTTGCTCAATGATACTTTCATCAAGGAGTACTTTGCGGAGATGGTTTTCTAAGAGCAATCCGCTTTCCTCGTTTGGCAGCAATGGATATGCACCGATATTTACTTCTTCAATGGATTTCAGAAAGTATGGCAACTGGTCATCGTGATCCTGCAATTGCTCCAATAGTCGGTGTTCGTCCATACGCCCAGGAAAGAGGATATATCCACCGATGATTTCTTTCGAGAAACGATGCTCACCACGCTTACCATAATAGATGGCATCACGGTAGTGGTGCATTGCGTTGATGGTCTCAGGCTTTGGCTCATCTTGTACGTTGCCCAAAGTTGCGTCATCATCGCCACGGACACTATATTTTGCATCATAGAGATATGTCAATGTAATATCGCGGTTCTTCTTGTGAATGTGCATCACAATATCGGGCTTCTGCTCAGTCGTGGCAGAACGCATCTCATGTTCATCGCCTTTCCTATCAAACGAATACTGATACCCCACCTCCACCAAATCGCCATTTTCCAGATTAGTGTAAGTGATGTTCCCACTAAGTGTGCCGCCATTAAACAAGTCAAAGGCATTCTGCGTGTCTTCGTGAACATACTTTTCAAGATGTTCTTTGTTGTGGACATCTATATTCAACACCTTGCAGACAAGCTGCTTCAGCTTTAGGAAGCACCACAATTCATAGAGCCGCCAGATGGGCTGCACACCTACGCTTGTATCACCTTGTATCAGGTCGAGGCCGTTTTGTAGCATAATCCAATAGCGATAAACCTGCGAGTAGCCGCTGCGCTGCTGGAGTACCATGCTCTGCTGACGGAACCCATCAAAGTGTCCGATGCTATTGAAGAACGAGTTTCGCCGAAGCATTTCCAGTTCCTTCTGCTTCTCCTTCAGGTTCTCTATCTCGCTATCCGATGTTCCATCTCCAAGCCTTTGTATTAACAGCGAAAGACGCTCAGTGATGCGTTGGAGCGTATATTTCACGAAGCGGTTCTCCCTTGTATCCAAAGTCGCTTCCGTTTGCTCCGTCCTATAATATTTCCTTAATGCCTGTTCTTCATCATTCAGACGGTCATTGCTGAATCTTTCTGCCAACATAGGTGTCCAGCCTTTGATGCGCTCGGCTCTTCGGTATTCCTCATATTGGCGCATCTTGTTATGTGGCTTATGAATGATGAAACGAACCGCCTGCACATAACTATCCACAATCTGCTTGAACACCGACAGCCAAATCAGTTCGTTATTAGCTTCACGCCCCATCTCAAACTGCTGAAAGGTCAGTGTAAGATAGCGGAAAACCAAGTCACCATATTCTGCCCTTATCTGCTGAATGATAATGTCAAGGTCGTGTTTCGTATCGAGTTTAGGCGAAAGCACGTCGAACTCTATCTTGTGTCGTATGTGCTCGTTGGCGGTATTTTTGTAGGCGAACTCCAAGGCAAAGTGACCTGGCTGGTTCAAGAAGTCAAGACTGCTACTGACGATGTACTCACCCGATGCCGTCTGAACAGTGTTGAACATCGCCTCCACCTCTTTGTTGGGATGAATGATGCGCGGTTCCTCTGCAGCATCAAAAAACGTCAGTGTGAGGTTATACTTGTGGTCTTCAAAGAAGACTGGTCGGGCCTCGTGCCAGTCAGCCTCAGCCACCTCCTCCATCGCTTTGCTGTCTGCATTATACGCTCTCAGCGTACCGCCACTCGCCATCACATAATTGCAATACCGCTCTGGTGGAAGTTGCTTAGTTCTCACCTTGAACTTCCGCCACGACAAACATATATCCGTGCTACTGGCTTGGATGGTGTAGGCATCGTGATATTTGTATTGCAATAGTTCCATACGATATTAGAAGAAGTTGGTATAATAGTTCGCCAGCTTGTCATCCATCTCCTTTAACTTCCGAAGGACTTGGTTGTACAGCGAGTTCGCATCAGTATCTTCTTCGGGTTTAAAATGGCTTTCCACGAAAGTCTTCAAATCCTTCAGCACATTGCTTTTGCCATTCTGCGTTTCCAACTGCTTCTGCTCACCCTGCACACGGGGCAGCACCTTTTCCAACAGAATAGCCAGTGTGGCTTCGCCTATCGGTCCTTCTATCTGGTCTGGCTGAGGGAAGTTGGCACGCTCTATCAGCGTACTCAGATAAAGCACCAACTCATTCTGCACACGATAGCTGACACGGAACGGCGTTTCATTCAGTATGCCGTTGATGCTATCCGCCTCGGCAGTACCATCGGAATTACCCAACAATTCTGGGATGCGAGTAGAAATCACATCCCTATATTTTGCAAACCGCGCATCGGCCAGCACTTCGTATGCTCTTACAAATTCAGCCTTGAACGCTTCAAGGGGTATTGGCTCTTCCCTGTATTCCAGCAGCATCTTGCTCTCTGGCGAGAACATTTCCGACATCTTACCACCATTCATTTCAATGGTAAAAGCACGGTCAATTACTTTCCGTGAGAACTGATGCGTGGTATCGTCCATATTCACCGTACCTATCACGAAGAGGTTGTCGGGCAGTGACAGTCCATTCTCTTTCAAGTATGTAATGATTTCTGCGTCCTTTTCAGAATACAAGAGCTCCATCTTGTACTGCTTGTCGCCCTCAATGATGTCACCATCTTCCTTCACCAATACTTTCTTCTGCAACTCGCAGTTGCTAAAACGGTCTTTGCTCAACAGATATTGGGTTAATATCTCGTTTCCGACTTTCTTCCTTGTTTCCAATATGCTTAGAAACTCAGCGAAATACTGCTCCACTGGTGCCAGATTCATCTCGTCCAGACAAAGGAAGAATGGCACATCTTTATTCTGCGATGCTTTATATGCAAAGCGAATAAAGTCCGTCAATTCATATTTACCAGACAAAGCACTATAATATCCCAACAGTTCCGTTGAGTCATGCCAGTTAGGTTTCACCTCTACGAGACAATAATTCCCTGGTGTGGTTCCACCTTCATTCCGCAGTTCACCATCGGGGCAAGTCATAAATGCCAATTCCTGAACTTTCTGGCTTTTGCCTGTACCGGAGATGCCTGCAAGAAGAAGAAAGGGCTTAGTGCGGAGTGCGGTTATATACAGTAAGTCCTTTATGCCAATCTTTGATTTTTCGCTACTTAATGATGCTTCAACACTTTGCTTTATTGTATCATAATTAATAATCTTCCCAATTTCATGTGGTATGCTTGGAACCCATATTAAATGTTTTACGCGTTTGATTTTGCAAGAATAGAATTCCTTCGTGTGAGCAAATATAGCCTCCATTGTAGACCGAACATTCCCACTTCCATTTAG
Source organism: Prevotella sp. HUN102 (assembly GCF_000688375.1). Taxonomy (NCBI): domain Bacteria; kingdom Pseudomonadati; phylum Bacteroidota; class Bacteroidia; order Bacteroidales; family Prevotellaceae; genus Prevotella; species Prevotella sp. HUN102. The sequence goes on along the minus strand of NZ_JIAF01000001.1, from coordinate 349,455 downwards.
TACATTGTCAAACTTAAAAGGGATGTTTTCTTTGATATTTGCAACCAACGAGTTGAGAATATCCGTGGTCATACTCGCATTTTTTTCCGAGCCATCAGCATTAACACGAGCAATTTCAACTTTGGAGTTTTCTTTATCTACATAAATAAGTTTGGCTTTACTATCTCCACCACTGACATAGTTGAAATCAGTATTAACAGGGAGTTCTTTGATCAAATCTAGAATGTGTTCTATTGTTAAATTCATAATTGAGGATTATAATGATGGATGTAATCGTAAATAGTCTCAGCAATACCACGAGCTGCCACGAAAGGCACACCATTGCCTATAGTCTTAAATGCATCTGTCAATGTAATATCATCAGGAAGCACGAAATTTGCTGGTAGCGATTGGATTGCCAGTGCTTCTGAAACAGAAATTCTTCGGGGCAGGAATGGATGTATATGAACTTCGTTATTACCATATGCTGCTGTTGGAGAATATCTCCACCTGTGCAATCTCTTAAAGCATTTTTTTTCATCGTCACCTTCATCTTTTGTTACAAATCTATGAAGACCTGCACGCGGGCGGAAATACATGTTTCTATTTGGATGATGTTCTACGTCATTCCGACTCCACCAGTGCATGACTGTCAAATCTTCTATTATACCATTAGGCTTTATTGTTTGAACACCTTCTCTATAAGAATCCTTCTTTGGCCAAGGTAAACTTTTAATTTCATCTAAATTATACAATTGATGTTGTAACCACGGAAAACCTTGCAATACCCCATTTTCTACAGGTAAATGCATAGAATCTACCGTTTTTTTACTAAAGCCGACAAGTATTATTCTATCTCTGTCTTGCGGAGCACCATATTCAAGAGAATTAATCAGCCTTTCTGTCAATGAATATCCACTTTCTCTAAATTGTTGCTTTAATGACTCAAAAAAATCCCTGTGCCTTGCTGTCCTATATAATCCTTTTACATTTTCAAAAAGGAAAAAATCAGGTTGAGCTTGGCAAATTAGGTCTGCATAAGTTTGTGACAATTTACCATTATCTCCTTCTTTTCCTCTGTTCTTCCCTGCCACACTAAAATCTGGGCATGGAGGACCACCTATAAATCCTGTAAGAGCACGTTCCTTAGATTCATTAACCAAATTCATCAAATCACGAAACATTTCTGGATGAGTCCCGTCTACATAATGAATAATGTTCTCTACATGGTGTCCATATAAAGGTGTTGGAAGTTCCATGTTCAGGCGTGCATACTGATACACGTCATTAAAAGCCTTATGAAACTCATTGACAAACACTATATCATAGTGTCCTTCAAGTTCAAAGCCTAAGTCCAAGAATCCTGCTCCTGAAAAGAAAGAAAATATATTCATTGTTTTTTCGTAATCTTAATAGTTTTAACTTACCCACTAGCTTTTCCGAGTTACCCTTTAAGTGTATTATAGTTACCCACTAACTCATAGTGTTACTTCTTACATCACAATTGCCTTAGCCATTCAGATTCATCTAAGCCGACTCTAGAAAGATTTGCGCTATAAGAATTTAATATGCGCTGAGCATGTAGATCTTTTAATTCTAACACCCACTCAAATACTTCATCATGAATAGAGGTAAAGACAAAAGTATCCTTTCCCATATTTTTAATATGTTTCGAGCATACGTATCGTTTATCTTTATCTGCCTCAAATTTGATGGTTTTAATTTCATAAGAATTCTTTGCTATTTGTAATTGCTTTTCATTGGTTACAACGACATGAGTTTCTCCACCACTCTCAACAAGAGGCAAAAATAAGAATCTTCTTATTCCGTCTATTCTTAACGAATCACAACGCTGCTGAATACACAAATAGTACATGTCTGTAGTTGAGGAATAAAGGATGGTTCCTAAAGTTAAATATGGATTCTCTCTTTGAGGCAAGAAAACATTTTTGTGATGAGTCAATCTTGCAAATAAAAGATTAGCAGTTTTAACTGAGTCGGCATTCTCATCCAATAATAATGCGGCATTCTTATAGATAATCTTAGCTTCTTTATTGGAAACTTTTAAAATCGCTTTGATATATTCTTCAAAATTGTCAAAATGCGCCAAGAATATTTTTCCTATACACTCTTGGCTTACTTGTATGCTTTTATTGTCTGTCACTTTTATTGTTTTGGGCTGTTTATATCTATCTTTAATCCATAAAGATAACCAATCCTGAGTATCAATGCATGAAGAGGAGATCAAATCTGTAATGGATTCACCAAATAATTTGATTAACAGTTCTTTTGCATCTTCAGGATTTGGAAGTACCATCTTATGACCTAAATAAGCACTATCTAATTCTGGAGAATAAACATTTAATATTCTAGAAGTATTCTCTCTTATTATAGAAATTGAAAGTAGTGCAAAAATAGACAACAGCCCATTTACATGAATGGAAAACTCATTAGTTATGAAATCAGGCAAATTCTCATATTTTATTACCTTATCCTTCAAATCTTCTAAATGTTTAAATTGTTCTTCACCATTATATTTTGCACGAACAACAATCATCACATTAGAAGAATACACACAACAATCACCCTGTTTGAAATCCCCATATTGGGCAATGTATCTATATATTTCCTGAGTTATTCCTCTTAAATCTGTTTCACCAGTATATACCACTATTATTTTAAACTTTTCGTTTTTGGCATCTGCAACAATTTCTTCGATCAAGTATTTCGTATAAAATCCCCTTGGTTCGTCTTCTTCTGCATCTTTTTCATCATCTACAGATTCTTTAGAGGATGTTAAATCCAAATACCAATCTAATACAATTGCATCTGCTTTTGAGAAAAGCGAGGAACATTGGCACAAGTCACATTCTGATGACGGTGCAAAAATAGTACAGAGCTTACCGTTCTTCGCGAAAGCACTGGAAATCTGACCCGCATCAAATTCATTTTCTTTATTATCTGATTGGAATGCTTTATCATCAATAAAGAGAATATTCTGAAGGAAACGGTTTACTACTCCCTTCGTAATTTCTTCAAACGTCTGTGCCATAATTATTTTTTGAAAATTTTGAATGTTACTGTAGAATTCTCACGGGGCTCGTCAAGGATTAGCGAATACCCCTCAGCCTCTAAAACCTCCCTGCTTATACTTAGCCCCATACCACGACCGTTGATTTTTCTGGAAAAATGCATCTCAAAAATTCGTTCTTTATCTTGTGGTTTTATAGATAAGCCGTTATTTGACAAATATATACCTGTATCATCTGCATGAAGTCGTATAACTTTCTCTGGAATATCACTTTGCTTCAGCCAATAGATTGCATTATCGATAATGTTCACAAACACAGGATAGAATGTCGAGCGAAACCCGAATAGTTTATGACGAGCAAATCCATTGGTATGCTTAAATGCTATCTGGTGTCTTTCCAAGCGCGCTTTAAACAAATCAATCAAAAATGTTTTTATATCCAATAGAGAAATATCTTCCCTTCGCCTATTGAGTCTTCGGTTCAATGGTGTGAACAAGTTCAGGTATCCATCCAAATGTTCAAAATTTATCTTAATGTTCTTATATACTTTTTCTAAATTTTCATTAACCTCAGACCAGGCACGTAAGTCATTAATACTATGTCTAATTGAGTTAATGGTACCATTAAACTCATGATGTACAATACCTACGGCTAAGCCAAGTTGACTCAGTTCTACATCGGTCTGTAGTCGTTCGCGCAACACTTCTAATTCTTCCGAAGTGGCATCTGCAATCTGATCATTAGTGATAATTTGTCCATCATCATTCTTTTCGACATAGAAACTCTCAAATTGCCGGATGATTCGATCCATTACATCTGTATTACGCTGGCTAATTGAATCAATCTGCTTTTCCATAGTCATTCTCTCCGACACAAGATTAAAGTCATCTTTAGTCGAAAGGAGTTTAAATTGGTCTTTAACTTCTCGAATTTGATTATCCAAATCTAAAATCAATTCGCTTGTCAAGTCCTTTATTTTTTTCGAAACCCTTGTTACAACATCGTTTGTCTCATCTTTTTTCTGTTTATTTGTGGAAAGTGCTTCTTTTGAAATGATGTCAACAGCTTGTTCTAAACGTTTTCTTTTATTGACTTCTAATTGAAGGCGCTGTGTAAATTCATCAACCAAGTTGTCTATTTGCTCAAAATGCGGATTGAACACACTTTCTTCCAATATTTTGAATTCTTCCAAGTATGACTCATAGTCAACCCTCAAAGACTTGCTCATGGCAAAACCTTTTGGAGGATTGACAGAAATCTTCTTCCGATAGTCAGTCAGGGACTGCCTTGCTTTCATTTCTGAATCTATAAGTCTTTGACTCGCTACATCTGTATCTTTCATATATACCAATGCAGACAGATCGTTTCTGAGTTCTATTGTTATTGCATCACATTCTTGTTCAAATTTGTGCTCGGAAAGAAGTACAAAGAACTTTTCTAAATCTTTTTGGAATTTGTCTTTTCTTCCTTTGGCCAGTTTATCTCTACGCTCTAATGCACGATAAAAAGAGTTGATTTCATCTTTGCGGGCATTGTAGAATTCTGATTGAGGTGTATTTCCTTTTTCGTTAAAGAAATCAGCAGCCAACTGCCAGAAAAAGTTTTTCAAGATAGATTGCAACTGTCGATAGGCTTTGTTCTCTATAAAACCTTCACGACCTGCTTTTTCTATTAACTTACTATGCTGTCCATCTGCTATTTCAATAGCTCCAAACATTCTTCTATATGAAAAGAAATATGTTGAAGCCCTTTTAGACCGATTCTTTTCAATGTCTAGGAAATCATAATCAGAATCTCCGTAAGGTAGGATTCGAATATTGTCACGATAAATATAGAGACCACCATACTTGTCACCTTTACGGCGTATAATGCCATAATTTTCCACATCAACCCTGGAGCTTTTTAATTCACCTTGTAAATAGGCGAGATTTATAGTAAAAGGGCCGCATTCAGTTTCTCGGTAATGATTATCACGCCAGTTAATTACATGATTGTAGGTCTTCTCACCATATATCTTGATTGTTCCTTTAAACTGTCCATATTCGTCAAACTGACCACAAAAGTGATGATCGGCAATCTCAAACTCTTCTGGGGTAAAGAACTGTCTGTCCTCTAATAGACTAATAAAAGTACCGTCATCATGCCTGTAGTCTCTGAATGATATGTTTATCGTGGGCTTTGGGTGATTGGGGGTCATAGTGTTGTGAAAACCCATCAGCATCTTTTCCATTTTGGTTGCCTCACTTGAATCACCTTCGCCTTCAATATCAGGAACTAATGAATCACTTACTGATGAAACAAAGAAATGAGTTCCACCCTCTTGAATATCTGTTGAACCTCCTATTAAAGAATAAATCGTGTAAAGATCAGAATTGAATTCCTTAACTTTCTGCGATATACAATATAATTTGTCACTGGTAACCTTACCGACTTTATTAAGTTGTTCCAAAGAATCAACACATTCGCTTTTTATAGAATCTATATCATCTTTGGTTGGAATATTATCATATTCCCTAACAGGAATTACGACATCGTCGATGTTCAATCCTGTTAATTCAAACACATCCCAACAAATAAACGCCGCAACGATTTTATTTGATGATTTATATTTTGCTTTAGTCAATATAAGGACTTGACTTCCAATTGATGCAATAGCCAGTCTTCCAATTCCTTTCTCGCCCATTATTGGTCTTTGAGGCTTAGTAGGGTCTGTTGGAGGTAATGCGTTATTGTTACCTACCACTTTACTATCGGTGCCAAGTGTCAGCCAGCGATCAAGAAAATCTGATTTTGACATGCCAATACCATCATCTCTAAGAACCAACATATTGTCCTTCCGCAGAAAATCTATATCAAAATGATCAGCATACGCGTCATGGGCATTCTTTATCAGCTCATTAATAGCTGTCGGAATACCTGCGATTTGCTGTCTTCCTAATAAATCAAGTGCTCTTGCCTTTGTTCTGAATTGTGCCATAATCAACCATTTTGTTGAATTAACAAACCTAATCTTCTTGCATATTCACACGGAACGGCATTCCCAATTAGCCGTGCTGTAGTTGCAATACTATTAGATTTAAATACATAATCCTTGGGGAATGTCTGCAAAGTTGCTCCTTCTCTTAATGAAATGGCTCGGTCTTCATCTGGATGTCCGAATCGACCGTTAGAGATACTAAAAAACTTTGTCGTTATAGTTGGAGCAGGCTTATTCCACCACATACGCCCATAACTATCTTTGAAACTATCATCTTTACCAACAAAGCATCTTAACTGCAATTCTGGATCATCAGCCCAGCACAATCTACTTCCCCCATCATGTTTCGTCTTTTTTAATCGTCTTAAGCATTTGTCACTAAGACCTGCAACGGTATGGTTGAAATCAGTTGTGTCTTTTGTCCCTGCACTTATTTGAGCAAATCCATGTCTCACACCAATAAAATCAGAAAGCAATGCTTGCCTTTCATCTTTTTGTGGCAAATGCACTTCAATATCCTTTAGTCTTGTGGCTATCAGCGAGAACCTCCGCCTTGACTGAGGGACCCCATAATAGCTCATGTCTATAATATCATATACAATCTTATCATAGCCCAAATCTTTGAGCTTTTTGTGAAACATAGGCCATATACTTTGTTTGTTTGTTAAAATGCCGGGAACATTTTCCACTAGTACATATCCTGGTCTATAATAATCCACAAAGCGAGCAAAATTCCTTAATAAATCTTTTGTCTTTAGAGAAGATTCCTTATCTGTATTGATAATGCTATAGAACTGACATGGACTGCAACCTACCAAAATCAGGCTGTCGTCATTCTTTTGTATGCTGAAATTACGTTCAAAATAGTCACTATGTACCCTTCTTATGTCTTTTTCGATAAAAACAGTTCCTTCATTATTATGCTCATAAGTTGCTCTCGCCTCTTTGTCTATATCCACACCTGCTATCACATCAATACCTGCTTGACGTAATCCACAAGTCATGCCTCCCCCTCCGCAAAAGAAGTCTATAGCCTTGAATTGTTGCGATTTCTTTTTCATACAGGTTCTTTTTATTTTTCTGTCCACAATAATTCATCCACGCTGACACTAAGAATCTGTGCCAGTCGGATGAACATCTCTACATTAGGTTGGGCGGCGTTTGTCACCCATTTAGATATAACCGCAGGGTCTTTGTCAAGGATTTCCGACAATTGCTTGTTGGTCATTCCTTTCTCTGCAAGTACCACTTTTAGGCGGTTTATTCTTTTACGTTCCATCCGTATGCTAATAATTTGGCTACAAATATACACAAAAAATCTCAAAGTCAATGTCCGTTAAGTAAAAAAATGGTAATTGTGAGTTAAAAAAATGTGTTTATATTCAATTATCCTTGCCAATTCGATGATTTTCATACCTGTTTGTTAGTTCTACGACCTCATGCATAATCTGCACTAACTGCATCATGTACTTCTCCAACTTACATACAAGTGCCATTGCTCTTCGTTCAGAGAAGTGGCTTTTCAACTCTTTTAAGGTCTGATTATAATTGTTGCCCACCATACGGAATTGAGCATGGAAGTCGCTCAACTTGGTATAATACTCATGCAGACTCTTGTCGAAAGTTACCACATGAAAAGGCTCTCCAAAAATTCGCGCCTTGATGAATGCGGACTTGCTTGTCATGCCAGAACGGTCAAACATCTTTAGAAAACGCATATCTTCCTCACTGCTAAAATTAACGGAGTAACGGTTTATCGCTGGGTCTACCTTGGGATTTCTCCCACCCTTATTCTTCTTGTTGTTCATCTTTGTTATTTTGGGTTTGACATATAATTATCACTTGATGCTTACGGCAAGTATGGATAGGCTGACCGACTTTGGAGGACAGCCATAGCCCTCGGCAGAGCAAGGAGTTTTGTGCTGCAAACGGAGTTTCGTGCAGCAGAAAACATACCTTGCTATGTTCTGGCGAACATAATAATCCGCTCTTCAAGCGGATGCTGCATATAATAGGTTATTCTATCCATCACAATTGTCTTTAGTGTCTTTTGCGGGTGCAAAGGTACTGCGACAAATTCGATTGGACAATAACCATCAACCGCCACTTGCAGCCACTTTACAGACAAATGCCGTCAGGAACTATGCTTTCGTGAATGCATGAGTTCATGAATGCACTAAATCATCAGTTTTTCCACTACTTGAAGCACTAAAGTTTCAGGTCATTAGAATGTCAAACCGTCAAGGAACTAAATTGTCAACAGTTGAATGCATTAGTGATTTGATGGTTCGGTACTTCAATGCCTTGGCGAATTATTGAATTGATAGATCGCTGAATCAACACATTGATGTCTCAATAGCCAAATGATTGGATGAACGAATAATTGTATAAGTATATACTTATTCACTCATATATTTATCCAGCTATTCATTTCTTTGGGAAAAAGTTTATATAGCTATGTACATACTATGCAAATCAGTCTGTTTTCTTGGGCTAACTTTGCAACCGAAATTAGCGTAAACAAGTAGTAACAATCGATAAATAAAGACAAATGGAAAGAATTGTAATCATCAACGAAAGTACATTCACGAAGTGGATGGAGCGAGTGAAGGAACTGCTGAGTGTCCTGCATCTTCAGGAGCAGCAGATGAAAAACAAAAGTCTTGGAACATGGCTTGATACGAGTGAAGTGTGTGCCATGCTCAACCTCAGCAAACGCTCGGTACAAAGTATGCGGGAGCGAGGCGAATTGCCCTATACCAAGATAGAGGGCAGGATATATCATCGGGCAGAGGACATTGATAGGATGATGGAAGTAATGACGAAAAGCAAATAACGGCTATGGAAAAAGAAGAATGGAAAAGTGGCATGATGGTGGAAGATGAGCAAATCCTTGACTTCATCAGTGAGATTGACGAGGCAATTAACAAAGCAAAGGATACTTTCAAGGACTATCGCCCTTTGCTCAATGGCAACAGGTGGATAAGCGACAGAGAAGCCGCTGAGTTTCTGAAAGTCAGCAGGCATACATTGTTCACATATCGGCAGAAAGGGCTGCTGCCATACGTGATGCTCTGTGGTAAGATACTCTATCGCGAACGGGATTTGGAAGAACTCCTACAACGAAACTATGTGTCAGCACAGAAGTAAACCTTATTATGATGGAAAAGGCTGCGAGAATTCCAAGTAGGAAACTCGCGGCCTTTCTTCGTTATACTATCAATCTTTGGGGTAATCACCCATGTGGATGGTAACACACACATACTCGTACATCGCTCTGCCCATCAGACGGTTCATAATGAACTGACAGAACTTGTGGCTATTGTCGCTGTCGATGGTGTATGCCAGGCGGATGACCATTTCAAGGTTATACACGTCTATGTTCCAGTTCGGATGATAAGGGAACAAACGGAAAAATCTGTGAGTGTATTCTTCGCGTGCGATACCTTTATTATATAAAGAGCGTATCATGCGAAACACGGTGGCTGATGAAGCAAAAAGCATGTCTGCTATCTCGTCCACTGTCATCCACACGTCTTTGTCAGGCATGGTGATAATACCGCCCTCAGTCATTCTGATGATGCCTCGTTCAAAGACATCCTTGGGAATCAAAATGCTTGTTGTTGCCATAATCATTGTTAGTTGATAGCTTCTGTTGTGAGTCCTTTCTTTTTTCTGCGCTCCATCAGTTTGTCAATTTCCTGTGAGATACGGTTGATCGTAATCTGTGCATACTTCTGCGTACTCTTGATGCTGGAATGTCCCATCATCTTGGAAACACTCTCCATATTCACACCAGCCGAGACTAACAAGGTTGCATTCGTGTGGCGGGCATCGTGATGCGAGAGATTGCGGTCAAGTCCGAGGAAAATACCAATAGCCACAAACTCCTTGTATAGTCTGTAATTGGCATATGGTGGCAAGGGGAACGCGGGCTTGCTATTATCCGTCGTGTTGTAAAGTGCGAGAATCTGCTCTGCTATGGGATGTAATGGTACAAAGGTTTCAACGTCAGTCTTTTGACGACACTTGCGGATGAATCGTCTGCCTTTGGCATCAGTCTGGATGTGTTCTGGGCGAAGTCTTGTTAGGTCAACGTAAGCCAGTCCCGTGAATACTGTAAAAAGCAACATGTGTCGTGCCAGTTCCATCTGTCGCTGTTGGAACGGATGGGCAAGCAACATCTTTACTTGTTCACGGGTCAGATAGCGGATTTCCACGTTACGCTTCACTTTCTCATATTCGATGTCCTCCAACGGATTGGAGCGCAGTATCTCCTTGTCAACAGCCAGAAACACAAGGCGGCTCAACCATGCCAGACAGTCATTGGCAGTCGCCGGGCAGAGGTGCTTCCGCTGTCTGAGATAGATGTGGTAGTCTTTCCCTAATTGCAGGGTTACGTCAGCAAGGGACATGTCCTCACGGTCAATGCTCATCAAGTATTCTTTCAGGCACTTGTTCTTGAACTTTGCCAATTTGATGGAGCCGTTTGATGCCGTGCAAGCACTCTTAACCTTGACCCGCTCCAGTTCTTCCGCAGCCATTTCCATCAGTGTGCGTATTGGTTGGATGGTGCCGTTGAGGTGACTTTTCAGCAATTCTGCACTGACAATGCCCTGTTCGTTGAGAAGCATCTGATAGGTTTGTTCTGCTTTCTTGATGAACTCCCGAAAGGCATTGGCATCCTTTGTAGGGGATATGATTTCGCCCTGTTTAGCATCCCATAGTTCGGGACGACAACAGAAATCCGTCGTCATGACGGTCTTCTTGCCGTCAATGGTGATTCTGAGCAGGATGGCTGTTGTACCGTCTGCCCTTGTTTTTGCCCTGTTGATATAGGGCATCAGTCTGAATGTACTTCTGTTCATAATTGCTATTATTTATTGTCTTTGCTTGTTTACGATTGCTTTGCTGTTTGCATTGAGCACCAGTACAAAGTCCTTGGTTGCTTCAATGAACTTGTCGGCTTCCTCAAAGAGTTTGTCCTGTGTCACCATTGCATAGACTTGTGTCATTCTCACATTTGTGTGACCAAGCATCTTGCTGATGACATCTATCGGCACGTCGTTGGACAGTGTGAGGATAGAGGCATAGTAGTGCCTTCCCATGTGGTGGCTGATTGGCTGTGTGCAGCCTGCCATTTCTGCTATTTTCTTTAGGTTATTCAATAGGAAGGCATAGTTCTGGCGGGGCAGCAGCGTTGGCAGACCAGCGTCCTTATATTTGTCGAACAGTTCAATGGCTTCTGGTATCAGTTTCACGACAGCCTGTACCCCTGTCTTCTTGCGCTTGTATTTCAGCCACAGGCTCCCTTGCTCATCGTATGACAGGTTGTCTTGTGTAACAGATATGGCGTCAATATAAGCCATACCCGTATAGCAGGCTATCAGCAACAAGTCACGTGCGATAATGAGTGAAGGCTTATTCAATGAGATTTACAGGCTGACTATCCGCTGGAAGTTCTCTGGAGTTATGGTTCGTGGCGATTTCTTGGGTATGGTTGGTTCCTTGTAACGTGCAAAGAGGTACTTGTCTGTCAGTCCGTCCTTGTATGCCCTGCGGCAAGCCAGTTTCAGATAGGTGAAATACTTATGGGCAGTAGTAGCCTTTTTGCCTTGTCCGTCAATCAGGAAATGCTCATAGTCACTGATGAACAGGTTGGTCATCTGACTGAACGCTATGTCTCTGACCCCATATGTTGCAGGGATGAATTCTGCAAGCGAGTCTTTTACCTGTCTGATACAGGTATAGGTGGCAGGCGTCCTGTCTATGCCTACACGGTTCTTCGTATCTTCAAGCAAGATTTCGAACACTTGTAGAAGCGTCACCTGCCCGTTGATGCTGCCCTGCATCATATCCTTGACCGTCGTAGCCGTGAAGTCCACATTGCGCTTGATGAGATTATCCACTGCGGTATTGACAGACAGCAGGATGCGCTCGATCTTGGCATTCGTCTCAACCGCCTCCTTGCTCTTACCCTCCAGCCTGCCTGAGCGAGAGTTCCACAACTTGGGATTGCATGATAACTTGCAGGAGAACTGTGCCATTGAGTTATTAAGGGTGATGCGTCCCATGATAGGAGCCTTGCCCTGCTTGTCTAATCCGCTCTTTTTAAGGTAGAGCAACACCTTGAATTTGCTTACTTTCATACGCTTCTGAGTTTTTGGGTGCAAAGTTATACATTCTCAGAGCGTCCCCAGCCGTGCAAAATATGCCAGAATATGTATGTTTTTCCGAGTCGTTGGAATTCTCGTACAGACTTCCATGTTTTTACCAAGTGTTACCAGTTACCAAACGTAGTAACCGAGGTAACACTTAGGTAACGGAACAGGCTCAACGTTCTTTCCAATCCGAAAGAATCTCAAAAGCGCAAACGGTCGCAAATAGACGCAATATCAACGATTTACGCTATCTCACCCGAAATAACCTCATCATTCCCGACAACCTTGATATTCGCAGAAACAGAACGGTTGCCTAATCATTACCCGATAATGGAGTAAGATTTTTCTTTGTGTCGTCACGTTTCATAGTTCTGCATCATATTGCGTAGCAATGTATAACTCGCTGATACATAATTTTGTAACCCCAAAAAAGTTGTGTTATGCGAAGTACATTTAAGGTGCTGTTCTACGTGAACGGAAGCAAAGAGAAAAACGGTATTGTTCCCATTATGGGACGAGTGACAATCAACGGCTCAGTAGCCCAATTCAGTTGTAAGCGTACCATTGCAAAAGAGCTTTGGGATGTGAAAGGCAACCGAGCCAAAGGCAAGAGCAAGGAAGCAAGGGAACTCAATCTTGCTTTGGATAATATCAAGGCTCAAATCATCAAGCACTACCAACGCTTGTCGGACAGAGAAGCCTATGTAACTGCTGAAATGGTACGCAATGCCTATCAAGGCATCGGAACTGAGTATGAAACATTACTCGGTGCGTTTGATAAAGATAATGCCACATTCAAGAAGCGTGTAGGCACAGACCGAACTATGTCTACCTATATGTCAAGAGTACGGGCAAGAAACCATGTTGCAGCGTTCATCAAGGCAAACTACAAACGAAATGATATGTCTATGATTGAGCTTACTCCCGACTTCATCAAGGAGTTTGCGGTATTCCTAGCAACAGACAGAGGGTTGCAGAATGGAAGTATTTGGGCAAATTGTGTGTGGCTCAAAGGTGTTGTTATGCGTGCCCATTACAACGGTCTGATGCCGAGAAATCCATTTGCCCAATTCCACATAAGCCCCAATGTCAAGGAACGAGAGTTTTTGACCGAAGATGAATTGAAAGCGGTAATGACACACGAATTTACCGATAGCAAGTTGGCGTATATCCGAGATTTGTTCGTGTTCGCAAGTTTCACAGCCTTATCTTTCGTGGATATTAAGGAACTTACCACCGATGATATTGTAGAGGTGAATGGTGAGAAATGGATATTGTCGAAGCGACACAAGACCAAAATCCCGTTTCAAGTGAAGTTATTGGATATTCCATTGCAGATAATCAAGCGATATGAACCATTCCAAGAAAACAAACTCGTATTCCCGAATTTGAACTATTGGAATATCTGTAAACCCTTGAAAAAGATGATAAAAGAGTGCGGAGTCGGCAAGGATATTTCATTTCATTGCTCAAGGCATGGATTCGCAACCCTCGCTCTGAGTAAGGGTATGCCAATCGAGAGTGTAAGCCGATTTTTGGGGCATACGAACATAGTTACAACACAGTTGTATGCGAAGATTACCACCGAGAAAATTGACAAGGATTTGACGATGTTCGGCAACCAATTGAATCAATCATTCGGCAATACAATAATGGCATAAGGTATGGAACGAGCAATTATAATAATCAGCGAATTGGGCTATGTGAACATCCCCGATAGTAATGTATGGATGTCGTTTTCGGAACTTGTGGTGCTGTTTGATGTAGCAGCACCCACATTAAAGGCTGCTATCCGAGGCATATACAAAAGCGGAGTGATAGCGGAACACACGCAACATTGCGAGGTGATACCATATACCTATTGGGCTACCCTCTACAATATGGATATGATTGCAGCCCTCGCTTTCCGCATCAACTCATACGGTGCGGAGAAGATACGGGGTAAGTTGTTAAAGAGGATATGCGGACGAAAAGAGAAAGTATGTTATCTCTTTTCGCTTGCAAATGCTACGTCGGGTATGGCATAATTTAAGACAAATAGCAGGTACGCAATCAAATACCTGCTATTTGTCTTTTATCGTTTCTGCTCTTCAATGAATACATCAATTTCCCCTAAATAGCCAATTTCTTTGGGAAGCACGAACATATTATTTGGATTTACATACTTCCTAAAATGCTCTTTGATTTCCGATATATCCAAATTTTCAATGCTTTTATTAGTATTGAATCCCACAGGTTGAATATGGCATAATTTCCAATTCGGCAACGAATGACAACCTAATGGTTTGGTATATTTAGCCTTTTCCTTAATCTCATTTGTTGCCATAAAGACCATTGGCAATTCATTGTTTTGTAGCAGTTCTTTTATATCGCTCAAAGTAAATACTTTGCCATCAAGCACATTGCTAAACACCCAAATTGCCACCGTATTATCTGAGACTATAATTTCTCTTCCGCAAGGATGGTTAAACCCCTGACCTCGTTTGCTTGTCTCTTTACGAATAATTAAAGGCATCGTTTCGTCTTTAATCCATTCTTCAATTAGATTGTCCCATTTTTTGAGTACTTCAATATTTATTGATGGATTATAAGGAGAGTTACGCCACAACAGACCTATCTCTTTTATCTTTTGTCGAATATCGTCTCCGACAATATCTTTTTGAGGAGTATTCGTTTTGTGTACATTTTTAGGAGATTGTTTTTTCGTATTATTATCTCCTTGTTTTTGACCTGATATTAAAAATGGCAATGCTCGTTTGGGTGGATATTTACAACTATATAATCGTCCCTCTTGATAGCTTTTTGTTTCAATTACATTTGGAAATACACGATAGAAATCTGCCTTTGTAAACATAAATGTTCCATCAGGAGTATGTACAACAAAAGAATCAGTCTCTTTCAAAGGCTCAATTACATCAGCTTTGAAACACAATCTACTACTTGTATATTCTACCATATGTTTACTATTCAAACAAACTATACTGCAAAGCTAGTCAATTTATAACAAACAAGAGTAAATACCTGGTTTTTAATGGTATCATACCAACTATACCCCTCACATTTCCACCCTCAATGTATCTTATTCATCATTCTGCTATAAATTGCGTAGCAACTTATCCGTCAATCACTTATATTTTTGTAGCTGACATTTTTCAAACCAAAAAGAGTGAAATATGGAAGCTAAAAAAGTTACATCAAGTCATCAATCGCCATCAGATGGTGGTATGGCAAAAGAAGAATTTATCCGAGTGGGAACAACACTCTACAAGATTGTGGAGCAGCCGAGACTGAGTGGTGGATATGTGAAGAGGCGTATCCCGTGGAACAATGAAACGCTCCGCCAAGACTATAGCAAGGACTATATCGGCAGCGTTCCCAAGTATGACGGTTTCTGCACCGTACCCGAACACATCGGCTACCGCCCTGTAATCGGCAAGTTCCTTAACCTCTATGAGCCGATAGACCACCGACCACAGGAGGGAGATTTTCCCTCTATCCGATCATTGGTAGAGCATATCTTCGGTGAGCAATATGAGTTGGGTATGGACTATCTGCAACTGCTCTACCTGCAACCCGTTCAGAAGTTGCCAATCCTGTTGTTGGTATCTGAGGAACGAAACACAGGCAAGAGCACATTCCTTAATTTTCTGAAAGCCCTCTTTCAGAACAATGTCACATTCAACACCAACGAGGATTTCCGCAGTCAATTCAATTCCGATTGGGCTGGCAAGCTGCTTATCGTGGTCGATGAGGTGCTGCTCAATCGCAGGGAGGACAGCGAGCGATTGAAGAATCTTAGTACCACATTATCCTACAAGGTGGAAGCCAAAGGCAAAGACCGTGATGAGATAGCCTTCTTTGCCAAATTCGTGCTATGCTCCAACAATGAGTATCTGCCCGTAATCATCGATGCAGGAGATACACGCTATTGGGTACGCAAGATAAACCGCTTGCAATCCGATGATACCAACTTCCTGCAACACCTAAAAGCGGAGATACCTGCATTTCTTCATTTTCTCAGTCATCGCCAACTATCCACCGAGAGGGAGAGCCGAATGTGGTTCAACCCCTCATTGCTGCATACCGAAGCATTGCAGAGGATTATCCGCAGCAATCGAAACCGTTTGGAGATAGAGATGTCGAAGCTGTTGCTCGACATTATGGCTACTATGAATGTGGATAGCGTTTCATTCTGCCTTAACGACCTTATTGTGCTGTTGATGCACTCGCAGGTAAAGGTAGAGAAACACCAAGTGCGAAAGGTGGTGCAGGAGTGTTGGAAACTGATACCTGCACCCAACGGACTTACCTATACCACCTATCAAGGCAACTACAACCAAAGTTGCCACTATGAGCCGACAAGGAGGGTTGGACGCTTCTACACAATCACAAAGGAACAACTCGAATCCTTGTAATATCATCTGTTTTCTGTTGAATTGTTGAATATGAGTATAAACACACTGATAACAAGCAATATACATTCTCAACAAAATCTCAACAAGCCAAAAGAGAAGTTGAGAGAGCGACAACGCCCGTTTGTGGATTTCTCTTTTGGTGAGCGGTTTGTTGAGAAGATGTTGAGAGGTTACAAAACTGAATATAAGCATATTACATCAACGATTCAACAAATCAACAAAATTTCATTAACCTTAAAATCGTAGTAATATGACAATCAACGATGCAAAGCAAATCAAGTTAGCAGACTATCTGCAAAGTTTGGGCTATACGCCTGTAAAGCAACAGGGCAAAAGCCTATGGTATAAATCACCACTGAGAAACGAAACCGATGCTTCGTTTAAGGTAAACACCGAACTTAACCAATGGTATGACTTTGGTATCGGCAAGGGTGGCAATATCATCGCATTGGCAGCCGAGTTGTACCATAGCGACAATGTTGCCTATCTGTTGGCACGCATAGCGGAGCGGACACCATACATACGCCCTGCCACCTTTTCTTTTGGCGAGCAACAAACCTCTAATCATAGTTTTGAGGACATAAAGGTTGGCGAGTTATCCTCGCCTGCACTAACCGCCTACTTTCAGGAGCGAGGCATAAACATCGAACTCGCCAAAAGAGAGTGTAAGGAGTTACGATTTGAGTATAACAGCAAACCATACTTCGCCATCGGCTTTCCGAATATGGCAGGAGGCTATGAGCTCCGCAACCGCTACTTCAAGGGGTGCGTCGCTCCAAAGGATATTACCCATATTCGACAGCAGGGCGAGCCACGAGCAGCGTGTTATCTCTTCGAGGGGTTTATGGATTACCTCTCGTATCTCACCATTCGGGCAAACGACCACCCCGAAGAGCCTCGCATCGAGGCACAGGATTATATGGTACTCAACTCCGTCACCAACCTCTCAAAAGCGGAACGACTGCTAAGACCATACAGCAGAATCGGCTGTTTCCTCGACAACGACCAGGCAGGACAAACAGCAGTGGAGAGTCTGAAAAAGATGTTCGGAGACAGGCTTCGGGATATGTCGAAACACTATGCCGAGCATAAGGATTTGAACGACTACTTACGCCACAGAATACAAGCGAAACAAGCAGTAAAGAAATCGCAAGTTCAATCCGTAAAACGGATACTACAACCGCAGCCGAAGAAGAAACGAGGCTTCAGGTTATAGCCCACTATAACTACACGCTTCGCCGATGTGTAGTTGTGGGGCAGAGTGACCTCTCTGCACTCCGCTTATGGGCGTTGCCCCTAAGAACCCCGTAAGCGGAAGCAAGCAAACAAACGGTCTAATTGTAACCAATAAAATCAAAGAACTATGGCAATAAAAAGCAGCATACATATCAAGCCTTGCAACATATCATCAAGCGAGGCTCACAACCTCAGAACTCCCGAATATATCCGTAACATCGGGGAGTCGAAAATCTACCTCATTCCCGAACTCGTTGCCGACAACGAGCATTGGATAAACCCTCGCTTGGGTGACTACGATTTACAGACGCATTACGACAACATCAAGCAGATGGTTAAGGCAAAGACGGGGCGAGCGATGCAGGAGAAAGAGCGAGAACGCAAAACCAAGAGTGGCAAGATTATCAAGGTGTCGGGATGCTCGCCCATTCGTGAGGGCGTGTTACTCATCAAGTCCGACACCACATTGGAAGATGTTCTCAGGTTTGGCGAGGAGTGCCGGGAGCGTTGGGGCATCACACCGCTTCAGATATTCCTACACAAAGACGAGGGGCATTGGCTGAGTGGCAAGCCCGATACAGACGATAAGGAGAGTTTTCAAATCGGTGGCAGATGGTTTAAGCCGAACTACCACGCCCATATCGTATTCGATTGGATGAATCACGAAACGGGCAAAAGTTACAAACTCAACGATGATGATATGACACAGATGCAGACATTGCTATCTGAAATTCTATCAATGGAGCGAGGGCAATCCAAAGCCGAGACGGGCAAGGAGCATTTGGAGCGTAACGACTTCATCATCGAGAAGCAGCGTGCCGAGCTTGAACGCATCGAGGCTGAGAGGCAGCATAAGGAACACCAGATAGATCTTGCCGAGCAAGAACTCAAACAGGTGAAATCGGAGATACGCACCGACAAACTCAAAAGCGTAGCCACCGATGCAGCCACAGCCCTTGCAAGCGGTGTGAGTTCTCTTTTCGGTAGTGGTAAGATGAAATCATTGGAACGCAAGAACGAGGATTTGAGAGATGAAATCGCAATCCGAGATGAGACCATTGAGCAACTGCAAACCAACATCAAGCAAATGCAGGTGGAGCATAGCAGAACTATGATGAACAAGGATAACGAGCATCGCAAGGCTCTCGAAGCAAAGGAGGCTGAGCATAAGGAAGAGACCAACATCCTCAATTCGATAATCAACACTGCTCATCGTTGGTATCCAAATTTTGCCCACCTCCTGCGATTGGAACGCCTCGCCAAGCAAATCGGGCTCTCGGCTATGGAGTTTGCTGAACTGATTAAAGGCAAAGTGCTGAACTTTACGGGACGACTATTCTCCTCAGAGCATAACCGATGGTTTGCTACTGAAAACACCCCGTTACAGATTCTACGAGATAACGATAAGCGTCTGACCTTAACCGCAAATCGAATACCTCTCAGCCAATGGTTCAACGAGCAATATGACAAACTCCGACAGTCATTCCGTCAGCCTATACAGCCGAGAAGAAGTAGTGGCATGAAACTCTAACAATAATGGCGACCAATCTGTAAGTGGTCGCCATTACTGTTATTCTGTAATATCATAAAAACATATTCCGTCAGGGAACTTGATATTGGGAATCCAAATAGGAATACCTTCCCAACCTTTGTTTACCGAGCCATTAACTCGATAGATTGTTAAAGTTATATCATCATTAAACTTATCACCCAACTTTCTATCCGTTGGAGAGAGCAGTGTTCCCGTACCTTTACTGATATCACGATTAACTCTAACAATTAAACGACACTTAATAGTTGGTCGTTTTTCTTGAAGGGCTTTTATGCATGCAATATATTTCTTGCTATCAAAGTCAGATTGAATATCGCTACCTGTTTTTCCTAAGATATTTATTAATAGTTCCGCTGGCACATCTACATATTCAGAGTTAGTATATGCGTCCACAATATCATCAATATCTTGTGTGTACCTTGAGATAGGATTCGAGGCAAACATATTTACTCCACCTACTATCATATTTAGGTACTTGTTATCAAGAACATTCTTTCTTGTGGGTTTGATTCCCTCTGGATAGATTATTTGCACATTATCTATACCATTTTCTATCTGTTTGATTAAAATCTCATTAGCTTCATTTAACGAAACAAACAAAGAATGTAATGTATGAGGTATATATATTCTCACCAGTTCCTTCTCTCTATCATATCCAAAAATTCGTGAATGTTGCCAAAATGTATCAGCCTGAGGAGTTTTGGATGAACGGCAGTAATATACAGTTTGCAAATGAGGGAATGTAATACCTCGTCCCAGCGTATTACCTCCTACTACAATATTAAAGCCTTTTGATAAATCTAAAGCATCTGGATTGTTGGAGTCTCGACAAATAAAACTTTTTGAGTTAAGTGGTATAACACAAATTAAAGTGTTATCTAAAATATCGATAACTTGCTCATATATATCATCATAATGAGTTAAGTCTGGTTTCGTTTGTTGCAAATCAGACCAAGCCTCTTTTAATTGTTCAATAAATCCTGCATCAGAAGTTGATTGTTGTAGTAGATTCAAGTATTCCTGAACACACTCAGTAAATTTATTGTGTATGGCAATTCGTATGCTTGGATGAATCATAAAGTTGCAGTTTGTCTCACCTTTGATTCTTTTGTATGCACATACGACCAAAAAGGACATTATGCTTTTTCTTAAACCTTCTGGGCATAATATATCCCCTTCTTCGCTAATTTCTTCTAATTCATTTTCAGATGTAAATCTGATACAATATGAAGTCGGATTGGAATAAAAGAAATTACCTCCCCAATATGCTTCACCTGGCTTGAAATAGTTTATAAATGCAGGCTTCCAACCTGATACTATTGATTGCAATATAATTGATTGTGGAGTTGCAGTAACTTCGAAATAAAGTGATGAAGATGCGGTTTCTTTTATCTTTTGAAGATGCTTATTTATTGTACTTGTTCTATTCTTATTTACTAAAGTGTTAAGACTTGCAGCATCAGCCTCGTCATCAAAAATACACAAGCATAAGCCTGTGTTCAGTTGTGAAGAGGCTAATAAATTACCCCATTTTCTCAATACACTTGTGTTTTTCTTTAACACAATGACTATGGGTTTTAATAGATTTTGAGGGTTAAAAGAAACTACATCGCTCTCCGATAAAACGGTAAATGTTGTCAATGCATCTTTAACTCTATTGTATGTCTGTCTTTGTAGGTCGACATTGTCAGTTGTTAATAGTATGAACACACGAAAACCCTTATCTGCTAAATCAGAGATAACTCCTAACATTTGCCCTGTTTTACCACTTTGGACATTACCTAATAGTAATCCTGTTAATTGACCAGAGAAATCAAATTGGCTTTCTACATTGTCGGCAACTTCCTTTGCTGTCTTTTTTATAGAAGCAGCAAGAGACGGATTATTTAACGAATTAGTGTATGTTTCAAGATAACCCATACTATTCAAGAGTTAAAATCCAAAAATCTTTATCTATTGACTGAGTTAGCACCAAAGTGCTTTTCCCAAATCGTCTTAATGTCTCCTCGGTAACTTTTTCGCCCAATTTGAGAGCACCCGAATTTTCCATTTGACCTTTTATCCAACGACCTAAAATTTTCAAATCGTGGGCAGAACGGAAATTTTTACTATTTGTACCTTGACAAGCACATTCAAACATATAGCCATCTCCTGTAATAACAGTAAAGTTGCCATCATCTGATACGGGGAATATGGAACGGTTTGGAAGTTTTGTACTGATTATGATTTCTACTTCATAGTAATCTCTTCTACTGAATCGGCCCTTTACTTTTCCAGCCCCGAAGTAAGCATTAAGATTAGATTTTTCCTCTGTTTTCAAAGGTATTCTAACAACATTCTGTGAAGCTTTCAAAAGACATTTTGCCTTATCATCATTACTTAACTTCTTTACATACTCAAAACCATCTAAAAGAGCAGTTGTAGGTTCCTTGAAATTTTCTATTGGTTTTGCCTGCGATATAGGCTCTCCTAAAATATTTGTAATTTCAACAATTCTATTGTGGACTTGCATTCCACAATCTGCCTCAAAGAAAATATCGGATTCTATTAGATTTTGAGAAGTCCCAATAAAACTTCCTAAATTTGAAGAGCCTACAAATGCTCCTAAACATTGGTCTCCTTTCAAAAAGGAATACATCTTTCCATGGAATAAAGCTTTGGGTGAAACATATACATTGCCTATTCCATTTGCCAATAAATTTGCCCCAAGTTCTTTTACTGCATCATATTGTAGTTTCGTAAATCCATCAATATAATTCATACCGATAAAAAGCGAAAGATTCAACGAACGTTCTCGATATTCAACCAGTCGCTTTAATTCTGCAATAGACTCATTAGAAATGAATCCCGTAGCAATATTTAATTGAGTCGCCGTCTCAAAATATTTTGAGGTATAATCATTAATACTCTTTGCACGAAGTGAATTAATGATAGGATTCTTGGTTAGCAGTAAGTCCATCATTATTTAAGTATAAGTTTATATCTTTCACTAAATGGCATATTTCTTAAAGCTTCTAACTCTGCTACTAAATCAATCCTTTCATAATCATTTAAGAAAAGTGGTTTTAGGGCCTTTGCAACTGCGTGTACACCAACAGGAGGCACTGCATTTCCAATTTGTCTGCGGACTTCTGTAGTATTTCCATAGAAGATAAAGTCATCAGGGAAAGATTGAATTCTTGCTCGCTCCCTATTCGTTAAAGGTCTGTTTTCAGGATAATGATATCCCCAAGTTCCGCCACCACCCGCTGCAATAATAGTTTTTGATGGTTCATTCAAATGTACGCGTCTATATACGTGGCTAATCATACCTTTTACATAATATGGGCTATCTTGTGGAATATCCGTAAAATTACCACCTTCCGAAATTAAACTAATTATCTTCTTAGTCCTTTCAGTACAGCGTATAAGTTCATTGTTTGCTTTAACTTTTTCTACATCCTTAAATGCTTCTCCTACGGTTACTAATGGTTGAAGTCCATCACCCACACCATGCGTTGGCTTTGGATGCTCAAAGTTGAAGCCTGTGTCAACTCTAATACCTACAATTAGAACTCGCTCCCTATGTTCGGGTACGCCATATTCTGCGAAATTATAAAGACGAGGTTTTACGATATAGCCTGGTGCTATGTCTTGAAAATCTTGAATTATTTGCTCAATAGCCCTTTTCTTGTTTGCAGTTAAAATTCCTTTAACATTCTCTGCAACAAAAGCTTTAGGCTTCTTTGCATCAACAAAGCGTAAGAAACTCTTGTATAAATTTCCTCGTTCTCCATTCAGTCCTGGTTGTTTCCAAATAATGCTAAAATCTTGGCACGGGAAACCGCCCAATATCAAATCACAATCTGGTATATCAGGATTGTTGTAAGGGTCTATTCTTTCAATATCTCCTTCCACGATAATATCTCCGAAATGATTTCTAAATGTAACACATGCCTCGTGTTTGAAATCATTTGCCCATACTGTAGTATAATCTCCGACCTGTTCAAATCCTAAATCCAGACCACCACAGCCAGAGAATAGAGATATTATGTTTGCCATTCCTTTTTAGAGTTTTATGTACAACTTATATTACATCGTAAAACTTGCCATATACGAATTAATTTGCAAAAGTACAAATAATTTGCTTAAAAGGGGTAATTGAATCAATGATATTTGCGTTTGATTGGCATTATTTCCTTACCTTTGCAGAAAATTTAAGGAGATATGAGTGAGATACAGGTTTACACCGAAGCTGTAAGGGTTATCAAAGAGGCGATATTGCAAAGCCAATATCGTGCAGTTTCCATTGCTAACAAAGAACAATTATCGCTATATTATGGCATTGGCAAATATGTATCAGAAAACTCCCGTAATGGTTTTTGGGGCAAAGGTGCAATAGAAACCATTAGCGAACGATTACAGAAAGAATTACTGGGACTTCGTGGATTCTCTGTTGCGAATATCAAATTTATGCGTCAATTCTATGAGACTTGGTGCGAGGACTTGAAATCGCTAACTACGATTAGCGGATTAGGGGGATGATAAATTGCTAACTGCGGTTAGCGAAATAGATACGCAGTTATTGATTCCTTGCGAGAGCCCTCAAAAAGAGAATTTTGATGTTGCTTCATTCTTGGGATTGGGATTCACACATCATATGATTATTGTCCGCAAGACCAAAACATTTGCAGAGCGTCTGTTCTACATTCGTCAAGCTCTTGCGAATAAATGGAGTAAAGAGGTATTGTCAGCAAGAATCGAAGATGACTTGTTTAATCATCAAGGGGAGATTGCAAATAACTTTATACAGAAGATACCTGATGCCCGACAGTCATTGAAAGCCATTGGAATGTTCAAAGATGAATATCTTTTGGATTTTATCAATGTAGAGGAACTTGGTGAGCGAGACAAAGAAGATATTGACGAACGAGTCATAGAGCAGGAAATCATACACAATATCAAGAAGTTTATTCTCACTTTTGGTCGAGACTTTGCTTTTGTCGGCAATCAGTACAAATTGGAGGTGTACGGAGTAGAACATTTCCCTGTTTTGATTTTCTTTAACCGAGAACTGAACGCACTCGTGGTGATTGAATTAAAGAAAGGTGCGTTCAAATCTTCTTATTTAGGGCAATTATGCACCTATCTTCGTTTAGTGGACGACCAAATGCGTAAGCCACACGAAAATCCGTCAATCGGTATAGTTCTATGCAAGAGTGCCGATAAAAAGTATGTTGAGTATGTAATCCAAGACTATGACAAGCCATTAGGTGTTGCAACATACAAAACTTCGGACGAAATGCCTGAGAAATTGAAACAAGCATTGCCCGATATTGAAGAACTGAAAAAATTGCTATAATTGAAATGCAGACGAAAAGAAAATTATCATCATCCTCTTTCGTCTGCATTTCTTTTTGTACCTTTGTAGCATCAAGAGTTATCACATTGTAGCATAACGATGAAGAACTCAGAAATACGAACGGTTGCTATCTCGTTACCCAATTTTCAAGCAATCCGAATAACCGATTTATTCTAAGCGAGTTATCTTTTCTTGCAAAAGTTACAGAAATATTTTGTATGGCAGATGACTTCTGCAAGTTTTTTGACGCACTGATGGCAAAATATACGCTAAAACCGTCTGACAAGAGGAAGTATCACCGTGATTCCACGATGTCCAAGGCTGAAATCATGCTGATTATGATACTCTTTCACGATTCAGGCTATCGTTGCCTGAAGCATTTCTATCTTGAGAAGGTGTGCAAGCATTTACGTCATCTGTTTCCCGAGGTAGTCTCGTACAACCGTTTCGTAGAATTGGAAAGGGAAGTCGCCATCCCCTTGGCTTTGTTTATCAAAAAGGTCCTGCTGGGCAAATGCACAGACATCAGTTTTGTTGACAGTACACCTCTTCGCGTCTGCCGAAACCAGAGAATACACATTCATAAGGTTTTCAGGGGCATTGCCCAAAGAGGGAAATGCTCCATGGGGTGGTTCTTCGGATTCAAGTTGCATTTAATCTGCAACGAGAGAGGAGAACTTCTCAACTTCATGATTACCCCAGGTGGTCTTGATGACCGTAAGCCTTTGGAATACAAAGCCTTTGTAGAGTTTATACATGGCAAGTTGGTCGGTGACAAGGGATATATCAGCAAGGGGCTCTTCCAAAGACTTTTCGTTGATGGCATACAACTTATTACCAAGTTGAAAAGCAACATGAAAGGAGCATTGATGAGCGTCTCGGACAAACTGCTGCTCAGAAAGAGGGCTATCATAGAAACGGTGAACGATGAACTCAAGAACATTGCACAGGTGGAGCACTCCAGGCATCGGTCCTTTGACAATTTCATCGTCAATTTATTGGGGGGCATTGCGGCCTATTGCCTGTTTCCAAAGAAGCCGTGCATCAATGTACAAAGGACATTGGACACACAGCTTGCTTTGTTCTGAATTCGTCGAACTCACGTTAATTATATACTTGGTAGCTTGGGCTTATTTATTGAGATACTTTATTCTCCTTTTCTATAACACCTGATGGCTTCTTTAGGACTTCCTTCTTTTCTTCCTTTGGAGTTTCTTCGAAAACTGGAGAGTTGTTTTCTGATAAAGTTGCGCTTTCTTCAATTACAGGAATATCATCTCCCTCTATGATTCCGGTTGTTCCCCATTGCGAAGCCAACGTAGCTGCATCCTTTCGAGCCGTATCCTCATCCACATCATAGGCATCAGTAAGAATCCTAACCATATCATCTACCGTGAACGACGGCAGATTCTGAACTTCTTTCCACAGAAAAGCCGAGCTTTCGTTCATAGATATGATATTGCTGAAGTCGATATTCTCTTTACCTTCTGCAACAATTATATTCTCTCCGCAAACCTGACGGAGGTTAAATCCATTCTTTGCTTTCATTATATTATAGTTTTTATTTTTAAATCGTACCAAAAACAGGTATCCACAATCTGCGATAAATGCCTAAAAGATACCTTCTTGCAGGTCGTAAAGTCATCCATATTCTGCTGTAAGTCTTCCATTTCCAAGCATCGGTTCTGTCCATTTCCGACCTGCCTTTGCGATAGAATCCAACAACTGCCCCGACAATATTTTCCAACTTGCAATGCTCCACGCCCAGATTACCGTCGCCTAAGAGCGTAACATTCTCTCCTTCAATCCTGATGATACGGTGGAGCACAAAATGTTTCGGTTCTATTTCCGCAAGAACGGGATCGCCAATCTTTACATTACTGGGCTTAATGAGCAATGCCTTATCGCGGTTGTCTTCCAGAAAAGGGCGCATAGAAAAACCTTTCAGACGCAACGTAACTGTGCGTCCCTCGTTCAGCATCTTCACAATCTCGGGCAGAAGCTGTGCATTTGCAAATTGAATTTCCGTTACTGCAAGTTTTCCCGGCATATTGTATTTATTTTACCGCAATGGCATTATGGCAAACCTGCGCCGCCTCTTCATTGGGCAGACAATGCAAGGTATAGATTCCGGTGGTTTCCACCACCTTTGTTATCGTGTCGCAGATGGCGTTATAAATCTCCGAATCCCACTTCATACTCGAACAGGAGGGTAGGAAAGACGCGAAAGCCTCGATAGGAGAGAGCTTCTCAACGGAGTTTTCCGTTGCACGGTCAATGCGTGTGATGGCTCCGAGACGCGCTTTCACATTCCGATAGCAAGGAGTCTTGCCACTCCAAGGGCCACCAAAAATCCAGAATTCGCCATCAATGAAGCGGATAATAGGATTGTCGTCGTTCATCAAGTCGCTGCCGGGAATATAGCGGAGCCACATACTCACTTGCGTAGACTTACCCGTTCCACTCTTGGCAATGAAAGCATAGCCGTATCCATTGTTGCGGACAAGCGAAGCGTGTACGAGAAGCGTCTGCTTACGTGCGCCAGCAAATGCAAAAATCAGCATCAGCGCATTGTTAAGGCCGAACGTCCGCATATTGAAATTGCCGTTCAGGGCACACCTGCAATCAGAAAAATCCCTATTGGTTATCAGCAATGAGCAATCTGCACCCCCAATATCCTTGATGATATACTGATATCCACCGTCGTCTATACGGTCTACAATCGTATCGCCGTTGCCTGTATCAAAATTTCTGATTCTTTCCCTGCGCTCCTTGGGCACAGGTTTGAAAGTATCGTCTACGGTTAATTGGAAAAACAGTTCGCCTTCAAGTTCCTCAACCATAAACGGTTCGAAGGAACGCAAAAGGTGCATTCCATTAGCTTCTGAGTCGGCAAAGTTTATTCGTATGTTAAATTCGGCAATCCTAAAGTTGTATGTCTGCATTTACCTACCAGTCAAATTATTTATCCTCATCACTTTTGCGCGCAGCCTTGTCCACCGGCTGTTCCTCGACAATCATATCATCAGGGCCAACGGTTTCAAATCTGAACTGACCGGCTGTGATACTGTTCACGAGATACTGCCTTTTCGCCTTCGTCGTGTACTTTTCCTGCAACTTCACATACTTCTTCATTGCTTCCTTTTCCGTCTCTGCATAAACCACCACACAGGTGGGATGAGAGCTTGAAGTGCTGCCAGTGAGATAGTTGCGCAACTGATAAGCATAATCATCGCGGTTTACAAGAAAGTGCGACCGGTTGTCTTCCAAATAGGCGTTTACCTGCTGAATATCCGTGAAGTAAACGGTTGAGTCGTTGAAAGAAGCAGCAAAGCCGAACATATATACCTTTGTCTGCTTATATCCTTTTGCCGAAGCAATGCTTGAAATGCCTAAGAGGCAGACAAGCAAGAGTGCGAATCTTATAAATTTCATTATCTTTCTTAAAATATTATTGTCCCAAATATGTTCTGAGCATCTTGCTCTTGCTGTGATGGCGAAGATGCTTTATAGCCTTTTCCTTAATCTGCCGAACCCTCTCTCTTGTCAGTCCGGTCATTTCTCCAATCTCCTCGAGCGACATTTCCGGCTGGTTGATTCCGAAAAATGCAAAGATGATTTCCTTTTCTCGCGGACTCAGCACCTTCACGGCACTTTCTATTTCTTTGTAAAGGCTCTCGTCCACTAGATGCTTGTCGGCAGACTGAGAGTCAAGATTCGGAATTACATCCAGAAGATTGTTCTCCTCGTTTCCCGAGAAAGGTGCATCCATTGAAACGTGAGTGGAAGACGCATAAAGCGTTTCGGCCACCTTCTCTTCCGGAAGGTCCACGTCTTCAGCTATTTCCCTGATGCTCGGCTGCCGTTCGTGTTCCTGCTCAAACTTGCTCAGTGCCTTTCTGATTTTATTCACCGAGCCAACCTGATTCAGCGGCAGCCTTACCATTCTGCTCTGTTCGGCTATTGCCTGCAAAATGCTCTGTCTGATCCACCACACCGCATAGGAGATAAACTTGAAACCACGCGTTTCGTCGAATTTCCTCGCAGCCTTTATCAATCCCAAATTGCCTTCATTTATCAAATCGGGCAGAGACAAACCTTTGTTCTGGTACTGTTTCGCCACGGAAACCACAAAGCGCAGATTCGCCTTCGTCAGTTTTTCCAAGGCTTTTTCGTCTCCATTTTTTATCCTTTGAGCCAAATCTATTTCTTCATCTGCTGTCAGGAGTTCCTCGTGTCCTATTTCGAGCAGATACTTTTCAAGAGATACGCTCTCCCGATTAGTAATCGACTTTGTGATTTTCAGCTGTCTCATTGGCGTGGATTGTTTATTAAGATGCGCAAATATACATAAATTTGCCGAGTTGAGCAAAGAAAACGCCACAATATACTCTCTATGCAGTCAATTATTTCGCAAATATACATTCTCTTGCCCACAATCATTTGTTATTCAAATCTGTTTTCGTAACTTTGCAGTTCAAAAACATTGATGACGTGACAAGAAATAAACAAATCATCCGTACCAGCATAATGGGCGTGTTTGCAAACGTTATGCTGGCATTGTTCAAAGCCATAGTTGGGTTTATTTCGGGATCAATCGCCATCGTAATGGACTCGGTGAACAACTTGAGCGACGTGCTTTCAAGTGTGGTAACCATCATCGGAACAAAATTATCGGAACGGCCTGCCGACAGGAAGCATCCTTTCGGCCACGGACGCATTGAGTATTTCGCTGCCATCATCATTGCCGTGCTCGTGCTGATGGCGGGAATAATGTCTCTGTTCGAGTCGGTAAAGAAGATTATTCATCCCACGATTCCTGTTTACACGAAAGAAACGCTCATCGTAATCGTCGCTGCCATCGTCGTGAAGATATTTATGGCGCGCTATATCAAGCGGAAAGGAATAGAATTGCAGAGCGATTCGCTCATAGCCACCGGTACCGATGCGATGTTCGACGTGATAATCACAATCGGCACACTCATTTCCGCAGGGTTTATGCTGCTCCTGAACATCAATCTCGACGGCATTCTGGGCGGACTCATCGCATTGGCCATCATCAAGGCAGGCATTTCTATGATTGCAGCACCGAGCAGTCAGCTTCTCGGGCGTGGTGCTTCGAAAGAACTGGTGGAGACAATCAGGACGGAAGTAATGAAATTTTCCGGCGTTCGGGGTGTTCACGACATAATGATGAACTATTACGGACCTGAAACCATAGTGGGCTCGTTCCATATCAGCGTTCCCGACACAGCCACAGCAACCGAGATTCACGTGCTGACAAGCCATATCGTGGAACGCCTTTCCACCGAATACGGCATCCTTGCAACGGTTGGAATCTACGCCATCAACACTACCGGTGAGATGTCGGTGGTGCAGAAGGAGGTTACGAATTATTTATTGAGCACGCCGGAGGTTTATTCTACGCACGGATTCTATTATTTCAAGGACGACAACAGCATTACGCTCGACATCATTCCCAATTTGGAGTATCGCAACGACGACCATCTTGCAGAGAGGTTTGAAGCCAACCTGTTCAATAAATTCCCACAATATACGTTCCACGTGAACATCGACCGGAATTATACAGAGTGTCCGATAGTGGACTGAATTAATAGAGTAGGGGACAAGGCAGCGAGTGAAGGAATAAACAAGCGTGCTGTTTTCACTCCAAATTTCTGATAGAATCTTTACAAAACACGCTCCATAATTCGTTTATTTTCGGCAAAGAGTTTTTATTTTTCAAATACGCGAATTATGAGTGTGCAATTATAAGTCTTTAATTGTTAATTGATTGTTGCTTTCTTGCATTTGTTTGTGCAAATAATTATCGCTCTGTAATTCGCAAATAGAACAATAAAAGGGAATTAACCGCCTTATTTTAGGCTCCATTCTCTGCTATTTCATCGTCCATTCTTGCGAAGACTGCCGCCCGTTCTTCGCAAGAACGCATTATACTTGTCGGAAGTTTGAAATTCAAACTTGCCAAAACAGGATTTCAACAGTCGGATAATGCTCTGAAAATCTCTATTTTGCCGAAAAAATATGCACGTTTTTCGGTAATCAAATCTTACAAAAATGCCCTTGAAACATAGAAATGAAATAGTCCTTCGCCGTATCATACAGCGAAGGACTATCGTATTTTGGATTTCAGCAGCCCTTTCCGTCAATTCCACAAGAAGGGCCATCGTCTGGCATTGGTTCCAAACCTGCATCTTTTGATGACAAGGTAACCGAACCGTCTTCGAGCACATAGCAGGGAATGCCAACGTCGCCTTCTTCCTTTGCCTCCTTGAATGCTGGATGAGCGTCGCGCAGATCAAGGAATTGCTTCAGATTCCTGACGTGAGCACCAATGTTGATTATCTCAAAGTTTGGGTTATCCTCAACCTGTTTTTCTACATAAGAACAATACGGACAAGTGTCCATTACAAACATTTTAATCATAGTTTTCCTTTTTATTATGTTGATTTGTTGATGTGCAAATTTACGAAAATTATCTTGAAACCGACAATAATCCTGATGAAACCGAAACCTTAAAATCTATCTCTCTGTCTCTATACCGTCAATGGTAAGTATATGGCCTTTTGCTTCCGTTTCGGCTATATGGAAGTATCGCTCCGTCAGATTTTTCCTGTCGCCATCTATTGCCTCAAGTCTCATTCCGGTTCTCACGCCCTTTGCAAATGCAACGCTCTTTGGCCACACGTTGCTGACGTAGAACTCGCCATTTCTAAGTGAAAATGACACATTGTCTATCGGATTATGAACCTCGATTGCAGTCTCATCCTTATACGGAATCAAACCGAATGTATTGCTTGAATAATCTATTATAACAGACGTATAATCAAATAATTCCGTCCCCAATCTTGTCTTGCCTGTTGTATTGTTGGCTAAAGTATTGCTTAAAGTAATACCGCCAAGTTTCAATGCTTCCAGTTGGTACAGTATTTTTGGCATTTCCGACTGTTGCCCAAACAGCCCGGAGGCGTCTGAGCCAATGGTTTGGTCGATAGTCTGCCGCAAAATATCCTTTGAAATTTTACGCTTACCGTATATCTGTCTCATCATATTGTCGCCCAGTAAAAGCAACGGCTTTGAACCAGTATCGAAGATAGCGTAATCCCGCACTCCACGGAACGGTTCAACCATCAGATAAGGGCAGTTGGCACTTGACTTGAAAGGAAGGGAAACGGCTGCTTCGCCGTAGAAAATCTCGGGTTTGTCGGTCAGAATAATGCGCTTGTTCTTGATGTCAATCTTCACGGCACGGCCATCCGAAACAAAATCAGCTCCGATGCAGCCATACACACGTTCCGTCTTGCGTACAATATCCATCAGACTGCCGAAAGGTGCAGTTGTTGCAGTTGCGTTATGCACCACGGTTGTTCCGATTTGCATTTCCGGAATCACGCAATTCAGCGTCTGACCTAATTTTCCGCTCGCATCAACAGACTTTTTCCATTCTTTTGGAATCACGTCAAAATCCCGAAAATCAAACAGCAGCGTGTGCGAACAGCCTGTATCAAACCAAAAAGTCTCGGTTCGTTTCCCAATTCTCACGTCCAGAAGTATTCTGTGTCCGACGAACCTGACAGGTATCGTGTCGGCAAAATTCCGTCTGTCAATCTTCATCAGACCGATATTGTTCTGCGCATTCAGCTTTGGAATGCTGCCCAAACAGATTGTTATAATTAATAAAAGTCTATTCATCATAATACTAACGTAATTTACTTGTCGAATATTATAGCGTATTTTGAAATGTAATCACAGTTATGATAAATAGATAGCGTGAGGATGAAGAAAAGATATTAGGAGTATTACGTTTTTAATATAATTATTTGGGAATCTGAAAACGTTTGAAACTAATGCTTTTGGCGTGATTATAGGTTTGTTCTATGAGCTGATAGAGAAAATCTTTTGAGGAATTGGGATTTAATAATTAATTTAGCAACGTAAAATAGAATGATAAATTAATTTTTAAAGACTATGTTTCTAACAAAACTATTATTGATTTTGAGTATTCAGATGCCAACGCTTCCGTATGCAAACAATGCGTTGGAACCGGTTATCAGCGAGCAAACTATCGAATTTCACTATGGCAAGCATCTTCAGGGCTATGTGAACACGCTCAACGGACTTATAAAAGATACGGAATTTGACGGCAAGAGCATCGAGGAACTTGTGAAGACGGTTCCTGAAGGTCCTATGTACAACAATGCCGGACAGATTCTCAACCACACATTATATTTCACACAATTCAAGTCTCCCGTAAAAGACAACAGGCCTGAGGGAAAAATAGCTAAGGCTATCAACGAATCTTTTGGAAGTTTCGACAATTTCAAGGCTGAATTTCAGAAGGCAGCAGCTACCGTTTTCGGCTCTGGTTGGGCTTGGCTGTCGCAAGATAAGGATGGCAAATTGGTTATAACGAAAGAACCGAACGGTGGAAATCCACTCCGAAATGGCTTGAATCCCATCTATGGTCTCGATGTATGGGAACACGCTTACTATCTTGATTATCAGAATCGACGTGCCGATCACATTGCGGCTACGTGGGATATCGTGGACTGGAAGGTGGTTGAGAGTCGACTGAAATAAACAATTATCCCTGACTGTCCAAATGCGAACAGTCAGGGATAATTGTTTTCGGGCAGATTAATCAATCAGATGCGAACGTCTCGCTTATACAAATAAAATTTTCTTAGGCATCAGAAACGCTTTCTTAGCTATACAGATGCTTTTGAAAAGCACGCAACAAACTGAAATCTGATGGCATTATCAAATTTATATTGTCTGGATTGGTCATTAAATAAGGTAAGCTACCGGGGCAGAATTGCCTGAATTGCCAGGCAGAATTATCAGAGCCGTCCCCTATTCTACCTGTTCCGGCTTTTCTTTCTCCACTCCATCGGTAGTCATCAGCATTTCCTTGCCGTCGTATCTCACCTCAAAATAAGGTGGTTCTTCTCTCAGCGAAATGCTGTCGTACTTGAATGGTGCCACAACGGTTTCTTTTCCGTCGGGAAGTACCAGTCCCATCTTTCCGTCCAACTGACAGATGATAGGCATTGTCCGCAGATCGTCCACGTAGACATAGCAGGTACGGACAAATTCGTACTTCGGACTCAGAATCGTATTGCCTTGATGGTCGAGTATTCCAAACTTTCCGTTGCGCTCAATCACCTCGTGATACTGGATGTATATTTCACGAAGCAAGTTCAGGTATCGCACCATCTTCCGCCTGTCATTGACCAGTGTCATAAGATATTCGAAGGTGTCGGAATAATTTGCCATAGCACGAGCCAGCACAACCTTCATATCCAAGCCTTTAAGAGCCTTTCTGTTCAAGTCGAAATACAGGGCGATGGCCTTTTCCTTCTGTTCCAATGGCAAGTCTTTGAGCGTTTCCTCCACACGGAGCATGTGCTCTTTCGAGCCGCGCATACCTTTAATGTATCTGTGTATCTGACGAGACATCTCCATACAAGCGAAGTGTCTGATTTGTCTTTCCTCTATCGGATCGTGATATTCGTTGATTATCTTAACTTCTTCCATACGATTTACCTCCCCTTATATTTTAGATGAGTATTAAGTATTTGATGTTGAAAAATCGCACTTGCGGGCAATACCTTTGAAAATTATGACAGGAGCAAATCGTTTTTTGTTCCCACCATATATATTATTATATCTTCTTCAGCAGAATGTTGAGTCCGTTTAATTGATTTTCCCACTCGGCAATCTTTCTGTTTACCTTGTTGAAATCAATATTCTGGTTCAAAGCAGGCGTGTCTCTCTGCTGTTTGAGCAAGTCAATATACTGTGCAACGAGGAGAATCTTCTTCTTCACAGTCTTCTTCTTTGGATATCCTCGTTTGTTTACTTCAGACTGATACTGTTCAGAAACCTCGTTTATCTCGTTGCCAACCTTCTGATAGCTGTTCAACCAATATTGATATTCGCTGTTTACCGTTAAATTTTCTACGCTGTTTACCTGATTTGTTTCCTCAAAAACCACTTGTGCTGACATAGATAAAGGTGCCAGCATACAAATACCTACAATAAATGATTTAATTCCCATTATATTCTTTCTTTATGATAATAATGCAAATATACAGGAAATGGCAGAAGAAACCAAATCTTTTTTGTAATTTTGTATTTATAAAATAAATGTATTTTACATACGATTACTGAAAAATGGCAGAAAAAGAATTAGATAATTTCATTGAAGTCAAGGGTGCAAGGGTAAATAATCTTGCGAATGTGAGCGTGAAAATTCCGAGAGAGAAGTTCATTGTTATCGCAGGCGTGTCGGGCTCCGGCAAGTCTTCGCTCGCTTTCGACACCTTATACGCCGAAGGACAACGCAGATATGTGGAGAGCCTTTCGGCATACGCCCGTCAATTCTTGGGAAGAATGGCAAAGCCCGAAGTTGATTTCATCAAGGGACTGCCGCCTGCCATCGCCATAGAACAGAAGGTAATCTCCCACAATCCACGTTCTACGGTGGGTACATCTACCGAAATCTACGAGTATCTTCGCCTGTTGTATGCAAGAATCGGAAAGACATTCAGTCCCGTGAGCGGCGTTGAAGTGAAGCGGCACACCGTGGAAGATGTGATTGAAAAGGTAATGACCTATTCCAAAGGAACCAAGTTCTGCATCCTCGCACCTCTTCATCTGACTGCCGACAGAACCATCCATCAGCAGCTTCAGATGGAAGTTCAGGAAGGATATGCACGTATCTACGTAAACGGAGAGATTGTAAGAATAGACGACTGGATGGAGGGAAACAAGGAAGAAAGCACACATATCAACGCTTCCGACATCTTCCTCGTAATCGACAGATTGGCCGTTGATGATTCGAAAGACGTGATTTCCCGACTTACCGACTCGTGCGAAACGGCCTTTTATGAAGGCGACGGTATGCTGAGGGTTATGTTTCTGCCGTCAAACATCACCTACGATTTCTCCACGAGATTCGAAGCCGACGGCATCAAGTTCGAGCAACCAAACGATAATATGTTCTCGTTCAACTCGCCGTTGGGTGCCTGCCCCACCTGTGAAGGCTTCGGAAAGGTAATGGGTATCGACGAAAGGCTCGTGATTCCCAACTCTACCTTGTCCGTCTATGACGGTTGCGTGCAGTGTTGGCACGGCGATAAGATGAAAATGTGGCAGGAAGAGTTTTGCCGAAGAGCTGCAAAGGACAACTTCCCCATCTTCAAACCCTACTTTGAACTCACACAAAAGGAGAAAGACCAGCTTTGGCACGGTCTTCCGAGCGAGGCAAAGAACGATGTTTCAGACAGAATCTGCATCGATTCGTTCTTCCAGATGGTGTCGGAAAACCAATACAAGATTCAATACCGTGTGATGATGAGCCGATACAGAGGCAAGACTGTCTGCCCGGACTGCCACGGAAGGCGACTGAAGAAGGAAGCTGAATGGGTAAAGATAAACGGAATGTCGATTGCCGATTTGGTGGATATGCCCGTAGGAAAGCTCAAGGAGTGGTTCAACGACCTGCAACTGACTGACCACGAAAAGGATATAAGCCGACGATTGCTGCTGGAAATCACGAGCCGACTGCAATTTCTCGTTGATGTAGGGCTGCAATACCTCACACTCAACCGACCATCGAACACATTGAGCGGTGGTGAGAGTCAGCGTATCAACCTCACCACCTCGCTGGGTTCGTCGTTGGTAGGCTCACTATACATTCTCGACGAGCCGTCAATCGGTCTTCACAGCCGTGATACCGACCGACTGATTCACGTTCTGAAGGAATTGAAAAACATCGGCAACACGGTTATCGTAGTGGAGCACGACGAGGAAATCATCCGAACGGCCGACTATCTCATCGACGTAGGTCCGGATGCAGGCAGACTGGGTGGAAGAATCGTGTATGAAGGCAAAGTTCCCGAAATAAACGACACCAACAAGCAGCAACTTCTTGCCGAATCGCCCGAATCATACACGATAAAATATCTGACAGAAGACGAAACCATAGACG
Organism: Prevotella sp. HUN102; assembly: GCF_000688375.1. Lineage (NCBI taxonomy): Bacteria > Pseudomonadati > Bacteroidota > Bacteroidia > Bacteroidales > Prevotellaceae > Prevotella > Prevotella sp. HUN102. The sequence goes on along the minus strand of NZ_JIAF01000001.1, from coordinate 312,746 downwards.
TGCCCACGAGCAGAAGGCCTTGGAATCTGGCAATAGAGCTGAACGGGTGCCGAATGAACAATCTCAAGGGCATCGACGTGAAGATACCCCTGAACGTATTTACCGTGATAACGGGGGTCAGCGGCAGCGGAAAATCGTCATTGGTGAAAGGCACACTCTACCCCGCCTTGAAGCGAAAGATGGACGAAGTGGCAGAAATCCCCGGAGAATATTCTTCACTCGGTGGAGATGTGAGCCATATCAAACACGTGGAATTTGTAGACCAAAACCCAATCGGAAAGAGTACGCGCTCCAATCCCGCCACCTACGTGAAGGCTTACGACGAAATCAGAAAGCTGTTTGCCGACCAACCATTGTCAAAACAGTTGGGCTTCACGCCCCAGTTCTTCTCGTTCAACACCGACGGAGGCCGATGCGAAGAGTGCAAGGGAGCCGGCGAGATTACCATTGAAATGCAGTTTATGGCCGATCTTGTGCTGGAATGCGAGGAATGCCACGGTCAGCGTTTCAAACGTGAGGTACTCGACGTGATGGTGGACGGCAGGAACATCAACGATGTGCTCAATCTTACTGTTTCGGAAGCCATTCAGTTTTTCGGTTCGCTCAAGAAGAAAGCCATAGTAGCCCGGCTGAAACCATTAGAGGATGTCGGTTTGGGCTATATCAAGCTCGGACAAAGCTCCTCCACCCTATCCGGCGGCGAAAATCAGCGTGTGAAACTGGCTTATTTTATAGGTCAGGAGCGTCAGGCACCAACCCTCTTCATCTTCGACGAACCTACAACAGGCCTTCATTTCCACGATATAAAGCGACTCCTGAAAGCATTCGACGCGCTGATAGAGAGAGGGCATAGCGTACTCGTGATAGAACATAATATGGACGTAATCAAATCAGCCGACCATATTATCGACATTGGTCCGGATGGAGGCGAAAACGGAGGAAAACTGGTGGCAGCAGGTACGCCGGAAGAGATAGCAAAACGCAAGGAAAGCATCACAGGAAAGTATCTTGCAGCGAAGCTGAACGGATAAAGAATTTCCCTTGTTCAGTCCCTTGATTTTCTCGAACCTGCACGTGTTTTCCAAACGTGCGAAGATTGCATTTCAATCTTCGCAAAAACGCAATGCAAACGTGCGAAGAATGGAACGCATTCTTCGCACGTTTGCAAATAGATATTTTATCTATTGATTATCAGTTATTTACAAAGCTGTTTCAGAACAACAGAAGAAGCAAGAAGAGTGTAATGCCCGAACGGTGCTGTTGTGAATAAATCTGTTGGAAACTTCGCTGCATCTGCACTTGTTTCCTGTAAGCCTGTTCGCTTGTCCTATCAAGAAAAAAGCGGAGAGTAAGCTCAGCACTGTAAGGATAATCCCAACAACTGACCATAATCAGGGAGAAGCATCATTATCAATTCGTATTTTGTCATAATGGTTTCCAAAACTCTATGGTCGTACTCTTTTTAACACGTTCCTTAAATCTCTGACATACTTAACTTGCCTATATTTTAAATAAATCTTCACAAACGGAATCATAAACCATTTCTTAGGCTCAATGTGTTCTGTAAAGTCAATCGTAGTATTCTTTTCATTGCCACTGAAGACACCGACCCAATGTCCTTTCATATTGTCATTCTCCACATCAAACTCCCAAAGACAAAAAGGTTCTTGTCTTGTTACCGTGAAAGTTGTCTTATATCCACTCTTCGTTATTTCTGCAAATTGCGTGTCTGATATGACCTCTATCTTTTCAACATCACTTCTCCACGAATAGTCTGTTAGCGATGTTACGACTTGCCAAACGCTCTGTAAATTGCACGGAAACGTGGCTTTTATGTTTGACGTTATGAACATAAATTTTAGTATCTCTGAAAAATAACCTTATCTCACGAAACCATTTTTATAGAAGTCATACCATTCAGCTATTTGCTCGGGACTGTTGCTCGTAAACTCTCTTACTCCAAATGATTATTCCGTACCTTCAAAATATTCCTGAAGTTCTTTCTCGGCAGAACCATCCACATTGGAAATGTCCCTGAGCACGATTCCCTTCTCCATCAGGATGATACGGGTGGAGATTTCGGAAACGAAGTTGAGATTGTGGCTTGAAAGAAGCACGGTAGTGCCGAGTTCCTTGTTGATTTTCTGAATCAGTTTGGCTATCGTTATCTGCGAAGACGGGTCGAGATAGTTGAACGGTTCGTCGAGAATGAGGAAATCGGGATTGATAATCATTGCCGCAATGATACCGATTTTCTGACGGTTTCCTTCGGAGAAATTACGGATATACTTGCCCGTTCCGATGATTTCGTCGCGCATCAGCGATTCAAATTGCGACAGACGCCCAGTAATGGTGTCAGCATCGATGCCGTAGACATTGCCGATGAAGTCGAAAAATTCCTCCGGTGTGTAGTAGTCGATGAGGAAACTCTTGTCGATAAATGAACCTGTGTATTTCTTCCACGCCTCGTCCTCATCCACTTGATTGCCATTAGAGAGCACACGTCCGCCGTCGGCCTTGATAAGGTCGAGCATCAGCCGCATCAATGTGGTTTTTCCGGCTCCGTTGTTTCCCACAAGTCCCACGAGTTCTCCCTGATTCAGAGCCAGTTCCGGAATGTCTATCACGGTCTTTTCGCCGTATATCTTCTTGAGGTTCTCTATTCTGATTTCCATATATTCTGTATTTTGTTTTCCACTTCTGCATTGGGTCAATGCGAAGGGCTGTTGTTTATATATTAATAAGGTAATTGCTGAATGCCGTTATCGGGCAGAAGCACGGAGGCATCAGCTTCTGTATCGCTCGAAATGCTTGTAACGGTTGTTGATGTATAGTTCTGAAATCTTGTTGATAATCAGTCTGTGTGCGGCAAGCCCCAGTCCGCCGAGGATGAAGTACAGCAGAATGGTTATATTCATCGGACAGAAAGCGAGAATCAGCATCGGTCCGCCGAGTACGGTCAGCGTAACGGCAAAGGAGTTCAGCGAGAAGTCGCTGCCCTGATAGTTCATAAATCCAGTTGTGAAGAGGTCTATTCGCTTTGTAGTCAGAGCAAAGAGAAGCAATATCGGATTGGCGAATCCGATGCCCAACACGATGGTTGAAAGGACGAAAAGCAGCTCAATGTCGTTCATCCAGCATACCGGCAGCACGAGCAAGCCACTAAGCAGCGTGAGGAGTCCACCGAAATTAAACTTTCTGACAAGGATTTCCCTGACAGGAACAGGGCGGCTCCAGAGTCCGTCGAAGAAGTTTCCCTCGATGGCAAAGGTAAATTGCAGATAGATGGCACTTGCAAAAAGGATGGCGAATGGTACTCCATAGTAGTGCATAAACGGTCCTATCTCGTCAATGCCGTTGGATGTCTGCAAGTAGGCGTTGAAAATCATAAACAATATGAAGAAGACGAAGAAGCGCAGTCGCTTGCTTCGGAAAAAAGCCCGGTATTCCATCGCATAGAGAGAGCGTGTACCCACTTTCGTAGAATGCTTTTCTTCCTGTTTCGGCTCTACGTAAACCTTTAACTTGCAGATGTAATAGACTGTTATCCAAATGGAAAAGAGGCACATCAGAATGAAGAGTCCGACGTGAACAGCCCAAGGCAAGTTGAAGAAATTGAAGGAATGCAGCGATGATACTACTGTCCAGAAAATCCATCCGGTAACTACTGCCATCTTGTATTCCCATCCTTTGGCAGTATAGAAGGCCGTTACGGCAATGCCATTGGCGAGCGAAAAGAGGATAATCAGTATGGCAGCTACCAGTGCCTGATGCAGCGGCATAAGGATGAAAGCTGCGATTGACATTGGAACTGCCCAGAAGATGTTCCAGTTTTCAAAGAGATTTTCCACCACGATGAACTTTCCCCAAGAGGATTTGTCCACCGGCCGGGTTTTCAGAAACGCATCCATTGTGGCTTTTCCACGCTTGAACAGCAGTTTTGAAATGATGTCGAAACCCATAATGGAAACAAGAATTACGGGAACGATGGCTATCCAGTTTATTTCCCTCAGTTCTCCGTAGGTTATTCCCGATTCGATAAGCCCGAAAACAAAGCTGCCTATGAATATGGTGTAGAAATAAAGCGTCATAAAAAGCGTAAGCCACTTAAAGCTCCTTCGCTTCTGCTTAAACCATATTGTTATTAATGTTTTCAACATAATAAGATATTTTTAGTCCACAAAGATAAATATTATTTTCCAATTAGCGCAAAAGTGCAGACAAAACTATCGAAGACAGTAATACGCTAATCGCAAACATATAATAGATTTTATCTATTGCTACATCAAATCTTTCAATCGGAAAAATTAGGAATCGCTGAAAAAATTGATTAACTTTGCGAATGAAGAAATACTGTTTCAAGGATAATGCTCGTCAGGATAGGAGCTATCACAGATAATTCAACAGTTGATTGGTAAAATAAAATACGAATATATAATTAAGGTAAACGGATGGAAAATCAGAAGAAATCGGATATCGGACTTATCGGACTTGCAGTAATGGGCGAGAATCTTGCCTTGAATATGGCAAACAATGGCTGGCAGGTGTCGGTATATAACCGTACAGTACCCGGGATTGAGGAAGGTGTTGTGGAGCGTTTTATGGACGGTCGGGCTAAAGGTAAAAGCATTGAGGGCTATACGGATATGGCATCTTTCGTTCAATCAATAGCTCAACCCCGAAAGATTATGATGATGGTGCGTGCCGGAAAGGCCGTGGACGAATTGATGGAACAGCTTTTCCCGTTGCTTTCTCCGGGCGATATAATGATTGACGGAGGTAATTCAAACTATGAAGATACCAACCGTCGTGTGGCTTTGGCCGAAGAAAAAGGCTTCCTGTTTGTGGGAAGTGGCGTTTCCGGTGGCGAAGAAGGTGCATTGAATGGTGCATCCATTATGCCCGGTGGCTCGAAAGAGGCTTGGGAAAGCGTGCAGCCTGTGCTCCAAAGTATTTCGGCTAAGGCGGAAGACGGCAGTCCTTGCTGCCAATGGGTAGGTCCTCAGGGGGCTGGACACTTCGTAAAAATGATTCACAACGGTATTGAATACGGAGATATGCAGCTCATTTCCGAGGCATACTGGGTAATGAAGCACCTCGGCGGTATGACAAACGAGGAGATGGCAGACGTATTCGAGGGATGGAACAAGGGCAGACTGAACAGCTATCTGATTGAGATTACTGCACAGATATTGCGCCATCGTGAGGCAGACGGCAGCTACCTGATTGACCATATTCTCGATGCTGCTGGACAGAAAGGCACCGGTAAGTGGTCGGTTATCAACGCAATGGAACTCGGTATGCCGTTGGGATTGATTGCAACGGCCGTATTCGAGCGCAGTCTTTCGGCTCAAAAGGATATGCGCGGACTGGCTTCGACGGCTTTTCCACAGTCAGATGTCAAGCAGGTAGCCGACCGTGAGACATTATTGTCAAACGTTTATGCCGCCCTCTACGCATCAAAGCTCGTGAGCTATGCACAGGGATTTTCCGTTCTTCAGACAGCAAGCGACAAATTTGACTGGAATCTCGATATGGCTTCCATTGCTCGGATGTGGCGTGGTGGCTGTATCATCAGGAGTGCATTCCTCAATGACATTGCAAAAGCGTATGAAGGCAGCGAGAAACCAAAGCATCTGCTGCTAGCCCCTTACTTCACTGCCGAAATGAATGAGTTGCTGAACGGATGGAAGCAGCTTGTTGCGCTTGCATTAACAGAGGGGCTGCCTGTTCCGGCTTTCTCTTCTGCATTGAATTATTTCTACTCTCTCACGTCAACAGACCTTTCTGCGAATATGATTCAGGCGCAGAGAGATTACTTCGGAGCACATACTTTCGAGCGGAAAGACAAAGAACGTGGCGAATTTTTCCACGAAAATTGGACTGGTCGTGGTGGCAATACAAAGTCGGGAACATATAATGTATGAGATTAGAAACATATAATGCACAATGAAAAATGATGAAAGATGGCATCATCGTCCATCATTCAATCTCAAAGACACAAGAAAATGGATAATTTTTCAATGATAATATTCGGGGCTTCAGGCGACCTTACCAAGCGAAAACTTATGCCTGCTCTCTATTCGCTCTTCAAAGACGAGCGGCTTACGGGCGATTTCTCCATCATCGGAGTATCACGTACCGATTATGAAGACGCAGAATATCAGAAATACATACTGGAACAGCTTCACATTTTCGTGAAGGAAGAGGAACGGGATGAGTCTACAATGAAGAAGTTTGTGGGACATCTGCATTATCTTTCAATAGATCCTGCAAAGGAAGAAGGCTATCCTCTGCTGCGTCAGCGCATTGCAGAACTCACCAAAACAGAAAATCCGGACAATCTTCTCTTCTATCTTGCCACCCCACCTTCGCTATATGGTGTTGTGCCTTTGCATCTGAAACGTGCTGGATTGAACACTCCGGGATCGCGAATCATCGTTGAAAAGCCTTTCGGATACAATCTTGAGTCGGCATTGGAGCTTAACAGGATATACAGTTCAGCATTCGAGGAACATCAGGTATATCGTATTGATCACTTTTTGGGCAAGGAAACGGCGCAGAACTTACTGGCATTCCGTTTTGCCAATGGCATTTTTGAACCTCTCTGGAATCGTAATTACATTGACTACGTAGAGGTTACGGCAGTTGAGAATCTCGGAATCGAAAACCGTGGTGGCTTCTACGACACTACGGGTACGCTTCGCGATATGGTGCAGAACCATCTCATACAGCTCGTTGCACTGACAGCGATGGAACCACCATCAAAGTTTGATGCAGATTATTTCCGTAATGAAGTGGTAAAGGTGTATGAATCGCTGAGACCTCTCACTGAAGAAGATTTCAATGAAAACATCGTTCGAGGGCAATATATGACTGAAGGCGACAAGAAGGGCTATCGTGAGGAGAAAGGTGTCAATCCAAACTCGCGCACCGAAACTTATGTTGCAATGAAACTGGAGATAGACAACTGGCGATGGAACGGCGTTCCTTTCTACATTCGCACAGGAAAGCAGATGCCTACGAAGGTAACGGAAATCGTGGTTCACTTCAAGGCGGCACCACACCAGATGTTCAAGGGAACGTTAGGGCAGCATCCACGTCCCAACAAACTCACACTTCGCATCCAACCCAACGAAGGAATGGTGCTGAACCTCGGTATGAAGGTGCCCGGTTCCGGCTTCGACGTGAAGCAGGTTGCAATGGATTTCACTTACGACAGTATGGATGGCAAATCCATTATGGATGCATACGCAAGACTGATAGACGACAGCATCAAGGGCGACCCTACACTCTTTACCCGCAGCGATGCGGTGGAGGCATCGTGGAAGTTCTTTGATCCCATCCTGAAGTATTGGGAAGAGCATCCCGAAGCACATCTGTATGGTTATCCTGCCGGCACTTGGGGACCTCTCGAGAGCGAAAAACTCGTAAGAGAACACGGTGCAGAATGGACCAATCCCTGCAAGAACCTTACCAATACAGACTTGTATTGCGAACTGTAATTCAAGCTGCCTAAATGCAATATGATAAAGAATATATTTCCCACACCATCAGACACTTCCAAAGCATTGGTTCGTCATATTCTCGAACTGATAAATTCAAGCAATAAAGAAGTATTCAACATCGCGTTAAGTGGTGGCAGTACGCCCGCATTGATGTTCGATATATGGGCTGACGAGTTTTCGGATGCCACGCCTTGGCAGCGAATCCGTTTCTATTGGGTGGACGAACGTTGCGTAGCCCCTGACGATTCGCAGAGCAATTACAGAATGACGCGCGAACATTTATTCAATCGTGTGCCTGTAAATCCCGATAATGTGTTTCGCATTATGGGAGAAAACAATCCTGAAGAAGAAGCCGAAAGATATTCAGCACTCGTAGCCAGACAAGTGCCGATAGTAGAAGGGTTGCCCGTTTTCGACGTGGTTCTTCTGGGTGCAGGCGACGACGGCCACACGTCTTCCATCTTTCCGGGACAAGAAAATCTCTTGACGACAGAAAATGTTTATGCCGTTGGAACGCATCCGACGAGTGGACAGCAGCGAGTGGCATTGACCGGGCAGCCGATTATGCGCGCCCTGAACATCATATTCCTGATGACCGGCGCATCAAAAGCCCCTATTCTGCAATCGTTTGCCGATGAGGCTGACAGCGGTCCTGCTGCCTACATCGTTCATCATTCACTCAGAGAGGTTGAAATATTTGCCGACGAGGCAGCAGCAGAGTAATCTCTGCTCTCTCAGAATCATAAAATATCAGCGCAATCTGCGTAAACCTGTAAGAGAAATTGGCTCTCGCAGATTACGCAGATTGCGCTGATTTCGTTTTATATAAATTCCTTTAAAAGAGATTAATAGATTGTTTATCTAAAGTTTAAATAGAATAAAATCGAATTGCAAAGAAAAATATCTGCGTAATCTGCGCCATCTGCGAGAGATAATGGTCTCGCAGATGGCGCAGATAATGCAGATTAATTTTTATAACAAGAATTTTGCGAGCCCTTACAGGGATAGTTTAAATGCGTATCATTAGGAATTATGTTTACAATACACTCCGAAAAATGAGGGTATTTTGAAAAAAAGATGCCTTCGTCCAAAATTATGGCGTATTTTAGCATATTTATAAACAATTGATTATCAGCGATTATAATTCTGCAATAATTCTTTTTGATTTTTTCTGACGATGTGTTCTTCGTAAAAACACGGTTAAATTATACTTTGAAAGGCTGAAAAATCAGTTGTATTCTTCGCAAAAACGTATTCCATTTGTACGAAGAATGCAAACCAATCTTCGCAAGATAGCAAACCATTTGTGAGAAGAATGAAAAACGGTCATTGAATCCTTGCAATTCAATGACCGTTTTTCGTGTTGGTTTCGTCTGGTTCAGGTAAAATAAAATGCCTGTTTTTTCAGAATAATTTTACATTATTCTTACAAAACAATCCTCTGCTTAATCAATTTCAAGATAGGTTCTGAAGTTCCAATGAATGTTCAGCACCTCCTCTCTCACGCCCAAATCACCATTCCAAAGGATAGATTCGCCAGAGAAATGACGGTCGTACAGATGCTGAACACGTGCTATCTTGCGCTTATTGTTACGCGCCTGCAACGCATCACCGGGAGTTTCGCTCTCCAACTGCAAAGAGGCTTTGCGGAGCTTCTGCATAAATACATCGAAACGATTGTAGAGAAGTGCCTGCTCCAGCATCTTTTGCTGATCCAATTCTGCATCTGCCATATCCAACAGGTCGAGCAAATGCTCGTGGCTCCAGTCTTTCTGTTTTAGCCAAAACCATTGGAAAAGCTCTTCGTTTTGCATCTTGAGAAGACGTTTTGTCAGTGCTTTTTCCTCCTCTTTACCCGACTTGATTGCCGAGAAAACCTCACGGGCGAGCAATGTAGGGTCTGTTGCCATCTCGCGCTCGTCGGCTACGGCTTCTTTTGCAACAACCGTGATGCGCCATCGAGTGTCCTTGTGCTTTACTAAAGCGTTCCTTGAATCATTGAGCAAATCTTTCAATAAACCAGTAGCCTTTGTCTCTCCCACTTTCTCCATTTTTCTGCGCTGATTGCGAATGGAAAGTGTGCCGTCTTCGTACCATACATACTGATAAGCGAGCGAAAGATCGTCGAAACTGATGGCAAAACGGTCGTCGGATTCGTTTCCGAGAAACTTGTAAGTGTAGTGTTTCAAGTCGTCGGCATCGATTTCCAGATTGCCTACAACCATATTACCTTCAGCATCGAAGAGCGAGAAACCAACGAAAGGAAGTTCTATCTCCAGTTGGAAAGGCACAGAATCATTCTCGGGAGTAAGTTCGCAAAACAGCTTTTTTCCATCAGCAAAATCAGCCTTATTCAGTATAAAGCCTTCGTCTGTGCGCTTTGCAAACGGAATCGACACTTCTCCGTGCCACCAGTTTGCCTTTACAGTCGTGGATTCAGGCGTCTGACTGACAATAGTAAGGAATGATTCAGCAGGCATTTCAAGATTTACTATCTCCACCGGTTGCACTTCCTCATCATCATCGCCCAATACCATCGCTTCGATAAGTCCAAGGGGCGCATCGTCTTCCCATTCTTCAGCACCCTTTTGTCGGAAAACCACAAAACTCTGTCGCACGGTTTTAGGTTCTTCGCCCTCTCGACAAAGACGAAACTCGGTGGTCTTGTCGAACAAGCCCATCTTAACGAAAGCATTGTAATTCTCTGGTTTATAACTAACTTCTGTCCAAGCGACAGGCTGAACTGCGTTGCTATCCATCTCTGTATCTAACATTCGATCAAATTTTTTAATGCGCCCATCGGGCAAAAAGGAGTGCAAAATTACAAAATTCTCTTAATTTGTCAGTATTTTTTCTTTCTTTTTTCTCGTAAAAATTCATTCTATTTCTTCTTTCTGACTGGACAGTTTGTCGCCTATAAACACGAGTTCAGCTACTGTCGGAAGGAAAAATGCGTTGCAGCAAATGTAGTTTCCATACTCTAAATACGAAGAATTTATACATTAATATAATTGGAAATCAGAAAATTATATATATCTTTGCAAAATGATATTCTATTTTTCAGGAACCGGAAACAGCAAGTGGGTAGCCGGGATGGTGGCAAATCAGACGGGCGAGAAACTCATTAGCATTCCGGAAGCATTGAAAGGGAATTGTCATTTCCAACTCAAGGAAGAGGAAATGATCGGTTTCATCTTCCCGGTTCACGGATGGAGAGTTCCAAAGATTGTAACCGAATTTCTGCAGAAACTGAGTTTCACGGAAGAAGTTACGGACACGAGGAAACCACATTACTGTTTCTGTCTGCTCACAGCCGGCGACACTATCGGCAAGACAATGGAAAGATTCCGAAAGCAATTCGCTGAAATAAAGTCTGAAACAGCGTTGGAACTCCATTTGGTAGGTTCGCTCATAATGCCGGAATCCTACGTCGGACTGCCGGGAATGGATGTAGACACGGCCGAAAAAGAGAAAAAGAAACTAAAGAAGACCGAAGAAGAAACTGCCGCTTTCTGCAAACTGCTCAACGAACGCGCAAAAAGCAACGACGCACAACCATTAGGATGGCAATCACTTATGCGAGGTCCGATTCCCGGTTTCTTTTCCGGACCCGTTGGTGCAGTATTTACTAATTGGCTCATTTCCGATAAACCTTTCAGAGTGGAAAGCGAAAGATGTGTGAAATGTGGGATATGTGCAAACGTATGCCCGGTAAACGACATCAGAGGTGGAGTGGGGATGGAACCCGAATGGCTTCATAATGGCAAGTGTCTGACCTGTTTTGCGTGCTATCATCACTGTCCGCATCACGCCATTGAATATGGAAACAGAACCCGAAAGAAAGGACAATACTTCCTCGGAAGAAAAAATGAACAGAAAATAAAGCTATAAATACGCCAGTTCGGGATAAGAAAGTTGTTGAAAATGTTGGTAATCTCGCTTATTTTTTGTAACTTTACAGTTGAACATCAATTAATTACAAACAATATAAGCGATGATTACCGAAGACAAAGTTATAGAAATTTTCTGTGTTATTGATGAGTTTTGCAAGAATTTAGGCGCAGAATTGAATAAAAACCTTCAAATAGCTCCCACAGACGAAGGCTACAAGCATGTCAGACACCGTAAGGGGCGTATGTGTGAAAGTGAGATTATGACCATTTTGCTATGCTGCCATTTTGGGACTTTCCGAAACTTCAAACATTATTATCTGTTCTTTGTGAAAGTTCATCTTGCCCAATGTTTTCCCACCGCAGTATCCTACAATCGCTTTGTGGAACTTATGCCTCGGGAGTTCTTTACAATGCTTACTTTTATGAAACTTTACGCCTTTGGCAAATGCACGGGAATCAGCTTTGTCGATAGTACTATGATACCTGTATGCCATAATGTAAGAAGATATTTCAATAGGGTTTTTGAGGGCTTTGCCAAGAGCGGAAAGGGCACAATGGGATGGTGCCATGGCTTCAAACTGCATCTGCTTTGCAATGACACAGGAGAGGTCATAACATTCTGTCTTACACCTGCCAACGTGGCCGACAGAGATCAAAGGGTATGGTCTGTTTTCACAAAAGTGCTCTATGGAAAAGTATTCGCAGACAGGGGATATATCAAGCGGGAACTCTTTGAGGGACTCTTTGAGCAGGGAATACATCTTGTACACGGACTGAAAGCAAAGATGAAAAACAAACTTATGCCTGTGTATGATAAAATCATGCTACGAAAGAGATATATAATAGAGTGTATAAATGAGTTATTAAAAAACAAGGCAAACCTTGTACATTCAAGACACAGGTCGATACATAATTTCATCATAAACTTATGCTCGGCATTGGCGGCGTATTGTTTCTTTGAAAATAAACCGGATGGGCTGTCAGTATATTTGGAAGATAAAAGACAACTGGAACTTTTTTAAGATTTATTATCCCGAACTGGCGTATATATATTCTGTTGCAGATAGGCTTCTTTATATGCAAAACAGAAAGAATGAAATGCAAAGGACAAATTATCCAGACTCATGGAAGTTTATTCCCCGTGATTTCAGATTTTATCCTGAGTACAGAAAAGAAGTTTATGGAATCATTGGCGAAGCCCCTGATCAAAGTTATTATGAATTAGCCTTGAAACACGGTTTTGATTTAGAGAGATTTTATACAAATAGAAAACAATAAGTTGTTCTGAAGAAATTATGCCTGATGGTGGCTTAGAGTTTTAAGGAAAACAAGAACAGATTCAAGGTTTATTTATCCAAACTATAAACGACTACAACGAAAAAGACAGGTTCAACATAATACCAAAACTCTGACAATAGAATTTCACGCAGTATTTGCTCAATAAAAAAGTCTCTTAAACCAAAAGGTTAAGAGACTTTTTCTTATATTAGTTGTTTACTGAACCACCGACAATATCGAGCAATTCGGAAGTAATGGCGGCCTGTCGTGATTTGTTGTACTGGAGTTTTAATCCTCTCAACAATTCATCGGCATTATCCGTAGCAGTCTGCATTGCAACCATACGGGCTGCGTGTTCCGATGCGTTGCTGTCCAACAGAGCTGTATAAACCATCAAGTGCAGAAGTTTAGGAACCAATGAAGTTAAAACCGTCTTCAAATCAGGCTCAATTATGAAGTCGTCATTCAAAGGCTTAACTACTTCCTTTTCCTTTTTCTCAGCTTCCTTGCCGTGTTTCTTGAGATATTCTTGGGTCTTCTTTGTTACAACATTAGAAGTCAAGTCGCGCTCGTGATCAGCATTTAATTCTGATTCCAAGTCGATTGGGAGATAAGTCTTTCTGGTTAGAATTTGACTACCGGCACTCTTGAAGTGATGATAAATCATCTCTACCCTGTCGATTTCCTCATTCATCCAAAGATTCTCTATCTCGACGGCAATGCGTTGGCATTCTTCTGAATTTGGCTTATCAGCAAGTTCTTGGAAATTTCCTGCACTTTTAAGTCCCAGTTTCGTTACCTTCTCAGCTACCTTTCGGCCAATTGGATATACTACGATATCGTCCTTGGACAGACCTTGCTTCAAATATTCGTCTACAATGCTTTGAAACATTTTGACGACATTGGTATTGAATCCTCCACACAACGAACTGTTGGAAGAAAACACCAACAACGCAACTCGCCTGACTGGGCGTTCTACATCGTATGGTGTATCCGTGTCAGGAGTAGAAACCAAAAAACTTTTAAGAATATGCTCAAGCATACTTTCATAAGGAAGCATATTCTCAATGGCAACCTGTGCGTGGTGCAGTTTACTCGAAGCAACCATTTTCATAGCACTCGTAATTTTACGAGTGCTATTTACACTGGCTATTCGATTTTTAATTTCCTTTAAAGATGGCATTTACTAATTCTCTTAATTAAATTGTCCGGAGATATTTTTCATTACCTCTTCAATAACCTTGATATCTTCATCCGACAACTTGCCGGCTGAAAGATTGTCAATTACATCCTGATGGCTTGAACGCAGGCTTTCAAGGAACATATCCTGACATTCTCTGATGTTTTCAACTGGTACAGCGTGCATCAAACCGTGTACACCACAGTAAAGAATAGCAATCTGTTCGCCTACTGGCATCGGAGTATATTGTGGCTGAATAAGAAGCTGATTGTTCTTACGACCTCTATCCAATGTCATTGCCGTAACCTTATCCATATCTGAAGAGAACTTGGAGAAGGCTTCCAACTCACGATACTGAGCCATATCAATCTTCAAAGTACCTGCAACCTTCTTCATACTCTTTACCTGTGCAGAACCTCCTACACGAGAAACGGAGATACCTACGTTGATAGCTGGACGGAAACCTTGATTGAAAAGGTCACTTTCCAGATATATCTGTCCGTCAGTAATGGAAATCACGTTCGTTGGAATATACGCTGAAACGTCTCCCGCCTGTGTTTCGATGATTGGAAGAGCCGTCAATGAGCCGCCACCTTTCACGTGTCCCTTCATACATTCAGGAAGGTCGTTCATATTCTCTGCAATTTCCTGCTGATCGTTCACACGTGCTGCACGCTCCAAAAGGCGTGAGTGGAGGTAGAATACATCACCGGGATATGCCTCACGGCCTGAAGGACGACGAAGAATCAACGATACTTCACGATAAGCAACGGCCTGCTTTGACAAATCATCGTAAACCACGAGCGCAGAATAACCACGATCACGGAAATATTCACCGATGGCCGCACCTGCAAAAGGAGCATAATACTGCATAGCGGCAGGGTCTGCTGCCGTGGCACTTACGATGATTGTGTATGGGAGAGCACCGTGGTCTTTCAATGTTTGTACGAGGTTGGCAACGGTAGAAGCCTTCTGACCGATGGCAACGTATATACAATATACAGGTTTTCCCTGCTCGTAGAAACTCTTTTGATTGATGATGGTGTCCACTGCAATGGCAGTCTTACCTGTCTGACGGTCGCCGATAATCAGCTCACGCTGTCCACGACCGATTGGAATCATTGAATCTACCGCTCTGATACCAGTCTGAAGTGGTTCCTTTACCGGTTGGCGATAGATAACGCCCGGTGCCTTGCGGTCCAATGGCATTTCAAATGAATCCGTCAAGTCGATATCGCCCTTACCATCAATAGCTTCACCAAGAGGATTGACAACTCGTCCTAAGAAATTGTCATTAACTCGGATAGAAGCAATACGATGTGTACGCTTCACACTCTGTCCTTCCTTGATGCCAGCAGTTGGACCGAGAAGAATACAACCAACATTGTCTTCTTCAAGGTTCATTACAATAGCCATCGTGCCATTCTCAAACTCAAGGAGTTCGTTGGCCTCTGCGTTGCGAAGTCCGTAAATGCGAGCCACACCGTCGCTGATGGTCAGTACGGTACCCACCTCATCAAACTTCTCCTCCGCATTGATGCCTTGAAGTGCCTTCAAAAGAACTTCAGACACCTCACTTGGTTTTATTTTATCTGACATGTGTAATTTTCTTTATTTCATTAACTGTGTGAGGACAGCATTGAGCTTTGTCTTCACGCTAGCATCCATTCTATATGTATCATACTCAAGGATGAATCCACCAATAATATCAGGATCGACTTTTGTATTGAATTCCACAGTTCCCTGCGCATTCTCGTGTACCAAAGCCTTCATCTTCTCCTCAATACTTGGCGTTACAGGAACAGCCGTAGTCAGCTTTCCTTGAATAATATTCTTCTGCTTTCTATAAAGAGTGATGTAAGAGTTCGCAATAAAGAGTAGGATCCCTTCTCGTCCCTCTTTCAAAACCAAAGCCAGAAAGGATTTCAAGAGTTCACTAGGCTGATTGCCACAAGCTATCTCGAGAATCTCCTGCTTCTTGTTTTTTGAGAGCATAGGATTGTCTATAGTAAAACGCAGTTGTTCCACTTGAGAATAACTCTCAAGCAAAGTCTGCATCTCCTTATAGAGTTCATCTTCTTGCTTTTGCTCTGTTGCTCCCTTTAGCAAGGCACGAGCATAGCGAACAGATATTACACCTATATCCATAATCTTATTATTTACTTACATTGCTTCCAGTAGAAGAAACATTATCCAGCAATTTCCCTATCAATTCCATCTGCTTTTCATCGCTTGAAAGCTGCTCGTGAAGAATCTTCTCCGCAACTTTCACACTAAGCTCTGCAACCTGACCTCTGATATCACGGAAAGCATTCTGCTTTTCTGCTTCAATTTCTGTCTTAGCTTCAGAAATGAGACGGGCACTTTCTTCACGTGCCTTGTCTTGCGCTTTTTCTACGATGGAGTCACGTGTAGCAGTCGCTTCTTTTAACAAAAGAGCCTGCTGCTCACGTGCTTTCTGCATGACGGATTCACCTTCTTTCTGAATATTGGACAATCTTTCATTAGCCTCGTGAGCCTTGCGGAGACTACTGTCGATATATTCCTTACGCTCATTTACCATATTGATAATTGCCGGAAAACCGAACTTTATCACAATAAATGCAACGATAAGGAAGACAACAGTCATCCAAAAAAGAAGTCCACTACTGGGAATTAATAAATCCATACGCTGGTTTTGTTCTTACATTATTTGTTAATGAGTATATCTTACAGTACCTAACGGCACTTACTCATTATTACATTACGATTGCGAGAATTGCAACGATGACAGCAAAGAAGGCTACACCTTCAATCAAAGCTGCTGCAATGATCATAGAAGAACGAAGGTCACCGATTTTTTCCGGCTGGCGTGCCATAGCATCCATAGCCTGACCACCAATGCGACCAATACCAATACCTGCACCAATAGCAGCCAAACTTGCGCCAAAGGCAGCACCCAACTTTGCGATAGCAACATCTGCTAATAATAATGATAACATAATCTTAAATCTTTAATTTATTAATATTTTACTTTTAAATAGTCTCTTTTATGCTTCGTGGTGCTTTACGTGTGCCTGCGCAATGAATACTGCACTCAACATCGTAAATACCAAAGCCTGAATATAGCTTACAAGGACTTCCAACATCATCATAAACACGCTCATAAGCACGCTTACGACTGTGATACCAGAGCCTGCTGACCAATTCACGACAGCATTGTCTGCGATACCAAACATTATGAATATAATCGCTGCAAATGCCAATGCAATAGCGTGACCTGCCAGCATATTGGCAAAAAGACGGATAATCAATGCCAACGGCTTTGTGAATATACCGAACAGCTCGATAAACGGCATCAATGGTACCGGGAACTTCATCCAAACAGGTACGTCAGGCCAGAAGATTTCCTTCCAATATTCCTTAGAACCTGTGAAGTTGGTAATCAGGAACGTGCAAACGCCGAAGAAACAGGTACAAGCAATGTTTCCTGTCAGGTTACCTCCGCCCGGAGGGAACGGAACAAGTCCCATCAGGTTGGCAAAGAAGATAAAGAAGAAGCAAGTCAATAGCCACGGACCATACTTGCGTGTATCCTCCTCTCCCATACAAGGCTTGATAACATCATCGTGAACGTTCATAATGAACATATGCATCAATCCCGTAAAACCACTTGGTGCAGGATCGTTTGCCTTGTGTTTCTTGCACCATCTTGCCGGAATCAGAATTACAAGCAGCAACACGATGGCATCAACGAAAAGCGTACAGACATTCTTCGTGATTGAAATATCAAACGGAGCAACTTCCTCTCCATTGATTTTTTCAACTATCTTGTTCGGATTCTTCTTATCCTTACCATTTTTGATGAGAAGATTGTAAGGTCCGGGACGGTCGCTTTCGCCGTGTCCTTCAGCAAATTCGCTGCTGCTGAAGATATGCCATCCGGTAGAACTCTTCACAATGATAGGCAAATGAATCACGACTGGGTGCCCTCCAATGTCAGTGATATGCCATTCATAAGAATCTTTGATATGTCCCCACAATATCTCCTCCACATCGACCTTTGCCTTCGTATTCATATCTCGTCCCATTGCCGGAACAAGCGCAATGAAGAGCAACATCAACAAGAGAAGTTGTTTGCAATATTTCATATCTTCTTATTTGTTTATTTTATTATTTTTTTCAACTTTAAAGAAGTAGACAGAGTCCAGAATCAGGTTCGCGAGATAAAAAGTTACGAAAACTGACACGAATGCCACAATCATTTCCTTGTTATTTCTCCAAGCGACAGCCCCGATTATCACAGCCATCAGCGTTACGAACATCTTTGCCATCGAGCCTGCCATATAGAACTTACCTAAAGAATTAGGAGAACTGCTGGCAATAGCTTTCCAAGCCTTGCCGTAAAATATGTTGATGACAAGATAGAATACAGCACTGACCACCAATGGTATTATGAAGTTTGAGCGCATCAAAGCCTGTGTTACGAGCAATCCGGCGAGCGTAAGCCCGGAAACAACCCACAAACTTATCTTATTGTATGTTCTACTTATCTTATCTATATTCGTCATCAGCCTATCCACACGGTTAGATGCTATTACATTTCAACGCAGAGGTTTACCTCGTTCTTCTTTACTTCAACAAATCCACCGAGAACCTGAAGCGTCGTTTTCTCGCTACCGATGGCATAAACCACACGACCGGCAACCAATGTAGAGATAATCGGTGCGTGATTGTTGAGAATCTCGAACTCGCCCACTTCGCCGGGAACGAGAACGCTGTCTACCTCGCCTGCGAAAACTATCTTCTCCGGTGATATTATCTTTAGACTTAACATCAGCAACTATTGTTATTATGTTACAACTTGTTTAGCCCTGAGCAGCTGCAAGAAGTTTCTTAGCCTTTTCCTTCGCATCCTCGATTGTACCGACATTGAGGAATGCCTGTTCCGGAAGGTCATCCACCTCGCCATTCAAGATGCAGTTGAAGCCCTTGATAGTTTCCTCAATCGGAACCATCACACCTGGAATACCCGTGAACTGTTCTGCAACGGTAAACGGCTGCGACAAGAAACGCTGAACACGACGCGCACGGTTTACCACCAACTTATCCTCGTCGGACAATTCGTCCATACCCAAGATGGCAATGATATCCTGCAACTCATTGTAGTGCTGCAAAAGCTGCTTCACACGCTGCGCACAATCATAGTGTTCCTTGCCTACTACCAGTGGGTCAAGAATACGAGAGGTACTTCCCAACGGATCCACGGCAGGATAAATACCCAACTCTGCAATCTTACGGCTCAATTCCGTCGTAGCATCCAAGTGGGCAAAGGTTGTAGCCGGTGCAGGGTCGGTCAAGTCATCAGCAGGCACATAAACAGCCTGTACGGATGTAATAGAACCCTTCTTCGTAGATGTGATACGCTCCTGCATTGCACCCATTTCGCTTGCCAATGTCGGCTGATAACCTACGGCTGAAGGCATACGTCCCAAAAGCGCAGAGACCTCAGAGCCTGCCTGTGTGAAACGGAAGATATTATCGATGAAGAACATAATATCTGCTGCTTCGCCGTTCTTGCCACCGTGGTCGCGGAATTCTTCTGCTACGGTCAAACCTGACAGAGCTACTGAGGCACGGGCACCCGGTGGTTCGTTCATCTGACCATATACAAGCGTAGCCTGAGACTTCTGCAATTCTTCCTTGTCGATAAGGGAAAGATCCCACTTGCCTTCGTCCATTGCCTTGCGGAACTTCTCTCCGTATCGAATTACGCCAGATTCAAGCATATCTCGAATCAAGTCGTTACCTTCACGGGTACGTTCGCCGACTCCGGCAAATACTGAATAACCGTTATGGCCTTTGGCAATGTTGTTGATAAGCTCCATAATGAGCACCGTTTTACCTACACCGGCACCACCGAACAAACCAATCTTACCACCTTTCATATAAGGTTCCAGCAAGTCAATCACCTTGATACCGGTAGACAGGATTTCCTTCTGTGTGGAAAGTTCATCAAACTTAGGAGCTTCACGGTGGATTGGGTACGCTCCTTCCATACTGAGCGTTTCCATACCGTCGATAGGAACACCAACCACGTTCAGCATACGACCCTTGATTTGGTCGCCGGCAGGCATAACAATAGGGCTGCCGGTGGGTTCAACGACTAAGTCGCGCTGCAAGCCCTCTGTATTGTCCATCGCAACACATCTTACCGTGTCTTCGCCAATGTGCTGCTGAACTTCAATAATCAAATCCTGTCCATTTGGACGCTTTACTCGAAGAGCATCGTAAATCCTTGGAAGAACCTTTTCCGGATCTTCTCCTTGAACATCAAAGTAGACGTCAATTACCGGACCAATAATCTGGGATATACGTCCATTTATCTGTGACATACGCTTATATTTTTATATTTTTATTTTCTTTGCTGATTGTTTAGGTTTCTAATCAGATACTCAATTCCGCCAACACCTTTATGAGTTTCTTGTCGAAAGGTTTGTCGGAACGGATTGCTTCCGACAACGGCACATACACCACCTCATTGTTCCTTACGCCAATCATAATGTTGCGCTGCCCCTGCAAGATGGCTTCAATAGCACCCACACCTGTTCGGCTTGCGAGGATTCTGTCGCGTGCCGACGGGCGACCTCCACGCTGCAAGTGTCCGAGAATGGAGACACGCACGTCGTAATCGGGAAATTCTTTCTTCACACGGTCGGCATAATAGATAGCTCCACACTTAGGACTTTCTGAGACAATCACGATACAACTCTTCTTCGACTTGCGGATGCCCCGCTCCATAAAGCGGGCCAACTGATCCACATCCGTTGAATCCTCAGGAATAATAGCTGCTTCTGCTCCGCTCGCAATGGCTGAATTTTGCGCCAGAAAACCTGCATCGCGCCCCATTACCTCTATGAAGAAGATGCGTTCGTGGCTCTGCGCAGTATCTCTGATACGGTCTACACACTCCATAATGGTGTTCATCGTAGTATCATATCCGATGGTGTTGTCCGTTCCGTACAGGTCATTGTCAATCGTTCCCGGCAATCCTATGCAGCAGAAATCATATTCCTGTGCGAAAGTCATCGCTCCCGTGAGCGAACCATTTCCACCAATGACAACAAGCGCATCTATTCCTTGCTTCACAAGATTCTCATACGCTTTCTGTCGGCCTTCTTCCGTTGCGAAACCGGCAGACCTTGCCGTCTTCAAAATCGTACCACCCTGACCAATAATGCCACTTACGTTTTCCGTAGTAAAAGGTTTTATGTCGTTTGTAATAAGACCGTCATAGCCGCGATAAATGCCTTTGATTGAAAATCCGTTGTATATACCAGCACGTGTTACTGCACGAATCGCTGCATTCATACCGGGAGCATCGCCTCCTGAAGTCAGAATACCAATCGTCTTTATCTTAGCCATAAATATCTTATGTTGTCTTTGTCATAGATTAATTGCGCAACAAAGTTAGTAAATTATTATTTATTCACAAAACCTAATCGTGAAAAAAATCTTTTTTTGCTTGTTTTTCTTTCTATCCCGGGGAAATCAACTTTGTAAAAGTTCCAAATTGCCTGCAAAACGTCTTACAAACAGACTCTCTTATGATTTATTGTATATTATCGGATTCTATCCTGATGAAGATTTCCTCGCCCATCATTCAATGTTTTTCTTCAGCAATCCTCTCAAAAAGAAATAGAGTTCCTCCTGTAATCTGAACAGAAGCCAACAGCCACGGAACGGCATATATCCGAATTTTCGCATTAAACGGCGTGGCAATCTTTCGGTTTCTATCGACTGCCACATCTTTTTAATCAATGCCAAACCCTCTTCGCTGCTTTCAGGCGGTAAATGGTTTCGATGGAGATAGTAGAACATATAGAGTCCTACGATGTTCAGCCAACGCATCTCTTCATATATATCGAGGATTTCATCCGATACGTTCAGGCCCTCCAGTTGCTTCTTCATACTCCAGTTGGCACGAAGATAGTCGAATCTCTTCGGACTTATGGCGTGCGTAACCGAATCAGAATGCTGCCTATAATAATAGGTGGCTGTGCTTTTCCTTACCTTTCGCGAATTAAGGTAGTGCAGACGCGTCGTATTATCGTCGCTGTAAGCACGCGAGGAGTCGTCGTAAGGAAATCTTTTGTGTATTTCTTTCCTCACGGCATACACACCGTGAATCTTCCAAGTGAGGCTGTCCACGAACGCCTTTTCGCCCGTTTTGCTTTCAAAATCAGGCATAGCATAGACTTCCTGACGCTGCTCTCCATAATAATAGACCACATTGAACAGCACGGAATCCGTATCGGGGGCAGAATCGAACGTTTCCACAATATTATATAAGGCATCGGGCGCAAGCCAGTCGTCGCTGTCCACAAAGCAAATGTATTCTCCCGATGCTGTTTCCAAAGCTCTGTTGCGTGCAACTGCCTGCCCGGAGTTCTGTTCCAGTCGCATCACGCTTATGCGCCTGTCCCTGTTCTGATAGTCCTCCAATATGGAAAAGGAACTGTCTTTAGAAGCGTCATCAACGCATATAATTTCAATATCTTGCAGCGTTTGGCTCAATAAAGAGTCAAGACATTGATTCAGAAACTTTTCTGCGTTGTAGACAGCTACTAATATACTAATCCTTGCCATTTTTTCTGAAGCGATTGGTAATTTTTGAAGCCAGACTGTTCCATAGTCCCACCTTTGAACGGAGAATGGTTATCGAAGTGGCGATACTCATTATCGCCAGCAATGCTCCGATTCCCCAGTACACCAAAGGGCTTGGCGACGAGGTGCAGACATACGTAAGGATGCCGATTGGAATCTGAATGGCTGAATAGAGGAATATATTTGCCGTAGGTCTGTAATTGTATCTCCATCTGGCATAGACGAAAACAACGATGAAATCGATGATTCCCGCTATCGTAATTCCGAAACCTGCCCCTACAAGGCCATATTTGTTGAACAGCAGCATAACGAGCAGCACCAGAACGATGTCGTAGATAGCCTCGAGCAGCAGATAGGACAGCGAATCGCCCTTGGCAAGGGGAATGTACTGCACCGGCAGTTTCAACGCCCTGAAATACATTGCAAGCATAACCACCTGCATCATTCCCAATGCCGGCATAAACCTGCCCGTATATAACAGAGGAAGAAGAAAGGGAAGGAAGAGCGCAAAGACGACCAACAGGGGCGAAACGAGCAAGAGCATCACTTCGATCTGCCGGCTTACCGTCTGATTGAAGCTGAAATCCATTCCGTTCATACCAGAAAGACGAGGAAAAAAGTCCGTTTCCATCGCCGAAAACACCATTCCCACGTAGGTCATCGTCATCATATAGCCCGCATTGAAGAGTCCCACGGTTTCTATTCCCGCCACATTGCTCAGGAAACTCCTGATGAGGAAGTCGGCACCTGAACCCAAAATGCCGGCAAGAACGAACGCCAATCCCAACTTCATCATTCCGAAACCCTTGCCGAGAACGGTTCGGCTCTTCGTCAGTTGCACAGGATAGAGCTTATAGGAAAAGCCGATGGTAATGCACATTTGTATCAGAGCCATTATAACCAACGACGGAACAATGGCCTGTTCGCGGAAAAAATAATATAATGGAACCGACGTTACCAGTGCGCCCAACACATTATAGATAGACGTTACTGCCAGTTCCTTGAGCTTTCGGATGCCTTTCAGCACCGCCAATTCGCCTCCGGTAACAGCCGTTATGGCTACAATCGGCGAGAGGAGTGCAAAGTGCAGCGTGTGTCCGTGCCAAGAAAAGGTAAACTTGCTCAGCAAAGGACTCAGCACCATTGCGAGAAACATACCCAAAAGCCCGGTTATCAAGCTCCACGAACGCACAATCCTTATCTGTTCTTTCAGTTTCTCCTCGCATCCTTTGTCGTAGAACTCCGAAATATTCTTTACGGCACTCATCGGAATACCGAAGTTCGTGGAGTCGCCAACGAGCTTCAACGTGGAGTTGAACAGCGAAATAAGTCCCATTCCTTCGGGGCCCAACAACATAGCCACGAGCTTGTTACGCACGATTCCTACAAGAATGTTCAATCCCTGCACGCCACCAAAAAGCCCGGTATATCTTACAATATGCGAATAGCCGTCTGTTTTTTTCATTAATATTTAAACGGAAGTTAAAAGTTTTTATTATTTTTGCAATATATATTTATGAAACTAAGTGCAATTATCATCGTCTGCAATGTTGAGAAAACGCTTTTAAATGCCCTGAAGCTCACTATTTTCAAAGCACGGACAGTAGAATTTCGCACTTAACCTAACTGGAAGAAAACGCCTATGCAAACCAAGTCGATTACTCCGCAAGCCTCTAAAGCCAATCCTTTGATCAGCTTTATCATCACTTATCACAATCAGCCGTATCCGATGCTGAAAGAATGCGTTGAGAGTATTCTCCGTCTTTCGCTGAGCAATGAGGAAAAAGAAATCATTGTCGTCGATGATGGGTCAGCCAATACTGTTTTGAACGATTTACTGTCATTGTATCAGCGCATTAAGTACTTTCGTCAAAGCAATGCCGGAGTAAGCGCGGCAAGGAATATAGGAATAGACATTTGCAAAGGAAAATATGTTCATTTCATCGATGCCGACGACTATCTCATTTCCCCTGCATACGAGCATTGCCTCGACTTGTTGAGATTCAGGCAGCCCGATGTGGTATCGTTCGACAAAACAAGCAACCCCGATGACACCTCGGAGCCGAACGATTCCGAACCGATAGACGGCATAGCTTTCCTGAACCATCAGAACATCAAGGGGGCGATATGGGGGTATATCTTCGACAAGAACCTACTGATAAACCTGAAATTCAACGAAAATACTTCATACGGTGAGGATGAGGAGTTTACGCCACAGTTGCTTTTACTTTCAGAACGACTTATCAGCACGGATGCAAAAGCCTATTTCTACCGTCAGCACAGCGACTCCGTCATCCACAGAAAAGACACCAAGTCGGTATTAAAGCGTCTCAACGACAACTTCGACGTGATTTGCAGACTGAATGAACGGACGGACACGCTGCCACC
The DNA here is from genome assembly GCF_000688375.1 of Prevotella sp. HUN102. Classification (NCBI taxonomy): domain Bacteria; kingdom Pseudomonadati; phylum Bacteroidota; class Bacteroidia; order Bacteroidales; family Prevotellaceae; genus Prevotella; species Prevotella sp. HUN102. Next base: position 287,853 of record NZ_JIAF01000001.1, on the reverse strand, counting down.
GAGGGCACAGCAGGGATTGAAACGAAGGGTGGCGCAGCTCACGATGGATTATCTCTACAATCTTATCGTACTTACAAAGGATGCACAATACCTTGAAAAAGCCGTCAGAAAACTCTACGACAAGGGGCTTTTCCCATTGCCCGACAGAGACTACACGAAGAAATATAAACTTTTCAGAAAAGCCGTCAATTCAAAATCGGGTCGCCGTGTGCTGCTGATGGTGTTGCCAAGAATGAAAAAAGAAGAATGAAGATATTGCTTTTAGGAGAATACAGCAACGTGCATTGGACGTTGGCTGAGGGTTTGCGCACGCTCGGCCACGAAGTAACCGTGGTTTCTAACGGAGACTTTTGGAAAAACTATCCGAGAGACATTGATGTTTCAAGAAAAGATGGAAAGATTGGAGGTATAAGTCTGTTAATCAGGGTTTATTCACTTCTTTGTAAGTTCAGAAATTATGATATAGTCCAACTCATCAACCCTCTTTTTTTTGAGTTCAAAGCCGAAAGACACTTCCGTATTTACAAGTATCTGAGGAAGCATAACAGAAAAATAGTTCTCGGTGCTTTCGGAATGGACTATTATTGGGTTCACACTTGCAGCACAGAAATGCCGTTGCGTTACAGCGATTTCAATATCGGCAGCACGCTGCGAACCAACAAGGACGCGCTGAAAGAGCGAAAAGACTGGCTCAACACTCCGAAAGAGGCGTTGAACAGATACATTGCCGAAGACTGCAATGGCATTGTTGCCGGACTCTATGAGTATTGGGTGTGCTATCATCCCCGCTTCAAGGAAAAGACAACGTTCATCCCTTATCCCATAAAGACAAAGCCGGACGCAGCCGTTTGCAGCAAGGCTGAACTCCCGATAAAAATCTTCGTTGGAATCAGCAAAAGCCGTTCTGAATACAAGGGAACGGACATTATGCTCAAAGCCGCACAGGATATAGAGAATGAATACCCCACCAAGGTTGAACTGAAAATTGCCAATGGAATCCCTTTCAGCGAATATGTTGAGATGATGGAGGGTTCCGACCTCATACTGGACCAACTTTACAGCTACACCCCTTCGATGAATCCACTCGAAGCAATGAGCCGTGGCATCGTATGCATTGGTGGAGGCGAACCTGAAAACTACGAAATCATCGGCGAAAAACGACTTCGCCCCATCGTGAATGTAGAACCGACATACGAAAGCTGCTACAAAGAGCTTAAAAAGATTGTTGAAAATCCCTCGCAGATTCAGCGACTGAAAGCAGAAAGCATTGAGTATGTTCAGAAACACCATAATTATATAAAGGTGGCAAAAGAATACGAAGCATTCTATAAGCAGCTTTTAAAGCAAGATTAAAATTTGCTGACTGGCACATATATTTGTGAATATTATTGACAAAACACGCTGCATAATTCGCTTATTTTGAACAAAAGATTTTTATTTTTCAAATATGCGAATTATGCGTGTGCATTTTTATATAACTGATAAACAGATATTTTCGCTTTAACTTATCAATATTGTGCAATAAAACAGCGATAAATATCTTCCGAAACAGAAGAAAATAACCACCATACTGACCATATTCTCCTCCCGAAGCTCCGTTTTTTGCCTTTTATTCGTGCGATAATTGCATTGTATTCTTGCGATAAACGCAATTAGTTCTTCGCAAAAACGCATTGCAAACCTCGCACAGATGAAATCAATCACGGCAAATTTGCTGCTTCTTCTCTCTTGTTTTGCCCTTTATTTTTCTATTTTACAAAAAAATAATGAACTGTTTTTAGTAATCATTCTTTACAGAATAGATGTCTCTTCCTTATCCTATTATCAGATTCTTTTAGATGAAATCCAACAAGATATAACAGAAAAACAAAAACTTTTTTGCGAGATTAATATTCATTTTGTATCTTTGCCATACCTAAAATACTATAAATTATGAGAAAACTTTTATCTATTATTATGCTGTTTGCGCTCTGCATTCCTGTTTTTGCGCAAAAAATCATACTGAAAAGCACGATGCCTAAAGGCGAAGCTATCAGACTTTTGATTGCTGCCAAAGACTCGAAAGTGAAGATTAACACGGGCGACGGCACTTTTAAAGAGTATGCCGTGAACGACAATTTGCAGAAACCTGCCTTTCTGCCCTTGCAGGCAAGTGCCGATGCACCGACTATTCAGATTGAAGGAGAGGTGTTTGCATTGAGCTGTGCATCAATGCAGCTTACCGAAATAAATTGCGAAGAAGCTGCAAAACTGATAGTTTTGGACTGTCAGATGAATCAGTTGAAATCGCTGGATGTTTCAAAAAATCCTTATCTCACATTATTGTATTGTCAGGAAAACCAGATAAGCAGTTTGAATTTAGGTACACCTGAAAACTTAAAACTGCTCTATTGCTTTGGCAATCAGCTTAAAAGCCTTGACCTCAGCAAAGCCGTCCAGTTGGTGGAAATGGGTTGCTACAACAACAAGATTACGGCATTGAACGTGGAAAATTGCACGGAACTTGAGAAATTTGACTGTAAAAAACTCAAATTAGGGAAATTAGACGTATCTAAAAACATCAAATTACAGGAACTGCGCTGTGAAGATTGCGACCTTGAGGAACTGAATTTGGACAACAATCCCAATCTCGTACAGATTCATTGCAAGGACAATGAAAACCTGAAAGCATTGAATATCAGCAACAAAAAGAATCTGAAGGAGCTGGTGTGCAACAATACAAAAATCGAAAAACTGGATTTCAGCAATTGCAGAAACCTGAAAGAGCTGTATTGTTCTGATACCGAAATTTCGGAACTGAACCTTGAGAACCAGACCGAATTGGAAATTCTGGCGTGTGGTTTCAATCATATTAAGAAGCTGGACCTTACAAAGAACATCGCACTTGCCGAAGTTTTTGTGTCGAACAACGAGCTGACAGAACTGAATATCGACGGACTTACGAATCTGGTTGCCTTAGCTTGTTCCAACAATAAGTTAGCATCATTTGCGCCCAAAGGCTGCACAGGACTCAGAATGATTTTCATCGACCACAATTATCTGAACGCTGACGCTTCAGACAAGTTGGTGGAAAGTCTGGAAGCCGCACCAGAAGGAGGCATCCTCTCTATGTTCAATTCACAGGACACGGAAGCAGGTGCTGAACACAACCAAATTACCGACGACATTATTAGGAAAGCTACGGCGAAAAACTGGTTCATAAGAGACGGCGAAGACACTGATGTGCTGACTGGAATCAATACTTTAGAGGCAGAAAACGAAACTGATAGCTGCCGAATTTTAGGAAGAAATGTTTACTTCGACCGTCCCAACCAATGGTGCATTACATCAATTTCCGGAGTAGTTTATGCCAAAGGAGAAGCCAAGGAAATAAATCTTTCAGAACTAAATTCGGGAATCTATCTACTCACTTACAAGTCATTGGGCAAAAAGAACACAAGAAAAATAATCTTGAATTAAGAAAAATTTTATCAATGGGCAAGTCGAATCATTGACTTGCCCGTTATCTTTTTCGTTTTTCATTGTATTGACGAATGTTCAGCATTCCTCATTATGAAAAATAATCTTGCAGCGAACAAGTTTCTCGAATAATATTTGTAGTTTTGTATTTCAATTATTTAATTTGTTATTTCACAAAAACATATAAACTTTTATTCAATATGAGAATATTGTTCATAGCTATTTGCATTCTATATATGCCTCAAATGGCAATGGCACAAGCCGAAGTGCCGTTCCGTGTAGCAATGAATAGCGTTGAGAAAACAACGAAAAAGGCAGACAGATTATTGGAAAAAGCCGATGAGGCGTTTGATAACGAAGACTTCGATAAGGCGTATCGGTATTATGTAAAGGCTGCCAAAGCAGGCAATATAGATGCCTATTACAATGTTGGAATGTGTTTTGAAAATGGTTGGGGAGTGAAAACTGATTTTAAAAAGGCGTTGGAATGGTACCGGAAATCGGCTTATTCGAGCGTTGCATTGGGACAATATAAATTAGGTATTCTTTATTTCAATGGATTATGCGGCCTTGAATCCGACAGGAAAAAGGGATTGGAATGGCTTTTCAAGGCTGCCAATGGCTGCGAACCGTGGGCTATGGAATTTATTGGAAACTGTTACAGGGAGGGCAACGGCGTGGAGAAAAATCTTGAGGAAGCCATACGTTGGTACAGGATGGCAGCAGAATATGGCGATGAAGACGCAATGCGGCATCTTCAAGACCTGAACGTTCCACAACAGGAAAAGGAATCTGAAACGACGGTGGTTGCAAAAGAACAGAACAATGCAACCTATAATTAAAATAACATCTCTGAGTTATGGATTGTTCCAAACTCAGAGATACAATGTAATTAATGAATAAGTTACAAGTTGTATTACCGTCTATGCAAAGTGAAATAAAGGGAAGACAAGGCTGATATGGGAAGAATGTGAACTAACTTACTTGTTCCCCCACTCCTCTATCCACTTGTCGGCTCATTCTTAACTCAGGTTATGCTCCTTTACTTCGCAACATTGCCATCAGCTTGCTGAAGCTTGAACGGCTTGTGTCCTATCGGATGATTGAGAAAAAGCACTTGCTGCTCCGTAAGTTTCAGACTTTTCTGCAATGCTTCCTTATCCATCGTGGCACGAGCTACCGTATTCAGCCCCATAGCAGCGCAGGCAAGATAGATATTCTGCGAAACATAACCTGCATCCATAGCACCGGAAATCATTGCTCCGTTGGTGCTTTCACCACCAAACTTAGCCTGATTGGAAACAAGCACAAGGCTGATGGGTGCTTTTTCCATTCCTTTCTGTCGGCCGGCGATGGAAACACGCAGATCCCCATCGGTTACTTTCTTCAGTTCATTCTTGAAAGGGTCGTAAAGATAAGCACCCTTTACCGAGCAAACATACACCATAATGTCCTGAGCATTGATTGCCGAAGGTGCCGTTAGCTTATTCACGTCTTCACGATTCACTCCCGTTGCACACCAAAGCAAGGTGGAAAGGTCCTGATTATTGATTTCCTCATCGCCAAATTCACGATTGGACGAACGCGAAGAGAGTGCTCCCATCAGGCTTAAATCGTATTTGGAACTTCCGACGAACGGATCCGGCAATTTGATAACGTCTTGTGCATTTGTAACTAACGTGCTCATAAAAGTAATTAATAAAATTAAATATCTCATTTTAAGTCTATTTTAGTCCTCTTTAATTAAGGGAATTTAAATTAATAAATAGTCGTCCACTATCCACTCTATGCTGATTCTATGATTGGAAAAGCATTAAATGGTTTAATACTACTACGCAATAATACAGCAAATCCCCTCCAAAAGGAGAGGATTTGAGGGATAAGCGAAATTATTTCACTGTGGTTCTTCTTTCCTTTACCAACTTAATCTGGCGAAGCAAATCCTTGAAATGGCGTGTATTGATGCCTGTTCCCTGTGCAGATTGAGCCTTGCAGAACTGTTCAATTCGGTCTAATTGCTGTTCAAGATAGAGCTGAATGTCGGAGTTCAATGTTCTTTGCCTTGCCGCAGTTGGTGTCTTTGCGTCCTTTGCAGGCGTTTCTGCCGGATTAAGAAGAGTGTTCACATTATTTATATATGCTCTCTGGAGCAGACGACGAGCCTGCAAATTGCTGCCGGTCATAGCTGCCAAAGGTTTCCAAACTGCCTTATACAGGTCGTCGAGATAGCTTTCCAACTGATAGGCAACGGCAGAACCGTCCTGATATTTGTAGACATTGCCGAGCACATCTACCGACATCATCCGGGAAAGAACCCGCTGCTGCTGACCAGCAATGTCAGAAACCACGTCAGTACCTGTAATATCAATTATGTTTGACGGATAGAGCCACATCGGTGCCTCGAAAAGATTACGCCCAAGATACTCCACTGCTGCCTTCTGCTTACTTGCAGGGGCTACTTCGTAAGGTTTCTTGCCGGGCACATTGTTGTTGTAGCGACCACCGATGTTCTTCAACACGTGGTTGTTGTAACGATTGAACTGATCCTTTACGGCTTTCCACATTTCCTTCAAATCGTCCGTTCTGTCGTTGGTCTGCTTTGTCCATTCAGGAAGACCGTTTACAACTCGCTTCAGATTCTTCAATCCGTATTCGCTTGCCTTTACATTGTCGTCGCCAAGGTCTTCCGTCTGCGCACGAGGGTCTTCTCCCCGGCCTTCGCCACCAAACCAAAGGCGTGGATTCTTCGCAAGCACGTTCGTCGTTTCGGTCAGAAGCCCTTCCTTCTCTTCAAATTCATCCTTGAAATCGGGACGATACTGATACCCCCACTTGATAGCCCATTTATCGTAATCATTGATGCGAGGGAAGATACCCTTCGTTGAAATGCCGTCTTCCGGCTGCGCAACATAGTTGAAACGGGCATAATCCATAATGCTTGCCGTGTGTCCGTTGGCTTCCACCCACGCTTTGTCGCGCAGCTTTTCCACGGGAGTGGCGTGGCTTGCACCCATATTGTGGCGCAATCCGAGCGCGTGTCCAACCTCGTGACTGGAAACAAAACGGATGAGTTCGCCCATCAGTTCCGGATCAAACTTCATTTTCTGCGCACGCTTATCGAGCGGGCCGCACTGAATCATATACCACTTTGTGAGCAGATTCATCACGTTGTGATACCAGCACACGTGGCTCTCGATGATCTGTCCACTTCGTGGATCAACAATTCGTGGTCCGTAGGCATTCTCAATTTCGGCAGGCAGATAGCGCACCACGCTGTAATGCGCATCGTCCAGACTCATATCCGAGTCCTCCGGCCACTCCTTTCCCTGTATTGCGTTCTTGAAACCGGCTGCCTCGAAAGCCACATTCCAGTCGTCGATACCTGCTTTCAGGTAAGGAACCCACTGTTTTGGCGTGGCAGGATCTATATAAAATATAATAGGTGTAACCGGTTCCACGAGTTCGCCTTTCTTGTATTTCTTCACATCTTTCGGAACAAGCTCGAAACGGGATATTACCTGCTCGTGCTGCGTCTTGTTCTGATCGTCGCTGAACACCGTTCTGCGATTCGTGAAATAGCCCACACGGTTGTCCCAGAATCGCTTGCGCATAGGATGTTTCGGCAGCAACACTATGCTCGTGTTCAAGCCGATGGTTACCGAACCCGTATAGGATGCCGGGCTATTTGGCGTTGGAGAGGCGTAAGTACGCGTGGAAGCCACCTCAAGATTGATAGGATATACCTTCAGGGTGTCTATGAAAGTACGGTCGGCCTGCAATCCTCCCAGTTTCAGAAACTTGGCATCGGAAGCCGACAGACTGACGATGTTGTTGTCCTTCACGAACAAAGGACTAATGTCCACCAGTTGCTTGTCTTTCTTCTTGTTTCTTCCAATCACTTTCAGGGCTGCAATGATAGGATCAGCCGTTGATGCAGCGAGCGTGATAGAGATACGGTCGTTGGGATTTGCTTCGTGCGTTTGAACAAAAGCCTTCAGCAGCAGCGTCTTTGCATCGCGCTGTTCAAAGTAGATGGTAGCTTCGGAAAGTTCCTCGCCTGCAAATTTGCCGAAATTCTGTGGCACGGAGCTGAAACGCGTTACTGCCAGCATATAGCGTCCGAGCACAGAATCAGGCACTTCTACGTACCATTTGTCCTCGATATGACGAACTGTGAAGAGTCCTTCTTCCACACTTCCACCTTTCTTTATAAGTTTTTCGTAGTCCGAAAGTTTATCTTTCTTGTCCTTCTTATCGTCTTTGTCGTTTTTCTTCCGGTCAGCCTTGCCATCCGTTTCCTTGCTTGCCTGCTCCGTGGAATCGTTCACGGCAAACGAAGAGAAACAGCTTCGCGCAAAGCTCCCCGTGCTTCCGATAGTCATTGCCAACGCAACGACAGCTAATGTCTTGTTGATTCTCATATTGTTAATAATTGTCTATATTATGCAAAGATAGCAGAAATCCGTCAGTCTGCAAAAGCTTTTTGGTTAAAAACCCTTATCTCGCCATTAGTCTGACGAACACCCAAAAATCACTTGTAAAAACATAATTTTCATTTGTGCGAAGAATGCAATGCAATCTTCGCAAAAACGCAGCGCAATCTTCGATAGAATGGATTGCATTTTTGCGAAGATTGAAAAGTCGCTATTTGGCTTCTGATTTTCAAACACTTACGAATTGGCAAATAATTGAAACATTGCTGATTTGAGAATTACAGTCTGCCAGAGAAAGGATATGCGAGAAAGATTGAAAGTTTGGCTTATGCTAATGAGTTAAAAGTTTAAAAAGGCAATACCTGATTGTTTCATTTATCAGCAAGACATATGAAGATTCCAAATCGAAGTGCAAAAAAGAGTAGCCCTCGCCGAGAGACGCAGACGTTCTCGAAGCGTAGCGAGAGGTTGTCTGCATCTCTCGGCGAGGAAAAAGCAACAACCGGCAATACAAATTAAAAAAGGGAGACCGAAGTCTCCCCAAGATTAACTAACTTTGTATTGTTTATGTACCATCAATTAATCTCGGAGCAAAGGTCGCAAATTTTCGCCTTACTTCAAAAGAAAACCGCAAGAAAAGAAATTGCCGCCATCGTCGGCATCAGTCAGGCAACACTCTCACGTGAAATCAAACGCAACAGCACGCCCTCGGGAAAGTATATCTGGACGAAGGCGCACGACATGGCCATGGAGCGCAGGAGGCGAACGGTGAGCAACTCCAGGCTCTCCGACGAATTGGTCTGGAGAATCAAGGAATATATCGTTAATGACCAATGGTCTCCAAGACAAATATCAGGGTATCTGCGTGTGAATGAGGGGATAAGGGTGTTCCATCAGTCCATCTACAACATCATCCACAATGACCCGACAGGGAAACTTGCCGGGCACACAAGACATCAGATGAAATACAGGCATCACCCCAAGGGTGGGCATCTTCCTGTCAAGGACAGGGTGAGCATCCATGAGAGAAGCAAGGAAGTGGACGGGAAGAGATTTGGAGACTTTGAGATGAACCTGATCGTCGACCCTGCCCAAAGGGCCATACTCACACTGGTGGAGAAATCCACCAATATGTTGCTTATGCGGAAACTGCCATTTGGGAAGCAGTCGAAGCCTCTGGCAAAAGCAGTCAGGAGACTGCTGCTGCCATACAAGGACAGACTGAAGACCATTACCACTGACAACGGACCTGAGTTTGCCGCACATAAGGATATCACGAAATGGTTGGGCGTGCCTGTGTACTTTGCAGATCCATATTGTTTATGGCAAAAGGGAGCCATTGAGAATACAAACAAGTTAATCAGGCAATATATCCCTAAAAAGGATTCCTTTGAGAACTATACGGACAAGAGGATTATGGCCATACAGAAGAAATTGAATGAAAGACCAAGGGAAAAACTAAACTTTTCCACACCAAAGTGCGAGTTCTTCAAACATGTGTTGTAATTTTGCACTTGCTGGTTGACTCTACACATAGAAGCAACACGTTTGTTTGGCTGTATGATTTCTACTCATTGTTTGCAGATTTCAAGATTTTTTCGTAACTTTGCATCTAAGTTCTAAGCAAAGAGATGAACTTGTCATTCGAGAAACAAGATGTAGACAAATAACTAATAGTCAACGATATGCGCAGTTTATCATTACCGAGACTTCGATTATTCTGTTAATATCGATTTCATTCCACTCACAAATTTGACATATTTTTTAGACAAAAAAACTTAACAGCATTCATTTTCTGGAAATATTATTGTAACTTTGTAAGTCATTTTACGCATTTTAGAATTTATTTCTGCTGCAAAAATCATAAATTTTATTCATGAGACAACTTAAGATTTCCAAAAGTATTACCAATCGTTCCAGTGAGGCTCTCGACAAGTATCTGGTAGAAATTGGCCGTGAACCTATGATTACCGTTGATGAAGAGATTGAGCTTGCTCAAGAAATTCATAAGGGTGGAAGAAAAGGAGAACGAGCTAAGGAGAAACTCATTAAAGCCAATCTTCGATTCGTGGTATCTGTTGCAAAGCAATATCAGCATCAGGGGCTTTCTCTTACCGACCTTATCGACGAAGGTAACATTGGACTCGTAAAGGCTGCCGAGAAATTCGATGAAACTCGTGGATTTAAGTTCATCTCTTATGCCGTATGGTGGATTCGCCAGAGCATTCTTCAGGCAATCGCTGAGCAGAGCCGCATTGTCCGCCTTCCTTTGAATCAGGTTGGTGCTATCTCTAAGATCAATCAGGTAACGAATGAGTTTGTTCAGAAGCACAACCGTCGTCCGTCAATTCACGAATTAGCCGATCTTACAGGTATCGACGAAGCACGAATCCGTCAGAGTCAGAGTGCGGACAATCACCACATGAGCATTGATGCGCCATTCAGCGATGATGATGACAACTCAATGAGCGATATGCTTTCTTCAGGCGATGATTCCCGAACGGACAAGGGCGTAGACTTCGAGTCAATGTCGGACGACTTAAAGGCTGTTCTTCAGAACACACTGAAGGAACGCGAGCGCAAGATCGTTATCGAGTGTTTCGGCATCGGCTGTCAGGAAAAGGGTCTGGAAGAGATTGGAACAGAGATGGCTCTCACCCGCGAGCGTGTGCGCCAGATTCGCGAAAAGGCCATTGAGAAAATCCGCGAAAGTGGAAACGCCAGAGTGCTGATGAAGTATCTCGGCTAATTTTTGTTGAAAATTAAAAGCATACTCCCCACTGCCCGTAAAGGTGTAGTGGGGTTTTATTTTGCAGTATCAGAGCAATAAATGCAGCTTTGCCACGTTAATGAAAATATGTTACACGATAAGATTTCAAAGATAATCATACTTGGCTTGTTTCTCATCACTTCCTGCGTGGCGATGGGACAGTCGTTCACGCTTCAGGGAAAGGTTTCCGACAAGGACGGAAACCCTATTGAGCTGGCATCCATTATGGTTGTTTCGCAGGGACAACTGGCAATGAGCAACCTCAAGGGCGAGTTCAGCCTGCAATTACAGAGTGAGGATTCCGTCAAGGTAAGATTCTCGATGCTCGGCTACAAGAGCAAGACCAGAATTTTGGTAAGACCACAGGGCAAGCAGACGCTTTTGGTTCAGCTTGCCGACGACAACGAGCTTCAGGAAGTGGTTGTTGAGGGAAAAACGCCGCAGCACGGCACTACCGAGGTATTGAAACTGGACAATACCAAGCGCGCTCCTTCCGCGACAGGCAATGCCATCGAGGAAATAATTCAGACACAGGCAGGCGTTTCCACTCACTCCGAACTGTCGTCGCAATATAATGTTCGTGGCGGTACTTTCGATGAAAACTCCGTATATATAAATAATGTGGAGGTTTACAGACCTTTCTTGGTGCGCAGCGGACAACAGGAAGGACTTTCTGTAATCAATCCCGATATGGTGGAAAACGTGGGATTCTCAACCGGTGGATTTGAAGCAAAGTACGGAGACAAGATGAGTTCTGCGCTCGACATTACCTACAAACGCCCCAAACGCACCGAAGGCTCCGTTTCACTCTCGATGCTTGGTGCGAGTGGATACTTCGGACTGTCCTCAAAGAAACTTACTTGGACTAACGGACTGCGCTATAAGTCGAACAAATATCTGCTCGGTTCGTTGGAAACAAAGGGAGAATACAATCCCTCGTTCCTCGATTACCAGACTTATCTCTCTTGGCAGCCCGGCAAGCGATGGCAGATTGATTTCATCGGTAACATTTCCGACAACCATTATAATTTTGAACCTGAAGACCGTGAGACGAATTTCGGTACAATGGAGAATGTAAAGGCATTCAAAGTTTACTTCGACGGCAAGGAAAAGGATGTTTTCCGCACATATTTCGGCACATTCAGCATTACCAACCACCTTTCGCCGAAGACCGATGTTTCGCTCATTGCTTCTGCATTCTCCACAAAGGAGCAGCAACGCTATGACATTCAGGGACAGTATTGGCTCACACAGACCGAAACTTCCGAAAATCTCGGCGTAGGAACCTATATGCAGCATTCGCGCGATTATCTGAAAGCCAACGTTCAAAGCCTCAAGCTGATGATGAGGCACAGGGCAGGCAAGCATAACATCGAAGGCGGAGCTACCTATAAGATAGAGAGAATCACGGAAAATTCTGCCGAATACGAATACCGTGACTCAGCAGGATACAATGTTCCACACACAGGTAAAGACCTGAATATGATTTACTCGCTGAGAGCGCAGAACAAACTGGATACGAAACGATTTGAGGGGTATCTTCAGGACACTTGGAATTTCCAGACCAACGACTCCATCCCTACTCTCTTCACGCTGAACTATGGTGTCCGCTACGCACATTGGGGCTTCAACGGTGAGAGCATCGTGTCGCCGCGAGCGTCGCTTACCATCACTCCCGGCTGGAACCGTAATCTGTCGTTCCGTGTCGCAGGCGGACTTTACTATCAGGCACCTTTCTATAAAGAGCTTCGCGATACCACTCTGATTAACGGCATAACATACGCAACCCTCAACGAGAAAATAAAATCACAGCGTTCCATCCACGCTTTGGCGGCAATGAACTATCGTTTTCAGATGATGAATCGTCCTTTCAAGTTCTCTGCCGAGGTCTATTACAAAGCAATGTCGCGCCTTGTTCCCTATTCCGTTGATAACGTTAAGGTAACATATTATGGAGATAACGAAGCGTCCGGCCACGCAATGGGTATCGACCTGAAACTCTTCGGAGAATTTGTACCGGGTGCTGATTCTTGGCTTACCTTCAGTCTGATGAATACAAGAATGAAACTGAACGGAAAGAGCATTCCTCTGCCAACCGACCAGCGATTCGCCGTAAACCTTTTCTTCACGGACTATTTCCCGGGAACTACACGATGGAGAATGTCGCTGAAACTTGCCTATGCCGACGGGCTTCCTTTCGCTGCTCCACACAAGGAACTCGAGAACAATTCCTTCCGTGCCACAGCGTACAGACGTGCCGATATCGGTATGAGCTACCGACTTTACGACAATCACGATGGCGCAAAGCCGTCTATCTTCCGTAATGTTTGGTTAGGCTTGGACTGTCTGAACCTTTTAGGCATCAACAATGTCAATTCCTATTATTGGATAACAGACATTTCGGGTCAGCAATATGCAGTTCCAAACTATCTGACCGGCCGTCAATTCAATGGTAAAATAACAGTGGAGTTTTAATCAACAACATTAAAAAAGAGCCATATCAATACTCAAAACAGAGTTTGATATGGCTCTTTCGCACTTCAGAAACTATTGGACAACAACCTTCAGAACGCCTTCTGACTCGGTTATCTTGCCTTGCGAGAGAAGAACCGTCAGGCAATTATCAATCACAGTATCTACCTTTGCACCCATTCTGTTGAATCCCATCAGCTTGCTTACCTGTTTCTTCAATTCCTCCCGTGGGATAGAAACCTGCTGCTCGATGGCAAAAACAATGCAGTTCGACACCTCAATACCCGGTATTTCATCGATTTCACGACCGTTAGCCTGACGGAAACCATCGAAATTCTTCATCGAATCAGTATTCAACCAAACCGTAGGATCAGCCTCATTATAGGTTCGGTCCACCTTGAAACGGACAATATCATTGGCTATCATATCCGTCAATCTCTGCGAAGTGCGCGTCATTCCCCAAGTCTTTATGATGCGCTTTGCAATCCAAGAAGCATTTACGGGCTGTTCGGCTTCTATAATCTTTCTTATATCTTCGCTCAATTTTTCCGAATTTGCCTCCAGTTTCTCTGCATTCATTCCTTTGAATGCACGCCTGATGTCGGCTTCCTGATAAGGAATTTCCTTTGTTTCGGCGTGAACTATCTCGTCTTCGCTCACGCTGAAAGGCATAGTTGCAAAGCCGGCAGGCTGCTGCGGCTTTTCGGTCTTGGGGACAGATGGCTGCGCTGATTTGACGGACGCATCCGTATTATCGGCATCTTCCAGTCGTTTAAGCTCGTCGAGCACTTTCTGAACAGTCTGTTCGCGATTCATAAACCAATCCACAGCCCACACACGCAGCAGATTCCAGCCCAATCCCTTCAATACTCCGGGTTGCGTAATCTCACGGTCGCGCTGCGTTTTCGTAGCAAAATAGGAAGGTCCGTCGCACAGTATGCCTAGCAGATACTTGTTCTTGTCCTTCGGATTGATAACGGCAAGGTCTACTTTGAAGTGAGAACGCCCTACTTGTGCGTCTACTTCATAGCCCGATTTCCTCAATGCTTCCGAGAGGCCAACTACAATTGAGTTCTGCCCGTTCGCAACATCGACAGCCGATGGAGCGACAGCCATACGCCCACTCTTGGCAAACTCGAGGAACTTCTTCAGTCCCACCACGCCGTTTGCATCAGAACGGCTGAGATCTATCATTTCAGGCTGGAGCGTTGAAAACACCATCATTTCGTAACGGGCACGACTTACGGCAACATTCAGTCGGCGTTCGCCACCATTATTGTTCAACGGACCGAAGTTCATAGAGACCTTTCCGTCCTTGTCGGGGCCATATCCGATACTGAAAAGAATAATATCGCGCTCATCACCCTGAACATTCTCAAGATTCTTCACGAAAATCGGTTCCTCAACGTCGTAGGCATATTTCTCCAGTTCGGGCTCTTGCGCCAATCTGTCCGTCAAGAGGTCTTCAATCAGGTTTTGCTGCACCTTCGAGAACGACACAATACCGATGGAACGATAGGTTGCTCCCTCTCCCTTGGCAATATATTCCTTCAGTCTGCGCACCGTTTCTTCAACGATTGCTTCGGCTTCCGCCTGATTGCAGCGCGTCTTTCCGAAGTCGTAGAAACCGTCTACCGGCACGAAATTTACCTTTGAAAGCCTGTCATCGACAGACGGGAAAGTGAACAGACGGCCTTCGTAATACTGCGCATTGCTGAACGCAATGAGCGATTCGTGGCGCGAACGATAGTGCCACGACAGATAATGGGCAGGCAACGAAAGCGTGATGCAGTCGTCGAGAATGCTTTCCATATCGTCGATTTCGGCCTCGTCGTCATTCGTGCTCTGCATCTGGAAGAAACTTGTCGGCGGCATTTGCTTAGGGTCGCCCACACAGATAAGTGCCTTGCCTCGTGCTATTGCTCCCACGGCTTCGGAGGTAGGCATCTGAGAGGCCTCGTCGAAGATGACCAAATCGAAAGGTTCGTTGTTCAAATCCACGTATTGCGCCACGCTCATCGGGCTCATCAGCTGACAAGGACAGAGACGAGGGAGCAGCGTCGGTAGCTGTTCTATGATTTTCCGGATGGAAACGCCACGTCCCTTGCTTGCGATATAGCGTTTCAGAAGTCCCATTTCGGAAGACTTTGTAGCCTCAATCGCCATCGAAGGCACGTTGGCTGCCAATCGGCAGTAGAGTTCCTTCTTCGTAATCGTCTGGAATTGCTTTGCCAAATCTCGATACTTTGCGATTGTTTCCTCGAAAATCACGCCGTTGAAAAGCTGCAACTGTGGGCTGGCATCGATTGCCTGAACTGCCAACTGGCGATACACGCCCTTTTCCAACGCATTTCCAACGCTCATCGCATCAGTTTCGGGATTGTCATATATGTATTGTATCACGTTTTCAAGCTGCGCTTTCCGCAGTTCTTCCTTTCGCAGGCACCATTGAGTCCAATCACGCACCTGCGGCAAAGCCTTCTGCCATTGGTCGAGATGGGCAGAAATGTCGTTCAAATCGGGATTGTCGAAAAGCTCTTTTGCTGCCAATCCGTCCAGACTGCCGATAGTCTGAATGTCAGCAGCCGTCAAAACCGACTGACCGGGCTGCATTCCGTATGTCTTCAGCGTTGCGCTGCGTTCTTCCAATAGCTTCAAGAGAGCCTCCATAGCGTCGGAAGCGAAATCTGTGCGATATGATTTCATCTTATTTACCACGCTGCGCTTTGCAAAGAAACGGGGAATAAACCACTTGCCGCAAGCCGTTGTCCACTCATTTCGCAGTTGCGCTGCATCAAGCGAGAGAATACTCTCTGCATACTGCGCCGTAATGACTTTCTGTTGTGCTACAAGCTTGTCCAGCCAATCCATAGACTGGAGCGAAACAGGCACTTTATTGACGGCAGAAGCATTAAGTCTGTTGAACAAAGCGATAACGGAAGGAAGCAACTGACGGAGCGAATCAATCTTCCCTGACAATGTTTGCTGAACGTTCAATGATGCGTCGGTCGTAGTAAGCCCACGGAGAGGATGTGCTGACGGATGACCGATAACAGAAAAGACCGACTGAAGCTGACGAATCACTTCAACATTTTTCTTCAATTCATTGTCATTAACCGAATTAAGATAATTCTCAGAAGGAACTATTTCGCCATCTTTCAATGCCTCAAACCGAACAATGCAGTCATAGAGCGAAAGACCGGAAGCCCCTTTTCTGTGCAAGGCATCCATATATCCGTTCAGTTGCTTGCGCTCGGCAAAGAGCTGATCGCTCAACTGCCTGTATTCTTCCGGCGATTTGATGTGCGTGAGGTCGAGAGCCTGTTGTAATTGCTCCAGCAAATGTCCCTTGGTCATTTTGTTGGAGTGCATTTCAAGGCAGAACGGATCCAGTCCAATCTTCCTCAAACGATTCTGAACCACCTGCAACGCAGCCATCTTTTCAGCCACGAAAAGCACACGCTTGTTGTTGAAAAGCGCATTCGCAATGATGTTGGTAATGGTCTGACTCTTTCCGGTTCCCGGTGGACCGTAAAGAATAAAACTTCTGCCCTCGCCCGACTCTACGACACCTTCCAACTGTGAAGAGTCCACATCTACCGGCAATGCGTATTTTGACGGTGCATCGTTCAGGTCTTTCTGTCGCATATCTGCAGCTTCCGTTACCACTTCCTGCGAAAGCTGCTTGGTAACAATGCTGCTGATAATCGGATTCTTCATCATCTTTTCGCCATTGTTGTGAATATCGTTCCACATCACAAACTTTGAAAACGAGAAAAGAGACAGCACAGCAGCTTCTTCCACCTTCCAATTGGCTTGATCCTTTATCTTATCCGCAAAGATACCGAGCACCTTTCTCACGTCGACTCCCTGTTCGTCTTCGGGCAGTTCAGCCAGTTCGGGATTCTTGATGTTGAACTGCTGGCTGAGCAGTTCTGTCAAAGTACGGTTGAAAGTAATATCTTCGTCTAAAAGACGGATAACGTATTTCGTGCTGCTTTTGCGAACCATCGTAACCGGAATGAGCAGAAGCGGCGCAAGGCGTTCCTTTTCCGCCTTGGCATCCTCGTACCAATGCAGCAAACCAATAGCAAGGAAAAGCGTGTTTGCACCATTTTCCTCCAAAGCCGTGCGGGATTCGCGATACAGTCGCTTCTCCACGGCAAGCAGTTCCTGCTCAGACAGCGAAGAGACAATCTCAAAATCGGCTCCGCTGCTCAGTTCGTTTTCCAGTTGGCATACATCTTCTGCTGCTATCGGAATAGCCTTTGAACCCAGTCTCAGGTTCAAAAGATTATTCCTCAACGAGAAATCCAACAACTTGCGTTCCCAAATCTGCTGTTTGGTCAGCTTCGATTCGTCAATCTTAATTAATTCATCATCCATATCAATACCTTTGCGAACCCCTCTTCAGGGGAATGAATAAATGTATTGAACTCTGCAATCCACTACCTGCATTGCAATGTTCCTGCGTTCTTTTGCTTACAAATATACACCAAATTCTTTAATTTTTCTTACCTTTGTACTATAATTAATGATAAATAATAGATGAAAAAGGGATTAGTGCTCGAAGGCGGAGCTATGCGCGGACTGTTTTCGGCAGGCGTTATGGATGTTCTGATGGAGGAAGGCATCACTTTCGATGGTGCCGTAGGCGTGTCGGCAGGTGCCGCTTTCGGCTGCAATATGAAATCGAAACAGCACGGACGCGTCATCCGATACAACAAACGTTTTGCAAAAGACTGGCGATATGCCTCTCTTCGCTCTTTGATTCTTACCGGAGATTACTTCGGAGGCGAATACGACTACCACCACATCCCGACGAAAGAAGACGTTGTGGACTTTGAAACATTCAGGAAGAACCCTATGGAGTTCTGGATTGTCTGTACAAACGTGGGCACGGGAAAGGCCTTCTACAAACAGTTGCACTCTTGCGACTATGAAGAACTGGAATACATTCGCGCCTCTGCCTCTATGCCTTTGGCTTCAAGAATCGTAACCATCAACGGACAGAAACTCCTCGATGGTGGCATTGCCGACTCGATTCCCCTCGACTTCTTCCAGAAACAAGGCTACGAGCGCAACCTTGTCGTGCTGACACAACCAATCGATTACGCAAAAGAACCCAACAAACTATTGCCTTTAATCCGTTTACAGTTAAGACATTACCCAAGAATGATTAAAGCCATTGCCGAACGACATATTATGTATAACAAAGAATTGCAATTCGTCAGACAAGAGGAAGCAAAGGGCAATACACTCGTCATTCGTCCGAAGGAAAAACTCACGATAGGCCATATCTCCCACAGCCCTGATGAGATGCAGGCAACCTACGAACTGGGCAGAAAAGCAGCATTGGAAAAGCTCGATGAAATCAAAACTATGTTTTTATAGTGTTGAATTATTTTTACAAAGTACGCTCCATAATTCGTTTATTTTCGAGAAAATGAAATTGTAAAACACGATAACGCTTGTGTATTAAACCTGATGAACAGAGCCGATATTCATCTATTAGTTTCAAGAACTTCAAAAAAAGTCCCGGCATTCCTTATGGAATGCCGGGACTTTTGGTATAATAATATCTGCTAATAATGATTAGTCTGCAAGCGGAACGGCAAAGTATGCCTTCTTACCCGTAGGGTAGATGCCCTGAATGTAGAGCACAGGCTCCTTGCTTGTAGACGCTGATTTCACGAGCTTCTGGAGTGTTTCGATAGAGTTTACGGTTGCATCGTTTACCTTTTGGATGATGAAACCTCTGCTGATACCTGCCTCCCGCAAAGCACCGCTGTTCACTTTCAGCACCTCGAGACCATAGTTGATGCTGAGCTGCTTCTTTGTTGCGTCGGTTACAGGACGGAACTGTCCACCGAGCACGTCAATATCGACCTGCTCCAACAGCTTCGTAGTGCCCTGAGCATTCTTCAGAGTAACGGTCTTTGTAATTTCTTTCTTGTTGCGCAGGAACGTAATCGCAGCCTTATCGCCCGGACGTTTGCCGTTCAATTCCTGTTGGAGTTCAGCCATCTTGCTGACCTTCTTGCCATCGAACTTGACAATAACATCCTTAGCCTGAAGACCTATCTCGGCACCATTGCCGTCTTCGTCCACCTTATCTACATATACACCCTCGTTTGTACCGAGATCAACTTCCTTACCCTGTTCCTTCTGCGCATTGATATAGTTAAGTACGTCGCCGCCCTGAATGCCGAGCACCACACGCTGTACGCTTCCGTACTTCTTGATATCGTCTACAACCTTTGTCATTATAGCAGTAGGAATGGCAAAACCGTAGCCCGTGTATGAACCAGTCTGCGAATAAAGCATAGCATTGATGCCCACCAGTTCGCCCTGCGTGTTCACGAGCGCACCACCGGAGTTGCCCTGATTGATGGCGGCATCGGTCTGAATGAAACTTTCAACGCCATTTGTTGAAGCACCGAGACCACGTGCCTTTGCGCTCACGATACCGGCAGTAACCGTATTGTTAAGGTTATAGGGGTTGCCGACAGCTATCACCCACTCGCCCACTTTCAGTTTATCAGAATCGGCTACTGTGAGGAAAGGCAGATTCTTCGCATCCACCTTGATGAGTGCAAGGTCGGTGCTCTTGTCCGTACCGATGATGCGTGCCGAGAACTCACGGTTGTCGTTCAGGGTTACTGTCAATTCGTCAGCACCTTCCACTACGTGATTGTTGGTTACGATATATCCGTCGGCAGAAATAATCACACCACTGCCCGTAGCCTTTCTCTTTGGCGTCTGAATCTGCTGCTGGCGCGTGCCACCGCCGCCACCCGGGTTTCCGAAGAAGCCGAACGGGTCGAAGAAGCCTCCGAACGGGTCGTCCTGAACCTCGACGGTGCGTGTCTTTGAGTTCTGAACATACTTGATATGCACTACTGCCGGAAGAGCCTTTTCGGCAGCGTATGTGAGGTCTACCGGCTGTCCCGGAGCCGCAACAGGTGCTTTCGCAGCATTTACCTTTATGAAAGCTCCTGTGGAGAATGCAAGTGCAACGACACAAGATGCACCTACGAGATACTGTGCTAACTTTTTCATAACCTTCATTTTACTTTATTCTATGTTTTTTTGTTTATTATTTTTTACCTTTGTACCAGTTGTTCTGAAAGATACCGGTATGCTGTTTAAAACGATTGCAAATATAGACGCAAAAAATGTAAAACTGAAAGTTTGTCAGTTTTCTTCATCCAATTTAACAATTACTTTTGCTTGCTTAACGGCTCTTAATGAGATAGGCTGACAAATTTACATTCATTCAAAATAGCTATCTTTTGTTTAAAAACCTCGCAGGGCGGTATTCATTCTGTTCTCGAGGCTCTTCTTCCCTGTGTTTTCCGTTGAATTTATCCGAGGAAACGGCACCATCCCTACCCGGCAAAACAATGCTTGCCGCCAGCCTACTGACAGACTATTTGCAAGTAACCGAAGAATGGCGTGCAATCTTGCGAAGAATGCAATGCGTTTTTGCGAAGATTGCGCCGCATTCTTCGCAAGATTTGATTGCGTTTTTTATCCATTGATTTTCAACGACTTACAAATATCGTGAATTTCAGCATAAAATGCAATCTTGAACCAAAGGTTTTACAAAGGTTCAATGCCCAAACACACCGAGAAACGGCTAACCCCAACGGCAATCTACGCAACATCCCATCGCAGTAGTTCCATTCATTCAGTTCGATGAATAAAGAACAATGAAGTATGTGTGCGAGGCTGAACATCGAACTTAATATCCAAAAAATGATAATATATTTTGTGCTTTCTGCTATTTGCACTATCTTTGCATATTAATAAGGTAGTGTTCCGGTTCTGCCGCTGGCATCATTCCGATGCGAGAGGAAAGTCCGGGCAACGCAGGGCATCCTGCTTCCGAAAATAGAAGCTATTGGCAACAGTAGATGTAAGCAGAAGAAAACAACCGCCATCTGCAAGGATGGCAAGGATGAGAAGGCGGTGTAAGAGACCACCAGCAGGCGGGTGATCGTCTGGCTGTGCTGTTCAGGAGTTGCAAGTTCATGTAAACCATTGTCTGAGGGTAGCCCGCCCGAGTTCATAACGACACAATGGAGGGTAGAATGCTTGAGAATTGGGGCGACCCAATTAGTAGATAAATGGCAGACGCCTTCATTCATCGAAAGAGGATGAAGGAACAGAACCCGGCTTACAGGGGCACTATTTTACGGCATACTCGCTTCCTCTCCCGTCTCGGGGAGAGGAAGTTGAGGCTTGCTTTCAATGAAGAAATCCAATATGAAGCATTACGAGAACTACCGGATTGTTGCAGACGATTTTCAGCACAAGGTTGAGAACAAAATCAATAACTATAAGAACGAAAGCGATTTCCCAAAGATGGGTTCACGGCTTACCTACGAGGAACTCTCGGACTATCTGTTTGAGTATCAGGCGGCACTCGACAGCGAGGGAACGGAACGTACACGCTACACGATAGCAGGCTTTCTGGTATGTCTGCCCATCATAGTGCTCTCGGGATTTCAGGATGAAATGTTCCCCCTCAAGAGCTTTGGCAAAGTCTTGATAGGACTGGCAATCGGAATGGTACTGTTTTTGCTCTACCGTATTCTGATGAAAGTAAACGTAAGGAGAAGGATTAACAGCACGAACCGCGAATATCCGATGGCAAAGGAATACGTGGATGAGGTGCTGGCTTACAATCCGAGATAACCCTGCAATATTTATTAACAGCACCGAAAGGATGCAAAAATGAAAGGAGACTATGGAAATTCCTGATTTACAGAAATATAAAGATAAATTCTCAAAGGAAGGATTTATAGAGAAGATACAGAGAATAGCAAAGCGTGCCGGCGTGAAACTGGTCTATGCAGCGTTGATTCTCTACTATTCAATGGAGAGCGACAAGGTTTCGCTCAAGGACAAAGCCATCATCATCGGTGCGCTGGGCTATCTTATTTCGCCGTTGGACATTGTTCCCGACGCTATTCCGATTGCAGGTCTGGCCGATGACCTCACGGTTCTGCTCTTCGTGATAAACAAAATTTGGAACGAGGTTGGCGATGACGTGAAGGATAAGGCTCATTCAAAACTCGCGCAATGGTTCGATGAGGATGAGATAAAGGGTGCCGATGAGATTTTTGCAGACAAAGACGCAGAGGATCCGGTATAAATAAATATAGGAGGAACAAATGCTGACACAATATATAATACTGACAGTAGTTTTGCTATTGGCAATTCTGTATGTTGTCCGTGCGCTGATAAAGACCATCAGGACTGCCAACGACCCGTGCGGAGGATGCTCGGGATGTGCAATACACGAACAGGCAATGAAGAAAACAATGTCGAAACACGACAAAGTTGCATATTGTCATAAAAATTGATGGAAAAAATTTGGTCGAACCGAATATAATTATTAATTTTGCATTCGCATTCAGGAAATGAATGCTCGCCTATGGTGCCTGGGCCGGGAGGTTAGGTAACGGTCTGCAAAACCGTGTAGAGCGGTTCGATTCCGCTAGGCACCTCACAAAAGAACTGGAAGAATTTCCGGTTCTTTTTTTATTTTCCCCATTTGGGGAAGCAAACAGGAGAACAGGCGAATGGATTGACAGGGAAGCGGTCTTTATGTGTGCGGAAGAATATTGAAAAGCAAGACCGAAAACGTTTGAAATTTTGGAAGTCTACTTGTCGCCTTGTTAATAGTTTCTTGGGCAGTTTATCTCGAATCCGAATTTTTCCTCTCGCTCTTTTGCCTTCGTGTTCGCTTATTCCTAATCCAAATAGATGTGCAGGTAGCTCTGAAAAACGTAGACAAAGGAACTTATGAACTCTGCAATAAGGATATAAATCGGGAACAAATGGGCACAGAGCCTGAAGCCGCTGGAGAACGACTCATAGGTTTCGCCCAGACTTTTCAACTGTCCGCACATTACTCCATAGGACAATGAGCACACCGTTACGACAAGGGCGAGGTATGGAATGAGGCTTTCCGAAAAGCTGCTCGGGAACAAATGACCCGTAACGCTCAGCAAAACGGCTTGTGGAAGCATCGTCATCATCAGGGTAAGCACAATGAAAAACAGGATTTCGGCAAGCACAACCCTGAATCCTATCCGCTCTCTGTAACTGAAACTGCCCAATGCCCTGCGCTCCTTCAGCATTCGGTATAGAAACGAACTAAGCCCACTGGTCCGGAAAGCTCCATAAGCCGTAACGCCGAGCAGCATCCAAACCAGCACGTCTGTCTTCATATTGTCTGCAAAGTTTCGCGAAAACCACCTTATTCCTTCTTCGCTCAGCAGGGAATGCAACTGCAATTCGGGGAATGCGGCCGTAATCATCCACGATGCTATCACGAGAAGGACTTGCAACACGATGAAGACTATCGCCAATAGTCCGAGTTTATTCCTCATCAGAATATAAGTTGTCTATATCAACCACTCTCAGTTCGAGCGCACGCACCACCAGTCGGGTTGCATTCACGCCCACTCCTCCCTTTCCTTCGGGGAAAAGTTTCTGCACGAGTTCGTTCTGCCGCTTCTCAAGACTCTTCACTCCGAAAGGCATTCCACGGAGATTCGTTATCTGTTCCTTGGTATAGCCCAATGCAAGATGTCGTAGGAAACGCTCGTCGTATTCGTCTATTTCATAGTTGATCATCGCCTCTTGGTGCATCAGTTCGCTGCTTACGTTTTGCTTGAAACGGTCTACTATCTTTTCAAGAATAGGTTGGTTGAACACAAGTTTCTTGCCTCCCATTATGCTCGCAACGTCGCTGCGTGTCAGGAGTTCGCCACTCTTCAGGCAAATACCGTCTGCCCCTGCGTCGAGCACGTCCACCCACAGCTTCTCGTTGAGTATCTCGCCCGTGAATATAAGTACCTTCACGCCCGGATACAGTTCCTTTGTCTGTCGGCAGATTTCCACTCCGATGGTGGTTGAGCCTCCCAGACCGAGATCCAACAGTACGAGGTCGGGCAGTTCTGCCTTGATGAGCTTCCAGTATTCCGTTTCGTTCTGTGCGGCACCGAGCACCTGCGCCTCCGGAATATCATTGCTGATAATGCCCTGAGTGCCTTTAAGCTCCAATGGCACGTCTTCCACTATGATAACTTTGAAGTTTTCCATTCTGTTCTAATTTGCTTTAGTTAAAGTTATGTCGATGACAATTTTTTCGTTTTGGATATTTGCCGAAATTCCACAGCCTCTCTGATTGGTGTGTTCGCCTATTTCGCGCACAATCTGCTTGCAGATGAGGAACGGCAGCGTCTTTGCCGAGGGATAGAAAAGCTGCGAACTCTCCAGTCCTGAAAGACTGTTCTGCTGAAAATGCACACGGATTGTGGCGTAGCCTTTGTATCTCTCTTCCACGCTCACCCTTAAATCGCCAGTCGCAGCCTGTCGTTGGAGGGTCAGGAAGAGGTATTTCAGCAAGTCGGTATCGCCGAGCACCTTCGTCTTCCCCATTGTTTCGTTCTCGAGTTTCATCTTGGATGAGATGATGTCCTTTACTTCAACGGTACTGAGTACGTACTTCTGCGATGCAATCTGGCGCATTGCCTGATTGCTCAACAGCGAATAGAGTTCCTTGTAGTAGGAAGCAAGTTCGTCTATTGTCTGCAAATTCTCTTCACAGTGCGTGAGTTGCTTGATGCGCGACGGATAATACATCGTCTCGTGCTTCAGGGTTGAAAGGCAATTATCGAGAATGTTGTTGCCAACGTGCAGTTTCTCATCCTCATATTGCAGTCGGTGCAGGTTGTCTTCGGCAAATTCGATGTTCAGTCTGCTTTCCTCCACGCGTTCAATGGTGTCGTCGAGGGCTGAGTTTATCTTGTTTGTGATGTCTTGCAGCGATTCGGGAAATTTATTCGTGGGAATAGCGGCTATCTCCTTCTTCTTTTCCTTTGCCGTTTTATCGCCAAGTAGGATTTCATTCATTCGCTTCAACTGCTCGACGCAGAATCGGAAGAACAGTTGGTGTCGGTAATACATAAAATAATATATCGGCATAATGGAGATAAGAAGGATAATGAGCAAGGCTACCGCAATGTTCTTGTTGGATTCCGAACGCTGCATCTGTCTGCAATATTCAGCCAAGGTCTTGTCGGCTGAGGTCTCCTTGAACAAGTGTGTAAACATATCGTTGTTGTATCTGTACAGCGACCATTCGTGAAGTGCCAATGCAGCGACAGCACTTTCGTTTCTGATGTCGAGGATTACCATATAGTTTGTGGGCAGATTATCGTGAAACCACTTGATTTCGGCAGGGATTTCAGCCTGCGTTGATTCCCTCTTCATCAGATTCTTGCCGTTCGGATGCAGCGACAGATAGTACTTGTTGAGGTAATATCGGCAGGTATCTGCAAAGTCAAGTGTCTTTTCATACGTGCCGTTTACGTTGCTGTAAAATGCGGAATCAGCATAAGCATCTGCCTTTTGCAGGTCTTTGTTGTTGAAGACTTGGGCAGAAGTGCTGTCTTTTTGTTCTGTATGGGCATCTGACGACGCAAGGATTGATACGGGAAATACCATCGTAAGCAATGCCAACAGGCATCTGGCAACTCCCTTCGGAAGCCTGAAGAAGAATCTGCTGCCTTTCCCTTCCGTGCTTTCAGCTCCTATCTCGCACACGGAGAATATCTGACTGGTCTTCTTGTACTTGTTGATGATGCCGATACAATTCATCAATCCGAAGCCGTGGGACTCTGAATCCCTGCTGTCTACAATCACTTTATGCTCAAAAATGTGCTCCAGCGTTTCCGACGGTATGCCTTTTCCGGTGTCGGAAACCGATATTTCCACATATTCTGCTTCTGATTTGGAAACTATCGTAACCTTATCGCCATTTTCCGTAAACTTCCTTGCATTGTCGGCAAGCGTGTTTATCATAAATAATGTCAGCCCTCTGTCTGCCTTTACCACGTCAGAAGATTCCCGAACATCGAGTTCCACGCCCTTCAAGTGGAACCCCATCTTGCCCTTTGCAACAATATCGAATATCTTCTGAATAGGAAAACTCTCGATGTGCAGCGACAATTCTCCCTGTTTCAGTTGTATCCACTGGGTCAGTACATCGTTGTATTCGTTGATTTTATCCGTAAGCTCATTGATATATTGGAATCGTTCGCTGCGCAATGTCTCATTCTCGTTGCCTGCTTTCAGTCGTTTTATCTCGTGAAGCATACGGTCTATGAAAGGAGTTACGGAGTTTACGAGTTCAACCTTCGCACGTCGCTCAAGATTCCGTTCCTTGTTACGCACCAAATGCAACAGTTCCACCTGATAGTCTTCCTGCAAAGCCTCGTACTTATCCTCCATTTCTGCCATAGAAACCTTATTCTGGTCCTGCCACAACTGCAAGGGTTTCAGCAATTCGTCCAAAGAATGCTTCTTGGCTCTTCTCTTTCGCATCTTGTGGAAAATGAAAAGCAACAGCACAACCATAGCAATGAGAATGACAATGAGCATTATCATAAAGTTAAGCGTCTTGGAAGTCTTTTCCAACTGACCTGCACGCGACTCTAAATACCTGTCCTGTCGGGTCTGTTCCTGTAAGTCCAGATAGGCATTCCTGTGGAAATCGCTGCTCTGCTTGTCGTTGATTGAGGAATACACAACACACAACTGCTCGTGGATGGAGGCTACAAGGTCGGGAGCCTGAACGATTTCCGGATTTTTGTCCAGGGCACTTTCCAAACAGATTATCGCCGAAGTGTTGTCATTAATGTTCCAATAACAGGTAGCAAGCGTTCTGTATACACCGGCAACTTGGTATTTATCGCCAAAGGCAGTGAACAAATCCAATGAACGCTGCGCAAAATTACCTGCCAGCAAACTGTCGGGCATCGAATCAACGTTCAAGTATTTGAATGCAGGGAGGTTGTCGTCGATTAGCTTGTCGCGATACTCTGCTATCTGCAAGTGTTCGCTGATAGCCTGCAATGAGTTGGCCTCAAAGTATTTATAGCCGTTCTGCTGTGCAAGGAGGTAGCAACGGATGAGATTATCAAGTTCTTTCTGATTCACTTCCTCCTGCGATTGTTCCTTAATCACACCACCTGCCCCTATATTATATAGATACTTGAGGTATTGCGCCGTGTCGCCCTTCAGCAATTCTTCGGCATCTATCGACTGCAAAGCCTTGCCGAAAGGTCCACCAAGTCCTACGTAATAGTAATAAACCGACGTTACAATATTGAATTCCGACCGAGCATAGAGCATTCTCTTGCGCTGATGATCGTCCAGAAAATGCTCCTCTTCGGCTATTCTTCGCAGTCTCTGCTTCGCCTGTTCGCGGAAATCATAGAAATCCTTGTTGCGCGACTCGCGTTGGCACAGTCGCATCTGCTGAATATCGGCTATCAGCAGTTCGATTTGGTTGTCCGTAAGTTCAGGAATCGAATCCAGACGCTGCTTTGCTCGCTTGAAATTCATCTTAATAATGTCTACGAACGCCATATTATTGAGGGCTTCAGCCCTGCCTACGCTGTAAGTCTTAGAAGCACCGTATGCCTGTCTCGCATATACGGAAACCAAATCCAGATTCTTGTAATGGAAGGAATACGCTTTCTCGTTCAACTCGTCCACAGCATTTCTGTCTGTCTGCGAACAAGCTGACAAAAGGACACTTACCATCACGACAACAAGCGTGGAAAGCAGCCCGAAACCGATTCTTACATTACCTTTGCGCATTCTAATATTCAGACACAAAAATACAAAAGTTTTCGCAATTACGGTACAAGAACTCCTCTTTTATTGCCTAAAAGTGAAAAAGTTACAATCATATCGTGCTTTTCTGAAGATTAATTACTATTTTTGCATACAAATACAGTTAGGATATATGGCTGAAAAGATTAGGATTAAAGATATTGCGGAAAAGGCGGGCGTCAGCGTAGGCACGGTAGACAGGGTCTTGCACAAGCGTCCCAACGTTTCCAAAGAAGCACTCGAGAAGGTTGAAAAGGTATTGAAGGAAATAAATTATCAGCCAAACGTCTATGCAAGCGTCCTTGCATACAACAAGAGCTACACCTTTCACTGCCTCATTCCGAAGCATTCCAGCGAGGCTTACTGGGAAGAAATAGAACAGGGAGTGCTCAAAGCCATAGAAATGCGCCGCGATTTCCAACTAAACATAAAGATAAAGTATTACAACAGACTGCATTCCAAGTCTTTCATTGAGACTTACGAAGAGAGTCTTGCCGAAAATCCTGATGGAGTAATCCTCGTTCCGTACACGATGGAGCTGACAAAGAACTATACCGACGAACTCCATAAGCACAATATTCCCTTCATTCTTCTCGATTCCTATATGCCCGACCTGAAACCACTCTCATTCTATGGTCAGGACCCCATCCAAAGCGGCAGATTTGCGGCAAGGATGCTGATGCTCATAGCCAAGGAGGAAAAGGCGATTATGCTGATGAAGCAGACCAAGGACGGAAAAATGATCAGCCGACAGCAGGAAAACCGTGAGGTGGGTTTCCGAAACTATATGGAAAATCATTTCCCAAACGTGCAGATTCTTGAGATAAACCTCCCGTTGGATGAAGAACGGAAGCGATACGACGGCATTCTGGAGAAGTTCTTCAAGGCGCATCCTGAAATCCACCACGGCATCACGATGAATTCAAAGGCACACATTGTGGGTGAATTTCTGTTGAAAACCAATCGCCGCGAAATCCAGATTATGGGCTACGATATGGTTCACAAGAATGCAAACTGCCTCCGACAGGGCAGCATTTCCTTCCTCATTGCCCAGCACGCCTACCAACAAGGCTACTCAAGCGTGGAAACACTCTTCAGCGCACTGGTATTAAAGAAAGAAGTTCGATCTGTAAACTATATGCCTATCGAACTGCTCTCAAAAGAAAACATTGATTTTTATCACCGTACAAGAATTTAAACACGGAGATTATACCGTTTCCACAAAACGCTACTCATAAACACATCACGTAAAGTCAAACCAAATAAGAGATGGACATCATACAAAGAAACTTTTTCAATATCCTCCGTTCAGGTGCCTTCAACGACAAGACGCGCCTTGAACTGATGTCTGCATTCAAGTGGTACAAGCTCTTTCAGATGGTAGACATTCAGAATGTGCTGAACATCTTTGTGAAGGGAATCAACAACAACTCCAACGATGAGAACCTCACGCTGCCGCAAGACTTGGTGGAAAAGGTACAGAAAACCCTCGAGGAACGAAAACCTGAACAGAAGATTGAGAAAGGCGAGATAAGGCTGAGCAATGGAATCTTCAACAACAAACTTCAGAAAATCATCCATAAGGAGCTGCACAGCATCGATACGTCCGTCGAAGCCGTGGATATTCTCAAAATCATAGTCTTCAACACCAATGCAATGCTCAACAAAGGCATCAGTCTTGAGGGCATTATCAGGCTCGGACAGTACCTCAGAACACGTGGCGACAAAGTGGATTTCGTAAAACTGGAAAACTGGATTTCCAACTTGCACCTCGACCGTATGGCACAGTTGCAGGGCAGCATACTGATGGAGTTCTTCGGATTCGAGCAAGACGAACTTCCCTTTGTGAAGCAGGTGGAGAAAGGAACATACAAACTCGTCATCAGAACCATTTCCAATCTCGTGAAGGAAACCACTGTGGAATGGCACTTCAAGGAAAATTCGGCAGGCTTCGTAAGGAACAACGGCACGGTTTTGAGAAGGAATCTCAGGCGAAGTCTCCGATATTTCGATTACGCCCCTCTGGAAACTACAAGCAATTTCATTCACAACTTCAGGAGAAGCCTCGCCGAAATAGAAGAATAAAAAGGCTTTGGAGCAATCGTCCGTTCGCTCCAAAGCCTTTATTTTTTCATCATACAGGAGAAAAAGGATAACACTACTGGTTATCAGCAGCTTATACAATATATTCTCAAAGTATTTTTTCCATTTTCCATTCTTGCGAAGATTGCAATTCATTCTTCGCAAAAACGCACTGCAATCTTCGCAAGAATGGAACGCAATCTTCGCAAGAATGGAAACCCGTCTTGAATCGCTGATTTTTTACTGCCCGATCCCCGACCGAAGCCCATCATTATTAAGGTCTTCCTTTCCATATATTTCTTACGCTTGAATGATTTATTTTGACCTTTTGCCTACGATGCAAAACGAATTGAGAATAAGCCTTTTAACGAGCGAATCATCAGCCCTCGCAATGTCAATTCCTATCCATCGTCGCGCATAGCTCTTGCTTGCATTATGGGGCAATCCGATATAATCGTACTGTTCGCGCAGCTGTGTTGCTTCTTCCTCGGTACTCTTCATCGACACGCAATCAGTATGATTAATGTCGAAATAGCAAAACATATGTCCACCAATATAAAACACCAAGATATCCTTGGCACCACCGAACTTCTGGAAAGGAAATTTCTCCTCCACTTCGGGCGAGAGCGACAAACAATAGTCGCGCAGTTCTTCTACATTCATAATCCATCTATTATATTGTAAACAAAGGTAGCTTTAATTATTCTACAAACAAAACTTTTTTATTACCTTTGTACTAATTAACAGATAAGGATTCCAACAAATGGCAATTTCCATTCTTAGCCAAAACAAAGGAACATAAACAATGAATATAAAGAATTTCTAAAAGTTTATAAAGAGGCTTTCGGGCAGGCAGTTCCTCTACCCATAGCTTTGGGCTACGGCGATATGCCTGCCAATCCAGAAAGCAAAGTGCCACGGTGTATGATAGGTGCTATCAGCAAAGTTCGAGATGGAGAACCACTTACCTTGTCAGCCGACAATGTGAAATGTGGTGGTGGGTTATACACAGGGTTTCATAAAATGCCAGAGCGGGTACCGCAGTTTGTATCGCAGTCAGAACACTACAAACAAACGCCCGAAATGGTTGAAGAATACATTGGAAAACTTGACATCACACGCAGTAAGAAGCCTTACCTGAACTTCGTGCGAATGGACAAACTAAGCAGTATGGACGATATTGAAGGGGTTTTGTTTTGGGCAACGCTCGACATTCTTTCCGGCTTAACTGCTTGGGCATTCTTCGACAATAATGCTTTCGATGCCGTGGCAGTTCCTTTCGGCTCCGGTTGCACGAGTATAGTCAGCCTTGCAGTAACAGAGAATCGCAAGAATGGTCGGCGATGCTTCATCGGAATGCTGGATCCGTCAGCCCGTCCGTTAGTACCCGAAAACGAACTTACATTTGTCGTTCCTAAATGCCGTTTCACAGAAATGACAGATACGATAAAAGATTCTGCACTTTTCCAACGTGCATTTTCCATTGTCAGAAAACGTATAAACGGAGAAATACAAACAGATTGACAGAAAACTCTTTTTACGTTATAAGGAAAACATAAAATCTCCATAAGCTATAATCTCAACGATGGATTTATAAGCACGGAATATCCTTGTTGATTTGTTTCAAACGTAATTTCATAACAAAAAAAGTCGAACCGTTGGAGCAACGGTTCGACTTCGATATTGTTTTCAGAATGTTTCAAACAAAGCAGGAGGAGGGGACTTAATTGTGTGTGGCTGCCCACCAAGGAGTGTTCAGCTTGTTCTGTATTACGTCCTTGTGGGTGGACGGATCGCTGATAGTGATGCCGCTATATGCCGAAACCGTATAGGGACTCCCGCCTCCTCTGTAAACAGTGAAGAGTTCATTGGTCTTTACCTTGCTGGGAACGAGTTTTGAGAGCACGTCTGCGTATGCTATGCTGTCGCTGCCCTGTTCGGTAATGTGTCGGTTGTACTTGCGGAGATAGTCGGCAAAGTCATAATAACGGGCTTCTCTGTATCCATCCTGAGGAGAGAGTTCTGCCTCTGTCGGAGCATCATTGTAGGCATTGAATTGTTTCATTATCCCTGCCATTTCATCAATATAGTCGCAATCAATCACAGACAGGCTGCCGTATGGATAGACGTAAGATTGATAGAACGAAAGATAGGCGTTCACGATGGCATTATAGTCAGGATTCTGCGAAGCCATATACTGATACACGTCTTCATAAGGAATGCCCGTTCCCATTATCTCTGCCGTAGACGCAATGATATATCTTGTGGCTTCTTTCATTTCGTAAGCCACTTCAACGTTTGCCATATAGCAGTCGTCGAAACAGAAATACTGAAGTTTGATGCCGTTGTCGGTTATTGCCTTTGATATTTCCGAAATATCAAACTGGTCGTAAGCGTAAAGTCCACCAACACTTCTCGTCCGTCTTCGTGTTTTGTTCTTTGGAATCCACCCGTCTCCGTGCGCTCCCATTACCATTGCGTAAGTTGGAGATGGCGATTTTTGCTTGATTTTTGCGATATACTCTTTCAGATTTTCGGCATTTGTGGCAACGCCTGTGTAATGGTAAAGCGTGTCGCGCGTGCATTTGCCGTCCTTGTATTTGATTTCAAACAGGTCTACGGACGATGGAGAGTCGGCTATGACAACAAATGTACGCGTGTTCTGCGTGGAGCCGACCTTCTTGATGGATACTTCCACGTTGGCAATATTGTTCTTGAAGTATTCGTACAGACCAGAACTGGTTGGTTTTCCCGTAACAGGATTGATTGTATTATGCCCTGTCCAAGGATAATACATTATTACAGTCTTCTGCGCCTTTGGGTCTGTTTCTGGTTCATCAATAGGCGGACTGATGTTGTCGTCGCCTCCACACGATGCAAATAATGCTAAAGATGCGAATAAATATAAAAATAATTTCTTCATTTCTGTCAAGTGTCGTTTTTAAATATCCCCTTATTTGCAATGCCTTTGGATTGCAGACTAGCTGTGTGTATTTGAGAAAGAATGGGCAAGCATCCCTTCATTATGGAGGGATGCCGCCCGTTCGCTCATCATTTCCGTATGTTCTTATTTCTTTCGGAGTTCTTCGATATTTGCCTTTATGGCACCAATCTTCTCTTCCGAATCGCTTTGCTTCTTGCGTTCCTTGGCAATGACTGCTTCCGGTGCGTGAGAAACGAAGTTCTCATTGGAGAGTTTCGCCTTGATTCCCTTGAGGAAACCTTCCAAATGAGCCAGTTCCTTCTCGAGTTTCTCTATTTCCGCCTTCACGTCGATGAGGTTTCCGAGAGGCACTGCAAAGCTGTCCGTACCCACCATAAACGCCGATGCGTCGGAACTCTTCTCGTCTACCACGCTGATTGTTTCGAGATTTGCCATCTTTGAGATAACGCAGTTGTAGACTTCAAAATTGTTTTTGCCAACCACCTCGAAGCTAAGAGCCACCTTCGGAGCAATGTTCTTCTGATTACGGATGGTGCGAATGCCTCCGACTATCTGCTTCACGCTTTCCACCTCGGCAATGAGTTTCTGCTCTTCGGCAGTAGGCAGGGCAAGTTCGAGCTTCTCGAGCATAATGCTCTCGCCATCCTTGCGGTCGAAAATGTGCTGCCACAGTTCTTCTGTGATGAACGGCATAAACGGATGAAGCATCTTCAGGAGCGTATCGAAGAAGTTGAGCGTAGCCTCGTAAGTCTGCTTGTCGATTGGTTTGCCGTATTCGGGCTTGATCATTTCCAGATACCAACTGGAAAATTCATCCCAGAAGAGCTTATAGACGGTCATCAGGGCTTCCGAAATACGGTAGCTCTTGAACTGGTCTTCCATTTCCGCATTTACTTCCTTCAGTTTGGCGTCGAACCAAGCTACGGCAATCTTGCTTGCTTCAGGCTGATTGAGTTTTGCAACCTCCCACCCTTTGACGAGTCGGAAGGCGTTCCAAATCTTGTTATTGAAGTTGCGTCCCTGCTCGCAGAGGCTCTCGTCGAAGAGAATATCGTTGCCGGCAGGGGCTGAAAGCATCATACCCATACGCACTCCGTCGGCTCCGTACTTTTCAATGAGTTCCAATGGATCAGGCGAATTGCCGAGACTCTTGCTCATCTTTCGGCCGAGGTTGTCGCGAACGATACCTGTGAAGTAGACGTGCTTGAACGGGAATGTATTGCGGTATTCGTAACCTGCCATTATCATACGGGCTACCCAGAAGAAGATAATATCGGGACCTGTAACCAAATCGCTTGTCGGGTAGTAATAGCTTACCTCTTCATTGTCCGGCTCATTAATGCCATTGAACACGGAGATAGGCCACAACCAACTTGAGAACCACGTATCCAGACAGTCGCTTTCCTGTTCAAGGTCTTCCATCTTCACGCTCGGATTGATGGCCTTCGCCATTTCCAGAGCCTTTTCATCGTTTTCTGCAACCACCGTTGCGTTCTTTCCTTCGGCATCTTTGAAGTAATAGGCCGGAATACGGTGTCCCCACCAAAGCTGACGACTGATACACCAGTCCTTGATGTTCTCCAACCAGTGGCGATACGTGTTCTTATACTTCTTAGGATAGAACTCAATATCGTCGTTCATTACCGGATCGAGCGCAATATCGGCAAAGTGCTGCATACTCAGGAACCATTGTGTAGAGAGCTTAGGCTCGATAGGCACATTGGTACGCTCGGAGAAACCCACCTTGTTGTCGTAGTCTTCCACACGTTCCATCAGATTGGCAGCTTTCAAATCGACGGCAATTTTCTTGCGAACCTCCATTCTGTCCTGACCTACATACAGTCCGGCAGCCTCCGACAATGTGCCGTCGTCGTTGAAAATATCAATCGTTTCCAAACCGTGCTTTAGTCCAAGGGCGTGGTCGTTGATGTCGTGTGCAGGCGTTACCTTCAAGCAGCCGGTTCCGAACTCAATATCAACGTATGAATCTTCTATGATAGGAATGCAACGGTTCACTAACGGAACGATAACGTGCAAGCCCTTCAGCCAAGTGTTCTTGCCGTCTTCGGGATTGATACACATAGCAGAGTCGCCCATAATGGTTTCCGGACGTGTTGTCGCCACCACGGCATAATATCCCTTTTCGTCCTTGTGCATTACGTTTTCTTCCTGCTTTCGCTCAACCTTAGACTGGTCTTCAGGCGCAACATAATACTTCAAGTGATAGAGTTTGGAATGTTCGTCCTTGTAAATAACCTCTTCGTCGGACAAAGCAGTCTGTGCACTGGGGTCCCAGTTTACCATACGGACGCCACGATAAATCAGTCCTTTCTCGTAAAGGTCGCAGAACACCTTGATAACGCTCGCACTACGGGTTTCGTCCATCGTGAAGGCAGTACGCTCCCAGTCGCAGGAACATCCCAGTTTGCGCAACTGTTTCAGGATGATACCGCCATGCTCGTCTGTCCAAGCCCAAGCGTGCTTGAGGAAATCCTCACGGGTTAGGTCGGCCTTGTTGATGCCTTCCTGTGCAAGTTTGTTTACAACCTTTGCTTCCGTGGCGATACTGGCGTGGTCAGTACCCGGTACCCAGCAAGCGTTCTTGCCTTCCATTCTGGCGTGGCGCACGAGAATATCCTGAATTGTATTGTTGAGCATGTGTCCCATGTGCAACACACCCGTTACATTAGGTGGAGGGATAACCACCGTGTAAGGCTCCCGTCCGTCAGGTTTTGAACTGAAAAGCTTGTTGTTGAGCCAATACTCATACCATTTCGATTCCACGTCTTGTGGGTCGTACTTGCTTGCTAATTCCATTACTTGTATATTATTATTTCTTTATTATCATTAAAAACGATGCAAAATTACGAAAAAATCGGTTGAAAAATGTATCTTTGCACTATAATTTAGCAGTACATTGTACTTCTTTTAACTTTAAATTTCATAAGATTGCATACAAAAGAAGAAAAATTAGAGGCTTTCGGCCGATTGTTGGACGTTCAGGAGCGTCTGCGTGTGGAATGCCCGTGGGACAGAAAACAGACTTTCGAGAGTCTGCGCCCAAATACTATTGAGGAAACTTTCGAGCTTGCCGACGCCCTGATGAAAAACGACAAGAAAAACATCTGCAAAGAGTTGGGCGACGTGATGGAGCACGTTATTTTCTACGCGCTTCTTGGAAGTGAAACAAACGACTTCGACATCGTGGACGTCTGCAACGCTCAATCCGACAAACTGATGTTCAGACACGATTTCATTGATTGGACAGGATGGAAGATTGCCGACGACAGAATGGCAGTAAACGCCAAAGGACAAGTGGTCTACAAGGACGAATTGGATAATCAACAAACTACTGACGGCGAAAGCAACAGCAATATTCCCTCAACTGCCACTCAAGTAGAAAGCACTTGGGAGCAACGCAAGCAGAAAGAGCGTGAGGGAAACAAGACCGTACTCTCAGGAGTGCCCGATTCTCTCCCCAGTCTCATCAAGGCTTACCGCATTCAGGACAAGGCAAGAAACGTAGGGTTTGATTGGGAAAAGAAAGAAGACGTATGGCAGAAAGTTGCCGAAGAACTCGAGGAACTGAAAATCGAACTTGCAAAAGAAGACAAGGCGAACTCCACAAAGGAGTTGGGCGACTTCCTTTTCTCCGTCATCAACGCATCGCGTCTCTACAAACTGAATCCCGACAACGCACTTGAGCACACCAATCAGAAGTTTATCTCCCGATTTACCTACATAGAATTGAAATCAAAGGAAATGGGTAAAGAACTGAAAGATATGACTTTAGGAGAAATGGATAAACTATGGAATGAAGCAAAGGAACTTGAAAAGAAATAACATAAAACTCATAAACAAACGCATAGAATTATGAAAAAAACACCTGTCCTACTGGTATTGATGATGGTTGCAGCCATTTTTATCGGCTGTAAGAACGAAAAGGCAAAGCCTGTCATCGAAAAAAGCACCACGGCAACCGAAGTAACGAACGACGGCGACTCCACCATCTACGGCGTTATGCTCGACGGTGGTAACCATTCGCTGCTGCTCCTGACCAACGAAGGAGACACGCTCGAATTTATTGAGAACCCCGACGACACCGTGGAAGTGGTAAAGGGAGGAAAACTTGCAGGCGATAAATTCGCCGTTATCAGCTACGAAGAATACGGAGACAGGATTCTTCGCAGTGCAGTGAACCTCACTTCGCTGCTCGGTAACTGGAAAAGTCTCGACAAGGATTTCGAGATTAAGGAAGGAGGAGAGATTCTTTCAAATATAGAGGCCGAACAGAATCCTTGGACCAACTGGAGAATCTACAACGGAAAACTCGTGCTTTCAAAAGACACCTTCGATATTATCGAGCTGAGCGACTCTATGGAACTCGGCAACAATAACGGAAACTTTGTTTTCGGACGCAGTAAGGCCAAATAAATGGAGCCGTTCAACGTACATATATTAGGCTGTGGAAGTGCCCTTCCCACGCTGCACCATAATTCCACTTGCCAAATTGTAGAAATTCGCGGCAAGTTCTTTATGATAGACTGTGGGGAAGGCACTCAGATTCAAATCAGACGTTCGCGCGTAAACTTCTCCAAAATTCAGGCAGTATTCATTTCCCACCTGCACGGCGACCATTGTTTCGGTCTGTTGGGAATGATATCCACCTTCGGAATGCTCGGACGCACGGCACCATTGCACGTCTACGCCCCCTCCAACTTCGAGGAATACTTGAAGCATTCTATGCAAATGTTCTGCAACAGACTGGAATACGAGGTGGTTTTTCACGGGCTTGACACGAAAAAGAACATTCAAATCTACGAGGACAAAAGCCTTACCGTGGAAACAATTCCCCTCGATCATCGCATAGCCTGTTGTGGATTCCTCTTCAGGGAGAAACAAACGGCACCCCATATCAGGCGCGATATGATAGATTATTACAGTATTCCCATCAGCCAAATCAACAATATAAAAGCCGGTGCCGACTGGAAGACGGAAGACGGCGAAGTGATTCCGAACGAAAGACTCACCACTCCACCCCTACCAGCACGAAGCTATGCCTATTGCTCGGACACGCGCTATATGGAGAATCTTCACACGATGGTTGAGGGCGTGAATCTTCTCTACCACGAAAGCACATACGCGAACGACAAGGCCGACAACGCAAAGCTGTATTATCACAGCACGGCAGAACAGGCTGCCACCGTTGCACGCGATGCAAGGGTCGGCAAACTGCTCTTAGGGCATTATTCAGCACGCTATTCCAACGAAAACCAACTGCTGAAGGAAGCCCGTGAGGTGTTCCCAAACAGTTTTTTATCGGACGAAGGTCAGTGTATAGCCGTGCAATAATTTCAATAGCCCCTTTTTAGAAAATCTGCGTTGTCTGCGAAATCTGCGAGAAAAATCTCACGCTGATGGCGCAGAAAACGTAGATTTCCTTTTTGCTTGATTTTTAAACAGAATCATCAGAGTCTATAAAACTGCGAATATTCTTTACAAAATGCTCTCCATAATTCAATTATTTCCGACAAAATATTTTTTGTTTTCAAATACGCGAGTTTTGAACGTGCAACCATAACTTGCTTTCTATCAAACCTCTATCCTCGCACGAGCACACTCTGTACGCCAGTTCGGGATAATAAATCTTAAAAAAGTTCCAGTTGTCTTTTATCTTCCAAATATACTGACAGCCCATCCGGTTTATTTTCAAAGAAACAATACGCCGCCAATGCCGAGCATAAGTTCATGATGAAATTATGTATCGACCTGTGTCTTGAATGTACAAGGTTTGCCTTGTTTTTCAATAACTCATTTATACACTCTATTATATATCTCTTTCGTAGCATGATTTTATCATACACAGGCATAAGTTTGTTTTTCATCTTTGCTTTCAGTCCGTGTACAAGATGTATTCCCTGCTCAAAGAGTCCCTCAAAGAGTTCCCGCTTGATATATCCCCTATCTGCGAATACTTTTCCATAGAGTACTTTTGTAAAAACAGACCATACCCTTCGATCTCTGTCATCCACGTTGGCAGGTGTAAGACAGAATGTTATGATCTCTCCTGTGTCATTGCAAAGCAGATGCAGTTTGAAGCCATGGCACCATCCCATTGTACCCTTTCCGCTCTTGGCAAAGCCCTCAAAAAACCTATTGAAATATCTTCTTACATTATGGCATACAGGTATCATAGTACTATCGACAAAGCTGATTCCCGTGCATTTGCCAAAGGCGTAAAGTTTCATAAAAGTAAGCATTGTAAAGAACTCCCGAGGCATAAGTTCCACAAAGCGATTGTAGGATACTGCGGTGGGAAAACATTGGGCAAGATGAACTTTCACAAAGAACAGATAATAATGTTTGAAGTTTCGGAAAGTCCCAAAATGGCAGCATAGCAAAATGGTCATAATCTCACTTTCACACATACGCCCCTTACGGTGTCTGACATGCTTGTAGCCTTCGTCTGTGGGAGCTATTTGAAGGTTTTTATTCAATTCTGCGCCTAAATTCTTGCAAAACTCATCAATAACACAGAAAATTTCTATAACTTTGTCTTCGGTAATCATCGCTTATATTGCTTGTAATTAATTGATATTCAACTGTAAAGTTACAAAAAATAAGCTAGATTACCAACATTTTCAACAACTTTCTTATCCCGAACTGGCGTAATATCAATGCAAAAATGGGATATAAAAATGAATAAAACAAATTTTATTGAGAGAAAAATAAAGTTTTAACAATTCATCACAATTTATCAGCAATTTCTGCGTTTTCATACATAACACAATGATTAAAAATTGATAAAACAGCCAATAAAACAAGAAAAAAAATACCAAAAACAGCAGATAAGGGAAAAAGTGCAAATAAAGCCGTAATTTTTAGTTTGCAACTATTGAGAAAAACCCTTATCTTTGCATCAGTTTTTTTAGTGGTTAATTTAGTTTTAGTATTGGAACCTTGGTTGATGCGATATCAGTCAAGGCTTTTTTTTGTTTATATCCCAAGCCAAGAAAGAATTGAATATATCTGCATTTTTCTGAATTTTGTTTTTTATCTTTGCAGAAACAAATAATCAACAGATTGACAGCAATCGGTTGTAAACAATAAAACGTATGAAAAAGTTTATCCTATCAGCTTTCTTTATAGGGCTGCTTGCAAGTAGTGCAAGCGCACAGGTATTGTATAAGATTTCAGGGAAAGACCTGAAAAAGCCGTCTTATATAATAGGTACACATCATCTTGCCAATGTTGGCTTCATCGACAGCATCAACGGCCTGAACGATGCGCTCGCTGCCACCGAACAGGTTTGCGTGGAAATAGCCGCCGAACAGATGATGCAACCCGAAAATATGCAGACCGTTATGAATGCTTCCACTATGAAAGACGGACAAACGCTGACGGATTTGCTCTCTGCCGACGAACTGAAACGGCTCAACGCCCTGCTGAAAGAGCTTATGGGAGTGGATTTCAGCAATCCTCAGGTGGCTGCACAGATGAATACGCTCAAGCCGTCGATGCTCCTCAATCAGCTTTCCATAATGCTGTATATGTCGAAGCATCCGAACGATTACGCCCCAAATTCGCAGTTCGACAATTATTTCCAGATAAAGGCAAAAGAGAACAACGAACCGGTGCTGAGCCTTGAAACGTTGGAGTTCCAGATGAATCTGCTATTCAACGGCACGTCTATCGAACGGCAGAAAGAGAGTCTTATGTGCTTGGTGGACAACAGAGCATTCTCCGAGATGATGATGGAGGAGATGACAAAGGCTTACTATGCGCAGAATCTCAATGGGCTGAAAGAAACTATGGATCTGAAAATGGGAACAAGCTGCGACGGAACTCCCGAGGAAATGAAGGCACTCATTGACGACAGAAATACAGACTGGCTCACAAAGATGCCTAAGATTATGACGGACAAGCCTACATTCTTTGCCGTTGGGGCGGGACATTTGCCCGGCGACAAGGGTGTACTGAACCTTCTGAAGGAGGCCGGCTATACTATTGAAGGAATAAAATAAATATAAAATGGAACATTTACCTCTTAAAGATACGGCAATGCTCGTGTCGGCAATCAATTTTCTGCTGCGCGACCACGAATTTGAAACGCTCGAAGAAATCTGCTACCACTTCAACGTGGATCAGGAAGAACTCGTGGCACGCCTGAAGTCCGAAGGATTTGAATATTCAGAAGAACAGCGCAAGTTCTGGTAACGGCATTACGCCATATTTCAAGCAAGAGGGTGTGTAAAATAGGCATACCCTCTTTTTTCATTCTCCATTCTTATGTGGTGCGATGGCAGCAAAAGTCTACTCGTGTTCTGTTTTGACTCAAAATCCAATGCACGGGGGTATTGGATTCTATACCACAATGGGCTTGCAATTCCTCCTATACCACTTTGTTGAAGTTTTCAAGTGCCCACGCAAATAGGTTGTTGAGGCAGGGCATAAGCGAACGCCCGAGGTCGGTGAGGGCGTATTCTACACGTGGTGGCACTACTGCGTAGATGGTGCGACTTACCAAGTGCGATGTTTCGAGTTTTTTAGTGCCTGCGAGAGCATTTTTTGTGAACAGTCGGGTATGTGGCGTTGTATTTCGGAGTAACGCATCACGCCACTCTCACTATGGTCGAGCGTAGAAAGGATGAGCATAGACCATTTGTCGCCAAACTTGCTGACAACCTGCCTAATGGGACAGGTATCGTATTGCCGCTGATTGAATTGTTGCATAGTGTTATAATGATTTGTATATGCAAAATTAGCCGTTTCTAACCATAAAAGAGTATGGAGGGGTGCTAAAGTTGTGTTAATGTGAGTTAAACCCAGTTTCGTACAAGCTGTTAAACATCCTATTTCCAACCCAGAGGTAAGCATCTAACCCATCGGTACGCTCTTGTACAAGTTTCTGAAAAGGCTTACTTTTGCATCATCAATAACAACAAATCAATAATGAAAAGATGAAAGAAATGAAGAAAATAGCCGAGGGTGCCAATTTCGGCGCAGTAGACTTCGGTAAGATGAGTGAGTTACAGGAATACGTGTTGCCCTTTGGAGACATTCAGATTCTGGGCAAAGTATTTGGCGGACAGGCTGTGGGTGCTGTCGCTGGCGAGTTTTCCTTCCAAGTGTTTCAGCCCGACACGGAGGGTGGTTTCTATCACAGTCATAAGACTCACGAGGAACTCTACTTCTTTCTCTCTGGCCAAGGCGAGTTTCAAGTAGATGGCGTGAACATCCCAGTACAGGAGGGTAGCGTAGTACGTGTGGCCCCTGCCGGCAATCGTGCCGTGCGCAATACGGGTTCCGAGCCTTTGGTAATACTCTGCGTGCAGTATAGCGGCAATGCCTTTACCGAAGACGATGCTGCCGACGGTGTTATTCTTCAGGAAAAGGTGAAGTGGTAAGCATAGTGTGACGATGCGCGAAGGAGGGTGTGCCCAAATAGGCATATCCTCTTTGCGCAAAAAAGAGGTGTGCCTATTTTGACACACCCCCTTTTTCTATAAAAACTTCTCCTCTACTTAGTAAGCAGAATAGTTATCTTCATCAGAATATTCAGGTTCAGCGTACTCATCTACGTAGGTTGAATCTGCTGAATAATCTTCATATCCTGCCGTTGAGTCTACGGCTATATCGCTTATCGCCGTCGAATCGGCAGCATAGTCGTATGAAGGTTCGACTGTTTCACGGCTTTGAGCATATTCGTATGCCTCTTCTACGTATTCTGCAATAAGTTCGAGAGGATTCAAGTCCTTGTTCTTGAGATAAATGCGAACTACTATCTT
Organism: Prevotella sp. HUN102; assembly: GCF_000688375.1. Lineage (NCBI taxonomy): Bacteria > Pseudomonadati > Bacteroidota > Bacteroidia > Bacteroidales > Prevotellaceae > Prevotella > Prevotella sp. HUN102. The sequence continues at coordinate 245,202 of NZ_JIAF01000001.1, read as the reverse complement.
GCCTTCGCCTTCATAGTAAGATTCGGCATAGTCATAATCCTTGGCTAATTTTTCCAATACTTTCTTGTCTTTTTCCAAATCTATCTGCTTAGCCAATTTGTTAAATAAGCCGAAATTAAAGTAAAGATAAGTCTTTTTGCCTTCTATTTTAGACTTATCCAAGGCGTGTTTAGCAGCTTGCACATTACCTTTTGCCTCTCCAAAGAAGTAATAGAACATACCCTTTTTCATACCAAAATTGCTGTATGCAGTTGGTGTTGGCTTTGCTCCGTTATCAAAGTAATCGCCATAATCATAGGCAACAGGTTGTGCAAAACTGTTTTTACCCAGTGATTCATAGCTATCGCTGCTGCCATAGAGATTTTCCTTGACAAAATTCAACACATTTTCATTCGGTGTCTGAACAAAAAAGCCCATTTCAGGTGTATTATTGTTGTTTATCATACCTGTCAGCGTCATTGCCACATCGCCGTCAATGCCTTCAAACAGCTTACGAATCTCCTTTTTATCTCCAGAATCCAGTTTCTTAAACAAGTCATTGTCCTTCAGCTTATCATAAAAGCCCTTGCCATCCAGACCGGCAATCATAACGAGACCTTCGTCTGAAATACACTTCAGCATATCGCCCGAAATATTCTTCATATATTTCTCTGTTTCCTTGATGCAGTTCTTCCAGTCCTCAGACTTTGTGAGAACTTCACCTGTCATTGTGATAACGCCTTCATCAACAGACACGTCTGCCAAATAAGAAACCTCTGCCAAATCCAATTTCCTTGGGATACTCTTCTTGAAATCGTCCAATTCATAGCTTTCAATTTCATCAAATCCCTTGCCACTAACCAGCATCTGAACGATGCCATCCTTGCCGCAAAGCGTCTTCATATCGTCAGACTCTGCCATAGTGCCCTTAGTATCGGACGACAGGAACAGTTCTTCCAGATCCTCCATCTTCTTTTCCTTGTCATCATCGCTGTATGGCAGCTCAGTAAAGATAAAATAATCATCGTTGAAATACCAAGCATCATTGCCCTTTACCAAGTAACTATACTCTTTCTCATTGCTGACTGTTTCGCCATCTTCTCCATATTTATAGATAGCGTTGAGCAATTCTGTGAACTTTTCCTTGTCGTCAACAGAACCATAAAAGCTCGGTACTGTACTATTTTTCTCTGGAGTAACGGCAAGCATAAAAGGATCGGTAAAGTCTACACCCGATTCTTGTGGATTTTCCATAATAGCCTCGAGCTTTTTGCGAGCTTTGTTCTCAAGACCACTCTCTTTCAAGGTCTCATTGAAAATCTTTTTCAGACGCTTGTTGTCTTTCAGATTACTCTTCTCAATAATCTGCCTTGTGTCAAAGCTCAATACAATGGCGGCATCTTCCGAAATAATCTTGGTGTACTTAGGTGCTTTGGAACACGATGCCAAAAGGAAGCCTGCACACAGCAGAACAAAAAACAAATACTTCTTCATAGATTATTAATTTATTAGTTACTCTTAAATAATAATTAGCACAGCGATTAATGCAAAAGTAATCAAAAAAAACGAAACAAGTATAATTTCAATCTTTATTTTCCAACAAGCAGTTTGTTAAACAAATATTTAAAGTTCTGTAAACCAAAAGGCATCCATTCCAGAACTGGAATGGATGCCTTGTATTTCAAAAGTCTTATCCGAGTTTCGGATTAAAAGAACTCGGATAGAGTCCTACCGTTTTATTCTGCCGGCACTACAAAACGGTCGCCAGTCTGTTCAGCCAATGCCTTACGGGCAGCCTCGCTCATTCCGGGACGATCAACACGTTCGCCCAAACCTGTTGGAGTCTTCAGGAACTTGCCGTTCTTCTCTGGCTTGATGGCCATATCGTTGTATTTCACGATAAGATAATAAGCAAGCTGACGCCAACGGCTCAACATTTCTGCACTCTTCTCAACTGAATAGTTGTCGAGATACTTTAAGGCAGCAGCCTTGTCGGTGTTGTAGAGCGACTGTGCTTTCTCTTCCACAGCCTTCTGGTTGGCAAAATAAGAGTTTTCCAACGAATCGCGAACTTCCTTCAAAGATGGGAAGAGCTGTGAATAGCGTGGATAAACCATATTGCTCACCCAGTTGCATACCCAGAAAGCATTCTTGTCTGAGAAGGTTACTGCGTCGGCTTCAGGCGTATTGAAGCATTCCGGCTGCGTGGTATTGCCGCAATAGATGGGCACATAGGCAACCATATTGCCGTCGTCATTGCCAAACCAGATGATACCTCCGATTTCGCGAGGCAACCAAGAACGCAACTGGCACACATAGGAGAATGCACTCTGCTGTGTGGATGCAGGACGCTCTGTGAAATACTTCTTGCCGTTATATTCAAAGTACAATGGGGTCGGACGGTATGGCATATCCCACAAACCCTGACCGAGGTCGTTGTTGGTGCTCAATGCTGTGCCTTCGTAGTGGTCGCGCATACAGTTCTCCATCATTGCAACATCCAGTTTCTTGTCAGGAGCAATCCACAATGGCATATCTTCGGCATTTGGATCCTTGCCCAAAGCCCAAGGCAACCATCTTGACATATCCTTGAAATGGTTGAAATAGCTCCATACGCGTGCATCGCAGAAACGGCGGCCGCCGAAATCGGGTGCTGCATAAACCTGCTTCCAGTTGAAATCCTTATCCTTACCCGTGAACCATCCCTTTGAACGTGCATACTTGATGCAGTTCTTTGAGGTAATTACCTCGGTATTGTAGGTAGAGAACTGGCCGATACGGCTCTGGTTGGCGTGTCCGGAAATCATTCCATCTGGAATTTTCACTGCCACCCATACTATCTTCTGCTTGGCATCGCCGCCACAACCTTGCATTTCGAGAATCCAGACTTCATTCGGATCGGCTACGGTAAAGCTTTCGCCACTTGAATTGTAACCGTATGTTTCTGCCAAAGTGGTCATTACCTGAATAGCCTCGCGTGCAGTCTTGCTGCGCTGAAGACCGAGATACATCAATGAACCATAGTCTATCGTACCCGTCTTGTCGATCATCTCGTCGCGACCTCCGTATGTGGTTTCGCCGATACTGACCTGATACTCATTGATATTGCCAATCACATTGTAGGTAACTGCTGCTTCGGGAATGAATCCGTGGCTCTCGTGTGTGTCGTAATCGATGATTTCGCGCTTCGCTCCCTTTGCGTGAGTGCCGGCAGGATAGTGGCAAAGTCCTGTGAACAAGCCGTAATCGTCGGCACTGTAAGTTACGAGCACTGAACCGTCCTTCGTTGCACCTTTCGTTGCAATAAAGTTCGTACAAGCCTCGGCAGTAATAAAACCTGCTGCCAGAAGCACTGTGAATAATAGTTTTTTCATAATCATATAGTTTAAAATTAATAATTTACTGACTAATATATTATCGACGAGGTTGTTTCGCTTCTGTTTCCTCTGTTGTCTATTGCCACGATGCGCAATGTTCTCGTCTGCCCGGTCTTCCTGAAAGGCGTATCTTCAAGATTGCAAGTGATAAACTCCCTGTGCTTGCCATATTCAAAAAGAACGAATTTGTTGTCAAGACATGCCTCATAGGAGCTTACACCGCTCTCGTTGTCAATCAATTTGAACATAATGTTGCGTGGATTCTGGCTCATTGGCGTAATCGTCGGAGAGATATTGTCGTAATAGACATAGTAGACATTAGCCAATTCCTTCACATTGCCCGTAAGCCAACCGTTTTCAAACACGCCACCACAATATTTTACCACTGCCTGACTGTCGTTTACGGCTTGCCTTGAAGCGAGGAAGAGCTTGTTTGGATCGGGAACAGCCTTTTCTATCCTGATACTGAGCTTTGCAGCAGACAATAACGGGAAGGACTTGACGGAGAATCTGTAACCTTTGGAAAATGCCTGTGAGATGTTCATATATTGAGGAGACAACAGACAGTTGGCAGGAATTTGATTTTTGCCGACCGTCAGTCTTGCCCCTTCAAAAGCAAAACTGTAGTCTCGGCTATACAGCAAGGCGTTACTGCCACTTGGTGCTGCAACCGGCACTATATCAGTCCGTTCTCCTTGTACCACAAACTCCTTTACGCTCTGATTTCCGTAATAGTCTTTCAGTACGTATTTCAGATGATATTCTCTTTCTTCATTGAAGTTGATGATTCCGTTGGCTGCATCGGCCCGCAATATCGGCAGTTTGTTCGTTGGGTCGATAAACGATTTCAGAAACCAAATTTTGGTCTTCAGATAATGGTCGTAGTCTCCCCAGATATTAATCATCGGATTCTGATGCTCGGGAATGCCGTTTACGTCGCTACGAAACACCAGTTTATCATCACAATACAGCTCTGTGTATCTCACGCCGTAGTTGTTGTAGACCGAATCCATATTATCGTGGGCAAAGATTCCGAAGCCAACCTTTCCCAAAGCCTTGTATGTTCCCTTTGTGAAAGCAAACACCTTAGAGTCCTGAGAATGTTGGAAAACGCCTTCCCCAGCTTGCGGATACGACTTGAAAGAGTAGGCAGTAGGGGCTACATTGTCTTTAAGTATACCCCCGAGAGCGTTTAATGGATCCATCAGTATCCCAGTCTTGGTTTGTTGATATTCCAAATGCAGGTGTGGACCTTGCGACGAGCCTGTGTTCCCGCTCAATGCTATGAATTGCCCTTTGCGAACAGGAATTTCTCCCGGTCGGAACTTTATATCGCCGTTGAATTTTCTATGCTTATACTGGTACTCCCTTACCTTTGCCTGTATCTGTGGAGCAAAACGATTCAGATGCACGTAAACGGTTGAATGTCCGTTGGGATGCGCCACTACCAAGGCAAAACCGAAGCCGTATTCTTGTACGATTGCACGAGAAACATAACCGTCTGCAACGGAATAAATACCGAGATTCTCTGCCCGATTGGTCTTTACGTCGATGCCTCCGTGGAAATGATTAGGACGTGGTTCGCCAAAGTTTCCGGCCAACTGCACAGGAATGTGTACAGGCGAGCCGAAAGACAAAACTGATAAAAGTAGTCCTAATATATATTGCATCTTTTCTTATATCTCTTTTATTAAAACAACAATGGGCTTAAATCTTTTTCCCGTCCTTATAGGCTGTCAGCTTTCCATTTTCACGAATGACGGTAACTGTTCCTCCAAGCCATTCCGTCATTGCAAGTTCCTGTTCGAGCTGTTGCCACGAAATTACTTCTCCGTTCTCTACTTCAATCAGTCCCGGACTGTAAGCCTTTCCTTCTATGAGGATTTCGTTTGCGGCATATCTCTTCATCGCACTGACTGGAGAGGTAAATTACGTTCTCTCATTGCATCCTGTGGCGTCCGCTGCACATTGGTATTGGAAGTTCCATCAGAAGGAGCATTCGGATTTACGGGTTCTCCACCAACGGTTCTTAACGGCTCGGCATTCAGTGAATCCTTATGTCCGTCTTCAAGTTCCTCTTTGCGCAAGTGTACCTTTATCAAACGGATGTTGGTAAGAATCAGGAGCTTGAAGGTTGATGTCGTTTCTTGCGGATGACTCATCAGGAAAAAGCCTCTGACAGATTTTATTTTCAGGCTGTCTCCACTCGATATCGACATTGTCTGCCGGGAATCGGACATTATATGCTGTGATTGCGTGTAGACGCTGTCATTGTCGTAGGTTACGCTCATCACAAGAATGGCGTCTCTTGAGCCGTCCTGAATGATGAATTTAGAATCAAAACTCATAACCAGTCGGTCTCCCTTATGGAAGGACGTATCGGCTTCTATCGTGAACGATTCGTAGTTTGCAGGGGCATAAGGCGACATAACCATTGCTTTCGACTTGTTCCAAATATCGGTGGTATCGCCTTTCGCCATCATACCACCATATTGAATCAAATCGTTCTCAGAGATTCCCTGCTCACGTGCCTCGCCTTCCATCCTCACGGAAATCTCCTCATAAATCTTCTGCAACTTTTCCGTGTGGCGCATATAATACTGAAGCGAACCGTCGAAATCCTCTTCGGTAACTTCGTGTTTCTTCAATACTGCCAGTTTGTACGCCTTCTGTTCAGCAGGCGTACTTCCTTTCTGCTCTGAAACCGACATAGCGATATGATAGTCGTAGAGAATTTCCTCCATATCACCCGGTTGAATATACTCCGAAGGAATCGTCGGCTTGCACGAAACCAACAATATTACTTGTAAAATCAAGAAGATATATAACTTTATTCCTTTCATAAATATCCAACTCAAACTGTTTTTTACTCAATAACCTCGCTCTCCTCCTCCACCGTTTCTTTCCCGGGAATATATCCGTTGAAATCCTTCCGGTAGAAAATGAAAAGGATGAACACGCCAACCGTGATGCAGGCATCGGCAAAATTGAAGATTGCCGAGAAGAACGTAAACTCTTCTCCCCCATTTATCGGAAACCATTCAGGGAAGGTTCCGTGATAGATTGGGAATGAAAACATATCGACAACGTTGCCCATCAGTACGGAAGAATAGCCTTCGCCCCACGGAACCAAGGTGGCAGGCTCCGCATTCATAAAATACGGCTGCGAAGCTGTGAATATTTCACCGTAAAATAAAGAATCGAAGATATTGCCCGCAGCACCGGCATAAATCATTGAAAGCACGATGATATAGCCAAAGCGTGCCCCTTCCTTGATTTTCTTCCATATATACCACGACATTGCACCTACGGCAACGATTCGGAAAATACTCAAAAAGAGCTTGCTTCCCAATTCCATACCGAAAGCCATACCACGGTTTTCGATAAATTCGATATGAAACCAGTCGAAAATCACGATGGATTCGCCGAGACTCATATTGAGCTTCACGGTAATCTTTATAACTTGGTCGATGACCAGCAACAGAAGGATTACCAGACTGGTGATTATCGTTTTCTTCTTTATATTCATTATATCTGTGAAAGAGCTGCCTAACTCAATGAAGAATAAGCAGCTCCCTTTTAATCTTTGGAGTTTAATGATCTTTGTTTGCCTGCTTTGAAGCAACGCTGAGCGTTGCGTGAGGCACAATTCTAAGTCGTTCTTTCGGAATCAGCTCGCCTGTCAGACGGTCAATGCCATACGTCTTATTGTCTATTCTCACGAGAGCTGCCTGCAATCCCTGAATAAACTTCTGCTGACGCTGCGCCATCTGCACCAATTCCTCCTTTGTCTGATTGGAACTTCCTTCTTCCAATGCCTTGTAAGTAGGCGATGTGTCATTGATGTCATTCGTATTCTTATTCATAAGAACCTTCATCGTCTCTTCGTAATCAGACTTTGCCACACTCAGTCTCTCATTCACTATGACGCGAAATTCCTCGAGTTCCTCGTCATTATAGCGTTTCTTTGTTTCCATAAGGTAGTAAGTTAAATAGGATAATATTTTTAGATTAAAGTCTTTTTGAGAAGTTTAAAAGTCAGTCGAATGCCATAGAAATTCTTCTATTCATTCAACTGACCTTTATATATGTTAAGCCTTGCTGACCAAGATGTTAAGTTTAAATTCGTCAAATTCCACTTCTGCCCCATCGTTGGCGGCAATCTTTATTTCATTTGCAAGAACCTGAGTCTTGATAAGTTCGCCAAATGCTTCTATTGCTGCATTCGTTTCCTCGTTAGAGGCAATCGTAACGATGATTCTATCGGTAATCTCAAATCCGGTTTCCTTGCGAAGGTTCTGAATACGATTAATCAGTTCGCGTGCCATACCTTCCTTTCGCAGCTCGTCTGTAAGTTCCACTTCGAGCGCAACAGTCAGGTTTCCTTCATTGCTGACCAACCAACCCGGAATATCCTCCGAAATGATTTCAACATCAGCAACCTCCACTTCCACCTTTTCGTCGCCCAAAGTGAACTGATAGGTACCTACTTGCTCAAACAATGCTATTTCGTCCTGATTGAGAGCGTCCATTCTGGCAGCTACTTCTTTCATCAACTTGCCATACTTCTTACCCATAACACGGAAGTTACACTTTACCTTTTTAACTAAAACTCCCTGACCTTCAACGAAGTTAAGTTCTTTCACATTAACCTCGTTCCTGATCAAATCAGCCACAGCCTTAATGTGTTCCTTCTGCTTTTCATCGACAGCCGGAATCATAATCTGTGCCAATGGCTGGCGAACCTTCACATTAACCTTGCGGCGTAATGCCAGCACCATTGAGGTAATGCGCTGTGCCATATCCATATGCGCCTCTAAGTCAAGGTCGATTGCTGCTGCATCTACTGCTGGCCACTTGTCCAAATGCACGCTTTCCTTCTCGCCACCGAGGTCGTGATAAAGTTCATCGGCATAGAACGGAGCCAACGGTGCAAGCAGCTTCGCAACCGTCATCAGGCAAATATAGAGCGAATCGTAAGCACTCTTCTTGTCTGCACTCATTTCCTTGCCCCAGAAGCGTTTACGATTCAGACGGACGTACCAGTTACTCAAGTCGTCGTTCACGAAATTGTCAATCAGACGACCTGCACGTGTAGGATCAAAATTGTCCAATTCTGCACTCACATTCTTTATCAGTGAGTTGAGCTTGGAAATAATCCAACGGTCAATTTCCGTAGCATCGGCTGACAACACGCTCTCGCCCTGCTTGAATGACGGTTCGTAATTGTCTACATTTGCATAGAGCGCAAAGAAGCTATATGTGTTATAGAGTGTTCCGAAGAACTTGCGGCGGCATTCATCCACGCCTTCCGGGTCGAACTTCAGGTTATCCCAAGGTTCGCTGTTGGTCATCATATAGAAACGAACAGGGTCGGCACCGTACTTCTCCATCATTTCAAACGGATTCGTAACGTTTCCCACGTGCTTGCTCATCTTATTGCCCTTCGCATCAAGCACGAGACCGGTAGAAATAACGTTCTTGAACGCTACGGAGTCGAACACCATCGTAGCGATTGCGTGCAACGTAAAGAACCATCCGCGTGTCTGGTCCACACCCTCGTTGATGAAGTCGGCAGGATAGAATGCAGGTGGAACGGCAGTTCCTTCATAATTGGAATGCACCAACAGGTCGCGATATTCAGCTTCTGTCTTGCCGGGCTTCTTCAATCCCTCTGCATTGATTTCGCCTTCGAACGGATAGTGCAACTGCGCATAAGGCATAGAACCACTGTCAAACCACACATCAATGAGGTCGTCCTCACGCTTCATCGGCTCTCCGTTGTCATTCACAAGCACGATATCATCAACATAAGGACGGTGCAGGTCTATCCTGTCGTAGTTTTCCTGACTGTAATCGCCCACTACAAAGCCGCGCTCCTTCAGAGGATTCGACTTCATAATGCCTGCTTCAACAGCCTTTTCTATTTCGTTGTACAGTTCCTCAACAGAACCGATACATTTTTCATTTCGCTTGTCATCACGCCAGATTGGAAGAGGAGTTCCCCAGAAACGAGAACGGCTCAGGTTCCAATCATTCAGATTCTCCAACCAGTTACCGAAACGTCCCGTACCCGTAGACTCCGGCTGCCAGTTGATTGTCTTGTTCAACTCCACCATACGAGCCTTCGCTGCCGTATCCTTGATGAACCAACTGTCGAGCGGATAGTAAAGCACCGGTTTGTCCGTGCGCCAACAGTGTGGATAGTTGTGTACGTGTTTCTGAATGAGGAATGCAGAACCCTCCTGTTTCATTTCCATACAAAGCACGATATTCAAGTCTTCCGACTTCTCCGTAGCCTTCTTGTCCCAGACTCCATCGGGATTGAACTTAGGATCGTAGGCATTCTTCACATAGTCGCCTGCGTGATTGCCATAAGCCTTTTCATCGACACAGAACTTGACGAAGTTGCCATCGAGATCGGCAATCGCATAATACTTACCTTGAAGATCAACCATCGGACGTGTCTCGCCTTTCTTTGAAATAAGGTAGAGTGCAGGAATATTTGCATCCTTTGCCACCTTGGCGTCGTCAGCACCGAACGTAGGAGCAATGTGAACGATACCCGTACCATCTTCCGTGGTTACGTAGTCGCCGAGAATCACACGGAAAGCCTCGCTCGACATTTCAACGAAGCTGTCGCGACCATCCTCGCTGGCAAACACCTTGTCGCTGTGTGCTGCTGCGTAGTCATTGACAAAGGCAGGAGCAAATTCGCCAATCTTCTCAACAGGCTTAATCCAAGGCATCAACTGCTTGTAGTGCAGCCCTTCAAGTGCCGTACCCTTAACCTTTCCAACCACCTTGTAAGGCACATACTTGTCGCCATTCTGATATTCAGGCAATTCGCCCCCATCGGTAACCTTTCCTTCAGGTTTGAGATAAGAAGCAACAAGATTTTCGGCTATGACAACCGTAATCTTCTTCGCCGAATAAGGGTTGTATGTTTCAACTACAACGTAATCAATCTTAGGCCCCACACACAAAGCTACGTTTGAGGGCAGAGTCCAAGGGGTTGTGGTCCAAGCAAGGAACGAGGGCTTGCCCCATCCGTTTGCCTGAATATTGTTTTCTGAAACAAACGTTTTCCAATCCTCTTCTGCAATATCGAAATGCGCAGTAACGGTTGTGTCCTTCACATCGCGATAGCAACCGGGCTGATTAAGCTCGTGGCTCGACAAACCGGTACCTGCTGCCGGAGAATACGGCTGAATGGTATAGCCCTTATAGAGCAAGCCCTTGTTGTAGAGCTGCTTGAGCAACCACCAAAGCGTTTCAATGAATTTGTTGTCGTATGTAATATAAGGATTATCCAAGTCTACGAAATAGCCCATCTCTTCCGTGAGCTGACGCCATTCAGCCGTAAACTTCATCACATTCTCCCGACACTTATGGTTGTACTCCTCCGTCGAGATATACTTTTCAGAAGCCTTGTTGTCGATATCCTTCTTTGTGATACCCAATTCTTTCTCCACACCCAATTCTACCGGAAGACCGTGTGTATCCCAACCTGCTTTTCGGTGCACCTGAAAGCCCTGCATCGTCTTATAACGGTTGAATGTATCTTTTATAGAACGAGCCAAAACGTGGTGAATACCGGGATGTCCGTTTGCTGAAGGAGGTCCTTCGAAGAAGATAAACTGAGGTTCGCCCTCACGCTCATCCACACTCTTGTGGAAGATATCATCTTGCTCCCACTTTGCCAACACTTCTTTATTGGTTTTGACCAAGTTCAGGCCATTATGTTCGGCGAATTTCTTTGCCATATTTCTATATTAGTTAATCCTTAATTCTATGAGTATGCAAAGATATAAAGAATAGTCGGAAATACCAAATTTTAGCCACAGTTCAACAAATTTTCTATTCTGCCATTATGATTATCAATTCACAGAGATTCTTCACATTATCATACAAATTCCTTTTACTTCAACGCAATTAGTTTAAATTATGCAAGCCACGGAATATCTTTTCCCATAAGTCAGGCAGATTGCCTCGCCCCGATAAAGCTGTATAAATGTTCTTGAAAAAGAAGCATATCCATCTGATTGAAAATACAAAGTATCCGTGAAACAACATCTACAAATTACCTTATATCACGGATTCCACCTTTTTATATATAGCTTTAAACAGCTTTACTCCAGATGTTCTCGAACATAAAATCGCAACTTTAACTTATTCAATAGCCTCTACAAACAATTTGAAAAAAGCATCAAATCAATCATAAGGACAAACTTGCCTTCATTTAGTTTTTCGAGCAGAAAAGTATTCGGACAGAAAGATAAGAAAATATGAAATTGCAAGTATGCGAAGATTGCAGAACATTCTTCGCAAAAACGCAAAACAAACGTGCGAAGAATGGATTGCATTCTTCGCACGTTTGAAAACTGTTTTTTATTATTTGATTTTCAACACCTTACGAAAGAGTATGGAGAAATCAATGACAGAGAGAAGCGAACAAGTTTACAGGGAGTTTTGTTCGCTATGAGGAGGGGCGAAAGCGTGATTATTTGAACTTCTCAAGGAAGCTGTCGGCTTGAGTGTTGCCCAGCTCTTTGGCCTTCTGAATGCTCTTCAGGCCTTCGGCCTTCTGTTTGTTCTGGCATTGAGCTATGCCGAGCACGAGATAGGCATCGGCAAACTGGGGGGCGAGCTTGATGGCCTCTTCGGCTGCACTGATTGCTGCGTCAAGCTTGTTTACCCTTAACAGAAGGTTGGCGGCCTCGGCGCAATAGGTGGGTTCGGTTGGGTTGAGGCGCGATGCTATGAGAATGTCCTGCAATGCCTGTTGCCAGAGTTTTCCTTTACTTTCAGATTTGGAACGCATATAGTAGAAATCGGCGTCAAGCTGTCCGCGGTAGAAATATTCATAGGTGTAGAAATCCTGCATAGCCTTACGGTAGTTGCCCATCTTGTCGTGCTGCTGGCCGCGCGCATAGAAGAAAGGTGCGGCGGTCTGCACGTAGGGGGTGTCGCATTCTGCGATGCTCTGATCCAATAGCTGAAGAATTTTTGCGTCGTCGCCATTCATTTGCTGAAGACTCTGCGCCATTTCCAGATACAGTTCAGGATTCTTGAAGTCTGTCTGGGTCAGTGCTTCAAAGTCGTTGTAGGCTTTCTGATAGTCGCCCTGAGAGTAGGTTATCTGCGCTTGCAGGTGCTTGTAGCTGTTTTCGGGCTTAATTTTATAGGCTTCCTGTGCTTCGCTCATCGCCTTTTCGAGCGACCACCCCTGTGCTTTTGCGTTTTCGGCAAGATTCGGATTGAGCACAGAGCGATAGATTATCTGTGCGTAGTTGAAATGTGCTTCGTCCTTCTTGGCGGCATTGGCAATTGAGGTCTGCAATGCTTTGTCGGCATCGGAAAGTTTTTGGGCTGCAACATAGTCGTTTGCGAGGGCCAAATAGCCATCGTTGAGCTTCGGGAATTTCTTGATAAACTCCTGAACGATGCCGTTTCTGTATTTTTCTGGCTTGTCGGCAGAAAACATTAAGGCGATAACGGCTTCTTCCTCCGTTTCAGGAAGGGCTACACGGATGGCGCATTCGCGCAATGCCCGTTCGTTCTGCGACACGCCGGTAAGCCTGAAATCGCGTGCAAATGCTGCATCGGTTGCACTTTGCACGTTGCCTTCTGAATTGAGTATGCCAATGAGCTGACCTTTGTCGTTTACCACGGCGGCTCCATTTCTCTTTTCATCCACCTGATAGGACAGTATGCTGTAATTGTATTTGTTCATAAACTTCTCAACCTTATCGACGGAAGTCTTCACAGGTGCGCCGCTCTTCGATGTTGTTACAATCCAAGCTCCTGAATTTCCGGAAACGCCGGCAGCGAAAGCGGGGGCAGAGGTGGAGGCATCGACCTTGAATTTTACCAAGTCGTATATCTCGTTCAGACCGAGCAGCGACTCTACGTTTATCCTTTCGCCTTTATTATTGATGATGACAGCGTGGTCGGCACCGATGAATGGTTTCCACGGGCTGACTGCCGTTCCGTCGTTGGCGATGAATACGCCGTTTGATGTTGCAAGAATGGAACCGTCCGCCTTGAAAGTGGTCAGCGTAAACGTGGAGTTTGCAACATTCTTCACGGCAGAGGACTGTGCAAAAGTTACTGTTGTTGAAAGGAGCAAAAGGATGCTCGTTAATAGGGTTTTCATATATTGAACTGCGATTTTTAAAATTTTGAACTGAGAATTGACTGCTTACACATTGTTTTATTACAACGAATGAAGGCTTAATTCACATTCAGCAGGCTCTTTGCATTCTCTATTGCGGCGTCTGAAATGTCTGCTCCGGAGAGCATTTGCGCTATCTCCACGATTCGTTCCTCCGTGTTGAGTTCGCGTAAATGACTGGTTGTGCCCGTGACCGTGTCGTGTTTCTCCACCTTATAATGCGATGTACCGAGGGCTGCAATCTGTGGAAGATGGGTAATGGTTATTACCTGTCGGTTGCTGTTTCCCATCTTCTGCATAATGAAAGCCATCTGTTGGGCAATCTTTCCACTCACACCCGTGTCGATTTCGTCGAAGATGATAGTCGGGAGCTTCACTGCGCCGCTGATCATTGCCTTCAGAGAGAGCATCACGCGGGCTATTTCTCCACCCGAAGCCACTTGTGTAATGGGCTGAACAGGCGTGTTCTTGTTGGCAGAGAAGAGGAACTGCACCTTGTCGGCACCGTCGGGAGAAAGGCTTTTCTCCTTTATTTCTATGCAGAACTGCACGTTGGGAATGCCCATTGGCACAAGGTGGGTTTTCATTTCGCCCTCAATTATCTTTGCAGCTTTCAATCGTGCCTTTGTAAGGACGGATGCAAGTTTTCGGCATTCTTCCAATTGGGTGTTCAAGAGCGATTCCATTTCTTCCAATTCCTCATCGCTGTTGTCTATGCTGTGCAGTTGTTTCTTCAGATTTTCCTGAATTTCGAGAAGCTCTCCAATGGTGGCGACGTGGAATTTCTTTTGCAGATGATAAATCTTGTCGAGTTGCTCGTTGATGAAGTTCAGACGCTGAGGGTCGAAATCTATATCTTCGGTGTCTGCACTTATCTCATCGGCAATGTCTTTCAGCTCAATATAGGCAGATTCAAGACGATTGCCGAGTTCCTCCGCTTTAGGATAGACGTGAGCAATGCTGCGAAGTACCTCCTTGGTGTGCTTCAGACTGGAGACAATGCCGTGTTCGTCGCCGTTCAGTATATTGTCGGCCTCAAAGAGAGACGACTTTATTTCCTCTGAATGGGAGAGCGTGTTGCTTTCCTGTTCCAGTTCTTCCTGAAGTCCTTCTTGCAGATTTGCATTGGAGAGTTCGTCCAGTTGAAAGCGCATAAACTCTTCGTTATCAGCACTTTCGGCTATGTTCTTCTTGAGTTGCTCGAGCTTCTTCTCTGTTTCTTTGTATTGCTTGTAAGCCTTCTGATACTTGGCGATGTCGCTTGCATTCTGTCCGATAATGTCAATCACGTTCAGTTGGAAATCCTCTTTCTGCAAAAGGAGGTTCTGGTGTTGAGAATGGATGTCTACCAACTGTTCGCCGATGCGCTTCATCAGCGTGAGTGGCACAGGTGTGTCGTTGATGAAGGCGCGCGACTTTCCGTTGTCTGCAATCTCTCTTCGGAGAATCGTTTCCTCGGAATCGTAGTCGATGTTGTTTTCGACGAAGAAATCTTCAAATCCGTACTTTGAAAGGTCGAACTTGGCTTCTATGATGCACTTCTTCTCGCCCTGTTTTATCTGCTTGCTGTCGGCTCTGTTGCCTAACAGAAGACTTATTGCACCGAGGATGATACTCTTACCGGCACCGGTTTCGCCGCTGATAACGGAGAAGCCGGGGTGGAAATCGATGTCGAGTTTGTCGATGAGCGTGAAGTTCTTTATGTATAGATGCTTGAGCATAGTTTATTGTTTGATTTTATCCCACGACGCATTCTGGCTGGCATTGATGCCGAAAAGTATTTCGTAGACCGATTCTTTCTCCTTCTGCGTACCTTTCTTATAATATATATTGGCAAGCTCTTCTTTCTTATAGTCGGTCCATATCTGTGGAAGAAGGCTCATCGGCCGGTCCTCGTGCGCTTTTTTGAGACAGTTTTCGAGTGCCGTTGTGATGTTTGTACGCCCACGCTCGGCACTGTTTGCCATTTCGTCCAGTCCGGTACGGTAGTAGTCGTATTGCAGTTGTCGGAAAGACTTCATTGCACCGTCAAGATAGTCGTTGATAATAGCAAATCTGTTGCGCGAGTTTTCAAAGGCCTTCCATCCCGTGAAACTCAAGTTCTGCGCATTGTTGGTAAGGTTAAGGCATCGCTGAAGAACATCTTCTCCACCCATAGGAGCAAAGGAATCGAGGTTGAGTCCTATGATTAAATAGGCATAGTAACCGAACAAGGCAGTGAGCTGATTGTCAATATTTTCCTCATTGAACTCTATTTGGTCGAATTGGGCAAAGTTAAAATTGAAATCGCCATCCTGATTATTATACAAAGTCGTGGTATAAGCCGAATTATAGACAGGTCGGTTTGCCTGTATGAGAGCCGTACAAGTGAAGGCATTCGTACTTGGGTCGTACTTCGTAACAGTGATGTTGAAGTTGCAGACGATGCGCTCGTTCTTCTGAAATTTAAGATTCGTCCATTGCCTTTCGTTTACGAACTGCTCCAAAGTCTGCTGGAGATTGTCGAAAACGGAAGCGTCCGTGCCTTGAATCTGATTATGATTGATGGTGATTTTAGCTTGCAGTTCCTGTGCATTGCACAAGGTGTTAGAGGATAGAAGAAAGCTCATCAATAATGTCGTGAGCCACTTCTTGTTTGCTTTTCTTGCCATATTCCTTTTTTCCTTTCTTTGAAATGATGGTTATCTGATTGTCATCAGACTGGAAAGTTGTGCCCGGATTGCGCGTGGAATTGAGAACAATGAAGTCGGCGTTCTTCTTTTCCAGTTTCCTTTGCGCATTCGTTTCCTCGTCGTTTGTCTCCAATGCGAAAGCCACGATACGCTGTCCATCGGTCTTCAGTGTGCCGAGTTTGGCTGCAATATCCTGTGTAGGCTCTAAATCGAGATGAAGATTGTCTTTCTCCCGCTTGATTTTCGTCTGCGAGAAGTCGGCAGGCTTGAAGTCGGCCACGGCGGCACAGAGTATCGCTCCATCCATAGAGGGGAAGTTGTCCACACAAGCTTGATACATCTGCGCGCAACTCTCCACGTCTATCCGATTGATGTCCGTTGAGCACTTGAGCGACACCGGACCTGCTACGAGCGTTACCTCTGCTCCCCTTTTCAGGCACTCCTCGGCAAGGGCAAAGCCCATTTTACCCGAAGAATAGTTACCTATAAAACGCACAGGATCTATCTTTTCGTATGTAGGACCGGCAGTTATTAGAATCTTTTTACCTTTTAGGTCTTGTTTTTCTCTGCCTTCACGCTCAAAGAAGGTTTCCAGACATTCCACGATTGCTTCCGGTTCTTCCATACGTCCCTTCCCTTCCAGTCCACTGGCGAGAAAACCACTCCCTGCTTCTATTATATGATTGCCTCGAGATTGCAGCAGGGCAAGATTGGATTGCGTTGAAGGGTGCCTGTACATATCGAGATCCATTGCCGGAGCCACGAAAACGGGGGCTTTCATAGATAGATAGGTGGTAATGAGCATATTGTCGGCAATGCCGTTTGCCATCTTTCCGAGCGTTGATGCCGTACAGGGAGCGACGAGCATAGCGTCTGCCCACAGTCCGAGGTCTACGTGTGAGTTCCACGTGCCGTCTCTTTGAGAAAAGAAATCGCTTATTACGGGTTTCTGTGTAAGTGCCGACAAGGTAATCGGGGTAATGAACTCCTTGCCCGACGGCGTTATAACTACCTGTACTTCCGCGCCTTTCCTTATGAGCTGACGAATAATCAGACAACTCTTATAGGCTGCTATCGACCCCGTGATGCCTAAAACTATTTTCTTTCCCTTCAGCATATTATCTTCTCTGTGGCTTGTCTTACCTGTTGTTGAACTCTCTTAAACGGATACGGGTCAGTACCTGCTTGGTGTTGAAAGTGAAATCGCCAGCCATCATCCAACTGAAATAGCCCGAATCACGCTTCAGCACTTCCGACACCTCCCATCCCTTGTACTTGCCAAAGTTGAAAACCTCAACTCGGCGCGGCTTCTTGTCTTCGTCGAGGAGCACGTTTCCGTCCTTGTCGGTAACTTCTTTCCATACAATTCTGCCGGCAAAGTCTACGGAATTGTTCATCGTAGAGAATTCTGCCAACTCATCCATATCGTTGTTGAGCACTCTGTCTGCCTCTTCCTGTCTGCCGGGAGCGTACATATCCAACTGACCTTGAATCACTCTCCACGTAGCTTCGGTGTCTTCGTCGGCCCTGTGTGCCTGAAAATCGTCTTCCATCTTTCGCCCGCAATAGAACTTGTAGGCCGCTGCAAGGTTTCTTCTTTCCATCTTGTGGAATATGTTCTGCGCATCAATGAGCCTGCACTTCGAGAAATCGAAGTCTACGCCGGCGCGCAGAAATTCCTCGGCGAGCATCGGCACGTCGAACCTGTTGGAATTGAAGCCTGCGAAATCGCAGCCGGAGAATTTCTCTGCCAGTTCCTTTGCTTTCTCCTTGAAGGTGGGAGCATTCTTCACATCCTCTTCCGTGATGTGCGTCAGCTCCACCACTTCCTGTGGAATCTCCTTCTCCGGATTGATAAAGATGTTTCCACGCTCTTCCTTGTGCCTGTCTCCCTCCATTTCGGGGAAGACCTTGATGTATGAAATTTGGATGATCCTGTCCTTAACAAGATCAAGCCCCGTTGTTTCGAGGTCGAAAACAACAAGGGGCTTTTTGAGATTTAACAACATTCTAAGTTTGTTTAAGTCCATTTGCAGCAGGCAAGTTCGCCGCTGCCTGTATATGATTTCTGCTCTGACCGGGCTTTCAGCCTTAGTCGTTGAGCAACATTGGCATAATGAGCATCAGCACGTCTTCGTTCTCCGGCTGATCGCTTGGAATTACCACACCTGCTCTCGATGGGTCTGCCAACTGGATGTTTACGTCCTCGCTCTGGAGATTGTTCAGAATCTCGAGCATACTTGAACCCTTGAAGCCGATACTCATACCGTTGCCGTTGTACTCGCAGGTAATGCTTTCCTTGGCACTCGTTGAGAAGTCGATGTCTTCTGCATTGAGATCCAACTGGCCGTTGTCGATATGGAAACGAATCAACTGTGAGGAATCGCTTGCGAACGGCAGCACGCGGCGGATGGCACCGATGAGCGATTTGCGGTCGATGGTAATCTGATTCGGATTGTTTTCAGGAATAACGCTGTTGTAGTTCGGGTATCTTCCCTCTATGAGACGGCAAGTGAGATTGCCTTCGGCAAATGAAATCTCGGCAGAACGTGCATCAAAACGGATAACCACGTCGCCGCCGTCCTTCGACAGGGCATTCTTCAGGAGCGATGCAGGCTTCTTTGGAAGGATGAATGCAGCAGGCGAATCGCTCTTGATGGCGAAATTCTTGTTGCGGACGAGCTTGTGTCCGTCGCTGGCAACGATAGCAAGGCTGTCTGCCGTCAGGTCAAAGTAAATACCATTCATTACCGGACGCAGTTCATCCTGTGCTGTTGCAAAGAGCGAACGTGTGATGTTGTCTGCAAGCAGAGCCGAGTCAATGTTGATTGTGGCAGCTCCGTCAGTCAGCGGCTGAGCCTTCGGATACTCATCGGCATTGAGAATAGGGAAGTTGTAAGAACCGTTCTGGTAGGTAATGTACATTTTGAACTCGCCCATATTCACGTCTACGGTAAGCGGCTGCTCGGGAAGTTCCTTTACTGCATCGAGAATGTTGCGGTTATTGACTGCAAAGGTGCCTTCGCCCTCGCAACTGTCAAGATTCAGAGTGCTCTGCATCACGTTCTCGCTGTCGGATGCTGTGATGACAACCTGACCGTTTCGTGCTTCGAAAAGGAAGCAGTCGAGGATAGGCAATGTGTTCTTGCTGTTGATAACTCGGGAGAGTGATAGCAATCTACTGCTCAGGGCAGTGCTTGAAATGGTAAATCTCATTAGTATCCTTATGTATTTTAGTTATTATTCCCAGTTGTGAATGAAGTTTGAAGCCCGATAAGTGCAAAGCCGAATCAGCATCAAATCTTTATCGTACAAAAATACGAAAAAGCTATGTGAAAAACAAAAATTAAGTCTAAAAGTTTTTGTTTTTAGAAGTATTTTAGTAATTTCGCAATCAGATTTAGAAAAACGAAACAAAAATCATTTTAAATTTAAATATGGAATTACAAGGAAGAGTTATTGCTGTATTGGAAGCTCGTGAAGGAACATCTGCCCGCGGTCCGTGGAAGTCTCAGGAATATGTATTGGAAACACACGACCAGTATCCTAAGAAGATGGTATTCAATTTGTTTGGTGCCGACCGTATCGACCAGTTTGCCATCAAGGCAGGTGAGGAACTCATTGTGAGCTTCGATATTGACGCCCGCGAATATAATGGCCGTTGGTTTAACAGTATCCGTGCTTGGAATGTGCAGCGCGTGGATGCGATGGCAGCACAGGCTGGTGCTCCGGTTGCAGCGGCTGCGCCTATGAATGGTTCGCAGGCACCTTTCCCTCCGGCTCAGGAAAGCAGCGATTCTGCTGACGACCTGCCATTCTAAACAAGAAAGAGGCATCAGGAACTATTCGTCATTCTGACTTGTCGGATCCTTGTCGGGCATCAGTTCGGAATGATGCAGTATGAGAATTACCAACCAAACTGTAAGTATTTGAAAATCAAAGGTTAAATCCTTAATTTTCAAACGTGCGAAGAATGCGTTCCATTCTTCGCACGTTTGTTTTTCATTCTTGCGAAGATTACATTGCATTCTTCGCAAGAATGAAAATCGTCTTTTCCTATCTGTCTGCAAAGGCAATTTCTTTGTTCTCGATTCCGAAAATAAAATCTACGCTTTCCTTTGAATGCTTTGCATTCTCTGTGGCAAGAATAAAATCTGTGAATATGCGAAATTCGTGAGCGATAAAGCGACGGGACAATTAAAGAATAATTAGTATGCAATGTGAAAATATTCTCGCAGATTACGCAAATTCACAGACTCCCACCTAATTGCTGCCACAGAAAGGGTAAAGGCTTCAAGGAAGGTACAGATAAATGATGGAAAGAAGTCGGCATTTATTCCGCAACACACATTCACATAAATATATCTTGTCCCCTTGTGAGCTTATCCTGACTTCGGATAAAAGCATAGAAAAACCCCGGACTTTCGTTGGAAAGTCCGGGGTTCTTTTATGTTCTGTTGTTTCTATACGCTGATTTTTTGTCAGCTTGCCGCCTCATTGTCTTATCTTCTCATTTCAAGCCTACACCTTTGGAGGATTCTTGCGCTCTCTCTCGGTAATGAAGCCGTGGCGATAGGCGTAGAGGAGTTCCTCGAGTGCCTCAATCTGAAGTCTCAGTTCCGTACCCTTGTCGGTGTCTGCCACTTTCAGCCGCTTCTGGTTCATTTCCACTATCTGCGTAGTTCCGAGAATGTCGCTGCCCCGCTTGATGGCATCTTCTGTTGAAGAGAAAGGTTCGTGCTGCACCAGTTCAAATCCTCTTGAATGATAGACGAGCGTGTAGCCTGCGATACCGGTTTCCTTGTGGTAGGCTTCAGAGAATCCTCCGTCGATAACCATCAGCTTTCCGTTCGCCTTGATGGGCTGTTCGCCCTTGTTCACGTGTACGGGGACGTGTCCGTTGATGATGTGTCGGTTTGGACCCGTAATGCCAAATTCGGCCATAATCATATCGGCAATGGCTTCGTTGTCGCGGTTCTTGAAGTAGAATCCCTTTTCCTCGTGGTGGGTTTCTTTCTCCTTGAGGAAGTAGCGTTCAAAGGTTGCCATCTTCGCCTTGTCGAACAGCGGACTTTCGGGGCCACACCAAAGATAGAGCAGATAGTCGATGGCGTATTGCTTTTCCTTGGCATTCTCGCCCTGTGGATTCTGTTGGAAAGCCTTTCTGATGAGCATTCCCACCCTGTGGAGCAGTTCCTTGCCCTTGAAAGATACGTTAGGATACACCTCAACTTCCTTCAATGTGCCGTCTTCGTTCAGCGGAATTGAGGCGTGATAGAGCAGGTTGCCATTCACGGTTTGGTACATACATCCGTGACGGAGCTGCAAGAGGATGTGCTCGCGCAGCTTTTCGCTCGCCGTGAACGAATGGTGCAGTTTCTCTATCAGCAGCTTTTCGGCGTTTGTGAGCTTGTCGGGATGCTTCGGGTCGATGGTCGGGAAGTTGCAGGAGGTAAGTTTATATTCCTTTCCGTCGAGCTTGATAGTGCCCTTCTCGTAATCAATCATTTCATAGAGCAGACGGTTTTCCATCTTCCACGACGGATGACGTTTGAATATCTGCGATTCTATCTTGAATTGAATCACGCTGATGGCCTTGTGCATCTGTGCAATGAGCTGCTTTCCCTTCTCGTCGAGCGTGGCATTGATTACCTTTGGAATGAATTCCGTGCAGGGGTCGTTGCCGTAGACGTCCATAGCGAAAGTGGCCAGTTGCAGCAGGTTGATGCCGTATCCGTCCTCGATGGTGTCCATATTGTCGTAGCGCAGTGCGATTCGGATAACGTTGCAGATGCAGGCATCGTTTCCAGCGCAGGCTCCCATCCACAGAATGTCGTGGTTTCCCCAAGTAATGTCCCAAGTGTGGTAGTTCTTGAGAATGTCCATAACGATGTGTGCGCCCGGGCCTCGGTCGTAGACGTCGCCGAGAATGTGCAGATGGTCGATGACCAGACGCTGGATAACCTTGCACATTGCGATGATGAAGTCGTCGGCTCTGCCCGTAGAGATGATGGTAGCGATGATTGTGCCCACGTAGTCAGACTTGTCTT
Source organism: Prevotella sp. HUN102 (assembly GCF_000688375.1). Lineage (NCBI taxonomy): Bacteria > Pseudomonadati > Bacteroidota > Bacteroidia > Bacteroidales > Prevotellaceae > Prevotella > Prevotella sp. HUN102. The sequence continues at coordinate 222,947 of NZ_JIAF01000001.1, read as the reverse complement.
TGTCGTCGGAATGCTCGTGCAGGAGTTCCTGAATGATGTATGAGAAGTCTATCGGCAGACACTTGCGCACCTTCGAGCGTGTGTATTTGCTAGAAACGTCGCGGCAGATTTCCACAAGGTGGTGGGTAGTGATGTGATACCAGTCTTCAATGTCTTTCTCTACCTGCTTCACCAGCTCTATCTTCTGCTCCGGATAGTAGATCAGTGTGCAGAGATCTCTGATTTCCGACTCCCGCAATGTATCGCTGAAAAGCTCCATTACCTTTCTCTTGATGTTTCCGGAAGCATTCTTCAGCACGTGTTGGAAGGCCTCATACTCGCCGTGAATGTCGGCAAGGAAGTGTTCCGTGCCTTTCGGGAGGTTGAGAATGGCTTGGAGATTGATGATTTCCGTACTTGCGTCGGCAATCGTCGGGAAAGACTGCGCGAGCAGATGCAGGTAGCGTTCATCTTTCTGAAGGTCATAGTTCTTGTTTGTCATAGCTATTTTCTCGCTTTAGTTATAGATTAGTAATATTCTTTATTGATTATCTTTTCTTCAATGGTCTTGGTTTTGTCGTCGTCGAGAGGTTCAAAGGGCATAAATCCTTCCTCAAGATACAGGTAGTCCTGTAACACTTGTATGATGCGCCTTGAGAACTTGAATATTCTCTGCTGCTTCAGCACGACGGCGAGTTTGTCTTCATCGTATTCCTCGAACCTTACTGTCTGATAGATTTCTGCAAGATGTCGCAGGCTGAATTGCCTTTTTTCTATGCACTTTCGGGCATTCGAGAGCTTGTGGGCAATGGAAATGAGGTCTTCGCCGGCATCTTCCGTATCGCCTCTTTTCGAGTATTCCATATCCTTCAGTTCCTTGTCGTCTTTTGGCGATAGAGAAGGATAGCGGATAATGGCCTTGGTGTCGATGTTCGGCATATCCAACTGAAGTCTTTGAGCACCGATGTCTACGTATTCGCGCACGTTTTCGTCGTCGGCCATCAGCAATATCTTTCTCCATTGCTGCGGCGTGAGCTTTCTCAGAGCCAAAATATCGTCGCTTGATAGTCTCTTGGTTTGTTTCTCCTGACGCAAACCAACGTGAAGCAATGCGTTCAAGGCGTGTATCTCGGCGTTTTCAACGGTCTTTCTATATCGGGTATTAATTACCTTATCGTAAATGCCGACAATGTTTTCAGCCATTGCCGTGGCAGATATATTCTTGTTAAGGATGCTTGCACCAACGATGTCTATTCTTTTTGTCCATCCTGAGCCTTCTATTTCGTCCTTTTCAGCCTTCGATGTAACGAGAACGGCGTCGGCTTTTTCCACCATCTTGCGTTGGTAAAGCCCCTGTTTTATGGATTTTGAAATGGGCTGCTCGCTTTTTCTGCTCAGTGGAGACAGTCCCCAGTGAGGCGAATAGAGCGTACCGCGTTTCTGTTTGATGGCAGCGGCGAGACATTCATAGGCTTTACGGCTCCAACACGCATGGATATGCACAATGTCCGGATTGAAATCAGACATTGATTGACGGGCATCTTCCTTCAAAGTGATGATTTTAACTTCTGCAAGGGTCGCCTCATTGGCAGCAAGCTCACTCACATAGGTTGAAAGAAGGTCGTCTCTTTCCAGTTTGTCTATGTAATGAAGAATCTTCATTTATAGTTTGTGTGATATGAAATCGTATTTGTTGGCGCGCCAATATTTAATTTTGTAATTAAGGTTCTGCCATATTAAACGTAGTTCAAATGGAATTATTTTCCACGCAGGGATCTCTTCATTGAAAAGTGTAAGCACTTTTTTTGCAATCAGCATTCTCATAGAAAGCGTTACGATGAGTGCAACACCGGCTGCACCCAATAGTATCCAGTTTTGCATAAAACCCGAACAACACGCCGCCACGATGATAAGAATATAGTTCAGGTACATAGCCGTCTGGTCGAGACCGAACAGGAATCTGTGAGCTGTGGAGCGTTCCAGATGCTGCCTGTTCTCCATATAATAAAGGTGTTTGTTCAGCCAGTGCTTGTGTGTGGGGTATGGTTCGATGAGCGTTCCCGTTTCAGAGTTTTCCAATGCAAGCGAATCCCTGTGGGAATACTTGTTCACGATGAAATCAAACTCGCCACGGAGATATTTCAGGTTGCCTCGGAATCCGTCGTGCTTATTGAAGTCGCTCTTTCTGAACAACAGGGCATTGGAGTTGCATCTGTATGGTTTGCCTTTTTGGTCTTCGCGCATCAGATAGCACGCTGTGTGGAAACGCTCGAATCTCCAGAAGTCAGGAGTCTCGTCTTCATACCTTGTATAGCCTATAACAAGGTTTCTTCTGTCTTCACAATGACGTGCCAAGACCTTGAGCCATTGGTCTGATTGTGGCGCACAGAAAATGTCTGCCATCAGTACCCATTCGTTTCTTGCCGCCTTGACTCCCAATGTTATGGCAAGTTTCTTCCGGCTCATATAGCGCGATGATTCGGGAATGAAGGTGGTGTAGAGCCTTGGATTCTCGCTGTAAATCTTCAGTATGTCTTCTGTTTCGGAATCGCCCTGTGGCGCAACTACTATCACTTCGTAGTCGGGATAGTCCTGCGAAAGATAAATGGAAAGATTCTTGGAGAGCGTCTCTGCATCGTCGTTAGGCGTAAAGACGATGGAAACGGGAGGAGCTATGGCTGTCGGAGAATTGCTTATTTGAGGTTCGGAATCCTCTTCATTGTTTTCCGAAACAGCGTTTTCATTTTGTTCAGCCGATATATTCGTGTCTCCTTCGTCTGTTGTTGCAGATTCCGATATGCGTGGCTTGCGAAAAAACGGATTGAAAAGAGGAGTGAGTAGTGCCGAAAGAATCAGCACTACTGACGAAATAACCGTGATATAATCGATTTCAAGCATTTGCGAATTAAGTGTTTAGCGTATAGCCTACTTGAATAGCGTTTAAATTTCTTCCGAGATATAGCCTCTTGGAAGCATTAGGCGCAACAAATCACTGCCATATAATAGTGAAAGGCTAATTGAAAAGCACGTCCGATAACGACTGCAAAGCCTGCTTCTTATCAGATTCCTTGATAAGGAATGATATGTTATAGTTGCTGCCGCCATAGCTGACCATACGTACCGGTATGTCTTTCAGCGCATTCATTGCCAATGCCTCGAAACCGACGTTGCTCCAGTCGAGATCGCCCACTACACAGACGATGCACATAGAAGGCTCCACGGTTACGGTGCCGTACTTCTTCAGCTCGTCCACAATATCATCGAGGTGCGCGCTGTTCTCAATGGTCATTGAAAGACCCACCTCGCTTGTGGCAACCATATCGATGGAAGTCTGATAACTCTCGAAGATTTCAAACACCTTGCGGAGGAATCCCGGCGAACCGAGCATACGGCTCGACTTCACTTTGACGACCGTGATGTTTTCCTTTGCTGCAACGGCCTTGATTTTCTTCTGCGCCAATACGTTGTTGATGATGGTTCCTTCGGCATCCGGAGCCATCGTGTTCTTCAGTCTGACAGGAATACCGGCGTATTTTGCAGGCTGAACACAAGTGGGATGGAGAATCTTTGCGCCAAAGTAGGCAAGTTCTGAAGCCTCTTCAAAGTTCAGTTGGCGCACAGCTTCAGTCTTTTCCACCACACGCGGGTCGTTGTTGTGCATACCGTCGATGTCCGTCCAAATCTGAATCTCCTCGGCATTGAGCGCGGCACCAATGAGCGAAGCCGTATAATCGGATCCTCCGCGTTGCAGATTGTCCACCTCGCCGTATGCGTTGCGGCAGACGAAACCTTGTGTGATATAGACCTGATAACCCTCATTTTCTTCCATAATGGCAGAAAGTTTCTCCTTAATATACATAGAGTCGGGTTCGGCATTCTTGTCGGTGCGCATAAAGTCGAGCGCGGAAAGCAACACAGCCTTCACACCCTGCTCCTGAAGATAGCTTGCCATCATATTGGTAGAGATAACCTCTCCCTGCGCAACTATGCTTTTTTCTTCAAATGAAGTAAAGAGGTCCTTGGTAAACGAACGCAGATAATTGAATTCCTCTGAAAGAAAATCCTTCATCTTCAGTTTGTATTCGTCGGTGGAGAAAAGCTCATCTACGTGAACGGAATACTTCTGTTCAAGGTTATTGATAACTTCGTTTGCCCCCTCCGGATTCTTCTTGTAGAGATAATCGGAAATCTCTATCAGCGAATTTGTAGTCCCGCTCATTGCAGAAAGAACCACAAAAGTGGGTTCGCCCGTCCTTGTTACCAATGAGGCTACTTCTTTCATACGCTCCGGAGAGCCTACGGAAGTTCCGCCGAATTTCATTACTTTCATATACTTTCAATTATATTTCTTACTCATTGTCTGCTGAACTCTCGCTTATTCCTCATCGGAAAAATCGAGAGGTTCTGCTATTCCCTCTACCGTCATAGCCTCTTCCTCCAAGTCCTTGGTGTCATTTTCGCTTGTAGCCAAATGGAAACCACCGTCCTTGCAGCGATACACCTTGCCCGGGAACTGGTCGATGAGGTGGACGTTGTGGGTAGACATAATCACGGCCGCCCCGTCCTCACTCGCCGTCTTCAGTATTCTCACGATGTTCGATGCAGTTTCCGGGTCGAGATTTCCCGTAGGCTCGTCGGCGATGATAATCTTCGGCTTGTTGAGCAAGGCTCTCGCAATGGCAATGCGCTGCTGTTCGCCGCCCGAAAGTTCGCTCGGCATCTTCTCCTTCTTGTCAAGCATTCCCACTTCTTCAAGCACTTCATCAATGCGCTTGTCAATCTCGGCACCGTTTTCCCAGCCCGTAGCCTTCAGCACGAAGCGTAGATTCTTCTTCACCGTTCTGTCGTGCAGAAGCTGGAAGTCTTGAAAAATGATGCCCATCTGCTTCCGCAGTGCCGGAACGTGGCTGCGCTTTACCGACAAGACCGATGCTTCCAGCACCTGTGCCTTCTCTGCATCGTCCTTATCCACGTCCAGTTCGCAGTATATCGTTTTGAGCAGCGAACTCTTACCCGAGCCCACTTTGCCGATGATATAGATAAATTCTCCTTCGTTTACTTGAAAGTCTACATCTTTCAATACCAGTCTGTCGTCTTGGTAGATATTTACCTTTCTGTAATCTATTAGCATTTTGACGTTTTATTATCTCTTTTAAATTGTTCTGTTTTAATGTCGGATAGTCCTCAATACAGTCCGTGCCGTCTTGGATATTCGCTGCATCATTTCTCCGTTCCGTGGCATTTTCCTTGCCTGTCAGGACAATGGAGAAACAAAACAGTCGTTGCTTTCATAAGCTAATACCCTCTGCGTTCATTTCGCAAAGTTACGAAAAACCCTTGGAATAATCAACTTGAAAGAGAATAATAATATATAATTCACAGTTTGAGCAAACATTCAAACTCAACAACCACACCATTTTCCTTTGTTTTCCCATCTGTCCGTCGCCTGAAAGAAGAGTCTGGTCGGGCAATGTAGATGAGTGAAAGATGGCAGAACCATAGTTTTCTTTTCATTCTCTCTCTCAGAATCCGATTTGATTTCAAACGATGGATAATCCATTATTTCTTATTCGTTTTCTACAACATAAACGCCTGAAAATCAAGTGATATTTTATCCCTTTCCAATCTTGCGAAGAATGCAATGCGTTTTTGCGAAGATTACAATGCAAACGTGCGAAGAATGCGCTGCAATCTTCGCACGTTTGTAAAACAACTTAGTTCGGGTTAATTCGCAATCTAAGAAATACAAGAAAATAAGTAGGCGAATTTACAAGTATAAAACTCCATATCAGTAGATTAATAACGGAAAAATCAACCTGTCCTCTCGTCTACTTGTCCTCTCGTCTACTTGTCCACTCGTCTACTCATCAACTATTCATAATCGTCAATGACGGCATTCATAAAGTCCATCATTGGCTTGCCTATCTTGCAGATTTCCACAAACTTGTCCATCCATTTATCGCCCTCAAAGAAATCGTCAGGCACCTGTATCCAACAACAGTAGTCTTTCATTCGGAGGTATTGGGCAAACTCATAGTCGCGTGGGAAACCTTTGGGGATTGTTTTCAAGGCAGATAAGCCAAATCCTTTCGACGTAACCTTTTCATTTTCCCAATATCCCTCGTTCGGATAGCCGAAAGTCTTGACAAAACGACCGTCTTCCACAATCTTTCGCCACTGGTCAATATTCGCCATTATCTCATTACGGCACGAAGTCAGTATGTTTGTCGGCAGCCAGTAAGAACCTATCGCTATCATACAATTACCCGGCTGAATGTGAAGATAGTAGCCTCCACGCAACGCCTTTCTGCCTTTTGCACATATAAATGCACCAAAATGCCGCTTATAGGGGTTTTTATCGGGCGAGAAACGGATATCTCGATAGAACCGGTAGGTGCAATCCTTCACTTCAAGGTGCGACACTTCGTCGTCGAAGGTCGATAATACCCTGATAGCCTGCGCAATACCTGCTTCAAAATCTTTTTTTGCTGAATCGTATTCTTTCTTATGTTCCTGAAACCAATCACGATTATTGTTCGCTGCAATATCTTTCAGAAACTTGTTTATCTGTTTTGTATTCATTTGTTTTTAATTTCAAGATTAAAACCCTAACTGCTACTTTAACACCGATGATTCCGACTTTTTACCGAAATCAGATCGTATCATAATAATGAATTACTTTTCAGCCCAGCTTACTGTCTTCCAACAGCTTCGGACAAAAGAACTCAAATTGGCACTTCTCGCACATCGGCCGTGCACTCTTGCAGATATATCTTCCGTGAAGCAATATCCAGTGATGTGCCGAAGAAACCTCATTGATAGGGATATTCTTCATCAGATAATCCTCTACTTTTCGTGGATTGTTGGCATCTTTCGGCACCAGTCCTAACCGATGGCTCACACGATATACGTGCGTGTCTACCGCCAGCGTAGGCTTGCCGAACCATACAGCCTGAATAACGTTGGCAGTTTTCCGACCTACTCCGGGAAGTTTCACCAGTTCGTCTGGGTTCGACGGCACTTCTCCTCCGAAATCGTCCACCAGCATTCTTGACATCTCAACCAAATGCTTGGCTTTGGAATTTGGGTAGGAAACACTTTTCACATATTCAAAAATTTCCTCCACTTCAGCCGCAGCCATTGTTTTTGCATCGGGATAACGGTGAAACAATGCCGGCGTAATCTCATTGATGCGCTTATCCGTGCATTGTGCCGAGAGCAATGTTGCACAAAGAAGCTGAAACGCAGAGCCAAACATCAATTCCGTCGTTACCTCTCCTACGTTCTGCCTGAAATATTCCAATATGTAATCGTAACGTTCTTTTCTTGTCATCTTATTTCTTTTTTATGGGAAAGGGAAATGTTAAATGGGAAATGTTAAATGGGAAATGTTAAATGGGAAATGTTAGATGGGAAAAGGGAGATGGGAAAAGGGGAATCAAATGTATACGCATTGAATCTTATTCCCAGAATATATCTTCTCACATTTTCCGTTTCACGTTTCACATTTCACATTTCACATTTTCCATCTCCCATTTCATATCCTCCATTCCACTTTCTCTGCAAAGATACTAAAAACTTAGATAAAATTTGGCATTCTCATAAACTTAACGTACTTTTGCATCAGAATAAAAAACAAAAACAATTATGGCAACACCAATCATTGGCTTAGCAGCATTGCTCGTCATCGCGCTAATAGGATGGGCTATTGCAGAAGCAAAGAGCAAGGCTATCACTTTCACACATTCTGAAGAAGAGTCTGAAGGATGGGAGGAAATGCACGAAGCATTTGAACATAACGGAGGCAAGGAGCTATCGTTGAGAGACTTGCTTAAAAAGAATTACACCAGAGGTTACAAGTCTATCTAAAAGAGGAATAGACTTCTATAATGTAATCATAGCTGTATTGATTTCTCAATACAGCTATGATATTTTATGCCATAACGTGTTCTGAAACTCCATTCACCACAGAGATTCATAATACCTATTTTTCATAAATGCTCAAATAATTTTCACAACACGTCTCTTTTCAAACGCATTTTATTACGCTTCTCTGCACTAACAACAGGAAAAGGCTAATATTGAAATCAACAAAAAAGACCATAAACCCGAAAGTTTATGGCCTTGAAATCTTTTTGAAGTATGAATTTATGCTTCAGCAGGAGCCTCAGTAGCTTCTTCAACCGGAGCCTCAGCTTCAGCGGCTGCTGCCTTTGCTGCTTCTTCTGCCTTAGCGGCAGCCTTCTTGTCAGCAATCTTCTTAGCAATAGCTTCGTTCACCTTCTTTTCAGCTTCAAGATTCTTAGCTGCCTTAGCCTTCTTCTCATCAGCAGTCTTCTTTTCCAATGCTTCTGTTGAAGCAACCTTAGCCTGCTTCCAAGCATCGAACTTCTGCTGGCAAGCAGCTTCGTCGAATGCGCCCTTCTTAACACCACCAAGGAGATGCTTCATCATATAAATACCTTCGCCCTTGAGGATGTTGCGCACTGTGTCTGTTGGCTGAGCACCTGTCTGAACCCAGTAGAGAGCACGGTCGAAATTCAAATCTACTGTGGCAGGATTGGTGTTTGGATTGTAAGTACCAATCTTTTCAGTAAATTTACCATCACGTGGTGCACGAACGTCAGCGATTACTATACGATAGATAGCATGGCCTTTGCGACCACCTCGCTGCAATCTGATTTTTGTTGCCATAATTCTTTAAAATATTTTTTATTAGGTTTGAATTTTGTGCCATTAACTCGTAACGGCGATGCAAAATTACTTCTTTATTTCCTAACTACCAAATTATATTGCAGCAAAGTTAGGAAAAGAGATGAGGATACGAGGAAATAAGGAGACTTTTTATAAGGGAAAGAGGAGACAAGGGGATGAGGGGACAAGCAAGTTTCTAAAGATAAAATATCCGTAATCTTGTTTTAAAGAGCCTTGTATTTGTCTTACAGAACCTTATTTTTTTCTTCACTACTGTCCAAAGAAATTTTTCCATAAGGTCTGCTGACCATCATTGGAGTCATTCTGAGGACGTTTTGGTTTAACGAATAGTTCGCCTAAGGGTTTCCTCTCAAAGAGAACCTTCCCGATGGCAGCCGATAAAATATAGAGATCCTGTTCAATATGGTACACTTTCTTTGCAACGGCAAGCAGCAGATAATCGCAGATAGCAATCCAAATCTGCGAGAATACAGCATTCTGGCTCGTTCCGTAGAACGAGTTGATGTGCATTCGCTGCTTTATCCATTTGAAGAAGCACTCCACTTGCCAGCGTTCCCTGTAGAGTTCTGCGATTGTCAGGTAGGAATGAGTAAAGTCATTGGTCAAGAATCTGTAGACGTTACCTGTGGCATAATCTTCGTAAACAACCATGCGCAGTGTGTCTGGATACCACTTGGAGGTTCTTGGTCCTGTAAGTCTGACAATGGTGTCGTTTGTAACTCCTGTCTGTTTGTCTACAGGACGTTCCTCAACTACCTCATACCTCATGTTATCTTTTGCCCTTGTCACAAAGAAAGCCTGCTGACGATGGAAGTGGTTGAACAACTGTCTGAAGTCAACATAACCCTTGTCCATGAGATAGTAGCTTCCTGGTTCTACGGGAATCAGACTCATGGTCTTGGAATCATGAACAGCAGCCTCCGTCAGATGGATGAAGGTTGGTATGGAGCCACGCAAATCCAGAAGTGTATGCATCTTTACACCCCCTTTGTCATGATGCAGACGAGCCCACGGGCAAAGCTGGAGGCACAGTTTGATGGTGCTGCTGTCAAAGGCATACACGATGCCATCCACGTCAAGCCGGGACGGTTCGTCCTGGTACAGCTCTCTTGCCCAGGCTATCAGGCTCTGCCCAAAATCATGGTATATACGCCAATCCTTGGTCTCATTGATATGGGCCAAAGTCGAACGTTGGATATACTTTATTCCACTCGAATAGAGCTTGGAAGAGAGAGCCACCAGCGTCGCATCAATGCTGCGGAGACTAATCTGGTCGGTGAACTGGGCAAAGCTCATCACCATAAACTGGTCTCTGCATTTGAAGCCGATGGCATGTCTATTGCCGTTGTATCTCTTTACGCACTTGTCGAACTCATATCTTGGTATGAGCGACATGATTTGAGCGAATACGGTCTTTCCTTGATTCATGAGTTCTGCCTCTTGCAATACGATTTGCAAAAGTACAAAACCAAATCTCGAAAAAATAATATTCGCGTAACTCATTGAAAATAATCAATTTGAATTAGGTTCAAGAATTTTTCTTTGGACAGTAGTGTTTTTTCTTAGAGAATCTTAAATCTTCCTTAGAGAGTCTCTTATCTTTCTTACAACACCTTGTATTTTGCAAACTTTAGCAGCAACTGTTTCGTGCCCGCATTCACAAATTCCACCGTTGCCTTCGCATTCTCGCCCACTCCTTCGAGCTTCAGCACCTTGCCGATGCCGAACCGTTGATGCTCAATGGTTGCACCTTCCGACAGTCCATTCCCACCCGAAGCAGAGGAAAACAAGTCCTGCGACGGCGCATCCATCGTGCGTCCTCCATTCGTCATCGCCGAGGAAAGACGCCTGAAGTTGCCCCCTTCGCTCATCAATCTCTGTTTTGTGCGCTCCGACAGAGGGTCTACGGCACGCTCTGGAGCCTTCCTTTCGGTTATCTTAGGCTTAGGATCGGCACGGAACTGACTTGCAACAGGATTGGAATTCTGCCATCTTCCACCCAACCTGCCGTAATCCTGACCCCACGACCTGCTGCCCGTATAGGGCTTATTCGGCTCATAATCGCGGAAGTTGTCGGAAGAACTGCCTCTGTCCCACGGCATTCTATCGGTAGAGCCACCCACGAGCCCCTCCGTTTCAATGAATCTTGGGTCTATATCGTTGAGGAATCGGCTCGGATTATCAAACTGCATCGAACCGAAACGATAACGGTTCTTGGCATTCGTTATGATGCAATGCCGCTCGGCACGCGTAATCGCCACATAGAGCAGCCTTCGCTCCTCCTCAATTCCCCGTTTTGAATCTGCCGACATAGGACTGGGGAAGATGTTTTCCTCCAGACCGACCACGAAAACGATGGGAAATTCCAGTCCCTTGGCAGCGTGAATGGTCATCAGCGTTACCTTCGGACGGTCGTCTTCTTCCTTATCCTGATCGGAATAGAGTGCCACTTCCTGAAGAAAGTCGGTCAGATAAACCTCATCGCCCCTGCCCTCTTCCCGGTTTCCTTCGACAAAAGACTGCATACCGGCAAGAAACTCTTCGAGATTCTCACGGCGCGACAAATCATCAGGCTCCGTTCCCGACATCAAATCCTGTGCGATGCCGCTCATCTGTATGATTTCCTTTCCCAATTCGTAGGCATCCGTAACTGCCAGACGCTGAATAAAACCTACGATGAGCGATGCAAAAGAACTCAGTTTCGCCATCGTTCCCTTATTTACATCCAGTCCGTAACGGTCGGGGGCTGTTAGCACATCCCACAAGCTAACCCCGTTCGTCTGCGCACATTCTATTATTTTCAACACTGTCGTCGCACCGATTCCCCGCGCGGGGTAATTGATGATACGCTTGAAAGCCTCCTCGTCATTTGGATTCGCCACTAATCGGAAATAGGCGATGATATCCTTGATTTCTTTTCGCTGATAGAACGACAAGCCACCATATATCTTATACGGCACAGCATTCTTGCGCAGCTCGTCCTCGAAGCTCCTGCTCTGCGAGTTTGTTCGGTACAAGATGGCAAAACCATCGTAGCCGCATCCCTCGGCACGCTTCAGCCGCTGTATCTCCTTCACTACAACCATCGCCTCTTCCTTATCGCTGTAACACGGTTTGTAGGAAATCTTCTGCCCCACTCCCTCTTCGGAATACACGTCCTTCGGAATCTGACGGGCATTGTGCTTCATCAGCGAGTTGGCAGCCCGCACGATATTCTGCGTGGAACGATAGTTCCGCTCCAACTTGAACGTTCTTGCATTGGCGAACTTCTGCTGAAAATCGAGAATATTGTCGATATTCGCACCACGAAATGAGTAAATGCTCTGAAAATCGTCGCCGACGACACAGACCCTCTGGTGCTTTGCCGCCAACTGCCCCACGATGGACACCTGTGCAAAGTTCGTGTCCTGATACTCGTCTACGAGTACATACTGGAATCTCTCAGCATATTTGCTTCTCACTTCCTCGTGCTCGCTGAACAACTGGAAGGTATTCAGCAGCAAGTCGTCGAAGTCCATTGCGTTGGCTTGGCGGCATCTTGCATCGTAAGCCGTATATATCTGGCTCACAGCCTCCATCTTCATATTCCTATCGCGCTCCCGTGCCGCCCTGTCGTTGGCATATAGGGCAGCAGTTATCAGATGGTTCTTCGCCATTGATATATAGGAATGCACAGAACTGGGCTTGTATTTCTTCTCGTCCAGTCCCATTCCCTTGATGATGCTCTTCAGCAATGAGCGCGAATCGCTTTCATCGTATATCGTAAAGTTTGAATTATAGCCTATCTTATCGGCCTCGGCACGCAATATTCTTGAGAAAACCGAATGGAAAGTACCCATATAAAGCTGATTGGCTTTCTGACTGTCCACCAGTTTTCCGATACGTTCCTTCATTTCCCTTGCAGCCTTGTTGGTAAACGTAAGGGCAAGTATCCGATAGGGTTCCAACCCCTGTTCTATCAAGTAGGCTATCTTATAGGTCAGCACACGTGTCTTGCCCGAACCTGCACCGGCAATCACCAGTGAAGCTCCGTCGCAATACTCAACAGCCTCGCGCTGACGCTCGTTCAGTTCAGCCAATAGCTCTTGGCTTCTATCTTCCATTTTCATTCGTTCAATGCTTTTCTTTCTCGCAATTTTCTGTGGTCATCTCCTCTCAAAGCGTGTTCGGCGCATACCTAATGCTCGGCAGGGAACGGCTTCATCGGCCTCATCTGCCTGTCAATCCAGCGCACACGCCTGCGCATATAGTCGTCAGGATATTTGGATGAATATTTCCTTGGATTCGGCAGCGTCGCTGCAATGAGCGCACAGTCCAGTCGGGAAAGATTCTTTGCATCCAGTCCGAAGTGTTCTTCGGCACACGCCTGAATGCCATAGATGCCATCACCCATTTCGATGGAATTGAGATAAACCTCCATTATGCGCTGCTTGCTCCACATCAGTTCGATGAGGAACGTGAAATAGGCCTCAAGTCCTTTTCGCACCCACGACCTTCCCTGCCAGAGAAAAACGTTCTTGGCCGTCTGCTGCGAGATAGTGGAACCTCCTCGCAGCTTCTTTCCGTCCTCCAGATGGGCACGCGCCGCCTGCTGGATGGCATCATAGTCGAAACCGTGATGAATGAGGAATCGCTGATCTTCGCTCGCCATCACGGCAAGAGGCATCGAGGGCGGCATTTCCTCCAGCGAAATCCAGTCGTGATACAGCTTTATGTCCTCCCCTTTCTCTATCTGCTCAAAGCATCTTGATATCATCAGGGGCGTGAAATAAACGGGTATGAAACGATAGACGACAACGGCAAGAATGCTTGAGACAAACAGCAATGCCATTGTCCACCTCACTATTTTGAATATTTTCTTTACTATCTTGACCATAATGATTGCAAAGTTACTAAAAATCTGCACTATCTGCGAAATTCGTGTGAGATTATTTTCTCGCTGATGCCACAGATTATGCGAATGTTTATCCTTGTCTCAAACATAAATCTGCGGGATTTGCGAAATCCGTATGAGTTTATTTCTCGCAGATAGCGCAGATTACGCAAATTTATTTATACCAATCCAAAGAATAGATCAGCGGGATTTGCGAAATCTGCGAGAGACTATTCGCAAGATGTATTGTAAATATTAATTACTTAAAAACGGCTATTCTAAATTCTCATTTTAGAGAAACAAAGCCCATTTTTCGACACTCTGAAGATGGATTTGCGAGTGTCGTCTCGCAATTATCGCACATTCAGTTTTCATTCTTGCGAAGATTGTTTTCCATTCTTCGCAAGAACATAATGTAATACTGCATAAAACGAATAATAAATTATGTTCTATCAACGAATTATATAGTCCTATTTATCCTCTTATTAAACAGAAAATTCAGACAAAAAAACGCTCAAAAACATAAACACCTAACAGTCAACCACTTACAATTTCGCTCAAAATTCGCATATTTGAAAACAAAAAATATCTCTTTCAGAATATCGAAATTATACAGACCATATTGTAAATAAAATTCAGAATAAGCAAAATTGAAAGAAGAGCACGCCAGACGGATAAATCTTTATCCTGTCGTACCATTCTCATTCTTCCCTTTCCCATCCCACCTTGTCCCATTCCCGCAATTTACTATTCCGTTTTTTTACCCATTCTTACAGTTTTCAGCCGATGGATTCGAGCTTATCCCGAGTATTGGGAGCCTATCACAGAGACAGAAAGAAAAATCTCAAAATCTTCTTTTTTCTTAATTCTATTCACAAAATTGGAACATTTATTCGGCACAACCCATATTATCGTTAATATTTTTTGCATTTATGAATAATTATGACTACCTTTGTCCTCAAATAATACAAAAAATCTGACTCAAATTGCTCTGCGGGCATTGTGCCTAAATGTGGAGGTTGCTGTTGGATACAGGTAGCTACTGTCCTTTTTATTCCATATAAAGAGGAGAGGATTCTGTATTCCTGACGCAAACCTGATACGAACGGAGCAATTCATCTTCAAAGGCAAAGCGATTGAGAAACAAGAACAAGATATCAAATCTTCTTCTTTTTTAGGATAGGTTCTGAACGAAACATACGCTTCAGCACAAATATCTGCTCGAATGAATCCGATACTTTTTCGCTGATTCCAGTAATGAAACAATACGATTACCTTATAGTCGGAGCCGGACTTTTCGGCGCAATGTGCGCCTACAAAGCCCGAAAGCAAGGCAAGAGTTGTCTGGTCATAGACCAGCGTCCACAGCTCGGCGGCAATCTGTATTGCGAATGCAAAGAGGGAATCAATGTACACACCTATGGTGCGCACATTTTTCATACATCGAGCAAGACTGTTTGGGACTTCGTAAATTCACTCGTGGAGTTCAACCGGTACACCAACTCTCCCATTGCCAATTATAAAGGTCAGCTCTACAATCTCCCCTTCAATATGAATACGTTCTATCAGATGTGGGGAACAGTTACGCCCGAAGATGCCAGAGCCAAGATTGAAGAACAGCGTGCCGAAGCTCTTGCGAGAATGAATGCCGAGGGAATAGCCGAGCCTCGAAATCTGGAGGAACAGGCTTTAACGCTGATTGGAAAAGACATATACGAAAAGCTCATCAAGGGCTATACCGAGAAGCAGTGGGGACGCAAATGCACCGACCTGCCGGCGTTCATCATCAAGCGACTGCCGGTAAGAATGGTGTTCGACAACAACTATTTCAACGACACCTATCAAGGCATTCCAAAGGGTGGCTACAACAAACTGATTGCAGCCTTGCTCAAAGGAACGGACACCAAGACCGAAACGAACTTCTTCGACAACAGAGAGCACTGGACAGGCATTGCCGACAAAATTATCTTCACGGGCAAGATTGACGAGTTTTACAACTATCAGTTCGGCAAACTGGAGTACCGCACGGTTCGCTTTGAAGAAGAAGTTATCAACACAAGCAATTATCAGGGAAATGCCGTTGTCAATTACACGGATAGGGAAACGCCTTACACACGTGTGATTGAGCACAAGCATTTTGAAATGTTCGGACAGGAAGTGGAGAAAATATCCAAGACCATCATCAGCAAGGAATACTCCACGGAATGGCAGGAGGGTATGGAACCGTATTATCCTGTGAACGACGAGAAAAACAATAATCTGTATCTTCAGTACAAACGACTCGCAGACGAGGAAAAGAATGTGGTCTTCGGAGGGCGTCTGGCTGAATACAAATACTACGATATGGCACCTATCGTAGACAAGGTGCTGAAAATGAATCTATAATGGAAAATCGAAAAATAGCATTAATCACTGGCATTACGGGGCAAGACGGCAGCTATCTTGCAGAGTTTCTTATCGAAAAGGGCTACGATGTTCACGGCATCATCCGTCGTTCGTCCGTAGACTATCGCGAGCGCATTGCGCATTTGGAGGGCAATCCTCAGTTCCATCTGCACTATGGCGACCTCAGCGATTCGATGTGTATCGTAAGTTTGGTAGGTCAGCTCCGTCCCGACGAGATATATAACCTCGCT
The DNA here is from genome assembly GCF_000688375.1 of Prevotella sp. HUN102. NCBI lineage: Bacteria > Pseudomonadati > Bacteroidota > Bacteroidia > Bacteroidales > Prevotellaceae > Prevotella > Prevotella sp. HUN102. The sequence continues at coordinate 206,744 of NZ_JIAF01000001.1, read as the reverse complement.
GCCCAGAGCCACGTGCAGGTAAGTTTCGATGCTCCCGAATACACGGCAGACGTTGATGCTGTCGGCGTGCTCCGCATTTTGGAGGCAGTAAGAGCCTGTGGACTCACGGAAACGTGCCGTGTCTATCAGGCTTCCACTTCCGAACTCTACGGCAAGGTGGAGGAAGTGCCGCAGAACGAGAACACGCCTTTCCACCCATACAGCCCCTATGCCGTGGCAAAGCTCTATGGTTTCTGGATAATGAAGGAATATCGCGACGCCTACAATATGTTTGCCTGCAACGGCATCCTGTTCAATCACGAGAGCGAACGCCGCGGCGAAACATTCGTAACGCGCAAGATTACGCTGGCTGCCGCACGAATCAAGCAGAACAAGCAGGAAAAGCTGTATCTGGGCAATCTCGATTCTCGCCGCGACTGGGGATATGCAAAGGACTACGTGGAATGTATGTGGCTCATTTTGCAGAACGAGAAACCGGAAGACTTCGTTATCGCTACCGGAGAACAGCACACCGTCCGTGAATTTACGCAACTTGCTTTCCAATATGTAGGCATTGAATTGCAGTGGGAAGGCGAAGGCGTGAACGAAAAGGGTATCGACAAGGCTACTGGCAAAGTCCTCGTTGAAGTGTCTCCCGACTTCTTCCGCCCAACGGATGTTGTAGACCTGTGGGGCGACCCTACCAAGGCCAAGGCCAAATTAGGTTGGAATCCCACCAAGACCTCATTCGAGGAATTGGTAAAGATTATGGTAGACAGCGATATGAAGAAAGTTGCCGGCGACGATGCCGCCTCCCGTGTCCACGTGAATCTCGCAGAATATCTCGAGAAAGGGATAGTAAAGTAGAAATCTCTCGCAGATTTCGCAGATGGCGCAGATATTAAATTGTAAATGTTTACCAAAGAACACTTCAGTATAAATCTATGCAATCTGCAAAAAAAATACCAATCACTAAGAAGTATGACAGAAAATGATATATCATACGAAGTCATTGGTGCCATATACAACGTTTACAATTCTTTAGGTCCGGGGCTACTTGAGAATGTTTACGAGAAAGTTCTTCTTTATGAACTCAAGAAAAGAGGACTAAAAGCAGAAAGTCAGATTTCAATTCCTATAATATATGATGGTCAGTCGTTTGGGAACGATTTAAGAGCAGATATAATAGTAGAAAATAAGGTAATTATCGAACTAAAATCTGTCAGCGAAATGCAGAACGTTTTCTTCAAACAACTTCTGACCTATCTTCGCCTAAGTAACAAAAAATTAGGAATACTCGTAAATTTCAATACCGACAACATTCGTCAGAACATTCATCGAGTTGTCAATCACTTGTAAAATTATTGCATACACAAAAACAACAGAACAGAATATCTGCGTTATCAGCGAAATCTGCGAGAATATCCTTACTCTTATCTCCGAGAAGCATCAGCGGAATCTCCGAAATCTGCGAGAACCACATATTAACATCTGCAAGAATATTATTCCATAATCTGCAAGAAGAAAATGACATTAAATAAAAATTCCAAGATATACATCGCCGGCCACCGTGGCCTCGTAGGTTCTGCGATATGGAAGAACCTCGAAGCCCGTGGCTATACCAACCTGATTGGTCGCACTCACTCTGAGCTTGACCTCACGAACCAACAAGCAGTTGAAGATTTCTTTGCTACCGAAAAGCCCGATGCAGTAGTCCTTGCCGCAGCATTCGTCGGTGGCATTATGGCAAACAGCCTCTACCGTGCCGACTTCATAATGCAGAATATGCAGATGCAGTGCAACGTATTCTCAAGTGCTTACAAACATAAGGTAAAGAAACTTCTCTTTTTAGGTTCCACCTGCATCTATCCCAAAGATGCGCCACAGCCGATGAAGGAAGACGCACTCCTTACCTCTCCTCTGGAATACAGCAACGAGGAATATGCCATCGCAAAGATTGCCGGACTGAAAATGTGCGAAAGCTACAACTTGCAATATGGTACAAACTACATCGCTGTTATGCCGACCAACCTGTATGGGCCAAACGACAATTTCCATTTGGAAAACAGCCACGTAATGCCGGCAATGATGCGCAAGATATATCTGGCCAAGCTCATCCACGAAAACAACTGGGATGCCATCAGGGTGGATATGAATAAGCGTCCTATCAATCCCGTGGCTAAGCTCAGCGAACAGATTGGCAAGGAAAACGTGGACGGCAACAGCTTTCAGGAACGCATTTTGAAAGCTCTTGCATTCTACGGCATCGAAAGCAACAAAGTTACCCTTTGGGGCACAGGCTCTCCTCTCCGCGAATTTCTTTGGAGCGAGGATATGGCTGATGCCTCCGTACACATCCTCCTGAATGTAGATTTCAAGGACATCATCGGCATCGAGAAATATTCCAGCGTCCATCTCGGCACTTCTGCCAGCGGCACAGTAGACCGCAACAACAGCGACGGCCGTGGCGGTGCCATCCCCTCACTCGGCGAAATCCGTAACTGCCACATCAACATCGGCACAGGCAAGGAACTCACTATCAAGGAACTTTCCCAACTCATCGTCAGCACCATCGGTTTTACCGGCAATATCATCTGGGACGATTCCAAACCCGACGGTACACCCCGCAAACTCATCGACGTAACCAAGCTCCACTCCCTGAACTGGCACCATTCCATCGAACTGGAACAAGGAGTAAGCAAACTTTACGACTGGTATAAACAGTCATTGGAGGCATAAGTAACCTCTGGCCATAATTTTATTAAAGAAAATTGTTTGAAATAAACCATACGCTTCAAAGCAGTAAGTACAGAAACCAATATTAAATAAATCAAAAATATTTCGCAAAAAATACACAACATAAGAAAGAATATTATTATACAATGTTGGTATTGCTTTATAATCACTTGCAGCAAATAAAAATTATTATGCGCAGAATATTTATATTTTTATTTATAGGTTTCGCTTTATCAATGCAAGCCAATGAGAATAAAAATAACTTAAACACTAACAAGAAGTATCTTGACACTTTGAGTATTGGGTTTGAACTTACTACGAAGTATATGTGGCGTGGTTTGGAATATGGAACCGCACCAACAGTATTTTCTTCGATTAATTACAGTAGAGGTGGTTTTTCTGCCTCCATATTAGGAACATACAGTCTGAATGGTTCTCACAGTGAAGTGGATTTAAGTTTAGGATATACATATAAAAATCTGTCCGTCGGTATTGCTGATTATTACTATCCTTCTGGAGTCGGAGAAAAAGATTCCTATTTTAAATACGACAGTCATAGCACCAAACATTATGTAGAACTATACGGAACATACAACTTCAATAAACTCCCAATATGGATAACAGGATCGACATATATTTTCGGAGCCGACAAGGGTGCTGACGGCCATCAAGCCTATTCAACTTATGGCGAAGTGGGCTATCAGCATAAGTTCCATAACAATGATGTGCTGTCATTATGCTGTGGAGCCACTTTCAATAAGAGTTTTTATACGGAGTATAGTAAACGGTTCAGCATTGTCAATGTCGCATTGAGGTATATGTCGAGCATTAAGTTCGGTAAGTTTGCATTGCCGGTAAGTACTTCATATATCTATAATCCATATAAGAAAAAATCTTTTGTAACCTTTTCACTCTATTTGCATACATAAATGAAAAGTGCAGTAATCTTAATAGCAAGAAGAGACCCGGCTTCTGAAATACCTTATCCTTTAAGACCGTTTGCCGACGGGATAAACCTTATAGACCGCACCTTGTGTATTCTTAAATCACTGGATTTCACAAATATAATAATGGTTGTAGGATACAAGAAGGAACTGTATGCAAAATACGGCAATCAGGGGATTACGCTTATTGAAAATAATAATTTCAGATATACGTCTTCAATGGCATCCTTGGCTTTAGCAGAGCCATATATCAAAGAGGATTTTCTCTTGGTAGAAGGCGATACTTTCTATGAGGAAAATGTTATCAGACAACTTTGTCAATCTGAATACAAGAATTGTTTGGCAGTAACGGAAGAATCAGGCAATGGAGACGAAGCTTTTGTTGAAACTAAAGAGGGATTTATAGCGAAGATTTCAAAAGACAGGCATCAGCTTGCCAATATAGAGGGAGAATTGCTTGGAATTTGTAAAATCAGCCAATATACCTTCAGCAAGATGGCATATAAGTGGAAAGCGTGCAGCAATCCATATATGAATTATGAATATATGTTCCTTGACTGCGCAGGCATTACTGACCGCCCGTTTATAAGATTCACTAACCTGATTTGGGGCGATGTGGATAATGAGGCAAACTTTGAACGACTCAGCCAACGTATTTATCCTAAACTCAGGCGAAAAGACAATCCTTTTGATTATGATAATTTAGTTGCTCATATCCAAAGGATTTTTCCGGATAAGACGATTAAGGATAACCTAAAGATAGAACAAATCGGAGGAATGTCTAACAAGAACTTCAAAGTAACGTTTGACCATCAGCAATATGTATTGAGAGTTCCCGGATTAGGTTCTGATGGGATGGTAAACAGAAGTTTCGAGGAACAAAATTCTATCCTTGCTTCCAACATTGGCATAAACCCATCAATACGCCATTTCGACAGCCATACCGGTATAAAGTTAGCAGATTTTGTTCCTGAGGCAGAAACTTTAAACAGAGCAACAATACAGAGGAATGATAACATTGCCAAGATAGCCGATATTTATAGAAGATTGCATCTTTCCAACGTTAGGTTCAATAACGATTTTAATGTTTTTCACGAAATAGAGAAATACGAAAGACTGTTGAGAGAAGCAGATGCTAAGATGTATGATGGGTACGATGCCGTTAGGACAGAGATTCTTGATTTGGAAAATCTGCTAAATGAATACGGCATAACCATCACTCCGTGCCACAATGATTCCGTTGCTGAGAATTTTATTAAATCATCTTCTGGAGAAATCTATCTGATAGATTGGGAATATTCGGGAATGAATGATCCACTGTGGGATTTGGCAGCCTTGTTCCTTGAATCTGAATTTACAGATGACAATAAACACTTACTATTGAGTTATTACTATAATGATAAAATTCCCGAACATACAGAAAGAAAGATTTTGATTTATCAGATTCTGATGGATGTTTTATGGGCACTTTGGACAGTAATTAAGGAAGCAAAAGGCGATGATTTCGGCACCTATGGCATAGACAGATATAACCGGGCTTTGCACCTTTTAAAACAATTGAACAATGAAATTGGAAAATAAGAAAACGCAGAGATTAGGCTATATCACGGGAATAGGCTCTGGAATGACTTGGGGACTTGACACGGTTCTCATTGGAACAGCTATGGCCTGCAGTCCTTTTGTCAACGACCCAGTCTTACTGCTTGCAGGGGCATTCGTATGCAGTATGCTCCACGACTTTTTTGCTGCACTGTGGATGCTACTTTTTATGGGCTTTAAAGGAGAACTGAAAAACCTTATACCTGCCTTTAAAATCAAGGATGCTTGGTTCTGTATTTTAGGTGCAGTTTTCGGAGGCCCATTGGCAATGAGCTTTTATATGATGGCTATTGGAGAAGGAGGTCCTGCTCTGACAGCAACCGTAACGGCAATCTATCCATTGCTGGGCTCAGCAATGGCAGTCTTTATTTTGAAAGAAAGAATACAGATGCAGGGATGGATAGGATTGCTTATCTGTATTTTTGGTATAATTTTGGTGGGATATTTGCCAAATGACAATTCTCAGATAAACATTTCAAATGGAATTATGCTCTCGCTCATTGCAGCAATAGGATGGGCAACGGAGGCCGTTGTGTGTGGATATGGTATGAAAAATGACAAGATAAGTCCACAGATGGCATTGCTTATCAGAGAATTAACCTCTGCTTTGGCATATATTGTACTCATTGTTCCGATTATGTCAGGTGCCTTTCAGGCTGGATTCCAAGGAGTGTCTGCCGTTATATCCGACAATACTGCCATCTTGTTGATAGTAGCCGCAGCATTTGTCGGTGTAAGTTCATTTTTAATGTGGTACACATCTATCAATAGCATAGGTGCAGCAAAAGCATTGTGTTTCAATGTAACTTATTCTTTTTGGGCAGTAGTTTTCACTTTTATTTTTCTTCAGTCTGAACTCACTCTCAATATAGTGATTGGTTCAATACTCATCATATCGGGAGTGACGGTTGCCACACTCGTTAAACGTAAAGCAGAATGAATGCAATAATTTTAGCAGCAGGCATGGGTACACGTCTTCGCCCGCTAACCAACGATATTCCCAAATGTTTAGTGCCTGTATCAGGCACTCCATTTATAGAACGGCAGATTCAGTTCCTTCACGAATCCTCTGTTACCGACATCACATTGGTTTCGGGATATAAAGCAGAAAAATTGGATTATCTCAAGGAAAAGTATAATGTTAAAATCATACACAATGATAAATACGATGTTTTCAATAACATCTATTCATTATACCTTGTAAGGCATCTTTTCTCGGATTCCTTTGTCATAGAGGGTGATGTCTTTATGAACAGCAACTGTTTCCCTGCCTCCATTACCACTTCTACATATTTCTCGAAGCACAAAGACAACTATAAGAATGAATGGAAGTTGGTTTTAAATGGTAATAAACTTAAAGAAGTCGTTATAGGTTCAGGCTCAGGCTATATAATGTCAGGTATTTCCTATTGGACAGCAAACGATGCAAAAAAAATCACTTCCGAAATTGAAAGATTGGTAACAGAGGAAGATTTCAAAGACTTGTTCTGGGATAATGCCGTACTCAATATATACCCGACATTAGATATCTGCGTAAAAGGCGTTGAAGATATTTACGAAATAGATACCGTTGCCGAGCTTGAAGAATTAGAGAAATCTTTAGAGTAGGATAAAGACATAATAGTCCTTACAGGAGAACTATTCAGATTCATAAATAATATGCCCCCCGAAAAACTCGTAAGATCCTCTAATATAGAACTTTACAGAATAATAACAATGCTACTCATCGTGGCTCATCATTACGTAGTAAACTCAGGATTATTACAAGAAGCCATTAAAGAGCCAACAACTGTTAAAAGCATTGTTTTTATGACGATTGGAATGTGGGGAAAAACGGGTATCAACTGCTTTGTTTTGATTACAGGATATTTTATGTGCAAGTCTAAGATAACTCTTCAGAAATTTCTCAAACTACTGTTAGAAGTAGAACTATATTCTGTTCTATTTGGAATTATCTTTATCGTGGCAGGCTATACCTCTCTATCCCTTTCTACACTGATAGAAATATGCTCTCCTATCCACAACGTTAAAGATGGCTTTACAAGTTGTTTTTTACTGTTCTTCTTGTTCATACCCTTTTTAAATATCCTAATTCAAAATCTGAGTCAGAAACTTCATCTTTTACTCTTAGCATTATCTGCGGGTATATACACCATTATTGGAAGCTCATATTTTTACGGAGTCACGTTCAATTATATAACATGGTTCTGTGTGCTTTATTTTATTGCATCTTATATCCGCCTGTATCCAATATACAAAGGAACCGATATTAGATTCTGGGGATATTGCAGTTTAGCTACTATACTCATTGCATGCGCAAGTATGATTTCTATTTTGTTTGCATCTCAGTGGCTTAATAAACCTTTTATGGCAGATATGGCATATTACTTTGTTGCAGACTCAAACAAGGTTCTTGCTGTGTCTGTTGCAGTCTGTACATTTATGTTTTTCAAGAATCTGAATATAAAACATAGCAAACTAATAAACACGATAGCGGCAAGCTCTTTTGGAGTACTGTTGATACACGCCAATTCCGATGCTATGAGACAATGGCTTTGGAGAGACACTCTCCAAAATGTTAGGTTCTTTCACACGGAGTATGCTTACTATCACGTGATTCTTGCAGTACTGACAATATACTTCTGCTGTACGCTAATAGACTATCTTCGCATCAGAATCATTGAAAAGCCTATGGTTGATACTGCAATGAAACTGATAGATCAAATAAAAGGAAAGATATAATTGATTAATATGGATAACAAACTTATCACAGTAACATTACCATTACTTCCAAATCTCGATGATTTTCACGAGTTGTTAAAGGAGATATGGAACAGTAAATGGATTACTAATAATGGTTCATTTCACCAACAGCTTGAAAAAGCGTTGGCGGAGTACTTAAAAGTGCCTTATGTGAGTCTGTTCACGAATGGAACGTTGCCATTGCTTACGGCTCTTCAGGCACTGCGTATTACGGGAGAAGTGATTACCACACCATATAGTTTCGTTGCTACCACGCATTCACTGTGGTGGAATGGCATTAAACCTGTCTTTGTAGATATAGAACCAAGAACTGGCAATATTGATCCAGATAAAATAGAAGCAGCCATAACACCTAAAACTACGGCAATTATGCCTGTTCACGTGTATGGCAAGCCTTGCAATACAGAGGCTATTCAAGCAATTGCCGACAAGTATGGACTCAAGCTGATCTATGACGCTGCTCACGCTTTCGGGGTAGAGGTAAATGGAGAAAGTATCTTGAACGCTGGGGAAATCTCTACGCTCAGTTTCCACGCAACAAAGGTGTTCAATACCATTGAGGGCGGTGCAATGGTTATGCAAGATGAGAAAACTAAAAAGCGCATAGACTACCTGAAGAACTTCGGATTTGCCAATGAAGTTGAGGTTGTAGGGCCGGGCATAAACAGTAAAATGGATGAAATACGTTCTGCCTATGGCCTCTTGAATCTTAAACAAGTAGACGCAGCAATTGCAGCACGACAGAAAGTTGCAATTGCATATCGTGAAGCTCTTCGAAATGTTGATGGAATTTCATTTTGGGATGATATGCCGGGGGTAAGACACAATTACTCCTATTTCCCGATATTCATAGATGCAGAAAAATACGGAATGAGCCGAGATGAACTGTATGCCAAGATGAGAGTCCAAAACATATTGGGACGCAAATATTTTTATCCTCTAATCAGTGACTTCTCAACTTACCGCGGATTAGAAAGTTCAAATCCAGAAAACCTCATCCAAGCCCACAAGATGGCAAACAGCGTTATTTGCTTGCCTATGCACCATTTACTTTCAGAACAAGATATTCTTAAAATCATAAACATTATTGATTATAAAAGATAAGATGAATATAATAGTTTTAGCAGGAGGAGCTGACCAAATAGCACTAATCAATGAACTTAAGAAAAGGAGGCACAGAATAATACTAATTGACTATTTTGAAGATCCTATCGCCAAACCATATTCGGATATACACTATCAAGAAAGTACCTTAGATGACGTAAAAGTCAAACAAATTGCAATTAAAGAAAAAGCAGATATGATTTGTACTGCCTGTACAGACCAAGCATTGCTTACTGTTGCAAAAGTATCAGAAGAATTAAATTTACCTTGTTATCTTTCATATAAAACTGCATTAAATGTTACTAACAAGTCTTATATGAAAGATACGATGATAAACGGTAATATTCCTACTGCCAAATATATTATTACAGACTGTTACCGCCCAAATATTATCAGTAATCTTGATTTTCCATTAGTCGTAAAACCCGTGGATTGTAACTCTTCAAAAGGTGTAACAAAAGTTTATGATCACAACGCCCTAAAAAAAGCAATAATAGAAGACATACAACTAAGCAGAACCCGAACCGTTATTGTTGAAGAATTTAAAACAGGAGAGGAAATTTCTGCTGATTTTTACATTGAAGGAAACAATGCAAAATTTCTTTGTGCAACTAAATCAAAGAAAATAAAAAATACGAATTCCTTTACAATAGTTCAAAGCTATTACCCTGCATTAACTACTGAAGAAGAAAAAAAGATTACCCATATTGCAAATAAAATCGCAACAGTTTTCGAATTAAAAGATTGTCCTTTATTAATTCAATGCATCCAATCTGTTGATAGTTTTTATATAATTGAATTTAGTGCAAGAATGGGGGGAGGTTCAAAGTATAAACTAATTGAATACATTTCTGGAATTAACATAATGCAAACTTATGTTGATAGGATTCTTGGAGAAAGACCATCAATAACTCCTATAAAAAATGTCAGTTATGCAACAATGAATTACGTGTATTCGCAAAATGGTACTTTCAGATGTATTAAAGGGCAAGAAAATCTTCTTGAGAAAGGAATTATTAATGAATTTTTTCAATATCAGAAGGATGGAACAACAAATAATAAACATAACACATCTAGCGATCGTCCTTGTGGGTATTTGGTTATTGCAAATTCAGAAGAAGAAATGGAACAAAAAATTATAATTGCTGACAACTCTTTAAGGATTATTGATGAGAATGAAAATGATATGATGATTCATAATCTATTAAATAAATGAATATTGCAATTATAGGAGCAGGAAATGGTGGTCAAGCTTTCGCGGGCTATCTATCATCACACGGACATAATGTCAGTGTATGGGATAGAGATGCTGAAAAAATTGCAACATTAAAAAGAAAAAAAGAAATAGAATATGTTGGGTGTATAGAAGGTAAAGGAAGTCCTAAACTGTATACAACAAATTATAGAGAGGCCATTTACGATGCTGAAATTATTATGGTGACAACCATTGCAAACGCACATGAAGAAGTTGCCGAAAACATTGCTCCATATTTACAAGATAACCAAATAATAATTTTAAATCCCGGACGCACATGTGGGGCATTAGTATTTAAACAAGCCTTAGCAAAGAATGGTTGTCAAAAGAAATATTACTTAGCTGAAGCTCAAACGCTAGTATATGCATGTCGGATTATCAAAGATGGGTATGTAAACATCATTGGAAAAAAAGACGAAGTCTACCTCTGCGCTCTACCATCTTCCGAAACAGAATACATCCTTAAAAAAATTAAGCCTATTTATCCATGCTTCAAATCTGTTCCCAATATTTTATATACAGGATTGGAGAACGTAGGAGCTATGTTTCATCCTTGTGTTTGCCTCTTTAATGCTGCTACTATTGAACGCCAAGATGAATTTTGGTTTTATAGAGACATGACAGATAAAGTTGCTGCATTTATAGAGAAATTCGACAGAGAACGAATAGAAATAGGAAAAGCTTATGGAATCAATTTGATAAGTGTTAACGAATGGATTAAAGTGGCATATAATAATGTGTCAGGGAAGACGCTTAGGGAGCGAATGAAAAATAATCCAGCCTACTATGATATAAAAGGTCCTGGCAATATATTTACTAGACAATTAACAGAAGATATACCAACTGGAGTTTTACCAATATTAGAATTGGGGAAAGTTGCAAATGTATCAACACCACTCTTAGAATCTATGGTAACAATTATTGAAAACCTTCTGGAGATAGATTTTAATATAAACGGAAGAACCTTAAAAAAATTAGGTTTAGATGGTATGAGTAAAAATGAAATCCTAAACTATATAACAAATGGCAACTAAACTTCTCTCAAATGATGTTTTTGGGTTTATAAAACCTAAAATAGACATACACTCAATGGGAATATATACCATATCAAATCTACTACGTGACTGTGGATATTCAGTTGTAATAGCTAAAGACGACGTGAATGAAGCTGTTGAGGACATTGCGAAATTAAATAATTATAGTTTAGTAAAAAAGTGGATTAACGATAATAATATAAATAGAATTGGCTTTAGCTATCGAATGGATCCTCAAGATGGATGTGACTATTTCCTGAATCTTTATATGCGATTTGTCAGTGATAAAATGTTAGCAATTTCTGGCGGTCCAATTTTAGAAATTTCATTTGCGGGCTTACCAGATACATGTCAACTAATCAGAAATAAAATTGGAGATTCCATCATTTTTTTTTCAGGCAATGAAACACCAATAGATTCATTAAAAAGATATCATGTTCCGATGGATTTGCTACCCTCATCTCTCAAAGATGATAACGAATACGATAAAATGAGATATGATTTTGCAAAGAAACTCATTGAGTCCGAAAGATGGAAGCTAGAATATCCACAAGATCATTATGGCTATAAAGAATGTGGAACTAAAAACGATTCATTCATAGCACGATTAAATTATGCTAGAAAAAAACATTCCTTGCCAATAATAAGAACTCATTCAGGTCCATACAACTCAAATAGAATAGAAGCATTAAAAGAATACAATTCGTGGTGCAAGGAATTTGCAAGCTCAAGATTATTAGACGTATTATCTATCGGAAGTTCTCAATTAACACAATCCAATTTTGGAGAAGATTGGGAAGATAAACCTAACGGAGGAGGTGTACCTGTAAATTCAGAAATTGAATATCGCATTATTCAAGAAAATGCTTCTCCAATGTTAGTTCGCACTTACTCTGGGACAAAAAATGTACCCAGTCTGGCAAAAATGCATGAGCGTACTTTGAATATATCCTGGCATGCACTATCTTTCTGGTGGTTCAATGAACTAGACGGAAGAGGAGAAAATTCACTACTTGAGAATTTAAAAGAGCATTTTGAAGCTATAAAATACATAGCTACTACCGGAAAGCCCGTAGAACCAAACGTACCACATCATTTTGCATTTCGTGGTGCTGACGATGTTAGTTATATTGTATCTGGCTTTTTAGCCGCCAAAGCAATAAAGAAACTTGGCGTTAAATACCTCATACTCCAAAATATGCTTAATACACCTAAATATACATGGGGTGTGCAAGATCTGGCAAAAGGTAGAGTTCTAATCAAATTAGTAAGAGAGTTGGAAGACAATAACTTCAAAGTTAGCTTGCAAACAAGAGCTGGCTTAGACTATTTTATACCAGATTTAGAAGAAGCAAAAATTCAACTGGCGGCTGTTACATGTATGATGGATGATTTAGAGCCTGAAAATGATAATAGCCCCGAGATAATACATGTTGTAAACTACAGTGAAGCTGTCAGACTTGCAACACCACCTATTGTCATAGACAGCATCAAGATTACTCTAAATGCCCTACACCAATACCGTATAGCTAGACAATTAGGAATAATCCCCAATATGAAATATGACTTAGACGTAAAAGAGAGATACGATAAACTAATGTATGAAGTTCGAGCAGCAATAAAATTACTTGAAGAAAATATTCCAAATCTATACTCCCCAGAGGGATTCTTTAAAGTTTTTGAAGAGGGATTCTTAGCCGTTCCCTACCTAATGGATTATGAAAATAAATTTCCTAAAGCAACCCTATGGAAAACAAGCCTAAAAAATGGAGGAATAAATGTAGTTGATGAAAATGGTAACATTATTTCTACAGAAAAAAGATATAATCAAATTCTACAAAATATGAATTTATAAGTAATCATATAATGGCTAAAAATCTAAAGCAAAAAACAACTCAAGGTTTACTTTGGAGTAGCATAGACCGTTTCTCAAGTCAAGGAATTCAATTTATCTTTTCTATTTTCCTCGCCAGACTTCTTTCGCCAAATGATTATGGTATTGTTGCTATGACCATTATCTTTTTTGCTATTGCTCAGACATTTGTTGATAGTGGGTTTAGTGGGGCATTAGTCAGAAAAAATGAAAGAACAGAAGAAGATTTCTCAACATGCTTTTATTTTAATATAATAATAGGAATTCTTTGTTATTGCATACTTTATTTTACATCGCCAATAATTGCTAAATTTTATAATCAACCTATTTTAGATCCAATTATTAAAGTTTCTGGTCTCACTATTATAATAAATTCATTATGTATAGTTCAGCAAGCACAATTTACTATTAAGGTTGACTTTAAATCTCAGGCTAAAATATCAATTATAAGTACAATTGCTTCAGGAATAAGTGGAATTATAATAGCTTACTGGGGCTATGGAGTATGGGCATTAATATGGCAAGGATTAATTTATGCAATATTTAGAATGGCTCTTATGTGGATTATGTCAGGCTGGTATCCTATAACAGGATTTTCCAAAGAAGCATTTCATAATCTTTTTGGATATGGCTCAAAGATGTTGGCGTCAGGCTTGATTGGAACAATATATGTAAACGTTTATCCAATAATAATTGGAAAATTCTATTCTCCTTCTCAGCTAGGACACTTTTCAAGAGCCCAAGGGTGGGTTGGTTTACCTTCATCAAATATCACAGGAATTTTACAAAGAGTATCTTTTCCTGTTTTATCAATAATTCAAAATGATGATGAGTTGTTAGCAAATAGTTATAGAAAGCTATTAAAGCTATCAGCATTTATCGTTTTTCCACTTATGATGCTCTTAGCAGCATCTGCATCACCTCTAATTAGGGTTGTGATTACATCGAAATGGGATTCTTGTGTACCATATATGCAGATACTATGTTTTGATATGATGTGGTATCCAATACATGCAATAAATTTAAACCTTCTGCAAGTAAAAGGACGGTCCGATTTATTTTTGAGGTTAGAAGTGATAAAAAAAATAATAGGTATACTCGTAATGATTATTACTGTTCCGCTAGGAGTAAAGGCTATGTGTTTTGGATTAGTTTTCACATCATTCATAGCATTATTCATAAACACTTACTATACGGGGAAATTAATAAAGATAGGCTATTTAAAACAAATGAAAGACTTAACTCCCATACTATTAATTTCATTTATAACGGGATTTCTTAGTTTTGCGATTACATTTTTATTTAGCACAGAACTTTCAAAATTATTTTTTTCAATAATCACAGGTATTTTTATATATTTATTTATGAGTAGATTCTGGACAAAAGAAGAACTCAAAGAAGTAATTAATATAATAAAGAGGAAATAATGGAACAAAAAAGCTTAGTTACTATAAAATGTTTGGCATACAACCATGAGAGATATTTAAGACAATGCCTAGATGGATTTGTAATCCAAAGAACTAACTTCAAATTTATAGCCATTGTACATGATGATGCGTCCACAGATAAGTCTGCTGAGATTATCCGTGAATATGCAAACAAATATCCTGATATAATAAAACCCATATTTGAAGATGAGAACATGCATTCTAGATATGATGGGAGTTTAGATAGAATAATAAATGAAGCACTCATTAAAAGTGAATCTAAATATATTGCATGGTGTGAGGGGGATGACTATTGGACAGACCCTTACAAATTACAGAAACAAATAGACTTCTTGGAAAAGAACGAAGAGTATTCTATGTGTTTCCACAGCACTAAGATAGAGAACGAAACCAAGAATAAGCCGAGTATAAATTGCGAAAATATTGAAGAAAGAACTTATACTGCCGATGAAATATTCGCAAATTGGATAATTGCCACAAATTCGGTTGTGTTCCGTAAGGAAGTTTTATCTATGAAACTCAAAAATTCCGAAAAGATGCTTTATGGAGATATTGTGATGCATTTGCGATGCGCTACATATGGAAAGATTTACGGACTTAGCGATACGATGTCCGTTTATAGAATCAATCAAGGAGGTGCAACGCAGAATGAAAAATATAGGCTAAACAAAATCATACGGTATCCCAAGCATTTAGAATTCATAAAAGAAAATTTCCCTATATTAAGCAAAAAAAGTACTAACCAGCAAATAGGCATCAGTTTTCTTGAAAAGGCTCACATTGTAGACAAAATTTACACTTTAATATTCTGGAGAGATCTCTTCCGTGCTCTATATTACAATCCTCAATGTGTAGCTGATGCTATAAAACACATTATCAAGAAACCATTTAGCCATTAAGACGCAACTATTTCTATTAGTAATAATATACTTACTAAAAATAATTAGAAATTTATGAGAATAGATATAACTTGCAGTACAGACGATAATTATGCACAGCATTGCGCAGCAATGATTTGCTCAGTTTATGACAATAATAAAGAGCATGAAATCTTTGTTCATCTATTACACGGTGATTCTTTAAAAGAGGAATCAAAAAGTGTTTTTACGCAGTTGGCAGACAATTATCATCAGCACATACAATTCTATAAAATCGATGACACATCTCTCGCTAATGTCAACAGAAGAACAAATAGTCCTGTCACCATTGCAACTTATTATCGCCTGATGTTGCCATCGTTGCTTGATGAGCAGATTAAGAGAGTTCTTTATCTCGATTGTGATGTAATTGTATTGAAAGATATCAAACCTCTTTTTACCATTAATCTTGACGGATACGGAGTTGCTGCCGTGGAAGACTGTTCACCTTATAATGACGAACATCGAACTCTGATGAGCCTGCCTTTGGGCAAACAGGCTTTCTGTGCAGGGGTCATGCTGATTAATCTGGACTATTGGCGTAAAAATAACTGTCAGGAGAAACTGCTAGAATTTTCAAATATCAAACAGGAACGCGTTTATCTCGAAGACCAAGATGCCTTAAATTATGTTTTCAGAGATTCGTGGTATAAGCTGCCTTACAAATACGGACATACTATTTTCGCATTGGCAGTACTCGACAGAGAACAAAAAGACTTTGATTTCGAAGAAAATGCTTATAATCCAGCTATCATTCATTATTCTGCCCATATTAAGCCGTGGTTGGATGTGAAATTCCCGGAACAAGAGCATTATTGGTATTATGTAAAACTGGCGGGGATTGAACATCCTATTGTGACACACGCCGAAGATTGGAAGCGAAAAGACATAAGAAGATTGCTTTTGCGTTCGTACATTTCAAAATATGTCCGTCCTTTTGTTCCCGATGTCATAGAATTAATATGCCTGGACATTGTTCGTCTTGTAAAACTCTTTACCATACTTTTCCGACCTTCAAAATTTAAAAAATTTATGCTACAGAGTTGGTTGAGGAAATATGGTTTTTAGTCAAAACTATTGGTTTATCTTAATATGGACACAGGAACTGATTTCTCACTTTTCAGCAAATACCGTTCGGTTTTAATGGGCATAGCTATCTTTGAAGTTATGCTCGGCCATACAATAGATTGGGCTGGTATTGCCTTTTCTAATCCTGTGATAGACTTTGTTTTTTCCCGGTTTTCTTGTATGGTTCATACACCAGGATTTCTGTTGTTAAGTGGTCTTGGCCTGTATTATTCATTTGTCAATAACAGCAATCTAAAACAGTTTTATATTCGAAGGATACAACGTATGTGGCTGCCATTTATGATGATGGCAATTCCTCTTTATGCATATAGCTATTATCAGAAAGGAACGTTTGACATCTTGGAATATATAGGTCTGGCAACGTCGTTAGGATATTGGTTTGGAGATACTAATATGTGGTACATAGCTCTGTCTATTGTGTTGTATGCCTTTTTCCCTTTTTGTTATAAATGGATGCAAAGAAGCTGGCAGAAAAGGACAATTCTGATTTCTATATCATCAGTTATTGGCTGCTTGATGGTCTACTATACCTTACCTACTTATTTCAGTAAGGTATATCTTGCATTACCAAAAATCCCGATATTTTTCCTTGGCATTTACATAGGCCATCTATCTGTGGAAAGAAGAAGTTGTTCGGCTTATAAATATATAGGTCTGTTCTTGTGTTTGGCAGTATTCTCATTTATACTCTCAAGAGTAAATAGCTTTTATATGTATTATTGCGACTTGGCTTTATTTCCCATCACAATTTGGTTCGTTTGCCTAGTTTACCATAAGCTACAAGAGTTTTATTTGATAAAACTGTTACTTGCCATTTGGAATTGGTTAGGGAAATATACTTTAGAGCTATATGTGCTGCATATTTTATTGGCAAGACTCCTGAGCCCGGGAAACGATATACAAAAAATCTTATTAGTGATGATTATTCCTTTACTAATTTGTACTCCTGTTCAGAAAGTCACACAGAAACTGTCAAATTTGCTTATTACAATTTAACCCAAATCGGTCATTAGAGCCTGCACATATTTTGTTTGCTTATCGAGCAGATTGTTTGTCATTCTATCGAAGGCGTAGCGGGCTACGCCGAGACAGAATGACAGACAAGATACCGAAAAGCGAATAAAAGATGGCAGGGAGCAATACAATAAGATGAACTTGGCGGTCTAATGACCGATTTGGGTTTAAGATAATCCATACAGTTCAACTTTGCTATACCAAAAGAGTCGAAGGAGTGTGGCTAAAGAAGTTCTTGAATAAGGAAATAACATTAAATTTTGAAGATTTTGATATGAAGATGATTATACGAAATAGATTGAATTATACAAATCGTCATCAACTTTAATATAGAAAAAATATGTGGTTATATCTTATAATTATTTTTATACCTATTTTTCTCTATAGCTTTGGTGGAGAAAAAATAGCCAGAAATAAATTAGTTTTAGGCTTATATATGTCTTTTCTGGCATTTTTTGTAGGGATGAGCGATATGATGGGAGGCTCCGATCGTTATCTCTATAGTTCTCATTTTGACGACATAGCAGATTGGATGAGAAATGGAATTTCCATCTCCGATCCTCAAATAGCAGATGTATATGAGAAAGGATTTGTAGCCTTGAATTGTCTTGTGGCAATGTTCTCTAAAAACAGATATATATTTATTTTATGCATAACGCTACTTATGTATTTTAATTTCTACGTTGCAATTAAAAGACATATAAAGAATTATCCCTTTGCAATGATTATATTTCTATGTTTGTATTTCTATTTTACATTCACATATTTAAGGCAGATGATGGGAGTTTCTTTTGCCGCATTATCAATAAAATATTTACTGGAGAAAAAGAGGGTAGCCTTTCTTTTATTTATTTTGTTAGTAGTATTAATGCATAAGTCGGGAGTATTTTATGCTCTAATATTCTTCATTCCTGTAAAGAAATTAAAACCTTCTTATGTAATTTTAGGATTATCCTTTTGTTTATTATTAGGACTTTCGGGAGTATCCTCTTATATATACGATATATATATAGAAACGACATCGATGGATATATCTAATAGTTATGCAGAAGAGTCGGGGATAAGATGGGCATATATCTTGGAAGTAATTCTTTTTGCTGGTACTATTCTTTATAATTATGATAAAATAGAAAATAATAGAGAAAATATTATTTTTACCAACATGGCATTAATGTTCTGTGCAACACTATTAGTATTCCTGCGATCAGGCAATGGCGGACGTTTATCATGGTATTTTATGTTTGGCATTATGTATGTTTTTTCTACTTTAGTCTCGCAACGTAGCTTATTGAAACTATATGCCAAGAAGCAATTGGCTTTGGTAGTTGTAGGAATGTTATTCTTTCAATACATAAGAGTTTATATAAATTGGCAAAATTATCTGAATCTATACCCATATAAAACTTTTTTGACGAATGGATATAGAGAAGGTGATTACTCTTGGATACATTGGGAGTATGACCATCAATATGATAATAATAAACTGTATAGAGAGCCTTTCTCTTTTGTAAAACCCAAGTTCTAATGAGAATAGCATTACTAACGTTACATACCCCAACTGCAACAAACACAAAGGGAGCCAGTGCATTGCCTTACCACCTTTTGAAATTCAGACGGAAGGATATAAGTGCTGAAATATGGAGTTTGAATTTGAATCATTGTAGCAAGGAAGTAATTGAGCAATCTGGTACAGAATTAGATGTGAAGATACATACTATTCCTGTACCCAAACGAATGAGGTGGATGAAATCCCCCTATATTCGGATATTCTTGCCTAAACCACTACTTTGTTACATTCACATATCATCAAATGTAATAGATGATATAGAAAAATATTTGAGTGCCGATAATCAAGGTGGTCTGTTTATTTATGGAGAAGAATTAGCGCGTTATGCTTCTATGTTTAAGAAATATAATATTGGAATACTCCCTCCAGATTGCGAAGCAATGTATTATTACAGAATGTTGTCTCAACCACAAGTCCCCATTTATAAAAGAAGTCTGCTGAGATATGGATTAATGTATCATCGCTATGCCAAAATTACCGCAGATTATCCAACAGGCACTAATATCAAATACTTTTTGGTGGGTAAGGAAGACGCGGCTTTCCTTAGAATGATTAATCCTTTAGTGCAAGCACAATTCTTGCAACATCCACATTATGATATTTCAAAGAACATTTGTCAAAACGAGGTGTTAACATTACCTATTCGGCTCTTGATCGCTGGCCAATGTAACCATTATATGGCAGAGGCAATGAAGGAGGCGGTAAAGGGAATGATTAGAGTAGCGGATTCTATCAAAGAATATTACCATATTACTTTTCTTGGGAAAGGTTGGGCAGATTGCATATTTCAATTAAAAAGGGTAGGCTTTGATATAGAACATAAAGATTTCGTCGATGATTATGCTGCAGAAGTTGCATCGCACGAGATACAGTTAACACCAATTAATGTTGGTACAGGAACTAAAGGTAAGGTGTTGGACGCCTTTGCCAATGGCTTGATGGTAATTGGAACTTTGAGAGCTTTGGAAAACATCGCAGTGGAGAGTGGTAAATCTTGTGTGCAGTATGAGACTGGTGGGGAATTAGCTAATTGGCTGATTAAACTGGCTAAAGATAGGCAATGGTCTTTGGAGAATTGTCATTCAGAAGACTTGATAAAGAAAATTGCGAAAGCAGGAAGAGAAGCGGTCTTAGCTAATCACGGACGTAAGAAAATCGCTGATGAATTCTTCAGTTGGTTTGAATGAATAAAATAGAATATGGCAATTGAAAAGGAAAGGCGAAATTCTAGTTTTGAGCTTTTACGCATAGTTCTTATTTTGATGGTTATGCTGGAACATGTCAATATATGGTATTCCGTACCATATTATCAGTCAGAAGCAGAGCATATTACAAAAAGTATTATTCAATCAGTTTGTGTTTGTGCAGTAAATGGCTTTGTTCTCATATCTGGCTGGTTTGGCATCAAAGGCAACTATATACGATTGACAATGCTGATTTTCCAGTTACTGTTCTGCACCATTCCCTTTGCTGTTGTTTTTGCTTTGTTAGGTCGCATAAATATATTTTCAATAGATGGACTTTACCAATATGTCTTTGGGGGTAATAATTATTGGTTTATTTTTGACTATATAGGTCTTTTTCTATTTGCTCCCTTGCTCAATGCAGGAGTCAAGGAGCTTTCAAAACGACAATTAGGCATATTTTTATCAGCAACATACGCTTTTATTTTAGTATTCGATCTAATATTCCGATGTGATGTGTTTGGTGTCGGAGGAGGATATAGCATTTTGTGGTTTATTTACCTTTATATTTTAGCACGCTATTTGAACCTATATGGTATTCCTTGGTTGGAAAGGTACAAATTAGTCGTTTTGGTGGTTTCTATTGCTATTCAGACATCACTATTCCATTTACATCTTTTAGGACTGCGCTATACGAACCCATTCATTCTTTTGCCAGCAGTTTGTCTCATTCTCATCTTCAACAAATTGTCGTTTCATAGTAAGGCGGTTAATTTCTGTGCATCTGCATGTCTTTCAGCTTATATGTTGCATATGCAGCCGTGCCTGTCAATTCATTTTCGTGAGATTATGACAGAAATGTATTATCGTATTGGGTATTGGAAATATATCGCCAATGGCTTAGGTTTAATCATCTTGGTTTTTGCTATTGCCATTATATATAATATGATTCAACAGAGAATATGGCACAAAATCTCTAATCTTATATTTCAAAAATGATAACAATATTTACTCCAACATATAATAGGGCGCATTTACTATTGCGTCTTTACAAAAGTCTGCTAAGTCAAACTATTCTTAAAGATGAACAGAAAGGAAATAATAGCTTTGAGTGGTTGGTTGTTGATGATGGGTCACGAGACAATACTGAAGAAGTTATTCGCAGTTTTATTGCAGAAAAAAAAATAGATATCCGTTATATAAAGCAGAAGAATGGAGGCAAACACCAAGCAACCAATACAGGAGCAAGCGAAGCAAAAGGAGAGTTATTCCTTATTTTAGATAGTGATGATTACCTCACAGACGATGCGGTGGAATGGTTATCTAATGAGTGGGAACGTATTCGTGATGATTGCCACTTTGTAGCAATTGCTGGTCTGAAGGTTTTCCCTAATGGTGAAAAAATCGGAGGTGGCTCTGATTTTGGGCAGATTGACTCGGATTCTATAAACATTCGCACCAAATACAATGTGCAAGGAGATATGGCCGAAGTTTGGAGAACAACAGAACTGAGAGCACATCCTTTTCCTACTGTTGAAGGTGAAAAATTCTGTTCAGAAGGTCTTGTATGGAGACGAATTTCTAATCAAAAATTAATTAGATACATATACAAGCCTATTTATGTTGCTGAATACCTTCCTGATGGTTTATCCGCCAGTGTTGTCCGAATTCGTGTAAACAGTCCGGAACTTAGTGGCATAAACTATGCTGAGTATGTAACCTATGATGTGCCATTCAAAGAAAAGTTGAAAGGAGCCATTAATTTTTGGCGATTTATACATTGGTCAAAACGATCATTCGTCAGCAAGGTCAAACAGATAGGCCTGAGATGGGTCTGGACATATCCAATAGGAGAAGTCTTTGCCCTTAAAGATAAAAGAACATTAAAGAATAGTAAGTGATGAACGAAAGTAAACCGATAAGAGTCTTACAAGTTCTGCATATATTGAATAGAGGTGGAGCAGAGGCTATAATTATGAATCTTTATAGAAAGCTGGATCGGACAAGGATTCAATTCGACTTCTTGGTACACGAGAAAGAAAAAGGTTTGTTTGAGGATGAAATAACTCAGCTTGGAGGAAAGATTTATCGTGTACAAGCTTTCAAAGGTTACAATGTTTTATCATATTATCAGGAATGCAAACATTTTTTTGCACAGCATCCTGAGATAAAGATTGTACATGGGCATTTGGGAAGCTCGGCTGCACTTTATTTAAAGGCTGCTAAAGTATATGGAAAGTTCACAATAGCTCATTCACATAGTGCAGGCTCCATCAGAGACTTCAGAGGATTCGCCTATGCATTCTTCTCTTTCCCTACGCGTTATGTTGCTGATCAATTATTCGGATGTTCAACAGAAGCGGGAATCCAACGCTATGGAAAAACTACTGTCAAAAGCCCGAAATACAAAAATTTCAATAATGCTGTTGATGTTATCAAATTTAAATTCAATCTGGAAAAAAGAAATTTAAAGCGTAAAGAACTTGGAATCCCCGAGCAGAAGATTGCAATAGGTACAGTAGGGAGAATTACGGAACCAAAGAATCCACCAAGAATTTACAGCTTGTTTAAGTTTCTGGTAAATAATTATGAAAATGTAATCTGCTATTGGATCGGAACAGGCGAATTGGAGGATGTATATCAACAGAAAATAAAGGAAGACAATCTACAAGACAGGATTATTATGACAGGTGTTAGGAGTGATATTCCTGAATTGATGTCAGCATTCGATGGAATGATTTTTCCTTCACTATGGGAAGGACTTCCAGTTTCTGTAATAGAAGCTCAAATGGCTAACCTGCCAACAATCTTGGCTGATACAATTAGCAAAGAGACGGAGATATCGCCTTTATTACATTGGCACAGCTTAAATGAAAGCGATGAAGTTTGGGCTAAGGGCATTGTAGAACATACAAAGGCATATCTCAATTGCAGAGAAAACTACAATTTCAACACCTCTTCGACTGGTTATGACATTAACGAAACTGTGAAATGGCTGATGAGTTTTTATGAGAAAAATGGAGGAACAATATAATGGAATCAACATTTGATAAAACCGTTCAACGCAAAATTTGGGATGTTGAATTGGAAATCTTAGATGTGATAGATAAAGTATGCAAAGATAATGGGCTTCATTATTCCTTAGCCTATGGCACAATGCTAGGTGCAGTCCGCCATCAAGGATTTATCCCTTGGGATGATGATTTAGATATTTGGATGCCACGTAAGGATTATAATAGATTTATTGAAATCTGGGAAAAACACCCACAAGAGGGGTATTACTTATTACGGCAAGAAACCTCTCCTAAATACCCCCAGAATTTTATGAAAATAAGAAAGAACGGTACGGCATTTGTTTCTAAGGGAGAGGAAAATACAGAATATCATCACGGCATTTTTGTGGATATATTTCCAATGGATAAAGTATGCAATAATTCGATTGGAGCCAAGACGCAAAGCATATTTGCTTTATTTTATATGCTGTATTGTAGAGGTTATGTTTCAAATCACGATGGATTTTTGGCTTATTGGGTCGGACAATTTCTATTAAAAGGAATACCTAAAATATTTCATAAAAAAATCAAGAATTTTTTCTTCAATCAGACACAAAAGTATAATGACGAAAACTATCAAGCAAACAAAGTTGTATGTTTCGTAACTGCCCAAGATGCTTTTATTTATTATGACAAAGCAGCATTTGAGGAATGGAGTTCAATACAGTTTGAGGATAAAACCTATATGTGTAATAAGGATACAGATAAATTATTAAAAACATATTATGGCAATTATATGCAACTCCCTCCTTTAGAAGAAAGAGTTTGGAAACATCATCCAGTTCTTATAGATTTTGAAAAAGAATATTGGCCATAGCAAATCTTATATACGAGACAAAATATACCATTCTACATAACTATAAAATGAAGCGAAAAAAAATACTCCGTATCACCACAGCCGATATAAGCCTGAATAGTCTGCTGAGAGGGCAACTCCGGTTTCTTAACCAATACTATGATGTGGTGGGTGTCGCATCAGATACAGGAGTGCTGAATGCAGTTGGGGAGCGCGAGGATATTCGTGTGATAGATATACCTATGCACAGGGAAATATCTCTGAAAACTGATATTGTTTCTCTATGGAGATTATACCGATTGTTCAGAAAAGAACGCCCGGACATCTTGCACGCCAATACACCCAAGGGCAGTTTGTTGGCAATGGTGGCAGGTATGCTGGCAGGAGTGCCGCGACGTATCTACTTGGTAACTGGGCTTCGCTATCAGGGAGCACAGGGAAAGTTTCGCTATTTGCTCAAAACAATGGAACGATTGAGTTGCCGTTTTGCCACAAATGTTATACCTGAGGGACAGGGGGTATTGCACATATTGCAAAAGGACGGTATTACCAACAAACCTTTGCGTGTACTGCACTATGGCAATATCAACGGGATAGATACTCAATATTATGATATCGAAGCAACCGTAATAGATAAAGAATTGGCAAATTGGGCATCCCGAAAATTTACATTCGTATTTGTCGGCCGTATCGTGCGCGATAAGGGCATAGAGGAATTAGTTGCCTGTATGCGACAATTGGATTGTCAACTTATTTTAGTAGGTACGTTCGAAAAAGACAACGCAGTTTCAAAAAGTACACAGGAATTTCTGGAAACATCACAGAAGGTCAAGTTTGTAGGTTGGCAAGAAGACGTAAGACCCTTCTTAGCTGTTGCAAACGCATTGGTTTTTCCAAGTTATCGAGAAGGATTTCCCAATGCTCCTATGCAGGCAGGAGCCTTTAATCTGCCGTCAATCGTAACGGATATTAATGGCTGCAATGAGATTATCAAAGATGGACTTAATGGAAAGATTATCCAAGCCCCATTGAATGAGAAAGGTGCTTATGTAAACGATATAACACAACCTTTAGAACAGACTATGCGCTGGTTTCTCACACATCAGGAGGAAGTTAAACGTATGGGAAAGAACGCTCGTCGAATGATAGTGGAAAGATATGAGCAAAAGGATGTTTGGCAAGCATTATTAGACTATTACAATGCTTTATAGAATAGCACATATACTTCGCGACCGTTTCCCGTTTATTTGGGAACTGATTGGATGGATAAATTCCTTGCTGTTTGGCTTAAGATATAAAAATAAACTTATAGTCATATCACAAATAACGAAATTGTATGAAAAAGATGGTTTCCATATCAATTCTTTGACTCAAGAGAATGCGACTTTGCTTGCAAAAATGTTTGCCGAGCAACCAAAGGAATCTTTCGATTATTTCAAACCACACGAGTTTAATGTAAAAACTTTACGAAAGTTAGCAACAGATAAAAGTTTTTTGGCTTACATAGTGTGTAATGACGAAGGGCGACCCGTGGGCTATTTTTTTATGCGAAGTTTCTTTTGGGGTAAATGTTTTCGTGGATATTTCACAGACTACAGATGGCGCAGAAGAGGTATTAACAAACAGATGAATCTATGTGCCACGGCTATTGCCACAAAATTGGGACTGCGCTCCTTTGGGACGATTGCCCCCGACAACATTGCTTCTTTAAAATCTGCTGAATCTGCAAATCAGGTAAAGGTAATAGAGACATTAGACAACGGAGACTATTTTGTGGAATATCTGCCCAAATGACAATATGAAGGATACCATCATAATAACACTATTATTGCAGACAGTAAAAAGACAATTTCCAATTAACCGAAGAATGGCAAACAATCTTCGCACGTTTACAGCCTATTCTTGCGAAGAACGAAATACGTTTTTCGCATATTTGAAAACCGAGGTTTTACAAGCTGATTTTCAATCATTTACAGAATATAATAAAATTGGTGCATTGCATAATTTCAGATAGAGATAGATTGTTAATCCATCATATCAAAGAATTTATGAGATAGAAAAATCAGAAATAAAAAGTAACGATGGTATTGAAATACATATTTGATAAGACGATGGCACTGGTAGGACTTTTATTTTTGAGTCCGGTACTCGTCATAGTGGCAGTACTCATCAAACTGAAGATGCCCGGACCAATACTGTTCAAGCAAAAGCGCGTAGGGCAGTACGGAAAATTGTTCACTGTATATAAATTCAGGTCAATGACCGTAAACAATGCAGCTGCAACTGCCAGTAGAGATTCGGAAGCAACTTCAATAGCATCGACAGAGCAGAGCAGAATAACTCCTTTAGGTGAAAAATTACGACGATACAAACTCGATGAATTACCCGAGCTATGGAATGTACTTAAAGGAGATATGAGCTTTGTGGGACCTCGGCCCGATGTTCCCGGATATGCAGACCAGTTAAAGGATGAAGCTCGGGAAATTCTCAAACTTAAACCGGGGATTACCGGTCCAGCCAGTCTCAAATATAGAAATGAGGAAGAACTATTAGCAAAGGTTGATAATGCTCAACAGTATAATGACGATGTAATCTTTCCCGACAAAGTAAGATTAAATCTCTATTACCTCCATCATTACTCTTTTGTGGCAGACATTAAAATGATTGTTTGTACCGTGTTAGGCAAAAAGATGCCGTACGCAGGAGAAATAATATAAAGATAAATATGGATAATAATAACAAAAGAATTTTATTGTGCTTGGCTCATATGTCAGGTAATGAAATGAAGTATATCCAAGAGGCGTTCGACACCAATTGGGTGGTGCCACTTGGGCCTAATGTAAATGGATTTGAAGAAGATTTAAAACGATTCTTTATCAGCAAATCTGAAGGACAGAAGTTTGCAAATGAAAAATATCCTCAATCTATTCAGCCGCACGTGGATGCTCCCGACAACTTATGGAAAGAGGGTTACGAAGAACTCAAAGAAAAGCAGATTGTGGCACTTTGCGCAGGTACTGCTGCCGTTCATCTGGCATTGGTGGCTTTGGGCGTAAAAGCCGGCGACGAAGTTATCTGTCAGAGTTTTACCTTCTGTGCAAGTTCTCATCCCGTAACCTATCAAGGGGCAACGCCAGTTTTCGTAGATTCAGAAAAGGACACTTGGAATATGGATCCTCAGCTTTTGGAAGAGGCTATCAAGGACAGAATCAAAAAGACAGGCAAGAAGCCAAAAGCAATTATTGTTGTGTATCTCTACGGTATGCCTGCAAAAATCAACGAGATTCTTGAGATTGCTGCTAAATACGATATTCCTGTAATAGAAGATGCAGCCGAAGGACTCGGATCAAGATATAACGGGCAGGCAGTAGGAACATTCGGCGAGTTTGGTGTGATGAGCTTCAACGGCAACAAGATGATTACCACTTCAGGTGGCGGTGCATTGATATGTCCGAATGCTGAAATGAAGAACAGGATTATGTTCTTCGCCACTCAGGCACGTGAGGCTTTCCCATACTATCAGCACGAAGAGATTGGCTACAACTACCGTATGAGCAACATCTGCGCCGGCATAGGTCGTGGACAGATGACTGTTCTTGACGAACATATCGAGCACCACAAGCACGTGGCTGATCTTTATGCAAAAGGCCTGAAGGAGGTAAAGGGAGTTACTTTCCACGATAATCCCGACAGCGAATATGATTCCAACTTCTGGCTGAATACCATCACTCTTGACAAGGACTTGAAGGTAAAGGGACAAGAAAAGGCATACGCTCAAGCTGTTCAGGGAGCTGTGGGTGGAGCTGCCGGCGTTGTACATTCAACTGGTCAGGCGCATACTGCCTGCGAACCAAATACAAATATAGAAGCAATGCGTATGGAACTGGATAAGGCGAATATAGAAAGCCGCCCTCTATGGAAACCTATGCATTTGCAGCCAGTCTATAAAAACTGCCCTGCCTACACAAACGGTGTCAGCGAAGAACTTTTCAAGGTTGGCCTATGCCTGCCGTCAGGTCCGTTAGTATCTGATGAAGATGTGAAATATATCATTGACGCTATCAAACGTTCAATAGCATAATCTTTACAGACTATCCCTGATAATCGAACAAGTTGTTAGGGATAGTTTGGTTTTATACTAATTAGAACTTGTAAACTTGTTTACTTGTTACCCTCTTCCTTTGGGTTCAGAATTTATCCCGAGTTCCAGTTTCAAATCAGTCAGTTCTAAAAATAAAGAATAGTGAGTAAAAACAGATTCCTTAATCTACTGCATAATGAGTTGTGGAATACTCCACTTGACTTCAACGAAATCTCCATTGAAGAATATAAAACTATCACAGAATATGCATCGATGCAGACTGTGAACAGTCTTATTTGTTCGGCATTGATAAAGAACAACATCAAGATTCCACAGCAAGGGGCATTGCGCACCTTTGCCTTACTGGAAGCTATCAAAAAAGCAAATCAACTGCTGAATTCTAATGTTTTGATGCTGACAGAGCTACTGGAGAAACACAACATCAGATTCTTTATTGTAAAAGGACAGACCTTGGCATCGCTCTACCCCAACCCACTCTACCGGACTCCCGGTGATATAGATTTCTATTGCTATCCCGAGGATTTTGAAAGAGCAAGACTTATATTAACTGATGAACTGAAAATCAATATAGAATATGATGATGAAGAAGAACAACATTTATCATTTCAATACAATAAAGTTGATTTTGAACTTCACTTCACGCTCTTCAAATTTGCAGACAAAGAGAATCAAATCTACTTTGACGGTCTGCTAAATTCAGAGAAACTTTCGTATGCAGTAATTGACGGGAAGGCAATTCCTACACTGAATCCTACGCTGAATCTTGCATACACTTTTCTTCATCTCTATCATCATCTTATAGAACTCGGAGTTGGACTGAGGCAATTCTGCGATGTGGCTGTGCTCTGTCATAGAAACAAAATTGCCGAAACCAAAGGAGATGAAAATAACAAGATCGACGTAGACTTTCTTATAAGAATTCTTACTAAACTGGATTTCCTGAAAGCCTTCAAAGCCATTGGTGCAGTCCTCGTAGATGAGTTAGGTTTGCCGGAAAATGAATTTCCCATTGCCATAACCCCAAAGGACAGAAAGTATGCAGAATACATTCTAAAGGTTGTATATAAAAGAGGAAACTTCGGAAAATACGGAAGAACAACAAAAGTCAGATCGGGAATTGCATACTATATAGAACAAACGTTTATCAAATTTTCGCACTACCATCATCTGTTCAACCTCTCTAAAAAAGAAAATATAGCAGTAATTACAAAAGAAATTCCAAAGAAAATAAAAGCTGCGATAAAGAGGTAGGAAAGTAATAACAAGCGGATAAGGAAACAAGGGTACAAAGAAAAAAGCGAAAAAAGAAAACGAGAACAAGGGTGGATGTAAACAGAAAAATAAAAGAATTATCAGCTTACTAACATCTACGGCGGCTAACTTACTTTTAGACCACAAGCAATATAAAGAAAAATCCTCAAAGCATTTCATTTGAAATCTTTGAGGATTTTTTGTACACCCTTAGGGACTCGAACCCTAGACCCACTGATTAAGAGTCAGTTGCTCTACCAACTGAGCTAAGGGTGCATAAAAACGAATGAGCTTGGTGTTTTACCTAAAATGTACACCCTTAGGGACTCGAACCCTAGACCCACTGATTAAGAGTCAGTTGCTCTACCAACTGAGCTAAGGGTGCTCATTTCGTTTTTGCGTGTGCAAAGGTAGTGATTTTTTACAAACTATGCAAAGGTTTTCTGTCTTTTTTTGAAAAAACTGCCATTTATATCCTGAATGTCTTATTTACAAGCAAATGTTCAAAATCAAGAGAGAAAAGTACGCTTAACTCTGAACACGTGCTTAAATGGATATAAATAAAACAGGGAACCTCCATCAAGAAGTTCCCTTGTTATTTCTTTTAATTATATATCAAACTTGTAACCAAGTGTAATCTGGAAAACGCTGTTCTTTGACTTACCGTATTCAAATGTTTTCGTCAATCCCCAGTTATAACGAGCATCCAACTGGAAGTTGGCATATTCATAAGAAATACCTACCGGAATTGAGAAGTCAAATCCCTTTGCCTTGATGTCGCCTGACTTGTCATAATCTGCAATTGGAGTTTCCACATCTACCTTCTGCGAAGCATTCACTTTGAAACCCGGCTGAACACCTAACTTTACAGCCAATCCCTTTGCCACATAAACATTAGCCATAATTGGCACATTGATGTAGTCCAATTTGGTAGTAGTAGTAACCTTTGATTTCAAAACAGAAGATTCCACATCATACTTTGCACCCTGCATAGAATACAAAAGCCCTCCGGAAACAGAGAAAAGATCAGTTACCTGATACTCTCCTTCCACACCACCGACAAAACCAACACGAGATTTTGCATCATTGAACTCAGTAAGGTTTGCAATATTCACCCCCACTTTAGGCTGAATGTTGAATGAACCAACTGCATGCTGAGCGTAAGCTCCAACTGAAGCGAGCATAACTGCTGCCATTAAAAATAATTTCTTCATTTTATAAGTCTCTAAATAGCTATTATTATAATAGTGTTGAAAAACTGGTACAAATGTAAAGACATTCAACAGAACAAACAAATATTTTAAGACAAATAAACAAACATTTCGCTGAAAAAGAAGAAAATCCACCAAAAGGAACAAGATAAACGCCATTTAGGGGAGAAACGATTGTCAGAAACTAAAGCTCCCACGCCATTGTCAAGAGAAAATCGCCATAATCGGAAACCTTATATTCCAATTCATTATCAGCCTTTAAATCAGAAACCTTCGTATTCTCAACATCCACAAGCATTTCCTGATAGGTCAAATGCTCTTCAGAACGAAGTTTATAGAGCGTTTCCTTGACACACCATACCGTCAATAAGTCAATGCTCTGCGAATAGATTTCATCGGGACGGAGAAAGCGTCGGGCAATCTTTTGAATACGGTCGGAATGGTATTCTATATCTATTCCCACCTTGAAAACAGCAGAGAGCAGAACGGCAACATAACCTTTCGTGTGCGAAATACTGATGTTGAAACCGGGAATCACAGGCTTTCCATCCGAATCATGTCCGATTTCAGCCTCATAACCAAGCATAGCCTTCAGAAGCTCCCGCGCACCACGCTTCTCTTCTTCTCTACCCTCTCCTATCTTGTAAATGCCCAAATGGAGATTTTCAGCAGGTTCAGTTATGCTTACCAACATCGTTCACAAAAACTTTTATCTTCGTAATTCGACGGTTATCGATTCCCACCACCTCAAAAGTGAATTGCTCAAAACTTATCTTCTCATTCATCAGCGGGAAATCGCCCTTGATTTCCAACAGCAATCCGGCAAGAGAATCGGCCTCGCCCTGCACATCGGCAAAAAACTCATCGTCGAGTTCAAATATCTTCGTGAACTCTCCGATAGACGTTTTTCCCTCAAAAAGATACACATTATTGGCAAGTTTGGAATAAGATGCTGCTTCATCGTCGAACTCGTCGTTGATTTCTCCGACTATTTCCTCAAGAATATCCTCCATTGTTACCAGTCCGCTCGTGCCACCGAACTCGTCCACCACGATCGCAATATGCACCTTATTGTCCTGAAACTCACGCAGAAGATCATCAATTTTCTTTGTTTCAGGCACGAAATACGGCGGACGAATCAAGCTCTGCCAACGGAAGTTGCCCGGTTTGGAAATATACGGAAGCAAATCCTTGATGTAAAGAATGCCCCGGATATTGTCCTCGCTGTCCTGATAGATTGGAATGCGCGAGAACTTATTATCGACAATGCTCTTGATTACCTGCGAATAATTGGAATGAATGTCCAGATCGACAATATCCTGACGGGAAGTCATCACCTCCTTTGCCGTCTTGTCCACGAATCTGATGATTCCCTGAAGCATTTCCTTCTCCTCCTGAATCTCATTCTTGTTCGTAAGTTCCAAAGCCTGCTCAAGGTCGTCCATCGAAAGCTGACGGTTTTCCTTGTGAACCATCTTCTCTGCAAAGGCACTACTTTTCAGCAGAACATTCTCTATCGGCCAGAACAGTTTCCTCGCAAACATAATGCCTCTCACGGCTCTTCTGCAAAACTTCAGAGGATTCAGCCTGCTGAACACCTTCGGCATAATCTCGCCGAAAAGCAACAAGAGAAATGTCAGCAGAATCGTTACACAGAAAAACTCCATCCACGCAGCCGAGAACCTCAGCACGCTTCCCAACACAAAGTTGGAAAGCATCACGATAGTAACATTCACAAGATTATTGAGAATCAGAATCGTTGCCAACGTGCGCTCACTATCCTTGCGCAACAGCTCAATGTTCGCATCCGCGACACTCTTGTCGGCATCAAGTTCCTCCAGATCATTTGGCGTAAGGCTGAAAAAGGCTATTTCGGAGCCACTGGCAAAGCCTGATATAAAAATCAACAAAGCGGCCAGTGCGGCCGCTATATAGACACCAGCACTTGTTGGTGCAACAAATTCAATATTATCCGATATGAGTTGTAAAAAATCTTCCATTAGAATGGCAGCTTTGAATCGTCAGTATCCTTATCATCCGATTCCTTTATTGTTGAAACCGATGCCTGTTCCTGTCTTCTGGGTGCCGACAGCCATTCGATGTTGTCAGCATAGATTTCAGTTACCACACGTCGCATTCCTTTCTTATCATCATAATTTCTATAACGAACCCTACCCTCTACATAAATCTTGTCGCCCTTATGTATGTATTGTTCGGCATATTTTGCCAACCCCTTGAACAAAACAATGTTGTGCCAATCGGTATGGTCGGGCACGGAAGTTCCGTTCGGCAGCGTGTAGCCCCTCTCCGTAGTCGCCATCGTAAAAG
Organism: Prevotella sp. HUN102; assembly: GCF_000688375.1. Lineage (NCBI taxonomy): Bacteria > Pseudomonadati > Bacteroidota > Bacteroidia > Bacteroidales > Prevotellaceae > Prevotella > Prevotella sp. HUN102. The sequence continues at coordinate 173,497 of NZ_JIAF01000001.1, read as the reverse complement.
ACGCCACGCACTGGTCGGGCTCGTAATAACGCACCTCGGGATCCTTACCCACATTTCCAATCAGCATTACCTTGTTCATAAGATTTCCTATAAAAATCAGACAATCTATCTTACTTCCACATTCCGAGATAACGGAACGAGAAATTCTTTCCCTTTGCAGAAGGGAACTGGCTTCGCGAATCCACGTGGTCTCTCAGATAATCGATGATGCGATTATAGCAATCCAGACCGGAGATAGACTTGCACCGTGCCACGAAATGCGTGTCGCGGTACTCGTGCTTGCCCGTAGCCGGCAGGAACACAACTCGCTTGAAATCGATCGTCCCTTCATACCATCCGTCTCTTTCCTCCGTCAGGTGCATCAATACAGATGTGTCCTTGCGCTGAACCACGTCGTTTGTTCTCAAAGCCTTCTTCTGCTTGAAATCGAGCATCGTCTCGGCTTCGGTCTTGATGATAATGAAATACACGCGCGGACGCACCTTGTAACGCTTCGGATAGAACACGTCTCCCTCAGCATAGGCACGAATATCATCCTCCATATCAGGAGTAACCTGAATGTCAGGGATGGAAGCGAGAAAGTCTAAAGCCTGTTCAACATTATATACCAATGTCTCGTTATCGAAATATCTTAAATATAAATTCATTTAGATGGAATGATAGTATGTTTCTCTAATGCAATAAAAGAGCGGAAAACGAGACTCGAACTCGCGACCCCAACCTTGGCAAGGTTGTGCTCTACCAACTGAGCTATTTCCGCAACATAAAAGTAAGAACTCTTACTAAAGTGAAGAGGAGGAGACTCGAACTCCCACGAAGCAATTTTCACTACCCCCTCAAAGTAGCGCGTCTACCAATTCCGCCACCTCTCCATACAAATCATAACAAAATAAGTAATGTGCCCAGAACAGGACTCGAACCTGCACGTTATAAACACACGCACCTGAAACGTGCGCGTCTACCAATTCCGCCACCTGGGCCAAACAGAGAACAGGTCTCTCACTTACTTATTTCATCATTTCAATGAGAGCGGAAAACGAGACTCGAACTCGCGACCCCAACCTTGGCAAGGTTGTGCTCTACCAACTGAGCTATTTCCGCAAGATAATCTTTTCACCAAAAGACTTCGGTCGGGGCGACAGGATTCGAACCTGCGACCACCTGGTCCCAAACCAGGCGCGCTACCGGGCTGCGCTACACCCCGCTGCCATTCACTATGAGAGAACTCATTTCCGAATTGCGAGTGCAAAGATACTGCAAGTTTTTTATTCCACCAAACATTTCTATGTTTTTTTTCCAACATTTTGAAGTTTCCCGGCTCAAAAACTCCACTTCTCCAGATCTTCCTATTCCGACAGGAAAGTCCCTCTGTCGGCTTTCTTGTTGATAATCAATATATAAAAAGGACTTACTGCCTGCAAAGGCACGGGGCATCACTTTTCCACACGCAAAGGCATTACAGATTCCCCATTGGCGTTCCTTGCAGTTGCCAATGGGGAATATCAGTGCTAAAAACGATTGGAAAGTTTATCTGTTCATAAACTTTCTGCCTTTTTGAATTACAATTCCCTTATAGTTTTTATCCACTTTCTGCCCGGAAAGATTATACATCGGCGTATTTTCATCCTCTTTGCTTGTGCCCACGGCATCGATTTTCGTCGTTCCGGTCTTCTCCACCTTAATATTATCGAGATATAATTTCATTGCATCTTCAAAGTTAGTAGTGTTGGCGTGGAAGCCTATGAAGACAATATTGCCTTCCTCAACGGTAAATTCACACTCTTTATTAATGAACTTTCCATCGGTGTCAAGCTCTGTGTCGCTTATCAATTCTTGGGTCATAGCAGTTGAAGACGGCGAATTGCCCAATCTCACTTCAAACTTTTCCTTTCCGATGGTCTGCACATCAAACGAAAGTTTATAGGTCGCTCCCTTCTCTACGGCAATGAACGGTGTGAAAATCCAATCGTCCTTTTCCGTACTGCTGTAAATTGAAATCCATTTATAGTCATAATCCCACGCCCAATAACCATTTCCTTCTCCATTATGCTCGATGGTAAAGAGCAGGAATTCTTCATTCTTGTCGAAATTTTCAGTATATGGCACCGTGAAGGGCTTACCTATCAACAGTTTGTTCGACGACATCGGTATGCCGACCGTAGTCTCATCAACATAAGGAATTACATCGAAGAAGCACAATTCAGGCTTATCGGAAGCAACATTGAAAGTGAAAGGAGATACAGCATTTGCTTCTATCATCTTGTTTGCCGGCATCTGAACCACCTTATATTTCACTTCTTCAGCATTAAAATAACCGTTGTGTACGCTTTCCGTTGGACCATCCCACGTAAGTGTAAGGTCGGTTCCATTAGCAGCACGTTCCAGTTTTACATTGGAAACAGCCTTCGGCGTGTCCTTTCCTATATATTGCTTAGTGAGTCCTGCCTTTTCTCCGTCTCCGTAATCGTTGCTTACAACGATTGTGAAACTGTGCATTCCCTGCGTCGTGGTTACGTCAGCCTGCACGTCTTCTCCCGGATTCGTGCTGCCGTTGGCTTTTTCCTCTCCATCCACCAAGACACGATACGTGAGCGAACCGGTCAGCGTACCGCCGGAATGAGTGGTGGCAGGAGCCGTGAACAACACTTTCCCGGCGGTTGATCCGTTTTCAAACTTCGTGCTGATATTGGTTGATTTGCCGGGTGCGTCAGCCTGAATGATTTTGTCGCCTGCCCAGATAAAGGCAAATTCGTGGTCTTCAGGAAAAGTCTTAATCTTTTCGCACGCGGCATTGGTAACATCCACCTTATATAATCCACCGTTTTCCGTTTGGAAAGTAGCCGTCCAATACATATTCTTATTGTCGCCCGGAAGGAAAGTTGCTGCCTGCTGATACATCGGCGTCAGCTTTGTGTTCCCCACCAGTTCGATAGCAGCATCGGCAGTCGAAATAATGTAAAGGTCGCCTTGGTCGGTAATTCCATAGAGTTTTCCCTCATCATTGAATGCCAACGTGAGGAAATTCTTTGTCAGCGAACCTATCTCGGTTTTCTTATCACGCTTAAGGTCTAACGTGCAGAGCTGATAATAGTAATCGTTTACCTTGTAGATGCTGTAAACCTTATCGGTTTTGGCATCGTAGGTAATCGGGCTTCCTTCCGAAACAATGTCCTTGGAGAGTTTATGGCGTGTGATAAGTTCGTAGTTTTCCGTATCATAGATGTCCATAACATATTCAGGGCCGTATTCGCCTGCGGACTCCATATTGAAAACATAATACAAATCTTTCACTTTCACGGCACCGTAACCGGGCTTTGTGCCAATGTTGATTACAAGGTTCATATCAGTATTGCCATTAGACGTGAACTGATAGATTCCGCATTTTTCGTCAAAGTTTGATACGTGACCATACAAATTATAGCCTGTCTGTGTCGTTTGTGCCTGCACGGGCAGCGAAGTAATTATTGCCACGGCTGCAAATAAGGTTGTAAACAGTTTCTTCATAAGGTTCTTGATTATTGAAAATATTATACTAAATGGTTTGTTTTGTATTGACAATTCTATTAGTGTTTCAAAAAGATACATTTCTTGATTGACAACAGTAATAATGCAACAGCAAAATGATTGTTTAATGCAAATATACAATAAAATTATTTATAATGCAAATATATTATTGCAAAATAATTACACATCTGCACGATATATACTAACAAGCAGATAACAGACATATCAAATGCGATAGTTTACGCCAGTTCGGGATAATAAATCTTAAAAAAGTTCCAGTTGTCTTTTATCTTCCACATATACTGACAGCCCATCCGGTTTATTTTCAAAGAAACAATATGCCGCCAATGCCGAGCATAAGTTCATGATGAAATTATGTATTGACCTGTGTCTTGAATGTACAAGGTTTGCCTTGTTTTTCAATAACTCATTTATACACTCTATTATATATCTCTTTCGTAACATGATTTTATCATACACAGGCATAAGTTTGTTTTTTCATCTTTGCTTTCAGTCCGTGTACAAGATGTATTCCTTGCTCAAAGAGTTCCCACTTGATATATCCCCTGTCTGCGAATACTTTTCCATAGAGCACTTTTGTAAAAACAGACCATACCCTTTGATCTCTGTCGTCCACGTTGGCAGGTGTAAGACAGAATGTTATGATCTCTCCTGTGTCATTGCAAAGCAGATGCAGTTTGAAGCCATGGCACCATCCCATTGTACCCTTTCCGCTCTTGGCAAAGCCCTCAAAAGCCCTATTGAAATATCTTCTTACATTATGGCATACAGGTATCATAGTACTATCGACAAAGCTGATTCCCGTGCATTTGCCAAAGGCGTAAAGTTTCATAAAAGTAAGCATTGTAAAGAACTCCCGAGGCATAAGTTCCACAAAGCGATTGTAGGATACTGCGGTGGGAAAACATCGGGCAAGATGAACTTTCACAAAGAACAGATAATAATGTTTGAAGTTTCGGAAAGTCTCAAAATGCCAGCATAGCAAAATGGTCATAATCTCACTTTCACACATACGCCCCTTACGGTGTCTGACATGCTTGTAGCCTTCGTCTGTGGGAGCTATTTGAAGGTTTTTATTCAATTCTGCGCCTAAATTCTTGCAAAACTCATCAATAACACAGAAAATTTCTGTAACTTTGTCTTCGGTAATCATCGCTTATATTGTTTGTAATTAATTGATGTTCAACTGTAAAGTTACAAAAAATAAGCGAGATTACCAACATTTTCAACAACTTTCTTATCCCGAACTGGCGTACTCTGTGCATTAAAACGCCCTCTAAAAGTTCGCATTTAGAACAATAAAACAAACCTAAAGAACTTATTTTAAGCCTCATCTGCTGCACATTCACCTTTCATTCTTGCGACAATCGTCAGGCGTTCTTCGCAAGAATGCACAGCAATCTTCGCAACTTTAGATTCCAACCTTCGCTAAAAACAATTTCAAACGTGCAAACAAGGCTTTTTCATCTCTATTTTGAAGAAAAACGACGTGCCTTTTTAGTAATAAATTCTTACGTTTCTCAAATAAATTTATTCATATCTGTACCACGTTCTCCGCTATTCCACTATCCATCATAGCAAAGAAGACAACCACCTTGTACGTAAATCAATATTAGGAATTGGGAAGAACAAGCGTTAATTAATTCTAAAATCAAATTATTACACAATATTTTCATATCTTCTATGCAAGAAAAATACTATCTTTGCAATAGTTAGATAAGAATGCGTATGGCTAAGAAAATATTTACTTTTTTGATTGCACTGATGACTTTGAGCTTTGCGCTTCCAACAAACGTTGAGGCGAATACAGCTATCGTGGTTACGGAACAGGAGTTTCAGAACATCACCATTTCTGTTTATGGCTCTGTTCTTCGCGTCGAGGGAGCCAACGACGAAATGATGCACATCTACAATGTAACCGGAGTGCGCGTAATGAGCGTGAGAGTAGACGGTCAGGACAAACGCTACAACCTCAATCTGCCCAAGGGCTGCTACATTGTCAAAGTGGGCAAAGTAGTTCGCAAGATTTCAATCCGTTAAGCATTACCCTCTATTTATTGTGTCTTGTTGTGTCGCAGATTGAAGAAGCTGAGCTCCTTAAATTATTAGCAAACCCTAAAGAACAGCAGAAGGCTTTCGCATTACTCGTGAACCAGTATAGTCAGCAGCTATATTGGAAGATTCGCAGCTTTGTACTATCTCACGACGATGCCGACGATGTATTGCAGAATACTTTCCTGAAAGCGTGGAAGAATATCGGAACTTTTCAGGGAAAGTCCAAGATTTCCACGTGGTTGTACCGCATCGCCATCAACGAATCGCTTGATTTCATACGCCATCAGAAGCCTATTGCCACCGTTGGAGCCGATCAAAGCACAGGAGTTTCCAACAGACTGCTCGCCGATGAGTATTTCGACGGAGACAAGGGACAGGCTCTCTTGCAGGAAGCCATATCTTCCCTGCCCGATGTTCAGCGAACCGTGTTTCTTCTCAGATACTACGATGAGAAGAAATACTCCGAAATACACGACATTCTGGGCACAAGCGAAGGAGCATTGAAAGCCTCATACCACATTGCCGTCCAGAAAATCACGGAATATATCAAGAAACATCAATAAAATTCATCATAGAGATTAAACCTATTCTTGTTCGGTTCGTCATAAGATATATAACAAACTGATAATAAAAGATTTTATTTTTACTATGGACATCGAGAGTAATTTACATTCAGAATTTGGAAACAAGCGGCCGTTCACAGTTCCTGAAGATTATTTTGAGAATCTTTCAGACAGAATCATCGCACAGTTTCCGGCAGAGGATTCGAGTGTAAATGTATCAAATGCTAAGAAAGTAAGTATTTTCAGCAAACTGAAGCCGGTATTGATGGCAGCATCGGTCGTAGGACTTGTGTTCGTTGCCTATCTTTCTTATAACAGTTTTCTGGCAAAGGAAAACAATGAGGAGAAGCAAGTGGCTACCAAGTTTGTTGAAAAAAGCACACAGAGAGATACCGTAAGCACGGATGCCGTAGACGAAGCAGTAGATTATATGATGATTGACGAAGACGATATGTACGCATATATGTCGGAAAATTAACAGGTAACAGCCAAACAGTATGAAAAGATTCATTCTATTTATCACAATATTCGTTTGCGCCCTGAGCATCAATGCGCAGAAGAAATTTAATCCACAGAAGTTCAGAACAGAATTACACCAGTACATCCGTTCTTCCGCAAGTCTGACGGATGACGAAGCGGCAAAGTTCTTCCCCATCTATGATGAGATGAAAGAAAGGCAGCGTGCCATTCACAAGCAGATTCGACAACACAAGAAGTGCAATGCCGCAACGGAAAGCGAGGCGAGGAATGCAATTACAATGACAGACGACCTGAACATAAATATGAAACAGGTGGAAAAGGAATACCATCAGAAGATGCTGAGAGTGCTTTCTGCCTTGAAACTCAATGCCGTTTTGAAGGCTGAACGGAAATTCCATCGCCAGTATTTCAAGAAAACCACTAAATAATATTGATAAACAAGAAATATATACATATTAAATTGGAGATGAATAAGTCCTGCATTTTAAAAGTTGCAATGCTTGCCATAATGTTTTTATGTGCAAGCAATTTTGCTTTTTCGGCAAGTCGCCCGAAAAAACGAGAGTTCAGAGGAGCTTGGATACAGTGTGTGAACGGACAGTTTCAGGGCATTGGCACCCAACAGATGCAGCGAACGCTCACTTCCCAACTGAATCAGTTGCAGAAATACGGCGTAAATGCCATTATCTTTCAGGTTCGTGCAGAGTGCGATGCCCTCTACCCCAGCAAGTATGAGCCTTGGAGTAAGTTTCTTACGGGAAGACAGGGCGTTGCTCCCAATCCGTATTGGGATCCATTGCAATGGATGATCGACGAATGCCACAAGCGCGGAATGGAGCTTCACGCTTGGATCAATCCCTATCGTGCAAAGACAAAGACTACAAACGAGTTGGCGTCCAACCACGTTGCACGGCAGTTTCCCAACCGTGTGTTTGCCTACGACGGCTTGAGCATACTCAATCCGGGTATTCCCGAAAACCGAGACTACATCTGCAAGATTGTTGAAGACATCCTTCAACGCTACGATGTAGACGGATTCCACATCGATGATTACTTCTATCCCTACCCTGCTCCGGGCATTCAGATTCCGGATCAGCAGCAATACAGAACGTATGGCAGAGGATTCAACAGCATTCAGGACTGGCGCAGAGACAACGTGAATATGTTTATCAAGCAACTCTCCGAAACCATCCACAGAGTGAAGCCGTGGGTGAAGTTCGGGGTATCGCCGTTCGGCATCTATCGCAACCAAAAGAGTGCGCCGAACATAGGAAGCAGAACCAGCGGTCTTCAGAATTACGACGACCTGTATGCCGATGTTCTCAAATGGGTAAACAATGGATGGGTGGACTATTGTGTGCCGCAGATCTACTGGGAAATAGGACACAAGGCTGCCGATTACAAAGAACTGATTCAGTGGTGGAACAAATATGCGGGCAATCGTCCCTTATATATCGGCGAAGACGTGCTCCGCACGGTAAAAGCGTCCGACCCACAGAATCCCCGTTCGCATCAGTTGCCTGCCAAGCACCGTTTGCACCAGCAGTCAGAAAACGTTCAAGGCACCGTGCTTTGGTATGCAGCGTCCGTTGTAGACAATCCGGGAAACTATGGTTCTGTGTTGCAGACAGACTATTGGCGTTACCCCGCCCTTCAGCCGAGTATGCCTTTCATAGACAATGACGCCCCGGGGAAGCCCAAGAAAGTGAAAGTGAGAAAGGAAAACGGCGAATACTATCTGCAATGGAAAGCTCCCAAGGGAACAGGTTGGGACGACGAGGCTTATAAATACGTAGTCTACAAGTTTGCTCCGGGCGAAGAAATCAATACCGATGACCCATCGAAGATTGTCTGTATCACGAGAGGTACGATACTGAAGCTCAATTACAGAGACGGAAGCACCCGATACACATACGTCGTTACGGCTTTAGACAGAATGAGCAACGAAAGCATTGGCAAGAGAAAGAAGGTAAAGTTATAGTCTTTCAACCGAAAGAACAGATTTCATACATTCAGATAAGCCGGACATTAGTTTCAAAGAATCAAGGCTAACGGCAAAATATTAAAGTCCATTGATTTTCCAAACAGGGGAATCAATGGACTTTTTCTTTGCAGAACTATCGCAAAATCGTCAGGAGTTTCAGCAGGGTTTCTGATACATTTTCGTGTCGGAAGCAGTTTAGAATGGGAGTCCGACAGCAAAATGCAGCTTGAAATCGCGCCCTAAGTTCGGATGGAAGATGGCAAAATGCTCCTTGCTTGTTTCATAAGAAGGGTTTATAGCCTTCATACCTGCATCAAGACGGAGAATGAAATAATCGAAATTCAAGCGCAAACCGAGGCCATACGCAACTGCCAACTGCTTATAAAATTCATCAAACTTGAACTGTCCGCCCGGCTGTTCAGCATATTCCCGCAATGTCCAGATGTTACCGGCGTCCACGAATGCAGCTCCGTCGAACTTCCAGAACAGATGCGTGCGATACTCTGCATTGAGGTCTATCTTCAAATCGCCGGTCTGATTGATGAAATCTATCCTTCCGTCATATCCCTTGAACTTACCGGGTCCAAGCTCACGAACGCTCCATCCACGGACGGAATTGGCTCCACCGGCAATATATCGCTTTTCAAAGGGCAGCACCTTACTGTTGCCGAACGGCCAAGCAATACCGAAATCGCCGTGCAGTACCAATGAATTTCGTTCGTCGAAGCGAATTATCTTTGTAAAATCAAAGTCGAATTTAATGTATTGAGCGTAAGCTATGTTGAAAAGCGTGTGCTGTCCATCGGCGTTTTCCTTGAAATTAAAGATGGAATTAAGCCCACTCAACAGGTTGCCTGCCGACTCCACCTGTCCACGTATCGCAATATCATTGTAATTATAGCTTGCTGCAAATCCCATCTTCATTATGAAAAGATCCTCATAATTGTATCTAAGAATTGCATTACGGTTTGAAACGTCGTCGAGATAATCCTTCTTGAAAGTCTGACTGATCCAAGGCATATAGACATAACTGAGGTCGAAGACGTCGAAATCGTATTTCAAGTGCTTCAGAGGATTCATCCAATGGTATTTCCACGCTGCTGAAAAGACACGCCGATGAAACTCCGGCCGGTTCTGAAGATCCCAACTCACAGTGGCTTCAGAGGTTGCATTGCTCCTTCTTCTGAAGTCTCTGGTAACGAACGGAGCAAGGAATCGGGGAAACTCCAAGCGAGTCTGCACGCTGTATTCCTCATAATTGTGGTTGTCGTAGCCTTCCAGACCCGTAATTGCCTCGAAAGCTGCACGCAGCTCTATGCTGAAAAGCTCGCTGCCTTTGAACAGATTTCTGTTCTGATAGCTCAAAGCACCTGCAACACCGAGATCGCCGGCCGTATTCGTACCTTCAGGCTGAAACGAAATAGTGTGCGGCTTGTTGTTGGAGAGCTTTATGTCAGCATCAAGATAATGCAGTTGCGAACCTTTCAGCGATGTGTTTCTGCCGAAAATAATGTTGTCGAACGTTTGTTTCTCCCTGAAATCTATGTTCGTATAGCGCACAGCACCCAGTCTTGCAAAATTATTATAAGTCTTTTGCAAGTCGCTTGCAGAGAAATATTTACCCGATTCTATCAGATTATTGTCGTCAATGACACTCTTTCTCAAGTGAATGCCCGTCGAATCTCCGGGAATAATGTTCACTTTATCAATGAAATAGCGTGGATGCAAGGTAGGTTCAGCCTTTCCGTTCGCCCTGAATTTGGTAAGATGCAGCGTAACATCCACTTCCTTTGAGCCTCGAATGGAATCCGCACTGTAATAAATGAAGTCTTTATTGAACCTGTAATAACCCGAATCGTTCAGTATCTTGGTCAGTCGTTTCCGCTCATCGTCGAGAGAGGAAACCGTGAACTGGCGAGGATGCGCCTTATCGAAACCTTGTGGAAGATGTGGTTTCAGAATCTCAGCTATCAGGGAATCCTCAATGTCGTAACTGAAATTCTTGATAACGAACGGTGCGCCGGGGTGCAGGTTGTAGATGGCAGTAAGCTTCTTGCCCTTCACTTTGGTGTCAATGTCCACCGAAGCGTTCATATATCCCATATTGTTCATTGCGATACGAAGGTCTTCACAAGACAGCCGAGCCTGAACCGTGTCGTAAAGCACCGGTTCCTCACCCACTTTCTGCAAGGTTCGGTTTATCCATTTCGTGGTGTCCTTGCCTGCAAGCGCGTATGTTCCGAGTGGAATCTTGAAGAAAGAGAACCATCGTGAGTTTCCTTTCTGGCGTACATACTGGGCAAGTTGCGACGGATTGATGCCTTTTGCGTCCGACCTTATTTCAACCTTGTCGAGCATATATTCGTTATCCGGAACGAATTTTTCAGCCGAACAAGCCGCAAAAAGTATTCCCAGAATACCGATTGCCAATATAAAGTGAAGATGGAATAATCTGATGCGAAACATTGAATACCTGTTCTTTTTTGCGCAAAGATACTAAAAAGTTGAGAGTTAAAGACGGAGAGTGGATAGTTTTTTGTAAATTTGCGATGTGATATCAAAGAATAAAATAAAACTTATCCGTTCGCTCGAAACCAAGAAAGGCCGTGAAAAGGCAGGCTTGTTCGTTGCCGAAGGACCAAAAGTGGTGAACGACCTGCTCGATGCAGGCTTCACGGCGGAAGATATAATTGAGGATGCGGAAGACATAAAGAGAGTTTCTTTCCTTCAGCACCCCCAACCGATGCTCGGCGTGTTCAGGTTTAAACCCAAAAGTGCCTCTCCCGACATTCTTTCCACGCTTTCCATTGCGCTCGACGGCGTGCAGGATCCCGGCAATTTGGGAACAATCATCCGAGTTGCAGACTGGTTCGGAATCGACAACATCATCTGTTCAAACGACACCGTGGACTGTTGGAACCCGAAAGTGGTGCAAGCCACGATGGGAAGCATTGCCCGCGTGAATATCCATTACATCAACTTAGAAGACTTAATCGCATTTCTGCCCGGCGATTTCCCTGTCTACGGAACAATGCTTGACGGCAGAAACATCTACGAAGAAGCCTTGAGCAAAAGCGGAATCATTGTGATGGGAAACGAAGGGAACGGCATTTCGCAGCCCATACGGGAGAAAGTGAACAGAAAACTGCTGATACCCACGTTTTCAAATAGCGAACACAAGGCTGATTCCCTGAACGTAGCCATCGCAACGTCAATCGTATGCTCTGAATTTAAAAGAAGAGGATAACGACAACTGCGCACAAAACGGTCATAACGGCAAGAATCGGCAAACCATAAAACCAAATTTGAGGAAACAAAACAACTGAAAGGATATGACTATGAGAAGTTTGGAAGAACTCACAAGACCCAATATCTGGAAACTTACTCCTTATTCCGATGCACGCAATCAACCTGAAGGGCGCAATGCACACGTGCTCCTCGATGCAGACGAGAACCCATACAACAAGCCCTTCAACCGTTATCCCGACCCTCTCCAAACAGATTTGAAGGCGAAGATTGCCAAAATCAAAGGAGTGAAGGCAGAAGAAATATTCCTCGGAAACGGCTCCGACGAAGCCATAGATCTGTGCTACCGCATCTTCTGCGAACCAACGAAAGACAACGTTGTTGCAATAGAACCGACCCGAGAAATGTATAAACGCTGCGCAGACCTCAACAACGTGGAATACCGTCCTGTGCTTCTCAACGAAAGATACGACATAGAATCCGACAAGATACTTGCTGCCTGCGACAAGAATACAAAGCTGATTTGGCTCTGCTCGCCGAACACGCCTACGGGAAACAATCTCAACCGTGATGAGATTCAGAAAATAGTGGAAACCTTCGATGGCATCGTTGTTGCGGACGAGGCTTATTCCGATTTCTCAAAACAAAAGACTTTCAGGGAAGAACTGGCGAAATATCCAAACATCATTGTACTCAATACCTTCTCAAAAGCGTGGGGATGCGCTGCCATACGTCTGGGAATGGCCTTTGCACGGAAAGAAATTATCGACTTGCTCAACAAGGTTAAGCAGCCCTACAACATCAATCTCCTCACACAGAATCAGGCATTGGAAGCCCTTCAGCACCCATTCGATGTTGAAGACTGGATAAAAATCCTCCTTCAGGAGCGTTCCAAGATGATGAAAGCCCTCAAGGAACTGCCCATCTGCGAGGAAGTTTATCCCTCAGACGCCAATTTCTTTCTCATAAAAGTAACCGATGCCCAGACTATTTACGACTATCTGACGGCAGAAGGCATCAGCGTCCGGAACAGAACAAAGGTTGCCTTGTGCAACAACTGTCTGCAAATAACCATCGGAACGAAATCAGAAAACGGCGAACTGCTCGGAGCTTTGCGCCGATATAAATAACCATATTCGGCATAAAAACATAAAAAACGAACTATGAATCAGCCGAAAAATAATGACAAAAGCCTCTGTATAATTCCATTATTTTCGGCAAAGGATTTCTATTTTTCAAATACGGGAGTTTTCAGCGTGCAATTTTAAAACGCTTATTCTCAACCATCTACAATCTATATACCCGAAGTGTGCATATTCTGTTTGGAAATTTATTCGCAAATAGAACAGTATATCTGAATTATCTATCACATTTTCGCTATCATTCTTCCTTATTTTGCCTTCCATTCCTGCGACAATCGCATTGCATTTATCGCAAGAATGGAAAACAATCTTCGGTCAGTAAGATTCAAACGCACGAAATCCTCATTCCATTCCTCCCAAATCTGTCGATTATTTTTCTAAATCGCAGAAAAATTTTGTGCGTTTTTTGATCATTAAATTTTACAAACTGATATAGGAACAGAGCGTATATTCCTATACGAAATGACGACTGAAGAAGTTTCTTGCAGCATCAGGCAGATTCTTTTCCCCAAATAGCCGAAGAGCTTTCCATTATTCATTTATTATTATTAAATTTGTAGCTATTCAAAATAAAAGCAATACTATTATTACCTTTTCAAAATAATGATAGCAGCATACGCTATTATCGCAACGAAATTAATCAAAGAATAAAATATGGCAAGAGCTGATTTTGTAGAAAACAGAATAGATGTTGTAAAGAATATCTACACCCTCTATTCTTATCTAAAAGATGGATCGGAAGAGAAAAAAGAATGGGCAAAAGAACGTTTTGAGAATGCTACACGATTTATTGTAGAATCTTTCGGCAACAAATTGTTTTTTGCGCCTTGCCGATTTGTTGGATTCAAGAACAATACTTATGAGAAACATTCCGTGAGTTATGGAAGTGGAGACGGAATAGAAGTTCTTAATAACCTGACTGATTTAAAGTTATACAAGAATTATAAAGATGATTTTCTGACGCAACAATTCTATGATTTTGTCAAAGAATTGGGAATGGAGATTGAAAAGAACGAAATCAATTTTTCTATTCCTAACAATTTATCTGTTGAGGATTTAAAAGCAGAACACAAATGTTATTTCATATCCCCGACACATTGTAAGGGTCAAAAACAAATAGCTTGGAACAGTTTTGTAGAAAACAACCTTATGGCTATTGGATGGAATGACGAAGATTACAGTGATTCGACAACTGCCGAATTAGAATCCATATATAAAAATCAGGATGAAAGTGCTGTCTATCCCTTTAAACTCATTAAGCAGATTTGCAATGGTGATATAATTTGCTGTACCAATAATAATCACGGATTTTATGGTATGGGTATTGCTTTATCGCCCTATAAATATAAGTCGCAAATACACTTTGCAGGCACCGACAAGGACGGGAATAAATCTTATTATTCTCATTATATTGACGTTGCGTGGCTTTGTTTCAAAGAGGAAGGGTATATCCCTACAAAAGACTTCAACATAAAAAGCCCTGAAAGACAATGGATACCATACGGAACTTTGAATAAGAATGAAATACCACTCTATGTAGAAAATTATTTGTATAGAAATAAATCTGAAGAAATGGACATAAAGTCTCAATATAAACCCTACGTAAAGATTTTAAAAGAAAGCAAGAATATTGTACTGACCGGCGCACCCGGCACAGGAAAAACTTACCTTGCCCGCAAAATTGCCGAAGCGATGGGGGCAGAATACGAGATGGTGCAGTTTCATCCTTCGTATGATTATTCGGACTTTGTGGAGGGATTGCGCCCTGTAAAAGACGAAAACGGTAATATTGCCTTTGAACGTAAAGACGGAATTTTCAAGAGTTTTTGCAAGAAAGCCTTGGAAAATGAGAATTTTACGGGTAATTTTGAAGATATCTATCAAAAGTATATAGATAATTTAATTGAGTGTGAGGAAGCAGAACTCACAACTACTGTGCAGAAGAAACCTTTTAAAATAGCTGCAAATTCAAATCGGAATATTACTGTCTTTACGGCTAAAACACAATTTGTTGTGAAGAAAGAATTTCTGAAAGCATATATAGAGAAAGGTGAAATACTGGATTGGAAACCATATACTACTGCCATTGGCGAGGATATTAAAAGCAAACACCCTGACTTGAAAGTCGCTAAGTCGGAAGTTAAAAACAAGAATTACGTTTTCATCATCGACGAAATCAACCGTGGAGAAATATCCAAGATTTTTGGCGAACTGTTCTTCTCCATTGATCCCGGTTATAGAAAAGAGGAAGACAGAATAAAAGTGAAAACTCAATATCAGGAATTGGTGGATCAAGGAGATGTTTTCCGTGACGGATTTTTCGTTCCTGAAAACGTCTATATCATCGGCACGATGAACGATATAGACCGCAGCGTGGAGAGTATGGACTTTGCTATGCGCCGCCGTTTCACGTGGATTGAGGTATCGGCAAAAGACAGTGCCGACAATATGAACATTCAGGGAGAAGCAAGGGAACGGATGTTTGCGCTTAATGATACAATCTTGAAAACTGAAGGATTGGGACGGGAATTTCAGATTGGCGGTGCTTTGTTCCTCAATCAAACGGATATGGAGGAACTCTGGGACTACCATCTGTCAAGTTTGCTAAAGGAATATCTGCGCGGAATGCCCGATGCTGAAGCGAATTTCAAGAAACTTGAAGAAGCATTTAGGGGTGTAGACAGTTTTGAAGAGTAAAGAATGCGAACGACGGATAATAATTGCGGGAAGGAAATAAGCAACGGGGAACTGGCTGACTTGTTGCCTTATAGTGGTGTAACGCTGAAGAAGATTTGCGAAGAAAAGCATCCTAACCTGCTTGTTTTTCCTCATTCATTGGGCGAAAACGGCGATGATATAGGTTCGTCGTGCATCTTCCGTATCAATGATAATAAGCTATATACGAACAATGTTGTTGGGTTCGTGGGCATAGGGAATACCAAACTGAGCATTTCCTCCCGTTTCAGCGAAGACGATGATAAAGATTTCTTTCTGCACTATATGCTGCAACGGGTGTTGGGAATAAATGTCGTAGACCTTAAAATGCACAGCGACGAGGAACGAATCTTCGATTTTCTGGTCTATCTGTTTCCTTATATGCTTACGAAAGCCTTGGAGCAAGGTCTGTATCGTGAGTATTGCACTCGGGAATATAACGATGCCCGTGTGCGGGGAACGATAGACATAGCCCGACATATAAAAACGAATATTCCGTTCCAAGGCAACATTGCTTATCGGGTTCGTGAGTATTCGCACGATAATGCCTTGACACAGTTGATTCGGCACACGATAGAATATATCAAGCGAAGTGCCGCCAAGCTGATATTACATAACAGCAGAGAAACAGAAGAGGCCGTTAAAAGGATAGAACAGGCAACAACTTCATTTAATTCAAGGGATTTGCAGAAGATAATTGCCAAGAATATGAAACCCATCAGTCGCCCTTACTTCTCGAATTATGTGGCATTGCAGCGTCTTTGCCTAATGATACTATGCCATAAGAAACTGTCGTTCGGCAACAACACTCAACAGATATATGGTATTTTGTTCGATGCTGCTTGGCTTTGGGAGGAATATTTGGCCAAACTTTTTAAAGATTTGGGATTTAAGCATCCTAAGAATAAAGATAGAAAAGGCGGGCTTAGCGTGTTCAACAAGACTTCCTCATCTGATTTCAACGCATACCGCTATCCCGACTATTGGAAAAACGATACGGCACTCGATGCCAAATATAAACAAATGCAGAGCGACAAGGGAAATACAATAATAGACAGGGAAGACTTGAACCAGATTATCACTTATATGTATATCAGGAAATTTGAGTCAGGTGGTTTCATACATCCTGCAAAAGATACGACGGTAAATGGCTGTGGAACGCTTGAAGGGTATGGCGGCAACGTAAAAGTCTACTCATTGTGCATTCCGCAAAACTGCAACACGTTTACCAACTTTACAGAACGGATAAAAATAGAAGAAGATAAACTGAAAAAGATAATGCAATGACAGGCGGCAGATTTGCTGTGATAAGCAAAAAGAAAGGGCTTAATACAAAAAAACAGGAGCATTCTTATGCTCCTGTTTTTTATTTTCCAATGAAGGAAGAATGTTTTTTTACTTAGAAATGGTAGCCTAAAGTCAGCAATAACTGACTATGGTTCTTATCAACCTTTGTTGCAGTCGTTGTGTTGGAATGGATTTGTCCGCCATCCTCAACGCTCAGATTGCTGAATGGATAAAATTCGCCTTTCTGACTGCTGTACTGATAAGCCAAGTCGATATTGAATTTCTTGATCTGATATCCGATACCACAAGTGAAACGGTTCGTAGCATCCCAGTTTGTATAATCAGTTGCCGAAGAATAGCTTGTGCCGTAAGAAGGAAGCGTTGGATTCTTCTGAGCTTCTGCATTGTACTTAGGGCTTATATAGTTGTAACCTATACGAAGGGCAAGATTAGCTGTCGGCTTATACTCTGCACCCAATTTCAATGTGCTCACACCTTTCAACGCTATTTCTGCGTGCTCGTTCATATAACCGTCTGCCGATGTAGACTCATAAACGTCGCCATAACCATACCAAGAATCGTAATCATAATATACACCGTCATTGATTCGGGTGTTGATTGTGCTGTGGTCTTCGTATTCATAGCTAAGACCAAGCGCAAGATAGTTGCCTACCGTATGGCCAAGTGAGAAACCGAACTTCCAAGGTGTCCATATCTTGAAATCATAAGCATTGCTTATTTTTCCACTATCGTGTGTGCCGCCTTCGGTTGTGTTGTTGAGAATCTGTGTATAATTCTCTGTTGTGAGGTTATACCAAGTCGGAGACTTCACATACGCACCAAAACGGAATGGAGAATTGTCGAGTGGACGAACGATAACACCTGCCGTTACATCGAATCCTGTTCCCGAAACTCTGCGCTCATCTGCCATAGCAATGGTTCCTTTATTCCCCATCAATGTTTCGTTATACTCGCTGTATCCCTTATAATCCACATCCTTGATACCGAACGTAACACCGAGGAACACACGATCCTTAATGTTACCGCTGATATTGAAATCGTAATTAGCTATATATCCCTTGCTTGAGCGGTCGAACATATAGCTCTGTGCAGGGTACTCGAAGAACTTAGAATCGTTCGGACCTGCCTTAACATCAGGAATAACGGTGTTCCAATACAGGTAATCTGTCTGGCTCCAACTGTAAGATGTATTGTCGCTCTTATCATCCACATATCCCATATAGGTACCGTCTTTCATCTGACGTACCGAAAAACCACCATTGGCTTCGCTTCCCAGCATCCCTTTCAAGTAGGACTGACCGTTCTGAGAACTTCCGTTGAGGGAGTTCGCAGCATTGAGAATATAGTTGAAGTTCTTGCTTTTGTGGTAATTGAAACCTAAATTGAGGTATGACTTCCGACCGGTGCGCGTAGAATAAACGCCACCAATCTGATCAAAGCTCGCATTTGTCTTTTTCCCATTCGCAAACTCATTACCTTTGCCCTGCATCAGCAGTCCACCACTGACGCTTAACGTGTTATGACGGAAGAGACCTATGCCGGCAGGATTGCTTCCGATGGTTGAAATATCAGCACCGAGGGCTTCCAATGCACCACCCATACCAACGTAACGAGCCGTTCCGTTGAGGTCTTCGCCTGTCAAACGGGCATTTTCGTATGTCTCCTGTGCCATTGCTGGCATTGCCAACAATGAAGCAAACAGAAAATAATATTGCTTTTTCATAATTATCTAAAGATTTTAAATAGATGATTTCTCTTGATTGATTTCCTATCATCGCGACGATGAAACCGATTATCAATAACGATGGAACTGATTACCAACGACGATGGAATCGATTATGAGTGCCGATGGAACCGATTGTCAGCGACGGTGTCCACCAAAGCTGCCGCCACCACCACGAGAACCTCCGAAACTTCCACCACCGGAACTTCTTGAGCCTCCGAAGCTGCCACCATTGCTGAAGGTAGCACGTGAACCATTTCCAAACGATCTGTTCGGCGTATCGTAAGTACGCGTGTTGTTGGAAGAGCGTGTATTATTATAAGTGTTCGAGTTTCTGGAACCACCGAAACGACTGTCGCTTACTCCTCTTGAACCTCCGAAGCGACTATCGGTGCGAGTTGAAGCGTTACCATAGCTGCGCACGGTTCTTGTTCCGTTCGTATTGAAGTTTGAATTTCTCGTATTGAAGTTTGAACCTCGGTAACCACTGAAGTCTGCATCGTGCCTTGTTCTGCCGTTTGCCCAATGGTTGCCGGTACCCGTATGCCCACTTGCGTAATATCCGTGGCGTGGAGCCCATCCGTAGCCGTAGTAGCCGTAGCCGTAACCATAGTATCCGTAGCCATAACCACGATGATAATAAGGCCAACCCCAACTGCCACCGTAATAGCCGTAGCCCCAAGGACCGTACCAACCACGATAAGCACCGTAGTAACCTCCATAATATCCTCCGTAATACCAAGGATCATAGATACCGTAATACCAAGGATCCCAATATCCCCAATGGCTGTAATAATAAGGTCTGCCCATATACCAAGGGCTGTATATACCCCAATAACCATCGAATCGGCTCATACGTCTGCTGTATGCAAAGTCGTCTTCCGAAACATCATAGTATCTGTCAGCCTGATAGAGGGTGTCGAACCTTGAAGTATAGGAGCCGTCTCCCGGCTCGAATCTGATAATATCATTGCCCAAAGAGTCCTTACCAATTACCTCATAGCTGCTGCGCAGTGCGCCACGCCTGTTGTATTCGGCATCAGACTTGCTAATACCACCATAATATGTGGGTTTTGCATTGGCTTTTTCCTCCACGAAAGGCTTATTATCCGACGGAGTAAAATAGAGATCGTCCTGTGCCTGCATTGCCAACGGCAAAGCACCCGCCAGAACCGAAAGTAATATAAAACGCTTCATACACCTGTCTCCTTTATTTAGTTTATTATTAATATTTTCTTGATTTCCTACAAAATCTTTTGTATCTGGTGCAAAAATAACACAAGAACACCTACAAAGATACGGAATTTCCCTAACTATATATAGGTTTTTCCCTATTTTTTGTAATTTTGCAACATAAAATAATAAACATAATCAAATGAAATATCTGCAAATTACATTTCAGATTACTCCTGATTCAGAGATTGCAAGAGATATTCTGACCAGTCTTGCAAGCGAGGCCGGCTGCGAATCGTTCACAGAAGAAGGAGGTTCGTGGGTAGGATATGCACAGGAAAAACTATTTCAGGACGAAATGCTGAAAGCCTACTGCGAAAACTTCCCCATTCCCGACACCAAGATAGCCTATACTATCAAGGAAGCCGAGAACAGAAACTGGAACGAAGAATGGGAACAGAACGGCTTTTCGCCTATTATAATTGATGACAGATGTATCATTTGCAGCTCAAAGGAAGAAAATCCATTTGAACTTTTGACTGAAAACACCATAAAAGAGCCACTCGTTGTGAGGATAGACCCACGACAGGCATTCGGTTCAGGCACACACGAAACCACACAGATGATTGTCAGCCAACTCTTCGATGAAGACCTGCGTGCGAAAAGCGTACTCGACTGTGGCTGCGGGACTGGCATTCTCGGAATCGTTGCCGCCAAACTCGGGGCTGCAACGGTCTGCGCCTACGACATAGATGAATGGAGCGTAAGGAACACGGAAGACAATGCGAAACTGAACGGCGTGGAAATTCAAGTGCTGGAAGGCGACAAACACATTACAAGCAATTTCGACGGACAGTTCGACCTCGTGATAGCCAATATCAACCGCAACATTCTGCTGAATGACATAGAAACTTTCCGTGTAAAGCTAAAACAGGACGGAAAGCTGATTCTCAGCGGTTTCTACACCGAAGACGCTGCAATTTTAGAACAGAAGGCCTCTACTCTTGGGCTGCACCTGTGTCAGCAGCGAGAGAATCATAACTGGTGCTGTCTGATATTTCGTCTATCGTAGGCTCGGGTTCAGGCTCGGGAATCATCAGTTGGCGCAGCTCGTAGATGCTTCCATTGAAGATATCCAAATCAACATACCCCTTTATGCCGGGCAATCGTCCGGCATCCGTGTGCTGCCAGAACTTCCAAGGACCTTCATATTCCATCTTGTCCACATAGTAATGCGCTATCCAATACGGATAGTCGTCGAACCGGGAATCTGAAAGATACTCGTCCTTAAATTTATAATAGGTATAGATAATGGGTTTGACGTGGTACTTATCCTCCACGATATGCAGCCACGTGAGCACATTCTGCTGAAATTCCTCCGTACTCATATCAGTAGGCTTATGCTCAACATCCAGCACCGGAGCCAAGTCGCCGGGCGAAAGCGGACTCATTGCCAAGAAGAAATACGCCTGACGGCGGGGCGAGGACACGTTGCTCCAGAAATGATAAACACCCCTTATGAACCCGGATTCCCGAGCATTCTGGAAATTCTCACGGAACTTTCTGTCCACATGGCTGTCGCCTTCCGTGGCTTTCATAAACAC
Source organism: Prevotella sp. HUN102 (assembly GCF_000688375.1). Taxonomy (NCBI): domain Bacteria; kingdom Pseudomonadati; phylum Bacteroidota; class Bacteroidia; order Bacteroidales; family Prevotellaceae; genus Prevotella; species Prevotella sp. HUN102. The sequence goes on along the minus strand of NZ_JIAF01000001.1, from coordinate 151,979 downwards.
GAAGCGGATAGGAGCCTGCTCCACCATTGCGTTTCTGAGCCTGTTCCAGTTCACGTCTCCCTGATGATGGCTGATGTCTATGCCGTGAATCTCGTACCCCTTGGGGTAAGCGGGGTCGCCATAGATGGCTCGCCACCGGAATCCCGACGGTGCAACGAGGAAGATATAGAAAACCACGCAATACAAAACGGCAATGGATATTCCTCCAACCCACCACACCCACTTCGGAGCACGATGCACTCTTTGCCGTAAATGGTAAAACATTGCAGGAATATCCATTGTATTAGAAGATTAATGCCCGTCGCTCTCCGTGGGAAGAACAACGGACTAAGATACTGATTTACTTACCCTGTTCGAGCGCAAGGGTTCTTGTGGTCTGGTCGCAGACCTCAGATGGTCCCCAATACTGCACCGGACCGGGATAGATATAGCTTGTCTTCGTGGCCCACTCGTCGCGCTGACTTGCGAAAGCCTTGAACGGAGCACCGTCCAGTTCAACGAGTGCCTTACGGATTACAGGCTTCATCTCGCCGTTGCGGCGTTCCATATTCATCATCATCGTGATAGGCACGCCTCCCGCAATCCACTCATCCGATGTGGCTGTGGTGTTCTGAACGATTGCCATATAGCCAGTCTTGCCATTGGCTATGAGCTGAACGGCCGACGTTCCCAGTGCGTAGCAATAATCAGCGTCGAAGTTCGACGGTGCTGCGCAGCGGCCTTCGTAGCCGAGGAAGTGGTGCAGAGCAGAGAACTTGCCGACGAATCTGCCTTCTTCCGCCCACGTTTCCAACTTCATTGCCACCATATCCGAGAGCAGTTTCTCGGTTTCGATGAGCGAAACCTGAACGTTTCCGTGAGGATCGCGGTCGAGCGAAAGCTGACGGGCAACACCCCTTGGAAGCGTTTCGTAGGTAGCACGGTTGGCCTCTGAAAGGTGGCTGATGATGTATTTGCGCTGTGCCTGATGGTCGAGGTCCTTGTATTCGTCGCCGTGAGCAGCGAGCAGGTCGTTGAGTTCCTGAATGAGACGGCCGATGGCAGGCACGAACTCGATGAGTCCTTCAGGGATAAGCACAACGCCATAATTGCGGCCATCCTCGGCGCGGCGCGCAACAATGCGTGCAATATCCTCCACAATCTCGTTCAGCGTGAGATCTCTTGCCTCGATTTCCTCCGAGATAAGACAGATGTTCGGCTGTGTCTGCAAGGCGCATTCCAGCGCGATGTGGGAAGCCGAACGACCCATCAGCTTGATGAAGTGCCAGTACTTGCGCGCCGAATTGCAGTCGCGCTCTATGTTGCCGATGATTTCAGAATATGTCTTCGTAGCAGTATCAAAACCGAAAGAGGTTTCTATCTGGGCGTTCTTCAGGTCGCCGTCGATGGTCTTCGGACAACCGATAACCTGAATACCGTAGTTCTTTGCCGCATAGTATTCGGCGAGCACGCAGGCATTCGTGTTCGAGTCGTCGCCGCCGATGATTACGAGTGCCTTGATGTCGAGTTCACGGATGATTTCGAGTCCCTTCTCGAACTGTTCCACTTCCTCGAGCTTTGTACGTCCCGAACCAATCATATCAAAACCGCCCGTATTGCGGTACTTATCCATCAGTTCCGGAGTGATTTCGAGATATTTGTGGTCCACCAAACCACCGGGTCCCATTTGGAAACCATAAAGACGGTTTTCGGGATTGAGCTTTTTCAACTGGTCGAACAGACCGGAAATCACGTTGTGTCCACCCGGTGCCTGACCGCCGGACAAGATTACGCCAACGTTTATCCTAAGTGCATTTTCCTTATCAGCAGGTACAAACTCCACGAGGGGCATACCATAGGTGTTAGGGAATAAGTTCTTAATTTCTTCGTGATTATCAACGCTTTGAGTAGGTTCGCCTTCCTGAATCTTTACTGCACCCTGAAGAGCTTTAGGCAACTTTGGCTGATAGGCAGCTCTTGCCTTTTGCAATGCACTTGTTTCCATACTTAAAATAACTTTTTTGAATATCTATAATTTAAAACAATCTATTTTCATTTGCAAAAGTACATTATTTTAATGACAAATTGGAATAAAAAACACTAAATTAACCCACCGGATGAATTAAATTTATAAAAAACAATGACAAAGAATTGTATTCTTCGTTGGTTTTTAGCCTTTTATCAGCATTTATTATCTGCGCCCAAGATAAATAAGAACTCAGAAACACAAGGCTATTCCAATAATGATTCAGCCGTCTCTTGTGGTTGAATCTCTCACGGATTGCACAAAATCACAGACGCTGTTTTCCTCACTGGGAAGGTAAGCCTTCAAAGATGGCACAGATTTCCTTGTTGGAACGTGTGTTTCAGCATAAATTTCCAATCATTTCTCGCCCATTATCTGCTCGCAGATCAGGCATCGGAGAGGTCTATCAGAAAGTCATTCGGAGCTATGCAGTCCATCAAACGCAATAAGATTTATAAGTAATTGATAATCAATGGATAAAACGCCTGTTTCCATTTTTGCGAAGATTGCATTTCATTCTTCGCAAAAATGCAGCGCAAACGTGCGAAGAATGCAGCGCAATCTTCGCACGTTTGCAAATCGTGTTTCCGAACAACGGAAACGACTGCCGTTCCGCCGAATCGGAAAGAGGTGTTTTTCGGCAAATCATTCACTTGCATACCGGCTCCGTTTATCCCAAATTCGGGTTAATTTAATATTTTAACTCTATTTTTGTTAAAATTAGAATGTTCATTCATTGATTTTATATATCTTTGAACATAAAAAGAAAGTGTTTTCAATTATAGAGTAATATTATGAGCAATAAACGAGATTTAAAGCGTACTATCAATTACATCTGCAGCGACTTGTTTGCAGAGGCAGTGGCAGCTTCCCTGTATGGAAGCAACGAACATCAGGAGAATGTCGATGCACTTCTCAGTTCAATCTTGATTATGCACGCAAACTACATTAACCGTGTATCTCATGTTCAGCCCGGAATGAAGGCCAGCGTTTATTTCAAGGATCTGAAGAACAAGTTCAATGAAGAGGTAGGCGAAATCATAGACCAGATAAGCAATTTAGGATAAACGGTTATGTCTGATAATTTTTCTTCGTGGCTTTTATGCAAAGCTATGGGATGGCGCATAGACGTAACCGTGGAGATTCCGGCAAAGTTTATCATTTGTCTGGCACCCCACACGAGTAATTGGGATTTCATTATCGGACAGCTATACAGCCGTGCCGCACGCCTGAAGAGCAATTTCCTGATGAAGAAGGAATGGTTTTTCTGGCCCTTGGGACCCGTATTCAGAAAGTTGGGCGGCATTCCCGTGTTTCGCAGCAAGCATACGAGTATGACCGATCAGCTTGCCGAATATGCAATGAAGTCTCAGACCTTCGGTTTGACAATCACACTGGAGGGCACCCGTTCTCTCAATCCCGAATGGAAGAAAGGCTTCTATTACATTGCGCTCAAGGCACAGATTCCCATTCTCCTCTACGGACTGGACTATGAAAAGAAAGTTATCTCTTGCACCAAAATCATTCATCCTTCCGGCAACATTGATAAGGATATGAAAGAGATAAAACTGTATTACAAAGATTTCAAGGGAAAGCATCCGGAGCTTTTCACCATAGGAACAACTGACTGATGAAGAAAAGAATCCTACTGTCCGTTCTCGGACTGTCGTGTGTGTTTGGCGTTCAGGCACAGAACGGTAAGGCCACGTGGGGCAAGTCGGCTTACGACGGCAAGCCGTGGGTGGAGAACGTTTCTCGTCCCAACACCGTTTCCGACGGATTGAACGGAAGGCATCTCTCCGTGTGGTCGTCTCACGGACGTTATTACGACACGGCAAAGCAGACGTGGAAATGGCAGCGTCCAAATCTCTTCTGCACAACCGAAGACACCTATACGCAGACCATCGTCATTCCCTATCTCTATCCGATGTTGGAGAATGCAGGGGCAGTAGTGATTTCGCCGAGGGAACGCGATTGGCAGAAGAACGAGGTCATCGTAGACAATGACAACGGAAGCAACTACTATTCCGAGACGAACGACAAGAAATCGTGGGAAAAAGCATCTACGACAGGATTTGCATTCCACAACGGAAACTATCGCGATGGCGAGAATCCATTCCAAGCAGGCACGGCACGACAGGTAAAGGCAAGGAAGAGAAGCAGCCGTTTGAGCACGGTTTCCTATCAGCCTTATATCAAGGAAGCAGGCCGATACGCCGTTTATGTAAGCTATCAGACGCTGAAAAACAGCGTAGACGATGCCGAATACATCGTTTATCACAAAGGTCAGGAAACCCATTTCAAGGTGAATCAGCAGATGGGTGGCGGCACGTGGGTGTATCTCGGGACTTTCGATTTCGATAAGGGCTGCAACGCTTTCAACCGTGTTGTCCTCACAAACCACAGCCGGAGAAAGGGCGTGGTAACTGCCGATGCCGTCCGTTTCGGTGGAGGAATGGGCAATATTGTCCGTGGAGGAAAGGTCAGCGGACTGCCAAGAACGCTTGAGGGAGCACGCTACTACACGCAATGGGCAGGTGCGCCACGAGACGTTGCGAGCAAGAGTGGCGGCGCAAACGACTATAACGACGACATCAACTCCCGCTCCCTATACACCAACTGGCTCGCGGGAGGCTCGTCATACGTTCCAAATGCCGTCGGAAAGAAAGTTCCGATAGAAATGGCATTGGCTATCCACAGCGACGCAGGCTACAAGGAAGACGGAACAACCGTGGGAACACTGGCCATCTGTACCACGCAGAATGGCAACCCAACACTCGGAGCAGGTATGAGCAGAAGCGTTTCCAAGTCGTTTGCAGAGCAGTTGGTCAGCAATGCCAGACGCGATATAGAAGGCACTTTCAGGAGAAGCTGGAACATACGGTCGGTCAAGGATGCGAATTACAGCGAAACACGACTTCCCGAAGTGCCGTCGGCAATCATTGAAACCCTCTCGCATCAGAACTTTAATGATATGCGTCTCGGGCAGGATCCGAACTTCAAGTTCACATTGGCACGCTCCATCTACAAGACTATACTGAAGGAAACTTCCCGACTGCACAACACCAGTTACGTGGTTCAGCCGCTTGCACCCAACAACTTCCGTATAGAATTTACTTCAAGAAACAAAGTCAGGCTGCGCTGGAACGCCGTGGGCGACCCATTGGAGCCTACTGCAAAGCCTACTTCATTCAATATTTATACATCAACCGGCACAAGCGGCTTTGACAATGGCGTGAATGTAAGGGGCAGTTCATACGAAATGGAACTGCAACCAGGCATACAGTATAACTTCAGAATCACTGCCTGCAACCGTGGCGGCGAAAGTTTCCCCACGGAAGTGCTTTCGGCATACGCTCAGGAGGGTGCAAGGCAGACCATTCTCGTTGTAAACGGCTTCCATCGTCTGTCGTCTCCGGCACAGGTAAACAACGATGCCGAACAGGGATTCGACCTTGAAGCCGATCCGGGCGTCAGTTACGGCCCTACTGCCGGTTGGAACGGCCGCCAAAGCAATTTCGACAAGACGCAGGCAGGCAAGGAAGGTCCAAGTGCGCTCGGATTCGGAGGCGACGAACTTGTGGGAACGTTCGTTGCCGGAAACGATTTCAACTACGTGAAAACCCACGTTGAGGCCATCGCCACGGCGAGAAGATACAACGTTGTAAGCTGTTCAAGCGAGGCAGTGGAGAACGGTTACATTGAGCTTTCAAGGTATTCGATGGTGGATCTGGCATTAGGGCTTGAGAAAGACGACGGCCACAGCCTCTATTTCTACAAGGCTTTCAGGCCGAAAATGCAGGAAAAGCTCAGGAACTATCTGAACAGGAAAGGCAGACTCTTTGTCAGTGGTGCCTATCTGTCGTCGGATATGAGAACGGATTCCGAACAAACGTGGCTGAAAACCACGCTGAAAGTTGCAAACAACGGAAGCAATCAGAACAATTATAACTCTGTGGTAACCGGAATGGGGATGAACTTCGACGTTTATCGCACCATCAACGAGCAACACTACGGCGCATATTCTCCGGACGTGCTTCTCCCGACAGGCAATGCTTTCAGCGTTATGAAGTATGCCGACAATTCCAGCGCGGCAGTAGCCTATCAGGGAGCCGACTACAAAACCTTCGTTATGGCGATTCCGTTCGAATGTATCAAGGACAGGGACACACGCAACAAGATTATGCGTGGTATCGTTGCCTTCCTCTTGAAATAAGACACCAATCCTTTTAAAACAAATGACTATGCACACTATACAAGCAAACGCATCGGGTACAAGAAACTTGGAAATCAGCGACACCCATCTTGAAACCCTAAAGAAGTATTCTCTCTTTTCAAACCTCGTGGGCTCGAGCGGCATCATTGACGAGGACACGCTCGACAGACTGAAGTTAAACGTCAGAAGTCTCTTGGAATCGGAAGCAGGAAAGGACAAGGCACTCCTCGATCTCTGTCTGGACGTTATCTACAATCAGAATATGAAGGCATTGGGACTGAAGAATCTCATTGCGCTTTACAAAGACTGGAAAGAGGAGCAAAAGAAAGTTGAGACCGACAGCGGCGAAAACAAGCCGGAGGTTTAAACGCTAAAAGAAGTTGGAAGGATAAAGAATTGAAGACGCAAAAGACTCCACAGGGAGGCAAGAACAAGAAGAATCCCAACAAGCAAAGGGAACAGACAGACACGCATTCGAAGGCGAATGAACAAAAGAGAAAAGAACAAGGCCGTCGGGTCGAATCACGATTCCGACTGACTGACTTTCTGCCTACAACCAAAAAGGAAGTGGAACTCAGAAAATGGGATGAACTCGACATCATTCTGTTTTCCGGCGACGCATACATAGACCATCCGGCTTTCGGTGCTGCCGTTATCGGGCGCACTTTGGAGCACGCGGGATACAAGGTTGCCATTGTTCCGCAGCCCGACTGGCACGGAGATTTCCGCGATTTCAAGAAGTTGGGACGCCCCCGTCTGTACTTTGGCGTAACAGCCGGCTCTATGGACTCGATGGTAAACCGATACACAGCCAACAGAAGACTGCGCTCGGAAGACGCCTATTCTCCCGATGGCCGGCACGATATGCGTCCCGACTATCCCTCCATCGTATATACGCAGATTCTGAAGAAGCTCTTTCCCGACGTTCCCGTGGTACTCGGCGGCATCGAAGCCTCGCTCCGAAGGCTCACGCACTACGACTACTGGAAAGACTGCATCCGGAAGAGCGTGCTCTGCGAGTCAGGTGCCGACCTTGTGATTTACGGAATGGGCGAAAAACAGGTGGTAAGCATCGCCCGCGAAATAGAAAACGGAAAGCACATCAGGGACATCAAGCACATTCCGCAGACTGCTTATCTCTGCCGCAAGAGCGAAATCGCCGGAGGCATTCAGGAAGACGATATCATACTCCACTCTCACGAAGAATGTCTGCACAACAAGAAAGCGCAGTCGGAGAACTTCAAATACATTGAAGAAGAGTCCAACAAAAAGCACGCTCAGCGCATACTTCAGGCCGTGGACAACTTCTATGCCGTGGTAAATCCCCCCTATCCCACTATGACCACCGAGGAAGTGGATGCCACCTACGACCTTCCCTACACCCGCGAGCCTCATCCGAAGTATCAGGGCAAGACCATTCCCGCCTACGAAATGATCAAGTTCAGCGTAAACATCCATAGAGGGTGTTTCGGTGGATGCGCCTTCTGTACCATTTCGGCACATCAGGGCAAGTTCATTGCAAGCCGCTCAAAAGAGAGTATTATAAAAGAGGTAAAGCAAGTAACCCAGATGCCCGACTTCAAGGGCTACCTTTCCGACCTCGGCGGACCGTCGGCCAATATGTACGGAATGGCAGGTATCAACCCAAAGGCGTGCGAACGCTGCAAGCGACCCAGTTGCATCAACCCCGAAATATGTCCGAACCTCAACACCGACCACAGCAAACTGCTCGAAATATACAGAGAGGTGGACGCACTTCCGGGTATAAAGAAGAGCTTCATCGGTTCGGGCGTGCGCTACGATCTGCTGCTGCACAAGAGCAAGGACGAAAAATCCAACAAGGCTGCACAGGAATACACCCGCGAACTGATTGTAAACCACGTGAGCGGACGCTTGAAAATAGCTCCGGAACACACCTCCGACCGTGTACTGAAGCTGATGCGCAAGCCCTCCTTCCAACAGTTTTACGCCTTCAAGCGAATCTTCGACAGGATAAACAAGGAGGAAGGACTGCGCCAGCAGATCATTCCCTACTTCATTTCCTCCCATCCGGGATGCAAGGAAGAGGATATGGCAGAGTTGGCAGTAATCACAAAGGACCTCGATTTCCATCTTGAGCAAGTACAGGACTTCACGCCCACGCCGATGACCGTTTCAACCGAAACGTGGTATTCAGGCTTTGAACCCTATACGCTCGAACCGATATTCTCTGCCAAGACGCAAAGAGAGAAACTGGCACAACGCCAGTTCTTCTTCTGGTACAAACCCGGCGAGCGCGCAGGCATAGAACGGGAGCTGAAACGAATCGGCAGAAGCGACCTGATAGGCAAACTCTACGACGGAAAACCTTTCAAGGGCAAGGTGAACTACGATGCAAAGGCAATAGGAAGCACTCCCGACCATACCAGTTATAAGAAAAAGCAAAAGAATGATGCGTGGAGAGACGGCAAGCGCAAGCAGGGCAAGAAAAGATAAAACGTCCACCCGTCTGCCAAAACAATCCCACTCCCAACACATTAATAAAATTATTTTCATAGCTGAAGATGACGATTATCCGTCATCTTCAGCTATTTATTTATGCCAAATCCTCAAGACGGAAACACCTCTCACAAGCCATTGCAAATCAACCGATTATATACCTCTTTTCAATCTTCGCAAAAACGCATTCCATTCTTCGCACAAATGCAGCGCAATCTTCGCAAGAATGGACTGCATTCTTCGCACGTTTGAAACCGAGATACTGACAAGCTGATTTTCAACTACTTACAAAACAGAATATAATCACGATGAAACGCAATTTTAATTTACATTCTGATAAACTTATCGGATAATTGAGAATAACTCCACCAATATATGTATCAAGGGAGATACGAACGGGAAGGACGCGCAAAGACTATTGTATAATAAATTTTAAACACTCCGTAGGGAATATATTTTTCTTGTTGTTACAAATTTTCTAAGTTGAATAAAAGCATTATTTCAAGAAAAAAGCTGTTTATCCAAAATATTTTCATATTTTTGTATCGTCTATATCCACGCCAATTATTTCAACAGTTGGCAGTAAATGGACATACATATTGGTAAAAGGCGTTTTTGATAACTTTCAGCCTCTATAAAAAATATTTGATATATGAGAAACAAAATAATTATCGGTACAAGTGAATTTACATTTGATAAAACAATTGATGAGTATATCGGAAAACTAAAAATATGGGAACGGCAAACAGATGTTTTCTTGAATATCGAAGATACAGAAGAGGAAGATATAGAAAAAATCGTTACTGAAAAAATAAATTGGATAGAGGGTAACAAAGATGAAATCGTAAATGCGTTTATGCTCGAAAACGATCACTATGTAGACGTTATCAATGAGATGATAGAAAGTGGTGATTTCAAGGCTGATAGTTCTATTTCGGCAGACGATTTCATCAATGCTCTGTTTATAAATAATGTTTCTATATGGGTAAAAGGAAGTGATACTAACCTCGGAATCGATTTAGATGCAGCCCCCGATTATCTGCTTGGGCACTTAGCCTATATGGAGATTGACAGCCACTATGAGATTGAGTTTGGCGGACTGAACGGCTGATTAACCTTTCGTAAGTTTATTTTCTTTTAAATGCAAAACATAACACAATGGACGATTTAAGAACACTTTTGGAAAATTACAGCCATTGCGATATAGAAACCAAGTTTGCAAGTATATCCGACGATATTTGGGAATTAGGTTCAATCGAAGAAATCAAAAAGAAGGTAAGTCCCGAAACTTTCACTTTCCACATTGCTGTAAATATGATAGGCAATTGGAAAGGCGTTGGGTGGCATTTTCTCTTTTGTGAAGGAAGAGAACTACTCCCCTATATTCCTGATACGCTGAACAGCTTGAGGCTTATAGAAATCAAAAATGCTTTTGAACGCACACTATCCATATTTCCCGATTTTGCAAAAGATTGCGACGAGAAAACTTATACCGACGTCAGCAACTTTTTGATTAATCCTCGATTTAAAGTTTCGGATGAAAGATTGAATGCAATCTCAAAAGAGGAAAGAAAGGCAAAAAGCGAAGCATTCCATAAAGGTGTTGAAGAACTGGACGATCTTTCCACAAAACTATGGAGCTTTGATGCTGAAGCTGACGGTTGGAAAAATGTTCTGAATTATCTCCATTCATTAATGCCGGACTGTTCTTCTTGCACTCCTTAAATTCAAGTTTTTCACTGATTGGGATAAATTTGGAGATTTTGAAACTTGTTCTTTTTGCCAACGCGCAATATCTCCAAGAATACCTTACAGGACTTTACGGCAAAGTTGCTTGCAGCAAGTGCATTGCCATTTCGCAAGTTTAGCGTTCCGTTGTTGATACCTCATAATTTTAAATCAACCATCAGGGACTGGCAATAAAGTTACAGGAAAAATCCTCTGCTTTTCTGTTTCATTATACATAAATTATTGTATCTTTGCAGTTGTAAGAAATTTGATACGTTCTGAATATTGAAACACGACCCTAATAAATGAAGAAACTATCTACACTTGTGCTGCTTTTGGCAATTGCCATCGCCAGCCACGCGCAGATTTCGCGCCCGAAACTTGTTGTTGGTATTGCCGTCGATCAGATGCGGTGGGACTACCTCTATTATTATTACAATGAATACGGCACAGACGGACTGCGCAGGTTGCTCAGCGGCGGCTATTCCTTCGAGAATATGCACATCAACTACGCGCCTACGGTAACAGCCATCGGCCACGCATCAATATACACCGGCTCCGTCCCGGCCATTCACGGCATTGTCGGCAACCATTTCTGGCAAGAGGATAAGCCCGTTTACTGCTGTGGAGACCCTTCGGTGCAGAGCGTAGGCTCGAACAGCAAGGAGGGACAGATGAGTCCGCACCGAATGCTGACAACCACCATCGGCGACCAACTGAAGATAGCTTCCGACTTCCGTTCGAAGGTTATCGGGGTGGCATTGAAAGACCGTGCATCCATTCTGCCTGCCGGACACTCGGCTGACGCTGCCTACTGGTGGGATACATCGGCAGGCAACTTCGTGTCGTCCACCTATTATATGAAAGAACTGCCCAAATGGGTAAACGACTTCAACAAGGAGAACCGCACGAAACCGGGATTCAACATCAAGATGTCGAACAGCGGCGTTACAATGACTTTCAAGATGGCTGCCGCCGCTCTGGAAAACGAACGGTTGGGACAGGGTGCTGAAACGGATATGCTCTGCATCAGCATTTCGCCCACCGATGCCATCGGACACGAATACGGCACCCGTGGAAAGGAAAACCACGATGTGTATATGCAGTTGGATAAGGATTTGGCAGACTTCATCAAGGTGCTTGACGCAAAGGTGGGGCAAGGAAACTATCTTCTTTTCCTCTCTGCCGACCACGGTGCCGCTCACAACTACAACTATCTGAAGAAGCACCGCATTCCGGCAGGTGCGTGGGAATACAAGAAAAGCGTGTCAGACCTGAATGCTTTTCTGCAAAACAAGTTCGGCATTCAGCCGGTTATGGGCGAGGATAATTATCAGTTCTACTTCGACGACGCGATGATTGCCAAGGCAGGCAAGGAGAAGGACGACATCATTGAAGCCAGTGTGGACTTCCTTAAGAAAGACCCTCAGTTCCTATATGTGTTCGATGAGGAGGAAATAGCAGCAACCACAATGCCCGAATATCTCAGAACCCGTCTTGAAAACGGCTATTTTCGCAACCGTTCCGGCGAAATCGGAGTGGTAACGCGCCCTCAGTTCTTCGGTGCAAAGAACTCTCCCGACTATATCGGCACTACGCACGGACAGCCTTTCCCATACGACGACCATATTCCTTGGCTGATGTATGGCTGGAACATCGGCAAAGGTCAGTCGAACGAGAGTGTAACCATCAACGATATTGCAGCAACCGTATGCGCAATGTTGAAGATTCAGATGCCGAACGGCTGCATCGGTAAGGTAAGAAACGCAAAATAAGAATATAAAACCACCCTGCAACCCACTTCTTTCTCTCGGTTTTCCGAAGGAATGCCGAAGTGGATATTCGGGGAAATGAATTTATGCACATAGCAATAGCAGGAAACATCGGAAGCGGAAAGACCACGCTCACCACTATGCTTGCCAAACGATACGGATGGAAGCCAAGGTTTGAGTCGGTGGACTACAATCCCTATCTCGATGACTACTACAAGGACATCAAGCGATGGTCGTTCGCAATGGAAATTTTCTTCCTCAAGGAACGATTCAAGGACTTGCTCGAAATCAATGAGAACGACGAGGATGTTGTTCAGGACCGTTCCATCTATGAGGGAGTTTACGTTTTCACGGCCAACAATTATGCGATGGGAAACCTCGACGAGCGTGATTACGAAACCTATATGGAGCTTTTCGAGGATATGACAGACGTCGTGAAATACCCCGACCTGATGATATATCTCCGCTCATCTGTGAGCCATCTCGTTGCGAACATCGAGAAGCGGGGCAGAGATTACGAGCAGAAAATGCCTCTCGACTACTTGGAGAATATCAACAAACGCTACGAAGACTTTATCCAGAACCAATACAAGGGGCGTGTCCTGATTATTGATGTAGACAAACTCGACTATCAGCACGAGCCAAAGGACTTCGGATTCATTACGGACAAGATAGACCGGGAACTGTTCGGTCTGTTCTAAAACCATCATTAATACCCAGAACAATTTATACTATGCATATAGCTATCGCAGGAAATATCGGAGCCGGCAAGACAACACTTACCACAATGCTCGCAAAAAGATATGGTTGGAAGGCACACTTCGAACCAGTAGACAACAATCCATACCTCGCTGACTACTATGAGGATATGAACCGTTGGGCTTTCAACCTTCAGATTTACTTTCTCAACAAGCGTTTCCGTGATGTTGTAGAGATTTCCCGTTCGTCGGACACCGTCATTCAGGACCGCACCATCTTTGAAGATGCCCGCATCTTCGCCCCCAATCTCCACGATATGGGCTTGATGAGCGACCGCGATTTCGACAACTACACTCATCTTTTCGACCTGATGCTCAGTCTTGTAAAGCTCCCCGACCTGATGATTTACATTAAGGCGAGCGTTCCCCACCTCATTGAGCATATCCAGATGCGTGGCAGGGAATATGAACAGACGATGCGAATAGACTATCTCCGCGGTCTGAACGAACGCTACGAGGAATGGATAAAGGGCTATCAGGGACACCTGATGATTGTAGACGGCGACAACACCGACTTTGCCAACAATCCACAGGACTTCCAGAGAATTACGGATATGATCGACGACCGCCTCTTCGGACTGTTCCCGATGGAATAAAAACACGTCTTCGCTCCCCTGCTCCACTCTCGTTTTCACGTAGGGAAAGGGCACAACAAGGCAGTTGGCGAATATGCGATGCGAAACTTTTTCGACATTATTCATCATAATATTCGTTTATTTAAACATTTCGGCATACTCTTTGCAAATCAATTAATATGGAAAAAGTTAAAACCCTTATTATCGGTAGTGGTCCAGCGGGCTACACCGCAGCAATATACGCAAGTCGCTCAAACTTGAGCCCAATACTCTATCGTGGCATTCAGCCCGGTGGACAATTGACAACAACTACCATCATCGAGAATTTTCCCGGTTTCAAGGACGGAATCGATGCCAATCAACTGATGATGGAAATGCACCAGCAGGCAGTTAATGTAGGTGCAGACGTTCGCGACGGTGCCATTGTCAAGGCCGATCTCAGCAAGCGTCCTTTCATTTGCGAGGATGAGCGCGGCAATGTCATCGAAGCCAATACGGTAATTATTGCAACCGGTGCGAGTGCAAAGTATCTCGGACTGGCAGACGAAGAGAAATATCGCGGACAAGGTGTCAGTGCCTGTGCCACTTGCGACGGTTTCTTCTATCGCAAGCGCACCGTTGCCGTAGTGGGTGGCGGCGATACTGCCTGCGAAGAGGCGATGTATCTCTCCGGATTGGCAAAGAAAGTCTATATGATTGTCCGCAAACCATACCTGCGTGCTGCCGAGATTATGCAGAAACGTGTGATGGAACAGGAGAACATTGAGATACTTTTCAATACAAATACGCTCGGCTTGTTCGGCGAAAACGGCGTGGAGGGCGCACATCTTGTAAGACACAAGGGCGAGGAGAACGAAGAAAACTACGACATTGCAATCGATGGTTTCTTCCTTGCAATCGGCCATACTCCCAATACCGACCTCTTCCGTGGCCAGTTGGAACTCGATGCACAAGGCTTCATTGCCACCAAAGGCTTCTCTACGGCAACGAGCATAGAGGGAGTTTATGCTGCCGGCGACGTGGCTGACCCAACTTATCGTCAGGGCGTTATCGCAGCAGCTACCGGTTCTATGGCTGCCATCGAAGCCGAAAGATTCTTACAGGAAAAGGGCGAAAAGTAAGTGAAGATACAGAAAATACATCCTTTTTATAATTAAAGGAAACCTAAAACCATAAAACAGATTGCATTCCAGTTTTGGATTTGCAATCTGTTTTTGTTTTGGCGTACACCATCAAACCATTACAAAAAATGGTGCAATACTATCATTGCCATAAAATCTGCAAGTAACTGATAATCAATATACAAACTTTGCATTTTCAAACGTGCAAAGAATGGCGGATAATTTTCGCAAGAATACAACGCATTTGTCCGAAGAATAGAACACATTCTTCGGTTAATTGCAAATCCTTCTTTTTTTGCCTGTAATGACAGCCACTTTGCTGCATCAATGATGCGCCCTCTCTATAATTAAACTAAAAACACAAGGAAATAAAAGCAGTCGGAAAGGAACGTAATTTTATCAAACGAAGATTATTTATTCAAGATAATTGAAAATTCATTTTGCAGTTCAATATTTATTACTATCTTTGCAAACGTAATAGGTTCATTAAATTGATTGAAAGGGAACTGGGTGGAAATCCCAGACAGTCCGGCTGCTGTGAGTTATCCTTGTAGACATAAACGGAAACCACTGAACGGAAGTTCGGGAAGGGTTTATGGTCAGGAAACAAAGTCAGAAGACCTGCCATTACATTCTGCTTCGAAGTAGTCTCTCGGGTTAGACGAAGAAGAGAAAAACAACGCGTTGGAAAATAAAAGACACTCTGAACTCTGATGGAATACGAAGGTGTAATGCCTTTGTATAAGGCTTTGGGGAATGGTGTGTCCTGATATTTATGATTAATCAATTATTTCACATTAACAAATATTATGAAACAAAAGTACTTTTTAGTATCGTTGTCTCTTGCCTTGGCTACATTCGTATCTACGCCTGTATGGGCGCAGACAGAATCTGTGGTTAAACTTGAAAAAGGCAACAAAACTGTAACAGTGGGTGACGCTGCCGTTCAGTTTTACGATGATGGAGGCAAGGAAGGCAACATCACAAAGGATCTTGAAGGATCAGTAACCTTCAAACCCGAAGATTCGAGTAAGAAAATTATGATAGACTTCACAAAGATGTCTATCGCAAACGGATCATTATATGGTCAGACCGTTTATGTATATAATGGTTCTACGACCGATGCAGCCAATCTGTTGGCAACTTTCAACAAGCAGGAAATAGGTAAGGTAAGATCTTCTGCTGCTGATGGTGCATTGACTGTTAAGCTAAAGAACAATGCTTATATGGAAGGAGCAGGTTGGGAAGCTACCGTTACCCAGTTTGCCCCACAGCCAATGAAGTATGCTGGTATCGACATTGCACAATTCTCTACCGGTACTGTGTGCGCCGGCGACAAGAGTCAGGCTATCCTGTCATTCAATATCAAGACAGAAGAGCTGTCTCCGGTTCTTACCACGAAGAAATTCCGCTTCAATACGAACGGAACACAAGCACAAGTTACCCACGCTACATTATATTATACAAAGGCTTCCAATGCTTTTGCTACTACTAAGAAAATCGGAGAAGTTGATGTTACTGGGAACGAATTTGAGATTACCACAACAGAAGCATTAGAACTTTTTGAAGGCAACAACTATTTCTGGTTGGCTTACGACATCAATGAAAAGGCTCTCGACGGTCAGAAAATTGATGCCGCCCTCACAAACTTTACATTGAGCGATGGAGACCACGCAGTAGGTGCTGAGGGAAATCCTGCGGGCGACCGAACGGTGGAGAATATCGTTTATGTTCAGACTGGAAAAATTGAAAAGAAAGTAAATGGTTCACTCGTTTACAAGACTAAAAGTGGCTATGGCAGTAGCCACGAAGGCTTCGATGAAGATCGTATCATTACTTTTGTGCCTATGCACAATGGTAAAATCATACAGATTGACTTCTCTAAATTCAACCTTTACTATTCTCAGTATAGTGGATATGGTGTAAAAGCCATATTTGAAATTTATAGTGGTAAGGATACTAAAGGCGAAAAACTTTGGGAAGTAGACTCCAAGACTGCTGCTGAAAACGGTCCGGGGAAAACCATTCGCTCAAAATCTGCCGACGGAGCTATCACTATTCGATTCAATGCTAAGAGCACAACATCCTACTATCTTGGCAAAGGTATAGAAGCAACCGTAAGCGAATACGAGTCAAAGCCGATGGCTGTCAAGGAAGTTACGGCTAATCAAACTTCAACGGATATCATTGCTGCCAGCGACAAGAACCAAGATATTATCAGTTTCAATGTGAAGACAGAAGGAGATAAGGACGCATTGAAACTGAATGGTGTTGCTATTGATTTGAAAGAATCCAAGCAGAGTATCGAGAAGATAACTATCTTCGGAACTGGCAGCAAGGACGAAGTTCCGGGAAAATCTGCCACAGCAATTGCTACTATCACAGATTTCGGAACAGATAATACTGTAAATGCAACATTCACGACACCGGTCGATCTCACAGAGGGCGACAACTGGTTCCGTGTACGCTACGATATTAAAGACAATGCAGAGGCTGAAAAGAAAATTGACGCTGCTGTTGCATCCGTAATTATTAATGGTACAAGTCAGCCTGTAGCCACAGCCGACCCTGAAGGCGAACGTATTATCAAGAACATTTTCAATCTGAAGAACGGCGAGAATGGTACAAAGATAATTCCAGAGAATGGAACTTTGATGTTCTATGATGACGGTGGCGAAAAGAATAAGGCATCTATCAATTTCAATGGAACAGTAACTTTCGCTCCTGAAAAACCGGGTTATGGAATCAAACTTACCGTGAAGGACTGGAAGATGGTGTATGGCAATAACTTCAACGTCTCTTATGGTGGCGAAGCAAAAGCAACGCCTGATGCAAAATTTGGATATTACGATAAGCTGGAAAGCATCATAACAAAATCACAGGACGGAAAACTTACCGTAAACTTTACTACTGGCAGAACCTCGGGCGATGGCTTTGCTATTGAAGTAAGTTCAATTCCTCTTACTGCCATTGCAGTAAAGTCAGTAAAGACCGTAGCAGTTGCTAAGGACGAAGTGCTCAAGGGACAAACAAATCTCCCAATGATGCGCATCGATGTAGAGGCAGAGGGCGACTATGGAACGCTTGACGTTACCAAGTTCGTCGTTAATGCCGACCAGAACAGCATCATTACTCGTGCGAAAGTCTATGCAACAGATACTGTTTCTACATTCGCAACAGCAAATCTCATAGGCGAAGCTACGGCTAATCCATACGAAATCAATGGTACTTACACCATTGCAGACCGTGGTGTGTACAAGTTCTGGGTAGCTTACGACCTTTCTACTGCCGCTAATCTCGGCGATAAGGCTTCAGCTGCATTGACCAACGTAACCATCGGTGGCGTTGAATCAAGCCCTGAAGCAGCAGTTACAGCTACTACTACTATCAAGGAAGGCATTAAGGGTACTATCAGCGTAGGTGCAGACGAAAAATACAAGACTATCCAGTCTGCTATCGATGCGCTGAATGATGGTATCGAAGGTCCTGTTACCATCAGCATTAAGCCGGGTATATATAAGGAACACGTAAACGTTCCTGAGATTCCGGGTATGTCTGAAAACAACACTTTGACGATCGAATCATCTACCGGCAAACCGTCAGATGTTAAGATTTACAACGACCGCTATGCAGATTCAGGCTATTCTGAGGACAAGATGGCGCGTGAATATGGTGTATTTACATTTGATGGTGCCGACTATGTTACACTTCGTGGCGTAGAGGTTACAACAGACAAGATTAATTATCCTTCTGTTGTTCATCTTCGCAATGTAAGTCAGCACGTTACGGTTGATAACTGCTATATCCACGCTCCTATCACAACCAATAATCAGCAAGACGTAAACCTTGTTTATATGTACTCTATCAACAAGGCAAACTGCAACAATGATTATTTCACATTGAAAAATTCTGTGCTTGATGGTGGTTATATCGGTGTGAAACTTGGTGGTACATCTAATGTAAACCTGCCAAAGGAAACAGGTGCTCAAGTTCTTAACAATATTATCCGAAACAACGGTACTAAGGGTATCTATTTGATGAAGGAGGATAACGCTAAGATTATTGGCAATACACTTGAAAATACAACAACGACAAAGGGTAATTTCCTTGCTGCTGACATTCAGAGTGAGACAACTATGCAGATTGAAAACAATAAATTCATTCTTAATATCACTCCTAATACCACAGCATTGTCCATTCGTTCCATCAATGCAACTGCTGATAAGCCTGCAACGATTGTAAATAATTCTTTTGTACTCAATACAAAAGATAACAGTTCTGCTGCTATCAAGATTTCTAGCCCATCCTCAAATATCAATATTGCTCACAACACAGTGCGTGTAATAGGTAAAACCACTGCTCCTGCACTATGGTTTAATGACAATATGGAGAATGTCTCTGTTACTCAAAACATCTTCCAGAATGAGGCAGGCGGCTATGTTTATCGTTTCTACAAGACTGAAAATATCGCTACGATAAAATACAGCAAGAATAATGTATATACTACCGGATCTGTATTTGCCTACGACAAGAATAACATTGCCAAATTTGCAGATTGGACTACAAAGTCTAACGAAGCAGACAGCTACAACGAAACCGTTGAGTTCCTCGATGAAAAGATTCTTGAACCAAAGAACGAAGGCAATCTTTTGAAGACAGTAGCACTCGCTTACGTTGCCAAAGACATCAACGGTACTGTGCGCAATGCCAGCACTCCTACTATGGGTGCTTACGAATACAACGCATCTACTGCCGCTCCTGTTATGGCTGCTGACTATCCTTCTGTTACAAACATCACAGACAGCACAGCAAACGTAAATGTAAAGGCAGATATGAATGCTAAGGCTTACATCGTTGTAAAGAAGAAGGGCGAAGTTGCTCCTACCAAGGAAGAAGTAATTGCTGCAAACAACGTAGTAATCATAAGCAAGGACGAAAAGGGCACATACAATGCAACAGGATTGACCAAAGATGAAACCTACGTTGCTTATGCTGTTCTCGTAAGCCTTCGCGATGCACAGGGCGAAGTTGTTGCAAGCAAGGAGTTCAAGGCTACATCTTCTCCTGCTCCGATTGAACTGAAGGCACCGAAGGTTGTTGCCGACGACAACATCATTGAGGCTGGTTCTGCTGCCAACCTCACAGCAACCATCACAGAAGGCCAGGCTCCTTACACAGTCAAGTGGATTAATGGCAAGCACGAGGAGGTTGCTACTGACGTAGTTCCTACTGAAAACGACGATTATATCATCCTCGTTACTGATGCAAATGGTATGACAGCTACTGACACCTGTCGCGTTTATGTAACTGGCAATGCCGTAACTGCAACATTTGAAAACCTCTATCTCGACAATGAAAGCCATTGGAGTGGTCCGAACAAGTATGGCTCATTTGTTAGTGGTTCATACGAATTCGACAACGGAAATATGCCAGAGTGGAACTATTGGTACAACTTCGGCTATTCAAATGAAACTTCAACCAAATATAAAGGTCTTGCAGATCAGTTCCATAGTGCAGTTGGTGCAGGTGTAGACGGTTCTGAGAACTATGCCGTAGCTTATCCACAGGGTGGAAAAATCACGGTATTCAACAAGGAAGACGGCGACTCTATCCGTGGTTTCTACATCACAAACACAGCTTGGGTAGTAGACGCTGTTAAGAATGGAGACAATATGTCTACCGTTGAAGGTGGATTCCAAAAGGGCGATTACTACAAGCTCACCATAACCGGAAAGGCTAAGGACGGCACGAAGAAGAACGTTGAATACTATCTTGCTGACTACCGTTCAGATAAGGAAGCTGACCGCTATGTACTCGAATCTTGGCAGTGGGTTGATCTCCGTACACTCGGTGCAGTTCAGGAAATCAGCTTCAAGCTCGAAGGCACAAAGAAGAACAATTTTGGTCTTACAACACCTACTTACTTCTGTATGGACAACTTCAACGGCACACGCAAGATTACCGATGCTGCTTCGCAAGAAGTGTCTGACACTATCAACATCGCAGGCTTGTTCACGCCAGATGGCTCTAACGCTACTATCAAGTACGAGTTAGCTGACAGCGTAGACAGCAGTCTTGCTACGAGCGTTGAGGTTACGAAAGACGGCAAGCTCGTTGTCAAAGGCACTTCAAACAAGAACTTCTCTGTAATCGTGAAGATGACACAGGCTGGTAAGATTCAGTTCGTTCGCATCCCTGTAAACTTCACTCCGACAGGCATTACAAGCGTAGGCGAAGATGCAGACAACGGTGCTATCCGCATAGAAAACGGTCATATAATCGTGAATGCAGGTGCCAATGCAAGCGTTCAGGTATATACCACAACCGGTGTACTTGTTGCAAATGCTAAGGGCAATGCTCGTTTGGACGTTGCACAAGGTCTTTACATCGTAAAGGTAACTGCCAACGGCAAGAGCTTCAGCAAGAATGTTATCATTCAATAATTCATTGCGATAAATCAATAATTCGGATTCTTTAATTCATAGCATATATGTAGAGCCGTGTATCGGGAGCTTAGTCTCTGATGCACGGCTTATTTTATTGCCAATGAACAAAACACAACTTGAACTGAGAGAAATCTAGACGCCTGAAGACTTGCTTACCTGTATATTTTCTCTCTTATTCAATAAATACATAAACATCTGATAATCTGAAGATTAAAAGACGGTTTCCAAACGTGCGAAGATTGCAATCCATTCTTGCGAAGAATGCAATGCAAATGTGCGAAGATTGTTTGGCATTCTTCGCAAAAATGCAAATCACTTCCGTCAAGGTTGAATACAGGCTAATGAAAACAGACCTGAAACGATAAGAGAAAACAAAACACGCACCTCGAACCCGAGGTGCGTGTTGCTTATAAGGAGATGCCGTTGTCTTTACTTTAACTGGTCCTTGAATGCAAGGATTGCATTCAGGGCTATCTGCTCTGCTTCCTGAATTGAGCAATGCAGTTTGCCGCCCGATGCATCGGCGTGTCCTCCCCCATTGAAAAACTGCACGGCCATCGGCTGACAATGGAAGCCGTTTCCCGAACGGAGGCTCACAAGGACGAGGTTGGGCTTTTCGGTATCTTCGCGAAGAGAAATGCTCAATTTCAACCCCTTTATCTGCTGCGGAATGTTTACCACGCCTTCCAAATCGCCCTTGATGAACTTAAATTGCCTCATCTCTTCCTTCGTAACTGCGAAGTAAGCTGCGTGAAGTTCCTCCACGATATTCAGCTTGTTGCAGATAATGTGTCCCCGAAACTTGATGGCATTGCTCGAATAATTATGGTAAACGCGATTATAGATGTTATCCTTGTCTATCCGTTTGCTCAAAAGCTGACTGACGATGAAATAGATTTCAGGGCGCGTGGAATTATAAGTGAAGCCGCCTGTATCGGTCATCATTCCGCAATAGATGCACTGTGCGCAAGCTTTTGTCATATCCTCATAGCCGCCCATCTGCCATATAAGGCTGAATAGAAGTTCACTGGTACTGGAAAGTTTTGGAAACGACAGCGTGAGTTCGTTGTTCGTGTCCGGCTCCAAGTGATGGTCTATCAAGAGCCGCTTAGCCTTGCAGCTCTCCAGCACGGTGCACATATCATCGACACGCGTTATCTGGTTGAAATCCAGGCAGCAAACCAAGTCGGCATTATCGAAAATCTGCTGTACCAAAGCCGGTCGCTTGTCGTATCTCACAATCTCCTGAGTGCCCGGCATCCATTGCAGAAAATCGGGAAATGCGTCAGGAAGACACACTTTCACGTCGGTTTTTCCCAGTTGCTGCAAATAGGCTTTCCAAGCGAGCGAAGAACCCACGGCATCGCCGTCCGGTGATTTGTGTGCACAGATTACGATGTGCTCTGATTCGGCAATGAGCGAACGGAGTTTCTCGAGTTGTTGTTCATCTAATAGATTTATATTCATCGTATGTTATTTTTAAAGTAGGCTAACAAGCTGCATCTGTGTGCCAACATAAAAATTGCAACTGTTTTTTCATTCAAAAACTCTTATGGCTTTCCGTCGGGAAGAATAACTGCCTGAAGCATAACTATTTCTCCGACAATGAGGCGGTCAGGCACTATAAAAAACAACTTGCAAGCAAGCATTCAAGACTGAAAACGTATCCGAGTGGCTGAACGACAGCCCTTCGTATAACGGCAATCGGCCTTGAACACCTGTTTGAAAACCTCATTGAAAACAGCCACGCACTGGCAAAGACCGAACGTGGCTGCACGTTATGTACTTAGAAGAGCTTGTTTGGATAAACACCCTCTTCCACTAACTGCTGAATGCGAGCCACAACGCCGTCGCGATCCTCGGGATAGGTAACTCCGAACCAAGTGCTCGTTGTGTCAAGCACCTTTACAGTAGCCGTTCCATCGTTGATCAATTTATTGACCATCATTGGAATAAAGAACTCTGATTTCTTGTTTTCCATATTCTTCGGATCGGCAAGGAAACTCTTGAAACAGTCTTCGCTATATTCGAAATAGTCGGGAGTGAAACCCCATACGTTCATTGAAACAGGCGTGTTGTCGTCTACCGATACCCAAGCGTCGTTGTCGTCCACGCACTGCACCTGTCCGCCACGGCGTTCAATCTTTGTGCGCTCCACAACGGTGGTAAGATTCCCTGCATCGTCGGTAGAACAAATACCACGAGAGACGGTTCCGTTCTCGCTCAAAGTGTTTCCCACACGGAAGCCAACCATTGCGTAATCATTCTTTGCGCCTTCAGGAAGATTTGCAAGATACTTGCCGATTACCATAAAGCAGTCGCGATTGTAGAAGTCGTCGCAGTTGATTACACAGAATGGCTCGTTGATAACGTCCTTTGCCATCAGCACGGCGTGGTTCGTTCCCCAAGGCTTTTCACGACCTTCGGGTACTGAAAATCCTTCAGGAAGCGCATCGACACCCTGAAAAACAAGTTCAACCGGTACGTGTCCTTCATACTTAGAGAGCACCTGATTGCGAAACTGCTGTTCAAAGTCCTTGCGAATAACGAAAACTATCTTTCCGAATCCTGCCTGAATAGCGTCGTAAATAGAATAGTCCATAATGGTCTCGCCGTTAGGACCCAGACCGTCGAGCTGCTTGAGACCTCCGTAACGGCTTCCCATACCCGCAGCAAGCAATAGCAATGTTGGCTTCATATCTTATATTTTTTATGTTTATAGTGTTTCAACTGATTGCAAAGGTAATAAAACTATTCTAAAAGTGAGCACAATGCAAATGTATTTTGAACAACAAAAAACAATATCGCCACCAAGCCTGAACACTTGGTGGCGATAATTAATAGCTCATTTGTCAGCTCGCAAACTTGTAAAACTCGTCCATTTGTCCACTTGTAAACTTGTAACTTCGTTCACTCGTAAACTCGTCCACTTGTAGACTTGTCTCCTTGTAACCTCGTTACCTCGTCTACCGAAGTCCGTTTATATCTTGTCGAACTCCAGATGGAAGTTGGCAACAGCCTCGATACCCTTCCAGAGAATGTCCACAGGGATATTCTCGTTTGGAGAGTGAATGGCGTTTGATTCCAGACCGAAGCCCATCAGCACGGTCTTTACGCCGAGAATCTGCTCGAATGTGGCAATGATTGGAATACTTCCACCACGGCGAACTGCCAGAGGACGCTTGCCGAACACCTTCTCGAAGCCCTTTTCGGCAGCCTTGTATGCCGGAAGGTCTATCGGACAAACATAGCCCTGGCCTCCGTGCAGCGATTCTATCTTCACCTTCACGGTCTTTGGTGCCACCTTGTTGAAATAATCTACCACCAACTGTCCGATTTTCTCGTGGTCCTGATGTGGAACGAGTCGGCAAGAGAGCTTGGCAAAAGCCTTTGAAGGAATCACGGTCTTTGCGCCTTCGCCCTGATAGCCACCCCAAATGCCGCACACGTCGAAGCAAGGACGGAATCCGTTGCGTTCGATTGTGCTGTAACCCTTTTCGCCAAACAGTTCCTCAACGTCCAAAGCTTTCTTGTAGGCAGCCTCGTCGAACGGAATTTCGGCCACCATCTTGCGCTCCTCAGCCGGCACGTCCTCAACATCGTCATAGAATCCCGGGAACATTACCTTGCCGTCCTCGTTCGTACAGTCTGAAATCATCTTGCAAAGCACATTGATAGGATTGGCTACTGCACCGCCGAAATGTCCTGAGTGCAGGTCGTGATTAGGACCCGTAACCTCGATCTGCCAATAAGCCAAGCCACGCAAGCCCGTAGTGAGCGAAGGAAGGTCCTTTGCCAGCATACTGGTGTCCGATACCAGAATCACGTCGCTCTTCAGCAGTTCCTTGTTCTCTGTGCAGAATGCGCTCAAACTCGGCGAGCCTATTTCCTCTTCGCCCTCAAGAATGAACTTGATGTTGTGCTTCAGCAAATCGTTCTTCACGATATACTCAAAAGCCTTCGCCTGAATGAACGACTGTCCCTTATCGTCGTCAGCACCACGCGCCCAGATATGTCCGTCGCGCACCTCCGGTTCAAACGGTTCACTCTTCCAAAGTTCGAACGGTTCAGCCGGCATCACGTCGTAATGACCATAGATGAGAACCGTTTTAGCGTTCGGATCCACTATTTTTTCGCCATATACCACCGGATTTCCCTTTGTCGGCATTATCTCCGCTTTGTCTACGCCTGCCATCAACAGCAGTTCCTTCCATCTTTCAGCACAGCGGATCATATCCTGACCGTGCTTTTCCGGTTGCGCGCTGACACTCGGAATGCGAATCAGGCTGAAAAGCTCTTCCAGCATTCGGTCTTGATTTTCCTTTATATACTCTTTAATCATAATGTTGGGTTTAAAGGTTAAAAACTTAATGGTGCAAACTTACACAAAATTACCCTAAACTGCAAATGAAATATGCTAAATCAGATATACCCAAATCTTAAAAATGATTATAAACACCTGAGTTTTGGAGAGGAGGACAAGGAACGAGATGGATGAATGGATGAGAGTAACAATTCACACGTGAACAAAGTATTCAGTTCCAATTCCTATCATTCCGGAATTATAATCCTTTGCCATTTCATCATATACGAGATAATATTTTAACAAAATCATATATCTGTTCACTCGTATTTCCAAATTCAAACTATTATGAAAATAAACACGATTTGTAAGTAACCGAAAAATGCGCTGCAATCTTCGCATATTTGCAGCGCATTTTTGCGAAGAATGGAACTCATTCTTCGCACGTTTGGAAACTATAAGTTTAATAATTGATTTTCAGCAACTTACAAAAATAAAACAATGATATTTTTGCGTAGTTATGAATTGGGGACTAATTAAGACAACTGACTAAGTTCGGGATAGCTATCGGACTTAGAAGAACAAGGCTGCAAGTGAACAAGTTTACAAGTATATGGGCACATTTATCCAAAAGAAAAAGGAGTTAATAAGACGGAAACAGCGAAATCAAAGAAAATCTATTTGCCAATAGGTTTCCTTGTATGCTTTTGTTTTCTTATCCCTAATTCGGATAAAAACAACCAGTCAATCAGATTGCTTTCCGAAACCTTGCAGATATCCTCTGCACAAAGCAAGAATATTGCGCAGTCTGAACCGGATTGATTACATTACCAGCGCAGCACTCCAAATCAAAATTGCATAACGGGCAATCTTGCCTAATGAAACACTGATTAAACTGATGAGCATATTGGCACGGATGAGACCTAACACTATGGTAATGGCACTGCCCAAAAGAGGAAGAAAGGCAAAGATGCCCATCCAAGCACCGCGACCTGCCATAAAGCGTTGGGCTTTGCCCAATGATGATTTCTTTACGTGGAGATACTTTTCTATCCATTCGAGATTGCCCATTCTGCCAACCCAATAGTTGAACATTGAGCCAAATATATTGCCAATGCTGCCATAAACCACGAGCGTTATAGGGTCGAGACCTGTTGCAAGCAGGCCCAACATCACGGCTTCGCTGCTGAAAGGAATGAAACTTCCTGCCAGAAATGCCGCTATGAGCATACCCCAATAGCCGTAATCTATAAGAAATTGGATAATAACGTCCATAGATTGAAAAGCAAGAGCGCAAGCGTGATGAACACGAGCGACTTGAACGTGAAATCAGAAAGTTTAGAATGAGTAAGCGCAAAGAAGTGTCCGATGAGCGGCGAGGTGGAAACCACGATGATACTCAACAGGGTATCAAAGTGTTGTGGCTGCAGGCAAATGAAGATGATGGCTGCCGTGTTCACAGTAATAAAGAAACCGTAGAGCAAACGTGTGCGAATGCTGTCGCTTCGTTTCTGAAGAATGCAGTGAATGGTTCCGATGGCTGCACAAAGGAGCACCAAAGCAAAAGAAAGAATCTGATTGAGCGACAAATTCTGGTAATCCAATAATGAACCAAAATTTGCTATTTCCGTGAAATGGTTTGCCAATTCAGCTATGTTGTTGGTTGCCAAACAGTAGCCGACGAAAAAGAAGTAAGGAAATATAAGCCCGAAAAGGGAGGAGACAAAGCTCTTCGGCGACATTGCCAAGAGGTTTGTTGCAATGAGAATCCACAGGAGCGGAACAAAGAAAAGCGTCTGTATCCACACAATACTGCTGAGTCCCAGACAGAGGAAAGCATAGAAAATCCATCCCTGCGAACGTGTGTCCTGATAACAACGAAACGCACAAGTGTAGAACCCTACCGAACACAAGACTACGATTGCCGAACGAATGGACGTGAACTGAAAGGTGGCCATCGTGGTTAAGACGAGGAAGGTGCACGAAACCATTCGACTGTAAATGCGAATGAGTGCGTTGGCATTGTTCAACTCCAGCATCAGGTAGGTGGAGAACAGCAAACAAATCATTGGAGGTATGGCTGAATGGTCGAAGAATGAAACCAATATCCATACCGAAATTGCCACCGGCGCAACAAAAGCGAGCAACCATCGGCTTTCTGATATTCTGTTTTGTAGTCGTTTTCTTTGCATAATATTCAGCCCTAAGTTTGCTTTTCATAATTTGAAAAGCAAACCAGATGGGCTTTATAGAGTTAGGAGATATATCAGAATCCTGACAGAAACACTGTCTGTCTACAAGTCCTGACCAATATCTCTTCTGAAATATTTATCCTTATAAACAATCTTCTCGGCTTCGGTAAAACTCTTGCGAAGAGCCTCTTCCTTGTCCTTGCCGTAGGAAGACACAGCAATGACACGTCCTCCGTTGGTAACAATTTCGCCGTCCTTCATCGCCGTGCCGCTATGGAACACAACAGAGCCTTCCACATCGTTGATACTTGTGATAGGATAACCCTTTGCGTAAGATTCAGGATAGCCGCCGCTGACAAGCATTACGCAGACTGCCGCACGTTCGTCAAATTCAATCTGACGCTTGTCAAGGTCGCAGTTTGCCACCCCTTCAAAGAGATCTACTATGTCGCTCTTCAGCCTCAGCATCACGCTCTCCGTTTCAGGGTCGCCCATACGGCAATTATATTCTATTACCATTGGCTCTCCGTCCACGTTGATAAGCCCGAAGAAGATAAACCCCTTGTAATCAATGTTTTCCTTTGCCAGCCCTTCTACGGTTGGGCGAATGATTTTCCGGTCTACTTTCTGCATCCATTCCTTGGTAGCAAATGGAACCGGACTCACGCTGCCCATACCACCGGTGTTCAAACCCGTGTCGTGCTCGCCGATGCGCTTGTAGTCTTTTGCTTCGGGAAGTATCTTGTAGTTCTTACCGTCGGTCAATACGAACACGGAGCATTCTATACCACTGAGAAACTCCTCGACAACGACCTTTGCCGATGCGTTGCCGAACATTCCACCGAGCATTTCCCTGAACTCCTTCTTGGCCTCATCGAGCGTAGGAAGGATAAGAACGCCCTTGCCTGCACAAAGACCGTCGGCCTTCAATACGTAGGGTGCCTGCAATGTTTCGAGAAATTTCAATCCCTCCTCAATCATTGTGCCATCGAAAGTGCCATACGCAGCCGTCGGAATATTATGACGCTGCATAAAAGCCTTTGCAAAGTCCTTGCTACCTTCGAGCACTGCACCTGCCTTTGACGGACCGATGACAGGAACGTTTGCCGTGCGTGCATCGTTCTTGAAAGTATCGTAGATACCGTTTACCAATGGATCTTCCGGTCCGACAACGACCATATCAATCTTATTCTCGGCCGTGAAATCCTTGAGTTTGTCGAACTCGTTCACACCGACGGCTACGTTCTCGCCGCAGTTTGCCGTGCCTGCATTTCCGGGAGCGATGAACAGTTTCTCACACTTGCTGCTCTGGGCTATCTTCCAAGCCAAGGCGTGCTCGCGGCCGCCACTTCCTAAGAGTAGTATTTTCATCTTATAGTCTTACCAGTTCCCCTCCCGAAGGAGGGGTTTCCACTCGGAATACTGTTTTTGCTGATTATATAATTAATGAGTATTGATGGATTTTAATATGCCACCTTGATATTTTCAGTAAGCATTCTCCATTCCGATTTTGAGGAAATCTTAATGGAGAGGCTTCAGATAATCCTCAAAATACTGCGTGATTCTCTCGTGCAAGTGTACGCTCTGATGGCCACGCATATTATGAGGTTCGCCCGGATAGACAAAGAAGTCGGGCTGTGTGCCTACTCCGATGCAAGCCTTGAGGAACGAATAGCAATGCTGTGGCAACACAACGGGGTCGTTCAAACCTGTGATTATCTGAAGTTTTCCCTTCAAATCCTTTGCTTTTGCAAGCAATGAGGTCTTTGCATAGCCTTCAGGATTTGTCTGTGGTGTGTCCATATAGCGTTCGCCATACATTGCTTCATACCATTTCCAGTCAATAACAGGACCACCTGCCACGCCAACCTTGAAAATATCAGGATAGTTTGTCATTAAAGAGATGGTCATAAAACCACCGAACGACCAGCCGTGAACCCCGATTCTGTCCTGATCGACATAAGGCAGCGACATCAGATAGTTTACACCTGTGATTTGGTCTCGCATTTCTACCTGACCTAACTGACGGAATGTAGCCTGTTCAAAGGCTTTTCCACGATTCTCACTACCACGGTTGTCGAGAATGAAAAGCAAATAGCCCTTCTGCGCCATATAGGTTTCCCAAGCACGTGAACCGTAATGCCAACTGGCATCAACATTGTATGCGTGAGGACCACCATATACATATACGACAGTCGGGTACTTCTTGTTTGGATCAAAGCCGATTGGCTTTACCATTCGATAGTACAAATCAGTAGTTCCGTCGTCTGCTTTCAATGTTCCACTTGTATATTCAGGTACATTATAGCCTTCCCAAGGGTTCGAAGCCGTGAGCCAGTTATAGCGTGATGGCTTAGCCGACACATTGATAAAGTCTATCTTCTTTGGAACATCCGGTTCGGAGTAGTTATCTATCAGGTTCTTGCCGCCATTGCTCAGTACGGCGTGATGATATCCCTTGCCATTATCAAGCAAAATGCGCTTTCCTGTTGCGACATTCACGCTCCAAGTGTTGCGCTGAATCGGCGAACATTCGTTGGAAGCATAGATGATGCTCTTCTGCTTTTCATTGAATCCGAGCACTTCCATCACTACCCAGTTTCCGTTTGTAAGCTGCTTTATCATCTTTCCGTCCTTATTATATAGGTAAAGATGATTGTAACCGTCCTTCTGGCTCTGCATAATGAACTGGTCGTTGTTCCAAGGCAAGAACATAATCGGATGCGATGGCTCAACGTATTTGCTGTCGGTTTCACGATACAATTCGGCTATTTTCTTACCCGTTACGGCATCATAGGAAACCAATCGGCAATCGTTTTGGTCGCGATTCAGCTCAAACATATAAACAGTCTTGTTGTCGGGACTCCACGCAATGTTGGTAAAATAACGGTCAGTGGGGTCGCCTGCCTCAAGATATACTGTCTTTTGAGTGCTCAAATCATAAACACCTACGGTTACTTTATGCGATGTTTCGCCCGCCATAGGATATTTAACAGGCTCAGGTGTTGCCATACGCGACTCTCCTGCTTTCGGACTCCAATCAACTTCCTGTACGGTCATCAAAGGAAAGTCTGTAACCATGCTCTGATCCATTCTGTAAAATGCGAGACGCTCGCCCGAAGGACTCCAATACAAGCCGCCATTGATGCCAAATTCATCGCGATGAACGCTCTGACCATACACGATACTGCGTGAACCGTCGGTTGAAAGCTGTTTTACATTTCCCTTTGCATCAGACACATACAACTGATCGTTGGAAACATAGGCAGTTGCGCCCGAAGTTTGATTCCACTCTCTCGCCTGTGCTCCTTGGATTCTGTTCCAACGTTTTTCAAGTTTCTTCGTCTTGAAATTTACAAGCAGGTTTTCCTTGCCATTCATTAAGAGTACCAAAGGCTTGTCAGCATAAGGAAAGCGTGCATTGTAAAGATGTCGAACCTGCTCTTCTGACGC
The DNA here is from genome assembly GCF_000688375.1 of Prevotella sp. HUN102. Classification (NCBI taxonomy): domain Bacteria; kingdom Pseudomonadati; phylum Bacteroidota; class Bacteroidia; order Bacteroidales; family Prevotellaceae; genus Prevotella; species Prevotella sp. HUN102. The sequence continues at coordinate 120,932 of NZ_JIAF01000001.1, read as the reverse complement.
TGTGAGACCTGCCCAAGTATTCACATCAGAAAGTTTAAAGAGCTTTTCCTCCCTGCCGTTTGTTGTGTTCACTCTGGCACAATAGTCTTGTTCCAACCGAACAAGCTCGTCGCCCCACCACGCAGTATAGCGCGATTCCGGCCGCATATTGTGATAATTAGTGCCACCATAATTCAGATCTTCTAAGGTAAATGATTTCTGTGCCATAGTCTTTGTAGGACCAGCAAGCCCCATCAGGCCTGCCAGACCCACAAGGGCGATTAAAGTTTTAGTCTTCATCTGTGTAATTATTTTTTCTACGGAACTTTCCGTCTCGTTCTCCCTTGTCGAATCGCTTTCCTCCTGACTTACGGTCGCCGAACTTCTTGCCTCCCCTGAAGTCGCGTCCATCACGCTCGTCTCGGTCGTCGCGCCTTCCACGACGCTCTCCGTCGAACCTCTGCTTACGGTCGCCCGTATAGTTCTTGCGATCAAAGCTATGGAAAGTAAATGAACGAATGTCTCCCTCTTCGTTTTCCTCAGTCTCCTCAATACGCTTCTTGAACTCACGGTTCTTCTTGAAGCGATGCTTCTGAGCCATTTCCTTTATCTCTTCTTCGGTCTTCACGATGCCGCCTTCTGCACGGAAATCATTCAACTTGCCGTCGAACATCTGATAACGACGGAACTCGCATTCCAAAGAACCATTATAAACAGGAATCTTGATGCTGGGCTTCAAACCGATTTCACGGAAACACTCCTCACGATAAGAAAGCACCCAAGCCTCGTTTCCCTTGAACTGATGCTTCAACCGTTCGCCGATCATCTTGTACGTGCCGAGAAGGTTTGGCGTGGAAATGCGCTCGCCATACGGAGGATTCATCACGATGATGCTCTTTTCCTCCGGTTGCGTGAAATCCTTGAAATCCTTGTTCTCAATGGTAATGATACGAGAGAAACCTGCCGCTGCAACGTTTCTGCGAGCAGTATTGACAGACTTCATTTCGATGTCGTAACCATAGATATGATGCGTGAACTCTCGTTCGGCAGAATCGTCATTATAGATTGAATCGAAGAGTTCCTGATCAAAGTCAGGCCACTTTTCAAATGCGAACTCCTTACGGAACACACCCGGCGAGATATTGCGCGCAATCAGCGCAGCCTCAATCGGCAGCGTACCTGAACCACACATAGGATCGATAAAGTCCGTTTCGCCCCTCCAACCCGTCATAAGAATCATACCGGCCGCCAACACTTCATTCAATGGTGCCTCCACACTTTCCTGACGATAGCCACGACGATGCAGCGATTCGCCGCTCGAATCGAGCGACAAAGTTGCATTGTCTTCGGCAACATGGATGTTCAGACGGATGTCGGGATTGCTGACAGAGATATTCGGACGGTCGCCGGTCTTTTCGCGGAACTGGTCCACGATGGCATCCTTTACCTTGTAAGTTACAAAGCGAGAGTTGGTAAATTCCTCAGAATAAACCACTGAATCCACAGAGAAAGTCTTTCCTTTCTGGATATACTTGCTCCAATCAAGTTTCTTTACCTCCTCGTACATATCTTCCGCGCTCTTGGCTTTGAAGTGCGCAATAGGTTTCAGCACTCGGATAGCAGTGTGCAACTGGAAGTTAGCGCGGTACATCATTTCCTTGTTACCGGTAAACGACACCATACGGCGACCAATCTGTACGTTGTTAGCACCCAGTTGGGTGAGCTCCTGTGCCAAGACCTGCTCAAGTCCCATAAAGGTCTTGGCGATGAGTTCAAATTCTTCCATCAATTTTTTCAATTAAACAGTCTCACGCTGCGTGCGTTATCACATCCGTGAGAAGTTTTAGTTTATTATAGTTTTTATTAATTCCTTCTTCTACAATAGGCAACAACAAGCATTTATGCCTTCGGGAAGACACCTAAATCCCTTCTCCTTCATCAAACCTGACATCCAGCCTATCTTCCTTGTTCTGCCTATACTTCTTCGTTCTCGGTTCCATATCGTGCGTTACCCACACATTGGCACCAACGACGCAATCCTCTCCAATCGTAATTCGCCCGAGAATGGTGGCATTGGCGTACACCACCACTCCATCTTTCAAAATCGGATGGCGCGCAATGCCCTTTATCGGCTTGCCGTCCTTGTCCAGCGGGAAACTCTTTGCGCCGAGCGTTACGCCCTGATAGAGTTTCACGTGATTGCCTATGACGCAGGTTGCACCCACCACCACGCCCGTTCCGTGGTCAATCGTGAAGTGCGTGCCGATGGTTGCACGTGGATGAATGTCGATACCGGTTTCAGAATGCGCCAGTTCGGTCATCATTCTCGGAATCAGCGGCACATCCTCCAGATAGAGTTCGTGCGCAATCCGATAGTTGGTCAATGCCTTGATTACCGGATAACAGGAAATCACTTCTCCTTCGTTCTTTGCGGCCGGATCGCCCTCGAAGGCTGCCTGAACGTCGGTTGAGAGCATCTGCCGGATAGCGGGGAACTTTGCAATCACCCTCTGCGCTATCATTTCAGCCTCTTCCCGCATACATTTCCGTATGTCCTCAATGTGCGCACAATGGCAGTCTTCATTAAAACAAAGCCCTGCAAGCACCTGACGCGTGAGCAACTTGTGCAATCGCTCCACGTTTACCCCTATCTGATATTTTGTGGTCTGTATATTTACGAACGAGTTTCCATAGAATCCCGGAAAAAGAACAGCCCTTGAAAGTTCTATAATCTCCTCCAACTCCTTTCCGGAAGGGAGTGGGTCGCCATCGTAGTGCTCGTGGAAGAGCCCCTGCAAAGCCTTTGGGTCTGAAAGCTCATCCACGGTATTGATGAGTTGCTGAGTGATGTCCTGTCTACTCATTGATTGTTTCAAAATGTAATTACTCTGCAAAGATAATCAATTCTATCAGTTTATACAATGATTATCGGGGAAAAATTGTAAACTTATCTCCTCCTCCATTTGTTCCCTTGTCCCTTGTCCACTTGTTCTCTCCTCTACTCGTCTCCTTGTTCTCTTGCATCCTTGTTTCCTTATCCCTCTCGTTCCCTTACTCCCCCCACCCATCATCACAATAAACTATGCTATTATATTGTGTAATAAAAGAAAAATGCTTACTTTTGCATCATTAATTGATGATTATGAAACAATCTCTCTCTCTCGTCGTTCTATTGGGAATGCTTACCGTGGGAATCTGCTCTTGCAAAAAGGAACAGAAGGAAACCAAAGATATCATTACCAAGATTGCACCGAAGCCCAAAGCTCCGTCAGGACCTCAGCAGATGTCAAACCACAACTACAAAAAGTCCATAGAATGGCTCGGCAATAATTACACCGTTACCATCAGCAGATATGCCGATAAGAGCTTGGCAATGGCTACGGATGGCGAAAAACAGTATTACGACAACAAGGTTGATGTAAAAATAATTCGTGAGGATGGCAGCGTATTCTTTAAAAAGACATTTACGAAGAGCGATTTCAAGGAATATACCGACAACCAATACGGACGTAACGGCGCACTCATAGGTTTTATGTATGACACCGTGGAAGGAAACTACGTGAAGTTCGGTGCCAGCGTTGGCTCTCCCGACCCAAACAGCGATGAGTTTATCCCTATTGATGTGTCTATCAGTAATCTCGGTGCGGTAAATATCTCGAGTTCCATTCAGGTAGACACAAACACAGACGAGCAGAAACCGAAGAAGACGGAATTGGAAATGGCCGAAGAAGACGGAATGTGATGAGGGGACGAGGAGACGAGTTTACGAGTGAACAAGGAGACAAGTTTACAAGAGGACAAGTGGACGAGTAGATTTGCTACGCATTTTCCATCCCCATCTTATTATCCTACCCTCTTTCTGTGCATACCGAAAGTAATATACTTGTAAACTTGTCCACTCGTAACCTCGTCTACTTGTCTCCTTGTTCACTCGTAAACTCGTCCACTTATCTAAAAATGACGAACCACGTATCAGACACGTGATTCGTCATTTTTTTTATATATTCAGCACAACCAAATAAATATATTATGGTGTGTTTCTGAACTTATTTAGTGATTATTCAATCACAACCGTGGTCCAATTATGCTTATCCTCAACAGTTCCGTACTGGATTCCACGCAGCGTTTCGTAGAGCTTTGTAGACCAAGGACCCGGCTTTTCGCCGAAAGTATAGCTCTTGTTCTCCTCAAGGTCGTCGAGACGGGAGATTGGAGAGATAACGGCAGCCGTACCACAAGCACCTGCCTCCTCGAATGTTGCCAGTTCCTCTTCAGGAATCGGGCGACGCTCCACCTTCATACCGAGATCTTCGGCAATCTGCATCAAGCTCTTGTTCGTGATAGACGGAAGGATAGAGGTGGATGCCGGTGTTACGTAGGTATCGTTCTTGATACCGAAGAAGTTGGCAGCACCACACTCATCAACATACTTCTTTTCGCGGCAATCCAAGTAGAACTCCGAAGCATAGCCCTTCTCGTGTGCAATCTGATTGGCACGGAGAGAGGCAGCATAGTTTCCACCCACCTTGTAAGTACCTGTTCCGAGAGGAGCGGCACGGTCGAAGTCGCGCATAATAACGTAAGGATTGGTAGAGAAACCACCCTTGAAGTAAGGACCTACCGGTGTAGCGAAAATCATAAACATATATTCCTTTGCTGGATGAACGCCCACCTGAGCCGAAGTACCGATCAGCAAAGGACGGAGGTATAATGTAGCCCCACTCTCGTAGGTAGGAATGTATTCCTGATTCAGGCGAACCACCTTCTTTGCCATTTCAACAAAAAGCTCTGTCGGCACTTCCGGCATCACGATACCGCGGCAAGTATTCTGCAAGCGGGCTGCATTCTCCTCGGGACGGAACAAGCGCACCTTGCCGTCAGGGCAGCGATAGGCCTTGAGCCCCTCGAAAGCCTCCTGTCCGTAATGCAGGCAAGTAGCCGCCATGTGCAATTTCACATATTCATCGGAACATACCTCGATTTCGCCCCACTTGCCGTCACGATAATAACAGCGTACATTGTAATCTGTTGGCAAATAGCCAAAGGAAAGGTTAGCCCAGTCTAAATTTTTCATAATGTATTACTTCTAAAGATTATTTTAAGTCCAATTTCTGCAAATATACAAAGATAAATTGTAAATGGCAACAAAATCCGAAAAAAATATTAGAAACTGGAAACACTTCCTTTATTCCGTTTCCAATAGTTTCTTTATTTCCTCGTCCGTATGTTTCAGTTTATCCTTGCACAACTTGATGAGCTGCTGCGCCTTTTTCAGTTCCCCGGCCATAGAGTCCACGTCCAAATCGCCGTTCTCCATCTTCATCACGATAGCCTCAAGCTGCTTCACAGCCTCTTCATATTTTATCTGTTTCATATCTTTCAAGCCTTTCTTTTCCTTTTATTAATGATATTTTCCGTTACGGCAGATTTTATGATGCCGTTCTCAACCATTGTTGTGAGCTCGTCGCCTACGGAGAGTTCTTTCAAATCCTTCACGGCACGCCCGTTATGATAGGTTATACTGTATCCCAATCGCAGCAGTCTCTTCGGATCAACCGACTCCACACGCTGCGCAAGAAGTTCCATCCTGTGCTTCTCTGCCGTAAGTTTTCTATCTGCGAGCGGCAGCAATCTGTTTGAAATCATTTCCAGTCTGAGCCGCTTCTCCGACAAAGCCTCCGAAATCCGTTGCGAAAGACGCACAAACCGTGCGTCGAGCATACCCTCCTGACGTGTCTTCATCATAGAGAACTGCATCGTTATGCCCGTCGAGAGTCGCTGAAGCCTCATCTTTTCCATCTGCATTCTGTTCTGCACATAACGGAAAACAGACGTCTGTGCGTCTTCAATCATACCCAAAGTGTTGGCGAGATTGTTCACAAGAAAGGCTGCGGCGGCCGTCGGAGTCTTCACACGTGTGTTTGAAATCATATCCAGTATGCTCTCATCCCGCTCGTGTCCGATGCCGGTGATAATCGGCAGAGGGAAGTTTGCCACGTTTTCGGCCAGCAGCAGCGTGTCGAACCCGCTCAAATCTGCCGTCGCACCACCTCCGCGGATAATGACAACGCAGTCGAATGCGTCTTCTTCTGCATTGATGGCGTCCAAAGCCGAGATGATGCTCTGCTCCACCTGCTCGCCCTGCATCGTGGCGGGGAAAAGCTCTATGGAGAAGGCGAATCCGTATTCATTGTCCGAGAGCTGATTGCAGAAGTCACCATAGCCTGCCGCCGAAGCCGAGGAAATGACGGCAATGCGCTGCGCGAACATCGGCACTTTCAGTTCTTTCTGAAGGCCGAACACGCCTTCATCCTTCAGTTGTCTGATGATTTCCTGACGCTTGCGCGCCATATCTCCCATTGTGTACTCCGGATTGATGTCGTCCACAATCCACGAGAAACCGAACTGTGGGTGGAACTGGGCGTGAACCTGCACCATCAGTTGCAGTCCGGCACGCACTTGCAGCCCTGCCACACGTTCAAAGTGAGGCCCTATAAGGCTCCACGCCGACCTCCAGCACTTAGCCGAGGCACGTGCGATGGGCGTATTCGTTCCTTCCTCCTTCTGAATCAGTTCCAGATAGAGGTGTCCGTTGCGCTCACGGGCTTCCGAAACCTCGGCCTCAACCCAATAGGAGCGCGACATCGTGGTGTGGATAACCTCGCTTACAATGGAGTTAAGTTCGTATAATGACAGTGCGTGCATATATTAAATAGGTGCTATTGTGTCCCGGCATTGTCGAAATCGGGGATTCCGTAGCCGAAAATATTATCGGGCGTATGGTATCTGTCTGCCGACTTTCTTACTGTCTCTATGATTTCCAAAGCCGTTTTCCCGGGCATACTCTGCCAAAGGCAAGCCACCATACCTGCCACTATCGGACAGGCAAACGACGTTCCGTTTTCTCTGGAGAGATAGCCGCGGCCGGAAACCACGCTCGACGGACATCCGTATGCCATCACGTCGGGCTTCACACGCCCATCGGCAGTAGGTCCGACCGAACTGAAGCCTGCATTGATGCTGTCGGGCGAAATAGCCCCCACGGTAATAATGTCGTGAGCATCGGCCGGCACATTGATTTTCTTCCACGGACGCACGCCGTCGTTGCCCGCACTGTTCACGTGTACGATTCCCTTACGAGCCAGCATAGACGCCGTTCTCGAAATGAGTGCCGTCTTTCCGTCCTGATCGGCATATTTATAGCTCGTAGCCCCATCGTCGAATTCGTGATAGCCGAGCGAAGAACTGATAACGTCCACGCCCACGGAATCGGCAAACTCCACGGCAGCCGCCCAATAATCCTCTTCGGCCGAACTCTCAAAATTGTGTTCCTCGCATCTGAGCAGCCAATAGTCGGCATCGGGTGCCGTACCCACGAATACTCCCGGACGGTTCATAGCCATCGTGGAAAGCGTTTTCGTGCCGTGATCCATTTCCTTGTAAATATCCTCGCCCCCATCAGGCACAAAATTCCTCGTGCCTATGATGCTGAGATTTCCGAATGCCGGAATTTTGTCTACATTCATAAAACCAGCATCGAGCACGGCGATGGTCACTCCCTTACCCGTGAATCCCCGTTCGTGCAGCCTCCGTCCGTTCACGGCTTCAATCTGTTTCTGCCCCACTCCGTAGTAGTCGTGCAGGGTTGTATCGGTAAGTGCCAGCTGTTCTTGGTATTCCACGCGCCGGGACTGACGGTAAGCTCCGGCGTCTATCCCAAACACCTTTTTCATAGAGGCTACGAAGGGCAGCGACGAGAGCGTTTCAATCTTCTTCATATCTCTGCCGCGCACCAGAACGGTGTTGTTCCATTTGCTCTTCGCCACTATGTCTACACCCTTTGCCTCGATGCGCTCAATGTATTTCGGCGAAACGGGCAAGTCGGTAGAATCTATCGGAAGCTGCTGCTTTCGCCTTCTCTCAATGGCTTTCCACGAGAGAAATCGCTCGGGAGCGGTCAGCGTGTAGGGCGTGCCGTGCTTGTCGGTCAGCGTGAGACGATACATATATACCATTTCATCGTTTTGAGCCATTGCCATATTGGCAAAGAAAGAAAGCCAAAACGCCAGCAATATCTTTAAATCCATTCTATTCATAGTTGCAAAGATAATAAGAATATTCAGCATTCTCTGCACAAAAGGCAAGGAAATAATTCCAGATGCGCAACAAAAGAATTTCAGACGGTTTTCAAACGTGCGAAGATTGCGCTGCATTCTTGCGAAGATTGCAGCGCGTTTGTGCGAAGATTGGCGTGCATTCTTCGCACAAATGAAAACAGGCGTAATACACATTGATTTTCAAATACTTACAAACAGATGACAATAGCGTCGTTACCCGATTCAGGATAAGCCCCAACGCAGGGAATAAAGACAGGAAGCGAACAGGGATGCAAGGATATGATTCTGCCTGTGTGGGCATACGGCAGGCGTTCGAGGCTGAACAGGGGTGGTTTCTCATCATCCGTGTCTTATAAATTTAATTTATCCAATGAGTGTATCACATTTTTTTTGTACTTTTGCAAATGTATATAAGTAAGACTCAATGGATAATAAGAAAGCAACGTTAGAGTTAGGGACTAAGCCCGTAGGGAAACTATTGGCGCAGTATGCCCTGCCTGCCATCATAGCGATGACGGCAGCGTCGCTCTACAATATCATCGACCGCGTGTTCATCGGTCAGGTGGTCGGCTCTATGGCTATTTCGGGTCTGGCAATCACTTTTCCGTTTATGAATCTTGCGGCTGCTTTCGGTGCAGCCGTGGGCGTAGGGGCATCAACCACCATCAGCGTGAAGCTCGGTCAGAGGGATTACGATACGGCAGAAAACATACTCGGCAACACGATAACGCTGAATCTCATCATCGGCATCGTCTTCGGAGCACTCTGTCTTATTTTCCTCGACTCCATTCTTAGGTTCTTCGGTGCAAGCGATGCCACGATTCCGTATGCCAAGGACTTTATGACCGTTATCCTCGCAGGCAATGTTTTCTCGCATATGTACTTCGGAATGAATGCCGTGCTTCGCGCCGCATCCAAGCCGAGGCACGCTATGTTTGCAACCATCTTCACGGTGGCGATGAACATTCTTCTCGATGTTGTCTTCATCCTGTGGTGGGGCTGGGGCATCAAGGGGGCTGCGTTGGCAACGATTATCTCGCAGATACTGGCACTCTGCTGGCAGATGAAGCTCTTTTCCAATCAGAAGGAGCTGCTCCATCTGAAGCGCGGCATCTACAAACTGAAGAAAGACCTCGTGAAGAATATTGTTTCGATTGGCATTTCGCCTTTCCTGATGAATGCCTGTGCGTGCGTGATTGTGATTTTTATGAACAATCAGCTCGTGAAATATGGCGGAGATATGGCTGTCGGGGCTTATGGCATCGCAAACAGTATTGCCACTATCTTCGTGATGTTCGTAATCGGACTGAATCAGGGAATGCAGCCGATAGCGGGATACAACTTCGGTTCGCAGCAGTTCGACAGAATGATGCGGGTTGTGAAACTTGCCGTTGTCTCGGCTACGGCGATAATGACGACCGGATGGCTCCTTGCGATGTTCGCACCCTACTATTGTGCCCGAATGTTTACCACCGACAGCGAACTGATCACGCAGTCGGTAAAGGCGATTCACATCAATATGATGATGTTTCCGATTATCGGAGGACAGATGGTAATAACCAATTTTTTCCAATGTATCGGAAAAGTGAAGATAAGCATCTTCCTTTCGCTCTCCAGACAGCTCTTGCTGCTGTTGCCGCTGCTGATTGTATTGCCCCGATTCTTCAATATCGACGGCGTATGGGCGGCATTGCCGTCGAGCGATGCCCTTTCGGCTGTCATTGCCGGTACGATAATGTTTAGTTATATGAGAAATTTCAAGAAAGAAATGCAGGCCTGAACCTGTAAAATATTCACGCTTATGGAAGAAAAACTGATTATAAACGTTGGCCGACAGCTCGGAAGTGGTGGAAGAATCATTGCCAAGATGCTTGCCGAAGAGTTCAACTGCAAGTTCTACGACAGAGAAATACTGAACATTGCAGCCCGGGAGAGTGGCTTTTCAGAGAAGTTCTTCGAGGAGAATGACGAGCAGAAGGGATTCCTGAAGTCTCATTTCCACATCCATCTGCCTCTGTTGGGAAGCAACGACTTCTATAAAAACGACTTTTCGCAGGAAAGTCTCTATCAGTTTCAGAGCGATGCCATTCGCGATGCCGCTGAAAAGAATCCCCGCTGTGTGTTCGTAGGCAGAACGGCAGACTATGTTTTGCGCGATAATAAGGCAGTTGTGAACATCTTCATCACGGCAAATATGGACTTCAGAGCCGAAAACGTGAGCAAACGCAGGGGGTGCACGGTGGAGGAAGCACGCAAAATCATAGAAAACGGCGAAAGCGAACGGGCTAAGTATTATAATTACTATACGGGCAAGACTTGGGGACACTCCGAAAGCTACGACCTCTGCGTTGATGCAAGCATTCTCGGGCTCGAGGCAACGAAGGATTTTATAGCAGAGTTCATAAAACGCAAGTTGAAGGCAGCCAAATGAAACGCATCGGAATCATATCGGACACTCACGCTTACTGGGATGAGAAATACGAATACTATTTCAAGGACTGCGATGAAGTATGGCACGCCGGCGACATCGGTTCTTTGGAAGTCGCCGACAGGTTCGAGGCAATGAAACCTATCTTCCGTGCCGTGTATGGCAACATAGACGGCTGCGAGATAAGGGCACGCTACCGTGAAATTCTGCGTTTCAAGTGCGAAGACGTTGATGTTCTCCTGAAGCATATCGGCGGCTATCCCGGCAATTACGACCGATCGGTGCAGGGTATGCTCTACGCTTCTCCACCTGATCTGTTCGTCGATGGGCATTCCCACATACTGAAAGTGAAGTTCGACAAGACGCTCAATCTGCTCCATATCAACCCCGGTGCTGCCGGATTGAGCGGGTGGCACAAGGAGCGCACGCTGATAAGACTTACCATCGAAGGCAATAAATTCAGTGATTGTGAAGTTATTACTTTAAATGATAAGGCAAAAAACTGAAATAACAAGGCAAACGCCCCCTAATGGCATTACAAAAATCTGCAACCGAATGAAAACCATAAGAAAATTCAGCAGCCAGTTTCTTGTGTATAGCATTGCATATTTCATCATCACTATAATATTTGAATGGAACAATGAGTATGACTGGAAGGAAATCGCTTTCAACAGCACTGGCTTCGGTGCAGCAATGGCTACCGTCTACACTTTTCCTGACTGTTGGAGAAAGATAAAAACAGCCTATAAGAACCGATGGCATAGGGGCAAACACGCCAAAGCTGCTGATGAATTCAATACGGAAATAAATTAAGAAACAGATAAAAATATAATAGACAACAAAATGAAAACTTACTTAGTAACTGGAGCCGCCGGCTTTATAGGCGCAAACTACATCAAGTATCTGCTTCACAAGAAGTATGTGAACGAAGACATCAAGGTAATTGTTCTTGATGCACTAACCTATGCAGGTAATCTCGGAACCATCAAGGACGATATAGACGGCGAACGCTGCATATTTGTCAAGGGCGATATACGAGACAGGGAACTCGCAGACAGGCTTTTTACCGAATACGACATCGACTATCTCGTGAACTTCGCTGCTGAAAGCCACGTAGACCGTTCGATAGAAGACCCTCAACTGTTCCTCAACGTGAACATACTGGGCACTCAAAACCTGATGGATGCCGCACGCCGTGCGTGGGTTACAGGCAAGGACGAGAAGGGATACCCCACTTGGAAGGAGGGCAAACGCTATCATCAGGTATCCACCGATGAGGTATATGGCTCGCTCGGAGCCGACGGTTACTTCACGGAAGCCACCCCACTCTGCCCTCACAGTCCGTATTCGGCAAGCAAGACAAGTGCCGATATGTTCGTAATGGCATATCACGACACGTTCCACATGCCTATCAGCATCACCCGTTGTTCCAACAACTACGGCCCTTATCACTTCCCCGAGAAGCTCATTCCACTGATAATCAACAACATTCTCGAAGGAAAAGCACTCCCGGTCTACGGAGAAGGACTGAATGTTCGCGACTGGCTCTACGTGGAAGACCACTGCAAGGCCATTGATATGGTGGTTCGTGAAGGACGTGTAGGCGAAGTTTACAATGTAGGCGGACACAACGAGATGACCAATATCGACATTGTGAAGCTCACAATCAAGACCATCCACGATATGCTGGCCGAAAACAAGGAACTCCGTAAGGTGTTGAAAAAACAGGTAAAGGACGAAAACGGCGACATAGACATCAGTTGGATAAACAACGATCTCATTACACACGTTGCCGACAGACTGGGACACGACGCCCGCTATGCCATCGATCCAACCAAAATCAAGGAAGAACTCGGTTGGTTCCCTGAAACAATGTTTGCCGAAGGCATCGTGAAGACCATCAAGTGGAACCTCGAAAATCAGGAATGGATACAGGAAGTTACCAGCGGTGACTATCAGAAGTATTACGATATGATGTATTCCAACAGATAGAAACCGAAGGAGTGAATCCATAAGAAAGCACTTAGCGTGAAGAAGCGATGATAATTGCCTGAAAAACAAAAGCAGCGAGCACCTATTATTATCAGCACTTCTTCACGATTAAGACCTTTCAAGTTCATTGAATTCCCTTCAAGTCCATCAAACGCCCCATTCACGGAACATCACAAAGCAGAACCTTCACTCCCAATTCCCTTCCAACACCCCTTATTTTTCAAACAATGCAAGACGAACCAAGCATCGGAAAAATCATCGACCTCCCCAAGATTCTCGACCAACGGGGCAATCTCACTTTCGTTGAACAATCGAAAGACATTCCTTTCAATGTCTCCCGCGTCTATTGGGTCTACGATGTGCCCGGCGGAGAATGCCGAGGAGGACACTCCCACAAGCATTGTCGTGAGTTTATCATCGCCGTCAGTGGTTCTTTCACAGTTACCCTTACCAACGGGAAACAGCAGCATACCTTCCTTCTGAACCATCCCTATCAGGGATTATTGGTAGATACGAACATCTGGCGGACGCTCGACGACTTCTCATCGGGTGCAGTCTGCCTCGTATTGGCCGAAGACCTGTTCGATGAAGATGACTATATCAGGGAATACGATGAGTATTTAAAGTTTATCGAAGAGAAATAACCGATGTTTGAAATCACGAAATACAGTCCACAGCAGGCGAATGAATGGAACGCATTCGTGAAGCAGTCGAAGCAAGGCACATTCTTGTTCGACCGGCATTATATGGACTATCATTCCGACCGTTTCGATGATTTCTCACTCATTGTCCGCCGCAAGCAACGCATCTTCGCGCTACTGCCTGCCAATCTCGCCGGCAATACGCTCTATTCCCACCAAGGACTTACCTATGGTGGACTGATAACCAACGCAAAAGCCACGACTTCAGACGTTTGCGAAGTCTTAAGGCTCATTCTTTCCTTCCTTTCCGAACACGGCATTCATCGTTTCGTGTATAAGGCTGTTCCCCACATTTACCACAGGATTCCTGCCGAGGAAGACCTCTACGCACTGGTAAACGTCTGCAATGCACGCATCATCACACGCCATATCTCATCCACCATTGCGTTGGAAAACCGTATGAAATTCGCCGAAAGCCGAAAAAGCGGCATCAGAAAGGCGATGCGCAACGGAATCATTGTGGAAGAAAGCAACGACCTTGCTGCTTTCTGGCATATCCTCAACGACAATCTGCACAATAAATACGATGCCGCTCCGGTTCATTCACTCGACGAACTCACATTGCTCAAAGCCAATTTTCCAAAAGAAATAAGGCTTTTCATTGCCCAAAGCAGCGAAAAACTGCCAATAGGAGGCACGATTGTCTACGAAACTCCCCGAACCATTCACACACAATACATTTCAGCCTCGCCCGAAGGAAAGGCAAACGGTGCGCTCGACCTGCTTTTCGACCATATATTAAATAAGGTGTACGCATCCCATACCGGCTATTTCGACTTTGGAAAAAGCTCCGACGGCGACGGCCACGACCTCAACGAGCAGCTCATTTTTCAGAAAGAAGGCTTCGGAGGAAGAGGCATCTGCTACGACACGTGGGAAATATCGGACTTTTAACAATGGAATATCTATCACTGAAACAAATCACTGCGATGCACGCCGAAGAGATTTCTGCGGCAATTCAGCAGGTTGTGGATTCCGGTTGGTATCTGCAAGGACAGGCCACACGCCAATTCCAAGACCAGTATGCACGCTATATCGGCACTCACCATTGCATCACTTGCGGCAACGGACTCGATGCACTCAGCCTCATTTTCCGTGCCTATCGGGATCTGGGCGTCCTTCAGGACGGCGACGAAGTAATCGTACCTGCCAACACTTATATCGCAAGCATCCTCTCCATCACAGAAAACAATCTTGTTCCCGTGCTTGTTGAGCCAGACATCAGTACGATGCAGATAGACGACGCACGCATCGAGTCGGCAATAACTCCACGCACCCGAGCCATTCTCCTCGTACATCTCTACGGCAGATGCGCCTTCACTACACGAATAGAAAACATTTGCAGACAGCACCATCTCAAGCTGATAGAAGACAATGCACAGGCTCACGGCTGCACCTTCCACAGCAAACGGACGGGAAGCCTTGGCGATGCAGCAGCTCACAGTTTCTATCCCGGCAAGAATCTCGGCGCATTGGGCGATGCAGGTGCCGTAACCACATCCGACGAACTGCTTGCCAACACCATCCGAACACTCGCCAATTACGGTTCGTCCCGTAAATACGAGTTCGCCTACAAAGGCAGAAACAGCCGTATGGACGAGCTTCAAGCTGCCGCACTCTCCGTGAAACTACGCTATCTTGATGCCGACAATGCACGCAGAAAGCAGATTGCACAGATTTTCAACACACAGATTTCAAACCCGAAGACTATTGTTCCGAAATCGCCCGACCGAGACAACGTTTATCATATCTACCCCATTCTCTGCGAAGAACGCGCCACGCTGCAAGCCTATCTAAAGGAGAACGACGTGCAGACAATGATTCACTACCCCATTCCTCCCCATCAGCAACAGGCCTACAAGGAATGGAACCACCTTTCTTTCCCCATTACCGAGCGCATTCATCGACAGGAACTCTCCCTGCCGTGCAATCAGGCAATGACGGATGAAGATGCGCAGAGAATCGTCAGACTGCTGAATGCCTTTTAAAAAACATACAGACAAAGCAAATTTCATAATCAATTGAAAATCAACGCTTAAAACATAGGACTACAATCTTCGCAAGAATGCAATGCAATCTTCGCAAGAATACAATGCGTTTTTGCGAAGATTGCATTCCGTTCTTCGGTCACTTGCAAATCAGACTTCAGCATCAGCAAATATAGCTTCCGAACATCACGGCACAACCCTGCATACGCAAACGAAAAAATCAGGGACAAACGATACTTGCTGTCAATAGAAATTAAAACGTACAACAAGGAATTATTCAGCCAATGGGCATTTACTTGTAAAAATATTCGTATCTTTGCAAGGTGTGCAGGCATTGGTGCCGACACGGACATTTGATTAACATCTTAAAACGATAAGAATTATGAAAGTAGTAAACACAAACAACGCACCCAGTGCTATCGGTCCTTACAGTCAGGCTATCGAAGCCAACGGTTTTGTATTCACATCAGGACAGCTCCCTATCGACCCTGCAACGGGTGCTTTTGCTCCCGGTGGCGTGAAGGAGCAGACCCGTCAGTCGCTCACGAACGCTCAGGCTATTCTCAAAGAAGCAGGCATCGACCTCTCTCACGTAGTAAAGACAACTGTTTATCTCGCTGATATGGAAGACTTTGCAGCTATGAACGAAGTATATGCAGAGTTCTTCAGCGAACCATTCCCGGCTCGTTCGGCTATCTCCGTGAAGCGTTTGCCAAAGGATGCGCTCGTGGAAGTGGAGTGCATTGCAGTAAAATAAAATCGCTGAAGTGGAATAAAGCAAGGATGGAAACGGAGTTGGAACTCTGCCCTGCAGTTTTTCACGAATCAGATTCAATAAAAAAGCAGAGGATGCAAGTGATTTGCATTCTCTGCTTTCTTTATAAATTCTTCGGGTTCAGGACAGATTGGCAAGGAAATCGGTCGGCAATGAGAATAATCATACAGTAATCCATTGACAGATTGATGAATCAGCGAATTGTAAAGCAGCCTTCGTGCAACGGCAGCACAAGTTCGTCCAAATCTATCATTGCATTGAAGAGGGCTATGAAACTGTAAGTGGGCAGATCATCTGCCAGTATTTCCCTTTCCTTGAGCCTTCCCTGAGCAATGAGGCTCGCACGCCGAGTTCCCGGCAAGAGAGGAGTGTCGGGCGTAAACCATTCTTTTCCGTCGAAAAATGCAACGTTCGTGAACGAGGTGTCCGTTATGTGGTTGTCTTTCACTATCAGAATCTCGTCGCAATCACCTTGCTGCGCCTTCAATTTCTCCAACGCCGAACGGTCGGAATGCTTGAACGGATAGCTGATTCCGTCTGCACGGACAAGTTTCAGCAAGCAAATGTCTTTCTGAACATATTCCGTACAGGATATCTCGGTGATGGAAGTTTCGTCATACAGAAAACGCAGTTTGGCTTTCTCGAGTCGTGCGTCCACGGCTGCATAAACGTTCTGCCACGAAAGTTCTTCCGCTCCGGGCCAGTAATGCCTGCGCGTAGCTTCAAATCTCTGTCGGTGGAAATCAAGATTGATAATCTCGCCCTTCTCCACTCGCATCGTTTCAATAAATCGGCACATAGATTTTATCCTTTACTTCCTTGTATTCATCGTCGTTATTGCTCTTTGCCGTGATTCCTCCACCTGCCTTATAATAGAATTTGCCAGCTTCCTCGTCTATGAATCTTATCATTACGGCACTGTCAAGATTCCCAT
Source organism: Prevotella sp. HUN102 (assembly GCF_000688375.1). Taxonomy (NCBI): domain Bacteria; kingdom Pseudomonadati; phylum Bacteroidota; class Bacteroidia; order Bacteroidales; family Prevotellaceae; genus Prevotella; species Prevotella sp. HUN102. Next base: position 104,018 of record NZ_JIAF01000001.1, on the reverse strand, counting down.
CCTTGTAATGTCCTATCACTCCGGTGTAGAAACCTCTGTCGTAGGCTTCGGCCTCGGCGATTATTTCCATCGTTTTGGGTTTTGGCGCACCCGTAATGGAACCTGCCGGGAGCAGCCTGAACAGCAAATCGCCTATATTCCTCGTGTAATGGTCGGTCAGTTTTCCCGTGATTTCAGAACTCGTCTGCAATATCTCTCCCTTGTTGGTCTGAAGTCGGTCGATGTATCTATACTTCGTTACGGCAACTCCATCCGAAACCATACTTAAATCATTGCGTATCAGGTCTACTATCGTTGCGTGTTCGGCAGCTTCTTTAACATTGCTCATCAGTATTTCCTCGGCATTCGGAAGTGTGGCATCGAGCGTTCCCTTCATCGGATACGAACTGATTTTTCCGTTGTCTATGCGAACGAATATCTCCGGAGAGAAACATACGAAGCGATTGCGGATCCAACAGCGGTACATTGCCTTAGAACGGAGGAAAATATCGCGGAGAGTCAGGTTTGTTCTTATCTCAACCTTGCACGTGAGGTTTGCCAAATAGCTGTTTCCGGCACGCATATTCGCCTTCACAAAGTTAATACTGTCTTCGTACCGTTCACGGTTCGGGGCATCAAAATCCCACTCCACGGTATCGGAATTGCATTCAGCATTTTCAGGAATATTATTGAAATTGGGAAATGCCACCATCATTTCATCGGAATCCAGTTTCCCGGCTTCCACAATATATGCCTGACTCTGGTCGTAACTAACGGCAAAGACAAACTCCCTGCCCTCTTTGGCAAGTCTGTTCATCAGCGTCTGCGCCTCTTCCTTCGGATAAATTTTCATAGTAAAATCCAATTCCTTCGATAAAACTTATCATTGCATCGTGTATGAATCGCAAAATTACACATATTTTTTTACAATATCGTATCTTTCCTATGCTTTCCTGTCTTAAAAATAACTGCGCAAAGCATTGCAGGTCTACATCAAAGACACGATGAAACAAAAAAATCCTCCCACCTCTGCACAACGGCGAAGGTGGGAGGATGTATGTTCTGTCGGTTAAATGACTTTTAGTAATTCTCAGGCTTAATCTGGAAGAAGCTCTGTGGATGCACACAAACAGGGCAAACTTCAGGTGCCTGCTTGCCAACTACGATATGACCGCAGTTGATGCACTGCCATACGGCAGAACCGTCTTTGGCGAAAACAACCTTGTCTTCGATGTTCTTCAGGAGCTTACGATAACGCTCTTCGTGCTTCTTTTCGATAGCACCGACTGTACGGAACTTAACTGCCAACTCTGGGAAGCCTTCTTCCATAGCGTCCTTAGCCATCTTGTCGTACATATCAGTCCATTCGTAGTTCTCACCTTCGGCAGCAGCGAGGAGGTTTTCAGGAGTTGATGGAATGTCGCCGTTGTGGAGGAACTTGAACCACAGCTTTGCGTGCTCCTTTTCGTTGCGCGATGTCTCTTCAAAGATTTCAGCCATCTGCACGTAACCATCCTTGCGTGCCTTTGAAGCATAGTACTGATACTTGGTGTGTGCCTGACTCTCGCCTGCAAAAGCAGTCTGAAGGTTGGCCTCTGTCTTTGTGCCCTTCAATGCTTCAGGGTTAAATTCCTTGAACTTGTCAGCCTTTACGTGGCATACTGGGCACTCAGCAGGTGCCTCTGAACCCTCGTACATATAACCACATACGGTGCAAATAAACTTCTTCTTCATAATGTTTTTGTTTTATTAAATGAAAATCTTGAATCCTGTTCAGTATCTGTTGGTTTCCGATTGGCTCGGACGCAACGCAACACTATCTCTTTTAAGACAGTAGAGCGTTTTTCTAAATTCCGTTTACCCTCATTTACAGGCAGTAAAACTACGAGTATTGGAATTTATCCAAATTATCTTGTTCGTATTGCAAAAGTACAATTTATCAATTAAACATCATAATAAATTAACGTTCTTTTTACCCCGAAACCTCTAATTAGACAAAAGCTAAATAAGAACAAGCTGAATTGAAAACGAGGGAACAAGGGAACGAGAGAACAAGTTCACAAGGAAAACACCTGACCTTGCAAAAAATGTTCCGATTCTATCTGCTTCCGTTTGCGGAATGGCTCACAATGCCTGTCAATTCGCTGAAATCGTTGATGATGAAATCAGCTCCCGCCTTCTTCAATTCCTCTTCCTTGCCCGTGCCGTAAGTAACACCACACGTTCTTACACCTGCATTCTTGCCCATAAGAATATCCGATTCCGTGTCGCCAACTATCAAGGCCTCGCTCGCTTTCAGCCCGAATGTGTCGAGAATCTTCATTGCAGGCTCGGCATTCGGCTTCTTTTGCTGAACATCGTCTACGCCAACGAGCAAGCTGAAACAGTCAGCGAGCTGCATATCGTTGAGAAAATCTGCGAGCGACAGCCTGCTGCGGTTGGTTGCTATGGTAAGAATGTATCCCTGACTGTGCAAATTCCTGATGGTTTCCACAACATTCGGAAACGCCGGAACAGCCCCGGGAACACTATTTCGCAAACAAATCTCCGTATAGACACGTGCGCATTCCTCGGCTTTCTCATCAGTCATCGGAATCATCGACGAAAAGCATTCAGCCAACGGCAGTCCTATTGTCCTCGCACATTCCTCTTCCGTCCGTTTTTCCAGCCCAAGCCGGTCTATCGTTTCAAGCATCGTCTGCGTTATCAGCCCTCTGGAATCCCCGATAGTACCGTCGAAATCGAATATAATCAGCCTTATGGGCTTATTCCCTTTCAACTTTGCCTTCAATCGCTTGTAGCCTTCCTTGCCGAGAATCGTCAGTCCCGCGTATTGAAACGTTTTCGCCAAGCCAAAGAACACAACGAACATTGCGCCTTTCTTGCTTGCATCCATATCCAAAAGCCACGGCAGACCGAGCGAAATGAAATAGCAAGGCAGGCACAAAGCCATCACAATGACACCGGTTCTGAACGACAGACCTTGCAGCCAGTTCTTTATTCTACTCAATATTTTCTTGAAACTCATTATATGTTTATATTTATTGTAATACTTCTCATTGTTATATTCCATCCCTCATTTCCCATCTCACATCTCCCCTTTCCCATCTCACATCCTCCATTTAACATCTCCCATCTCCCTTTTCACATCTCCCATCCCCCATTTTCCATCAATAAGGGGCAACAAAATTACAACAATAGTCTATAAAGAAATGCTATCTGCCGAATATTTTATCGTTTTTTATCGTTGTGAATCATTAAAACAAGCTCTGAAATGAAAAAGAATCCTTACCTTTGCAAGTACCAAAAACAAAAAGAATATGTTTAGATTTAATGCTTTTTTCTCTTTAAGAGAGGATGTGAAGATTGAGGATGCACTCGCATTGGCTCACAAATTAGCAGAACAATCACGTAAGGACGAAGGCTGTATCAGTTACGACCTCTTCCAGAGTACCACCAACCCACGCACTATGCTCTTCTGCGAAACGTGGAAAGACCAAGCCTGCATAGACAAACACGCTTCGGCAGAACACTTCACAACGATTGTTCCCAAGTTGGAAGCACTCACAGAGAATGGACTGAAACTGGAAAAGTTCGAGTTTTAAGCCCAAAGTTCCCTTTCACGCTCCTATATAAGAGGTGTTGTAAATCGGAAAATATAAAGCTCTTAACCTATCCCTGTGAGAGAACAAGCCCTGATTCAATTCCTGATTCAGCTTGCTCTCTTTAAGGATATTGTGTCATTCCGATTCGGCAAAACTACTATCGCTGACGACTGACGGAAACACGATTTTCAAGTAACCGAAAAATGCAATGTAATCTTGCGAAGATTGCAACGCAAACGTGCGAAGAATGCAGCGCAATCTTCGCACGTTTGGAAACGAATATATTACAAACTGATTTTCAATTAGTTACAAACACACATTTCGTACCATTGAATAACTTTGCCTAAATGGCAGAACTACATACAAATTTATTTGAAACTTTGCCCTTTTCAACTACGTTTCTTGTAAACTTATTCCTTTATTCTCGCATCAACTGATTTCACACTCGGGATATTTATCCAGAACACAGATTGCAAGTAAGCAGGAATTTCAGTTTGCCAATACAGATTTTTTGAGTAACTTTGCACACAACATAGGGTAAATGAGCAAAAATGGCATTGCTATGCGCTTGTTTACGCCTAAAAAAACAATTAGGAAATTTAATCAAACAAATAAAGAAAATGGGAAAACTTATCGTTAATAGTTACGACGAATTGGCTTCTCACCTCGGCGAGAAGCTCGGTGAAAGCGAGTGGTTACAGGTGGATCAGGAAAGAATCAACCTCTTTGCCGATGCAACGCTCGACCATCAGTGGATTCACATCGACACCGAGCGTGCGAAAGAAGAAAGCCCCTACAAGAGCACTATCGCTCACGGCTATCTCACGCTCTCGTTATTGCCAAAGATGTGGAACGAGATTATCGAAGTGAAGAATCTGAAAATGATGGTAAATTACGGTATGGACAAGATGCGTTTCGGCTGTCCGGTCATTACCGGTTCGCGCGTCCGTCTCGTTACAACGCTTCATTCCATTGAGAATCTGCGTGGCGTATGCAAGGCCGGCATCAAGTTCCAGATTGAAATAGAAGGCGAACGCAAGCCCGCACTCGAGGGTATTGCAACCTTCCTCTATTATTTTGAATAGTTTTCAGCTATACTTGCCGACAAGATTGTCGGAAGAATCCTTACGTTTCTTCAGAGATGATGCTGATTTTTGAGGAAACTTATATACAAATTGTGCATATTGCTGAATGTAAACTCAATGACGAATAATCATCAAGAGGCTTACATTCAGCAATATGCACAACTTTTTCAAACATAAACATCAAGTTGGAAAATTCTGCAAACAGGTAAACTTAATAGGTGTCTATGATTTCATCGTGTTTCTGTTTTTCCTTTTTACTGAGGCCTTGCCGTCTTCTGAAAAGCGAAATGACGTCAAAATTCAGTCCGGGCTTCGGTGTATAATATTGGGTTAAATCGCCTATTGCCCTGTTTATATTCAGCGTTGTCTCCTTTCGTTTTCCCCATACGATTACCTCGTTCAGCGTATTGAATTTGGGAAGCAGCTGAATGGTATCGGTCATTTCATAATGATTCAGGGTTAAACTCACGAAACTGGCCTTGGCAATCGTAATACTGGAAAAATCCTTCTTGATTTGAAACTCTCCCCGATAGTTGGTGGAATCTATCTGACCGTTGTTCGTATAAATTTTAACATCCCTGATGGGTACACCGGTCTCCATACTGACAATGACGCCTTTCCTTTGAGAGAAAGACGGCAGCGCAACTGCAAGGAACAATATAAAGAATGCTATGTGCCTACCCATCTTTTAAATTGTAAATGATGGGACAAAAGTAATACGTTTGCACGCTCGGTGCAAATATATTTATTCTAATTAAGAGGCTTTAATTTGTTTTTGAAGACTTATTCTTCTTCTGACTGTGTGCGAAGGATAATGCTTGTTGCGCCAAGCGTGAACAGCGTTCCATTCTCAATCACACGTCGTTCGTTGTCTGCAAGAATATCGTTATCCACAAAAGTGCCGGTATAGGAAGGACCGTCCCGCAGCACGTACTTCACATTTCCCTTCTTATCCTTTGAAACCGTTATGGCACAGTGGGTCAAATCCACGCTGGGGTCTACCGTTTCAATAGGACAGTTCACCGGATTTCCCTTTTGATAGCGTCCTATCAGGTTCTCACCGAAGTGCAAGGGAATGTTTTGCTGATAGTGAAATACATTTTCTATCACGTGTAGATACCCATATTCAGCTTCATCCGGCTCTTCAATGCCCGTATTGTTTTCTTCTTTCTGCGTCTTGCGAAGTTTTGACACACCGATGCGTATGCCGAACTGCTTGCTGCAACTTGGACATTCGAATACCAATCTCTGTCCGGACTGGTACTTTGTTTCGTCGAATGTGATATAGTTATCACATTTGGGACATCTGACACGTTTCATAAGTCTATTATTTTCCTACTTCCAATATCCAAGACTGCTTGAATTCAGGATTAGGTCTTAGTTTGTTTAGTTCATCAACAGCCTGCTGAGCCGTTTCAAAATGGCCGTACAAAACCTTCAAGCTGCCACTTCCTGAATGCAAATGACCTTCCTTGAATCCCTTATCGGTCAATTTCTCTATGAATGATTCGGCATTCGCCGCAGTTACGTGACTCGCCAACACGATAGACCAGTAGTGCTTCTGAACGGCTTTCGTGTTTTCAGTCTGCACTTCTTTCCTTATTTCCGCTGCCTCAACGTCCTTCTCTGAACTGCTCGAATCAAACAAATTATACAAGACGCCGCTTTTAACCGGCTGGTCGCTCACGCCATTTCGCTTCTGAACATTGATTCCCACGATGAACACAAACGACAGAACTGCTGCCGCTATCGCCGTATCCCGAAGTGCTTTATAGCTGATGTTCACACGCTTTTCGCCCGACTTACTGGTAGAGAGATAGACAATCTTTTCCTTGACATCCTTCTTTTCGGCGGCATCGGCAATGCTGACGTCCACCTTCTCTGTCTTGTTCCCGAGCTTGACTGCTGAAAATTCATAGCTGCTCAGCCCATAGAAGGACGGGGTAAGTATGCCACCTTCATACGGTTCAAACGTAAGTTTGCCCTCACTGTTCTTGAAAAGCCGTCCTAAGTCGTTCAGTTCAACAGTCCCTTCATTCTCAATCCTGTGCTCAATCTCGTCCACTTCCTGCTCGATGAGCTTCAAAGCCTCCGGATAGCTCACGTCGTATGCCTCCGAATAAGACTGTGCCAGAAGGGAGTCGTTCATAGTAAGCACGGGATTGAAGCCAACGGTTCGGAAAGGCGGCAGGAAAAGTGCGTCATCAGAATCATAACGCGCCTCTATCTGGTGGGCTACAAAGCCACCAAGCCCGGGAACAATCACACAGTCGTTCTCGAGTAAAAGGATCTCAATATGTCGGTCGATTCTAATCACGTCTGCAAATTTAATTATTTTATCTCTAATCTCCAAGCCAAAGAAACTAAAACTCAATTAATTTCACAAATATCATTCCAAGGCTTCATTGTTTGAATATTATTTTATAACTTTGCGTTATTCAAACTTAATACTTATGGAATATATAAAAACAGCTATTGACGGAGTATGGATTATAGAGCCTAAAGTGTTCAACGACCAACGCGGCTATTTCTATGAAGTATGGAAACAGGCCGACTTCGATGAGCACATCGGCTACCACGTGGATTTCGTTCAGGACAACGAATCGAAATCAAGCTACGGCGTACTTCGCGGACTGCACTACCAAAAGGGAGATTTCTCGCAGGCCAAGCTCGTGAGAGTGCTGAAAGGAAAGGTGCTCGACGTGGCCGTAGACCTGAGAAAGGACTCGCCTACATTGGGAAAATACGTAATGGTGGAACTGTCGGAAGAGAACAAGAAGCAGCTTTTTATTCCACGCGGCTTTGCACACGGCTTTTTGGTACTGTCCGACGAGGCTGTGTTTACCTATAAGGTAGACAACGTCTATGCGCCTCAGAGCGAGGCAAGCATCCGGTGGAACGATGAGACCATCGGCATAGAATGGCCTGTTTCTGCAAATGAGGTATTGGTTTCAGAGAAAGACCAGAACAAGGCATTGCCTTTCAATCAGGCCGACTTGTTTTGATTCAGGCCCTGAAAGCCTGTCTTTCCAAACCAAATCGTGAAGTATCTGCATTTATAACATTCTTTTCAGCTTTAAGATTATGAGGAAATCTGTTTTACTAATCTTTTTAGGAAGTATTATATTTTGGAGTTGTCGGGATTCCAAAACGGAGACCATTACCGAAGACCATAAAGCTAAAGAGATGTTTCAGGGCTTATGGGTAATGGACGAAAATGGAGGCTCCGTGCTGCTTGCAAAGGGCGACAGCATTTCCTTTCCCGATTCTGCAAGTGTGCCCGTCCATTTCTGGATAAACAGCGACTCTATTTTCCTGAAAGGTCAGAACGTCAATAGCTACAAAATCATAAAGCAGTCTGAAAACGTATTTCGGATGATGAACAAGAACGGAGAGGAAGTTACGCTGGTAAAATCGGACAACAAGAATCTGCTTTCGGACTTCAAGTATCACGCATACGCTATGAACACTTTCCTAAAGGAGAGTTCAGACACGCTTGTAAAGACCGAGGCAGGCTATTTTCAGTCGGAGGTGTTCTGTCAGACAAGTTCAGAGCGTGTAATAAAGCCTACTTTCAACGATTTGGGAATAGAGGTTGATAACGTGTATCTCGACAACACGGCACGGCTGAACATAACCAACGGCGGCAAACTTATCTATTCGCACGAATTTAAGAAGCAGGAATTTCAGTCGATGATCGACAAGGCATTTCTCGAGCGCAGCATACTGAAGCGTTTCGTATTCAACAGAACCGACCTGAAAGCCCTGTATTACAATGCGATGATTGGTATTCCCGATGCTGCAACAAGCTATGTGATAGAGGTAAGGATTACTACGGACGGCAAGGTTACTACGCGTATGACGTGATGGATGCCAAGCTGACAGGAAGAAAAGCCCCCTCTTTCAACTCAGTTCTGTAAAATATGATTACCAAAAAACGCACATATTTTTTTCGCAAAATAGAGATTTTCTGCTGCTCTTTCGACACTTGAAAAGAGATTTTCGCTGCAATGGATTCTGGTTGTGCGAAGATTGTTGTTCATTCTTGCGACAAACGCTGTGCAGTTATCGCAAGAATGGAAACCGAAAGAGCATTGAATGGTTCCTGAAATTAGGTCGATTATTCGAGTTTATTGTTCTATATGAGAACTTTTAAGAGGAAATTCTCTACACAGATATGCGCTTTTTGAAAGTAAATTACTGATGCAGAGAACACTATAATTGCACACTCATAATTCGCGTATTTAAAAACAAATGAATCTTTTTCTGAAATAATCGAATTATGAAGGTGGTTTTGTAAGAATTATTGATTGTGGGAGGCTTATAGATACAAGTCGAAACAAAGCTGAAATCTATACTTTGAATCCTTCTTCACAGATTATGAAAGTGAGAGAACACATAAATCTGGCAAAGAAAAACGCCATTCTCCTGATTGCAAACAATCAAGAGAATGGCATTATTATAATGTATAGCTGATTTCGGAACTTATTCCGAAACTAACTCGAGCGTTTCTTAGAGAGCACCACAGCAGAACAATACAATCAGCTGAGCCACGAGGATTCTAAGGAACATACTCAATGGATAAACCGTAGAGTAGCCGATGGCAGGTGCTTCACTGTTGCAGACAGAGTTTGCGTATGCCAATGCAGGAGGGTCGGTATAGGTTCCGGCGAGCATACCCATAATGGTGAAGTAGTTGAACTTGTATTTCATTCGCGCGATTGTTCCTACAATGAGGATTGGAATAATCGTAATCAGGAAACCTGTAAGCACATACAGGAGACCATCGCCCTGAACCACTGTTTCCCAGAAATGCGCTCCGGCCTTTACACCGACGGATGCAAGGAAGAGAGCCAGACCGATTTCGCGGAGCATCAGGTTCGCCGATGTCGTGGTATAGGTAACGAGATGCATTCTGTAACCGAATCGTCCGAGAAGGATTGCAATAATCAGCGGACCGCCTGCAAGACCGAGTTTCAACGGAACAGGCATACCCGGGATTGCCAATGGGAGGCTACCGAACAGGATTCCAACCACGATACCGATGAAGATAGTGGCAATGTTCGGATGATCGAGACGCTTGATGGAGTTGCCCATAAGCTCGGCTACGCGCTGTACGTTCTCTTCCGGACCTACAACCATAATCTTGTCGCCCACGTGGAAGTGGTGGTTGCGGCTTGCGAAGAGGTCCATTCCCTGACGGCTGATTCTGGTTACGTTCACGCCGTAAACAGAACTGAAGTGCATCTTACCGAGTGTCTTGCCGTTCATAGAGCTGTTCGTAACGAGGATTCGCTTACTTACCATCTTCTGCGCCTGCTTTTCTTCGTGCCAGTCTGCTTCTATTTCAGGGCCGATGAATGCCTTTACGGCGGCAGCGTCGGTTTCGGCACAGACAACGAGAATTTCGTCGCCAAGCTCAAAGACTGTGTCTCGCGAAGGAAGAGATACCGTACCGTTGTGCATAATACGCGTGCACACAATATCACGGTTGAGGAACTCTGAAACTTCAGATAAGGTTCTGCCAGACAGGTATTCATTCTCAATCTTGAGATACATAATGTGCGGCTTCACGTGTGGGTTTTCGGCCTCATCGTCGCTCAGCTTGTTGTTCTCCTCATCGAGATCAACCTTGCAGATAAAGCGAATAGCGAGCGTCGCACCGATGATACCTACCACGCCAAGAGGGTAAGCACAGGCATAACCGGACGCAATGTCGAAATCCGTTCCACCCGGAAAAACGCTGTTCAAGGCTTCCTTCGCAGCACCAAGACCGGGCGTGTTGGTAACGGCACCGTACATAGTACCGACCATCATCGGAAGGTTGCTCTTGTCGCTCGTGTCGAAGAAGATGAAGTAGCAACCGAACATAACCGCAACATTCAGAAGAATGGCAAGGCAAGAAAGCATGTTCAGCTTCAAACCTCCCTTTCCAAAACTTTCAAAGAAGCCCGGCCCTACCTGCAAACCTATCATAAACACGAATAGGATAAGACCGAAATCCTGAAGGAAAGTCAGCGTTGCCGTTGGACCCGTGAAGCCGATATGGCCTGCAAGAATACCAACAAACAGAATGAAAGTAACTCCCAATGAGATGCCACCAATCTTGATTTTTCCGAGGTAGACACCCAATGCAATCACAATGGAATAGAGCAGCACTATGTGAGCCACACTATCCTCCGCAGTAAATAATTTTATTAACCAATCCATAAATGTAATTTTAGCTCGTGCAAAGGTAAATATAAACTTGGAGATACGCTAACTTTCAATTACTAATTTGTATATTTATGTTGCAAAGTAGGCAAATTTGGTTAATAATCTGCAAACATCGGCCTTATTAATAATAAAATAAGGTGTAATTTATAATGAAATCAGCTCTTCAAAATTAAATATCAGTTTCTTTCTGTTTTCATCTTTGCTTGTTTCTGACTATTTTTCCACAATGAGGATATTGTAGCAGTAAGTTTGGAGCGTCTGACTTTACAAAATGAAAAATCAGCATATTTTCTGCAAAAAAGTTAATGTATGCTTCTGTTTTATAATTTTTAATCCTTACCTTTGCGATATTAATACATTATTACTACCGATAATACTATAAATTTAAAGATATGAAAAAATACATTATCAGTGCCGCAATGGTGCTTGGAGTGCTTGGCGCAAATGCGCAGACACCTAAATGGATCAACAATGTGAAACTGTCTGGATATGGCATTGTGCAATATCAATTCAGCAGTCAGGACAATGCCAAGGCCAATTCGTTCAATCTGCGACTGGGACGTATAGCATTGGACGGCCGTATCCTCAAGGATTGGTATTGGAAAGCACAGATTCAGTTCAACGGAAACACCTCAACGTTAGGGTCTTCGCCACGCGTGGTGGATCTGTTTGCCGAATGGCAGAAGTACGAGTTCCTGAGAATCAAGGCGGGACAGTTCAAGAATCCATTCACTTTCGAGAATCCAATCCATCCCGTGGAGCAGGGATTTATGGGCTATTCACAAGCCGTTACTGCATTTGCAGGCTTCAGCGACCGTTCCGGCAAGCACAGTTCAAACGGCCGTGATATCGGTATTCAGTTGCAGGGCGACTTCCTGAAGAACTCCGCAGGGCGTAATCTGATTCACTATCAGATTGGTGTTTTCAACGGACAGGGCATCAATGTCAAGGACATTGACCAACAGAAGAATATCATCGGAGGCGTGTGGGTGATGCCGGTTGCAGGTATGCGCCTCGGATGGTTCGGATGGACAGGTTCTTATGCACGCAAGGGCACTTGGACAGAAAACGGCATTAATCACAGTGGTGTGCGCAGTCTGAAGCAACGCCGCTATGCTTTCTCAGCCGAGTATCTGAAAAACGACTGGACTTTCCGTTCGGAATACATTCATTCCACCGGTCCGGCATTCGCAAAGGCACTCGTGAACACGAACGACGCATCGGCGTCTGACTGCAACATAGGCACAAAGGGCGACAAGGCTCAGGGCGTTTATGCTATGGTAATTGCACCGGTGCTGAAAGACAAGCTCTATGCTAAGGCGCGTTACGATATGTATCAACCCACAGACGGTGCTGAAAAGCAGAAGACGATGTATGAAGTAGGTCTGAATTATAAGTTCTCCAAGAGCCTTCAACTGTCAGGCGAATATGCCTACGTACACGACCGCTCGCTGGCAGAGCCCAACTATTCGATGATTGATGTTCAGATGAGTTTCCGATTTTAGGAGTAAAACATCATAAATAATAGGAGAAAGGCAGCGATTTGTTGCCTTTCTTGTTTTTTATTCGTATATTTGCACGTAAAGTATAATAAAACCAGTTTAGAATAATATGTTACACGCTAATAACCATCTTGTAATTATGGCCGGAGGAATCGGAAGCAGATTCTGGCCTATGAGTACAGCTGAAAAACCAAAACAGTTCATCGACGTGCTGGGAGTGGGACGCTCGCTGATGCAACTGACCTACGACAGATTCAAGGGCATTACCAAGCCTGAGAGCGTTTGGGTAGTTACAAACAAGAAGTACGTGGATTTGGTTCACGAACAACTACCCGAAATTCCACGCGAGAACATCCTGAGCGAACCTTGCCGCAGAAACACGGCTCCCTGCATTGCATACGTGAGCTGGCGCATCAAGAAAAACGACCCAAAGGCAAATATCGTGGTTACGCCCAGCGACCATATAGTAACCAACGAAGCTGAATTTCGGCGCGTAATCGCGAACAGTCTGAAGTTTACCTCCGAGACCGACGCCATCCTTACGCTCGGTATGAAGCCCACCCGCCCGGAAACAGGCTACGGCTACATACAGGCAGACCTCTCTGTGCCGTCGGTGCGCAACAAGGAAATGTTCAGAGTAGACCAGTTCCGCGAAAAGCCCGATCTGGAAACAGCAAAGAGGTACATCAGTCAGAACAATTTCTTCTGGAATGCCGGCATATTCATCTGGAACGTTTCAACAATCGTGAACGCATTCCGCATCTATCAGCCGGGTATTGCCCGCATCTTTGAAGGCGTAATGGACGTGTTGGGCACTTCCGAAGAGCAGGCTGCAATCGACAAGGTGTATCCCGAATGCGAGGGAATATCCGTGGACTATGCCATTATGGAGAAAGCAGAAGAGATTTTTGTATGTCCTTCCGACTTCGGATGGAGCGACCTCGGCACTTGGGGCTCGCTACACGTGCAGTTGCAGCACGACCTTTACGGAAATGCCGTAATCGGCAGCAACGTGCAGTTGTTCGACAGCAAGAACTGCATAGTGCATACGGCCGACGAGAGAAAAGTAGTGGTTCAGGGACTGGACGGCTATATCGTGGCCGAAAAGGACGGCACTCTGCTGATTTGCAAACTCGCAGACGAACAGCGCATCAAGCAGTTTTCCGGCGAAGGATAATTGCGAGAAGAACCAAACCCGACGATAAACGGAGAATGCTCACCTTGCAGAATGTGAGTATTCTTCGTTTTTCATTTCTCGCTCATTGACCAAACTCCTGACCAATGAGAAAATAATTTACAACAACTGAAGGCGTTCCTATCCGACGGCTTCATTTTTCGCACATCAAGTCCGTGTTTGTTTTTCTATCATTCTCTTTCCTTACTATGTGTTTCCAGCTTGTATAACCCTAACCACTCATTGAAATGAGAAGTTTTCATTTTGTCATAAAATCCATATTCTGCGCATATTATTATTAAGAGACACTCTGTTTATCCTCCGTAATTCGATACACCTTATTACATATTGCTGGAAAAACTCAAACGAACGCCCCTTTCTCCAAACTCTCAATAACAACATAACCTGAGCTTACGGCGAATAATATTTTATCAAGTCCTGCTATTTATTTTTGTGTGTTCGCACACGCACAAAACAAAGGAAAAAAACTTGCAAAAATGTTTGGCAGTAATCAAAAAACCACTTATCTTTGCAATCGTTATCCTGAAAACAATCTTTTTACCTTAAAAGACTAATACCTATTGAAGATTTGAAAGCGATTGCCTGTGAAGGCCATCGCTTTTTTCATTATATCCCCACCCATTTTTATTCGGAAATTCCTGAAAGAGAAGTCTCTCTTGTAATCTTCCACCTTACTGCTGCAATCCCTGCTTATTGCTCAACCTATTCTATTCAGCCCTTTCAATGTTTGTAGCATTCCATTTCCGTTCATATTCCTCACACAATCTTCATTAAACTTGCTTTACCCATCCTTTGATAGTCAATCTACAACAAGACAAATATTCATCAATCCGTAAATATCTGAGAATCAGCTATCAAAATCCTTATTTTCATTTTTGCGAAGAATGCGCTGCAATCTTCGCAAAAACGCCTTGCAATCTTGCGAAGAATGTTTTGCATTTATCGGTTACTTGCAAAGTGCCTTCAGAACAGTCTTAAATCAACCACCCACAAATGAACTTTTCTCAAGACAAGCATCAAGCCTGAGGCACCTTCTTTTATTCAGAGAAAAACAATAACGAGGACTAATAACAGCCATACACTTTCAAACAGAATTCATAAATAGCAGCACTATCTACGTATCAGTAAGAATCAAAACCTCCCACAAATCACGCAGATTGTGCAGATTACTTTTTGTCCCTAAGCCTATAAACACAGAATCTTTTCAGACAGAAATCCTAAAAAATCATCTTATCCACCTTATTTATATATAAAGAACGCCTCTTCAGTTATGATATTCTTCATCTATTTTACACACATTTAATGATGTCTTCAAGCATAGATTCAATTCGTTTGCATTTTTTAACACCGATATTCAAGTTATAAACAGTTGATTTTCAGAATAATACAAAAATGTTACAAAAACAGATAAAAAAAAAGAATAAAAAATGTTTGCCGTATAAAAAAAATACTTACCTTTGCATCGTTTTAATAAACGTGATTGTTTTACAGATTTAAAAAGCAAAGAAAAATGAAGAAATTGGTATTTATGTTCGTAGCTATGGCAGCTATCTCATTCGCATCTTGTACAGGCAACGCTAAGAGCGGTGCTGCTAACGATTCTGACAGCGTAGCTGCAACAGAAGTTATGGATTCAGCTGCTACTGATTCAGCTGCTCTCGACTCAGCTGCTGCTCCTGTAGATTCAGCTGCTGCAACAGTAGACTCTGCTGCTGCTCCTGCTGATTCAGCTGCTATGTAATCTATGAAGTAGATTCACAAGAAACAAACCGTTGGATTATTCCAACGGTTTTTTGTTTTTATACAGACACAAAAACTCCCATTTAATTATTGCTTATAATCAAATGGGAGTTATGATTTATTTTGTATGTTCGCTTTTCAGCAAATCATTGACTGTTTTTACGGGATTGAAGGTGATGGCTGGGACTTCCACGAACACAGTATTCCAATCGCTCATTGCACCATTCCATAAACCGGGAAGCTCGAGAGCCTTGAGTTCTTTGCCATTCTTCGACTTGCTGCTGATGAAACCTGTTGCAGGGTCTACGAAACCGGGCAGATTAAAGGAACGACCTTTATAATCTTTCAATGCACAAACCAAATCAACAGGATTGAAATGCGTGCCGTTCTTGAACATTGAAAGGTATTCAGGATTGTCCTTGTCGATTTGCGAACTTTCGAGAATCTGCAGACTGACCGTGCCGTCTGCATTATAAGCAAAGAAAGGACCGCCACCGGGCTCGCCACTATTCTTTACCATACCACAAACGCGCATCGGACGATTCAGCTTTTTCAAAAGATATTCCTTCAACTGTTCTTCATCCAGAGCGTCAGCATCAGGGTTCTTGCAGTATAAATCGTTCTCAAGGAAAGCAAGGATTGTCTTCAGCTCTGCTAAAGAAAGTGTTTCTGTCTCGAGCCTTTCGATGTATGAGAAAGCCTTAGTCTGAAGTGCGACCAGCAATCCTGCTATAATCTTCTTCCACTTCACGGTCTCTTCCTTCAGACGGTCGGGAACCACGTTGTCAATATTCTTTATATAGACCACATCTGCGTTGATATCATTCAGATTTTCAATCAATGCGCCGTGCCCACCGGGGCGGAACAGCAGAGAGCCGTCTTCATTTCTGAAAGGCGTATTGTCGGAATTGCCTCCAATGGTGTCCGTGCTGGATTTCTGTTCAGAGAAACTGATGTTGTATTTCACATTGAACAGCTCTTCATATTTAGCCACCCTGTCTGCCACCTTCTTTTTAAACAAATCCAGATGCTCATTGGAAACCGTGAAATGCACGTTTGCCTCTCCGTTGCTTTCAGCATACAAGGCCGCTTCCACCAAATGCTCCTCCATCGACGAACGCGCCCCCCCGTCATAATCGTGGAAAGTGAGCAATCCCTTCGGCAACTGTCCGTAATTCAAACCCTTTGCATTCAGGAGATTAGACACAACAGCCTTGCAGTTGCCCTCATTGATTAAGGCAGCAACGTTCTTTCCCTCGTTTTCAATGCAGACCTCATCGAGTTCTCCCTTGAAAGCAAATCCGTCTATATGAGAGAAGAAATATTTCTCGAACTCCGTTGAAGGACTTGTATAGTCAGCATCCAAGAAAGCAAACAAGTCCTTGAACATTCTACTGGCAGCACCTGATGCCGGGACAAACTTCACGATTCGTTTGCCTTCTTCCTTGTATCGCTCCCAAGCGTCGGTATATTTCCGACATTCTTCGCCGTTCAACTGGAGAATACCACTCTCGGGAGTGGCAGCACCCTGAAGTTTCAGATAAGGAAAGCCCTGCCTGAAACTCTCCAACTGTCTGTTGAAGTTTTCAATGCTGATTCCCTTCTTGGCAATTTGTTGTAAATCCTCTTGTATTAGCATTTGATTGATAATTTAAATGATTGATTAGTCTCTTACAAATATACTTACTTTTTCTTAAAAGGCAAGGCGTTTTGGCTTTTTTTTGTACCTTTGTGTCGCATATTATTGACGGTTATGGAAACAAGAATGTTTTTTACTGAAGAAGAAAAAGAAACGGCAAAAGCACTTTTTCAACAACTGAAGACTTATCTGGAAGACAGTTTATCGGCGCAAGACGAGGAAAAACTCACGGAGCATTTCACGCTTGCAGAACAGAACGGACTCATCGAGCGAAACATTTTCGGCTTGAACAGTCTGCTGTGCGCCATCCAAACTGCAATAATTGCCGCAAAGGACATCGGCCTGAAGAGGGATTCCGTCATCGCCATCCTGCTCTACGACAGCGTTCAGGGAGGCTATTCCACATCCGAAGAGATAGGCAGAGAGTATGGCGAAGGCGTATCGAAGATTATCGACGGAATCGTCCGCATAAAGAGCCTTTACCAGAAAAGCCCCACCATTGAGAGCGAAAACTTCCGCAATCTCCTCGTATCCTTTGCCGAGGATATGAGAGTAATCCTGATAATGATAGCCGACAGGGTAAACCTGATGCGACAGATAAGGGACACTCCCAACAAGGAGGCACAGCGGGAAGTCTCTGAAGAGGCGAGCTATCTCTATGCACCGTTGGCCCACAAACTCGGTCTCTACCAGTTGAAGAGCGAACTCGAGGACCTCTCCCTGAAATATCTCGAGCACGATGCCTACTATCATATCAAGGAAAAGCTGAACGAGACGAAAGCTGCCCGCGATGCCTACATCAAGGGATTCATAGACCCTGTGAGCAGACATCTGAAGGAAGCCGGACTGAAGTTCCACATCAAGGGCCGCACAAAGTCCATCCACTCGATATGGCAGAAGATGAAGAAGCAGAAATGCAGCTTCGAGGGCATCTACGACCTCTTCGCCATCCGCATCATCCTCGATTCTCCGGAAGAGAAAGAGAAGATGCAGTGCTGGCAGGCTTATTCCATCGTAACGGATATGTACCAACCCAACCCGAAGCGACTGCGCGACTGGATTTCCGTACCGAAATCAAACGGCTACGAATGTCTGCACATCACCGTGCTGGGCGCAGAACACAAATGGGTGGAAGTGCAGATAAGAACCGAGCGGATGGACGAGATTGCCGAGCACGGACTGGCCGCACACTGGCGATACAAGGGCGTGAAGTCGGGCGGCGGTATGGACGGCTGGCTCGCATCCATACGCACTGCGCTCGAAGCCGGCGACAACCTCGAAGTGATGGACCAGTTCAAGCTCGACCTCTACGACAAGGAGATATACGTGTTCACGCCCAAGGGCGACCTGCTGAAGTTTCCCAAAGGTGCAACCCTGCTCGATTTCGCCTACCATATCCACTCCAAGGTGGGCAACCAATGCGTGGGCGGAAAAGTAAACGGCAAGAACATATCCTTCAGGAGCGAACTCCACAGCGGCGACACCGTGGAAGTGCTTACCTCAAGCACTCAAAAGCCCAAGCGGGAATGGCTCAAGATAGTGAAGTCCTCGCGTGCAAAAGCAAAAATAAGACTGGCTCTGAAAGAAACTCAGGCAAAGGAGGGACTCTATGCAAAGGAACTGCTCGAAAGAAGATTCAAGAACAAGAAGATTGAAATAGACGACTCCATCCTTCAGCATCTGCTCAAGAAACTCGGCTACAAGGAAGCATCTGAATTTTACAGACAGATAGCCGAAGAGAAACTCGACCCCAACTACGTCATCGAGGAGTATCAGAAGATATACGAAAGAGAGCACGGCCAAAATCTGCCGAAAGAAGCCGAAAGCGCGGAAAACTTTGAATTCGATGCCAATACAGAACAATTCATCAAGGCAAATGAGGACGTACTCGTGATAGACGAGAATCTCAAGGGCGTAGATTTCTCGCTTTCCAAATGCTGTCATCCCATCTATGGCGACCCTGTATTCGGATTCGTAACCGTAAATGGCGGCATCAAGATTCACCGGACGAACTGCCCCAACGCACCCGAACTGCGCAAACGCTTTGGCTATCGTATCGTGAAGGCTTGCTGGAGCGGCAAGGGAGGTTCCGTTTACACCATTACCCTGCGAATCATAGGCAACGACGACATCGGAATCGTGAGCAACATTACCAACGTCATCGCAAAGGAAGACAAGGTTACGATGCGCTCCATCAGCATAGATTCGCACGACGGCCTGTTCTCGGGCAATCTCGTCGTCCTCATCGACGATACTTCAAAACTGAAACTCCTCATCAAGAAACTTGCCAACATCAGAGGCGTAAAGCAAGTAATGAGAATCTGACAGACGTGTGGGCGAAACCTAATTTCGCTCACACGTTTTTCTTTTCAGCACTTTCCATCCTCTGCCCAATGGCACAAGCCCCTATATCTCCCCATACCCACTCTCCCTCGACTTAATATCCCGACGTGATTGCGCTCCCAAGCATACAAAACCTTCCTTCTCTCCCACCCCAATCTCATTCCCTTCGCAACCCCAGTTTACAAACGTGCGAAGATTGCAGTCTATTCTTCGCAAAAATAGAATGCAAACGTGCGAAGATTGGAATGCAATCTTCGCACGTTTGAAAGTCATTAAAACACATTCTGATCTTCAAGCACTTACAAACCTGAAACAAGAGTCTCTCCTTACATCCCGAAACAAGGGAAGAAGATTGCTAATTTGATATTAATAAACTACCTACGTCTTATAGAAATTCTTTTTTCAAAAACATATTCCCTATGATACTGCATATATTGCATTCGTTTTGAATTAATGAAATAAGCATTAAGTTTATACTGGCTAAGATATGCTTTCATATCTTCAGATAAAACTTTTGAAGGCTTAATAGTTCCATCATCATTAAACGTAATATAACCTAAGTCAAATAAAGAATCCAGATTCCTACTTAGCAGCAATCCGTTATTAACATCAAATTCTTCCTTTTCGTCAGAAACCTTATATGGTTTAATATGGCTTGCTATTAATACTGGGTGGTCTAGGCTCTCAAGCATACATTTTGGGGTTGTGCTTTTCAGGAAAGACATACTTTCTTCCTCAAGCTCCCTTTTATAGAGCCTTTGCAAGTAAGGGTCCCTGCATTCCTTTTGTCTTTCAGGTTCATTGCCGAAGAGTTTTTGAGCATCTGTTTCAAAATATATAGTACCATCAACAATAGCCAAATCATCTAATCTGCCTAACAGGTTTCTTAGATGTCCTATTTGATTGTATTTTCTTTCTTTGATTAGTTGTGGAATTACACAAATTAGCGTATTTATACACTATCTTAGATAAAATTCTTTTTCGTTTTTTATCAGTAGTGGCTTCTAACAAATCTAAGGTTTCATAAGGATATCCATTCAAGAATGGATTGATAACTCCAATTTTAACGAGTTGGTTTATCATCTTTCGGTAAGACGGTGTTCTATCTATAAGATGTTCAGCACCTACCTTACACTTCTCATCAAAATACAACTGCAAGTTTTCATACTTTTTGTCATTCGCATTAGAGGGGTCATAAATACCGGGATTTACATTTAGGAAATCAACACAAGCCCTTACTGCACGCAAAAATTTTTCACCGTTAAAATCAGTAAAGGCAGCAGTATAATTCCAATATTCCTCGTAGACTTGATTTACTCTATTTTTCATTTTTTACTACAAATAAATATTCAATATCTTTTTGTTTCTTTTCCTTACCAGTTACTTTATAGGCATAGGGCATTTCATATAAGGTAACATCCTTTGAGTATTTAGAAAGCAGTTCCATAAGCATATCTTTTGTAGGATAAGAACGGCTGTTGTAACTCAGCATCCAATACTTATAGTTTGATAAATTAGAAAATAAATTATCAAACAAATCTACTACCGTTTTCCTATCTACAAAGTTATTTGCAAAAGGTGCTGTCTTCTTTCCTTCTATGTATTCATCCAAAAGATTATAGAAGCCATAATAATCACACATAGTACCAGCGTAAGGCGGATCCATATATATCACATCCGCCTTAATAGATTTTAATGCCTCAAATACATCGAGGTTATATGCTTTGTTATTCTTCTCATTATCAAAAACGGCTTCGTTATATGCCTTTAAGTTATCTTCAAAGTGAAATTTGAATGATTTATTATGATAAGCCCTTTTACGCTTGTAAACACGGTAGCTATAATTTTCATCCCTTAATTGCTTAATCTTATCCCATTTGATTGTGAATCTGGAATAAGGCATTTTACGAATCATAGCACGCCGCATTAGAACTAAAGCTAATGCTCGTTTGTATTCCGTAAGTAGTTTTTCTATATTTGCACGATATAAATCCAACTGTTTACATTCATCAGGGAAGTAATATGTATCTGCATAATTCTCATACATAAAACCCTCTATTGGCTCGCCGGAAAAAATAGTATTAATATCTTCCTCTGTTAATGTTTCGCTATTATTTTCTATGATAGCCTTGGCTATATAGTAGTTTATAGTAAGTATGTCATTAGAATATACTGTTAAACCTTTATTCTTTGCAGTATAACCTATGGAAGAACCACCAGAAAAAACATCTAATAATGATTCTGCATCGGAAGGGATAAGGGAAGTTATCCATTCCGATATTTTTTCCTTATTACCAATATAATTTAGCTTTGGATACTTATGTGCCATTATAACATTTCTTTTACTGCCTCTGCTATTGCCTTGGCTAATACTGGCGGTACAGAATTACCGACCATTTGCTGTTGAATTGATTTAGAACCTAAAAATACAAAATCATCCGGATAGGTCTGTATGGCAGCCAGTTCTCTTACCGTTAAGGCTCTGTTCTGGTTATAGTGAAACACCTTCCGCATATCTCCGGTAATACAGATAGAGGGCTTTGTACTATCATATCGAATATACTTTCTAACATCTCCCTTTTCCGGTCGTATGCTTTCGGGTATATCATTCCTATCGCCACCGTCCTTCACATAACGCATCTTTTCAAGCATTTGCTCAGAATGTATCATAGCTTCGTGATTGGGTATGCTGGAAGTTTCGCCACTTTGCAAAGGTGGAAATCGGTCTATGGCATCCTTGATAGTAAGTTTATCTCCAGATACTTTATGTGGGAAATGTATCATTTCCATAAAATTTTCCGTTTTCTTACCTATAAATAGTACACGGCTTCTGTTTTGAGGTACGCCATATTCAGAAGCCAGTACCACCTTAGCTTCTACTGCATAACCTAAATCTCTGAAACATTGTAATATCTCGTTTCTAGTTTCGCCCTTCTTTCTGGTATATAGCCTTGCTACATTTTCCATAACAAAGCATTTAGGGCGAACTACATCTACTATTCTTACAAATTCCTTGAATAGGTTATTTCTGGGATCGTCTATAAACTTCCTGCCAATATTACCAGCCATACTGAAACCCTGACAAGGCGGACCGCCTATAATAACATCCACAGGTTTTCCTTTGGTAAGTCTCACTACTTCTTCATTTGACAAAGTAGTTATATCACATTCAAGTAGTTTATGTTTAGGGAAATTGTGTCTATAAGTTTCGCAGATTTCCGGGTCCAATTCTACTGAAAATATATTTCTGAATCCAACCCATTCAAATCCTAGTGAAAATCCACCAGAGCCACAAAACAAATCAATTACTGTATATTGTTTCTTAGCCATACTATCATTTATTACAGAATGCAAAGTTACGAAATAATCAGTATATTTTAACTGCTAATATAAACTTTAGCTATTGTTTATTGGTAATTTGATATTTTTGTTACAAGCAATGCCTATGTTATGCGTTTTTATTGCTATCTGGGGGGCATTTTCACTACTACCAGTATTATCCAAAAGCCATCAATATAAGTATGGCAGCCCCATTCTCAAACTTTCGGGTGGGGATTCAAAATCAACTACTCCAATATTTTTTGTCTGTTTTTCAGGCAGATTGCCCTTCCGAAAAAGAAATCCAACAGGTTGTTCGGATGATGAAAGGCGACGGACTGATGCGAAAAGACGGGAAAATTGCAGCAAAGCAAGATGGAAATAAACAAAAAACAGCGTACGCACAATTTTGAACATCTGTCTGTCATTTTCCCTTCCACCCTTCATTCCCTTCAAACCTATTGTTTATCAACTTCAAACACACAATTTCAAATAAAAAAACAAGAGCTAAAAAAACGTCTTCTTTTTAGGCTATATTCATAGTTTTTTTACTATCTTTGCAAATTGATTAAAACGGGCATATCAAGCTAAGATAATAATATAAAAATATAAAATCGTGACTGAAACAAAGTACATTTTCGTAACTGGTGGTGTTGTGTCCTCGCTCGGAAAAGGGATTATATCATCATCAATAGGAAAACTTCTTCAAGCAAGAGGTTACAATATTACTATCCAGAAGTTCGACCCATACATAAACATTGACCCGGGAACGCTGAACCCATACGAACACGGAGAATGCTATGTTACGGTGGACGGTATGGAAACCGACCTCGACTTGGGACACTACGAACGTTTTACAGGCATAAAGACCACGAAGGCAAACTCTATGACTACCGGACGCATCTACAAGAGCGTGATAGACAAGGAGCGGCGTGGCGACTATCTGGGGAAAACCATTCAGGTGGTGCCCCACATCACGGACGAAATAAAGCGAAACATCAAGCAGCTCGGGCAGAAGAACCAGTACGACTTCGTGATTACGGAAATCGGAGGCACGATTGGCGACATCGAATCGGCACCATTCCTAGAGGCAATCCGTCAGATGAAATGGGAATTGGGCAGGAAGGCCATCAACCTCCATCTTACTTACGTGCCCTACCTGAACGCGGCAGGCGAACTGAAAACAAAGCCCACTCAGCACAGCGTGAAGGAATTGCAGAGCGTGGGCATTCAGCCTGATGTGCTCGTTCTTCGCACCGAAAAGCACCTTGACGACGGCATTCGCAAGAAGGTGGCTGCATTCTGCAACGTGGATTTCGACTGCGTAATCCAGAGCGAAGACCTTCCGAGCATCTACGAAGTGCCTGTGAATATGCAGGAGCAGGGACTCGACGTGGCCATTCTCCGCAAGTGTGGTGAGGAAATAAAGCCCGCACCTGCGCTCGGACCGTGGAAAGCGTTCTTGGAACGCCGCGAGAAGGCAACCGAGGAAATCAACATCGGCCTTGTGGGCAAGTACGACTTGCAGGATGCCTACAAGAGTATCCGCGAAGGACTTTCGCAAGCCGGCACCTACAACGACCACAAAACGGTAATCCACTTCGTTAATTCTGAGGAACTGACGGAAAAGAATGTGGCAGAAAAGCTCGAAGGACTCGATGGAATTATGATTTGCCCGGGTTTCGGACAGCGCGGCATCGAGGGAAAGATAGTGGCAGCCCACTACACCAGAACGCATAATATTCCCACATTCGGTATCTGTCTCGGTATGCAGATGATGGTAATAGAATTTGCGCGCAACGTGTTGGGCTACAAGGATGCCAATTCGCGCGAGATGGACGAAAAGACCATCCATAACGTTATCGACATTATGGAGGAACAGAAAAACATTACCAATATGGGCGGCACGATGCGTCTGGGGGCTTACGAATGTATTCTCCGTCAAGGCTCGCGCACGTTCAATATTTATAATCAGGAACATATTCAGGAGCGTCATCGCCACAGATACGAGTTCAACAATGACTATGAAAAGGAATTTGAGAAGAACGGTATGATGTGCGTCGGCCGAAATCCGGAAAGTGATTTGGTGGAAATTGTGGAAATCCCTTCACTGAAGTGGTATATCGGCACACAGTTCCATCCCGAATACCAGTCTACGGTGCTCAATCCGCATCCTCTGTTCCTCGATTTTATAAAGACTGCAATTGAAAACAAGAAAAAATAAAAATGGATAAAAACACTATTACCGGATTTGTACTTATCGCATTGGTGCTCTTCGGATTTGCTTGGTGGCAGCAGCCATCGGCAGAACAGTTGGAAAAGGAAAGAGCCGCATACGTGCAGGATTCTATAAGGAACGCGAAGAAAATTGCAGACGAGAAAAGAAAGGCCAGCGAACTTGCCAAAGCCGAGGCTGCACAGAAGGCTGACACTACTGCGCTTTTCCATCAGGCATTGTCGGGCAATGCACAGGATATCGTGCTGAAGAACGACAAGGTGGAGCTTACGCTGAACACGAAGGGCGGTACCATAAAGAAGGCTTTCATCAAGAACTACGTAGGACACAATATCGAAGTGAAGGACGGTTCGAAGGACAACAAGCAGGGAGTAACCCTCTTCGACGGCGAAGACCAGCGTATGAACTTCAGCCTTGCAACGAAGGACAACAATATTGAAACACAGGATCTGTTCTTCACGCCATCAAACGTTACCGACTCTACACTTACGCTCACAGCCGTTGCAGGTGGGGGCAAGACGCTTACGCTGAACTACAAGCTCGGCAAGAGCTATATGCTGCACCTGAGCCTTCAGACGACGGGAATGAACGGCTTGTTCAAACCCGGCGAGAACCAGTTGAATATCGACTGGCAGGAAAAATCCAAGCAGCAGGAGCGTGGCTACACGTTTGAAAACAGATACGCTACCCTTACTTACAAGGAGAGCAACGGCGGCACCGACTATCTGAGCGAGACTGCCGAGGCCGACGAGACAATGGAGGAAAGCCTTGACTGGGTTGCCTTCAAGAATCAGTTCTTCTCTGCCGTAATGATTTCAAAGGACGGTTTCCAGACAGGCGCAAGACTGAAGAGCACCCCTCAGAGCAAGGAGTCGAGATACCTCAAGCAGTATCAGGCAAATATGAATACGGCTTTCGACCCGTCGGGCAAGAAGGCCACCGAACTAGAACTCTATTTCGGTCCGAACGATTTCCGTCTCTTGCAGAACATCGAATCGGAAAGCAAGTTCCAGAAAGAACTGGATATGGAACAGCTCGTTTACTTGGGGTGGCCTCTGTTCCGTTACATCAACCGTTGGTTTACCATCTACGTGTTCGACGGACTCAGCAAGTTCTTCCCTATGGGTATCGTATTGATTCTCATTACCCTGCTCCTGAAGTTCATTACCTATCCTATGGTAAAGAAGAGCTATATGAGCTCGGCAAAGATGAGGGTTCTGAAGCCGAAACTCGAGGAGGCTACGAAGAAATATAACAAGAAGGAAGACCAGATGCAGAAGCAGCAGGCTATGATGCAGATGTATTCGGAGTATGGCGTAAGCCCGCTTTCCGGCTGTCTGCCGATGCTCATACAGATGCCTATCTGGATTGCTATGTTCAACTTCGTGCCAAATGCTATCCAACTCCGTGGAGAAAGTTTCCTCTGGATGGACGATTTAAGCACTTTCGACCCTATCCTGTCTTGGGACACAGACCTTTGGCTCATCGGCGACCACCTCTCGCTGACGTGTATCCTCTTCTGTGCCACCAACATCCTCTACTCGTGGTTCACGATGCAGCAGCAGAAAGACCAGATGGTGGGACAGCAGGCTGACCAAATGAAGATGATGCAGTGGATGATGTATATGATGCCGTTGTTCTTCTTCTTTATGTTCAACGACTATTCTTCAGGCCTGAACTTCTACTACTTCATTTCACTGTTCTTCTCGGCAGCCATTATGTGGGCACTCCGCAAGACAACGAACGAAGAGAAGCTTCTGGCATACCTCGAAGCACGCCGTGAGGAAAACAAGAAGAATCCGAAAAAGCAAGGCGGTTTGGCTGCACGTATGCAGGCTATTCAGGAAATGCAGCGCAAGCAGCAGGAAGAACTCAGACGCAAGCAAGAAGAACTTAATCGTAAAAAACAATAATATCTATGAACAAAAACATCTCAATCGCAATTGCAGCCTCATTGCTTATGAACACAGGTATTGCACAGGCACAGGATGTTAATATCGGAAAAAGCAACGTTACGCTTAAAAGCGATATTATGACACCTGAAACTATGTGGGAAATGGGTCGTGTGGGCAGCGCGCAAGCCTCTCCTGACGGTACGAAGATTGTCTATCAGGTAGGTTATTACAGCGTGAAAGAAAACAGAGGCCATCAGGTTCTCTGCATTATGGACGCCGACGGAAAGAACGCCCGTCAGCTTACCACGTCTGCCAAGAGCGAAAGCAGCGCAGTATGGCTCAACAATTCCACTATTGCCTATCTCTCTGAAGGACAGGTTTGGACGATGAATCCTGATGGAACGAACCGAAAGAAACTTTCCAATTCCAAGACAGAAATCGAAGGTTTCCTCTTTTCTCCCGACGGGCAGAAAGTGCTGCTCATAAAGAGCCTGCCATATTATGGCACCATCAAGCAGAATCCTTCTGACCTTCCAAAGACAACCGGCATCGTGGCTACGGATATGAACTACCGTCATTGGGACCACTACGTTCAGTCCATTGCACATCCTTATGTAGCCAATGTTACCGCGCAGGGAATTTCCGACGGAATCGACATCATCGAGGGCGAACCCTTTGAAAGTCCGCTGGCACCGTTCGGCGGCATCGAGCAATTCTCTTGGAGCAAGGATTCCAAATCTGTTGCCTACACTTGCAGAAAGAAGGAAGGCGTAGACTACGCCACATCAACCGATGCCGACATATACCTTTATAATATAGACACAAAGGAGTCTGTAAACCTCTGCAAGCCTAAAGGCTATGTTGCACCGGAGAAAGACTTGACGAAGAGCCTCCGCAATCAGGCCGTGAACAAGCAGAACGGCGATTTCAACGTTGGCTACGATGTGAATCCACGTTTCTCTCCTGACGGCAAGTACATCGCTTGGCAGAGTATGAAGCACGACGGATATGAAAGCGACAGAAACCGTCTGTGCATATACGAACTTGCAACCGGAAAGAAGACCTACGTTACCGAGAGTTTCGATTCAAACGTAGAGGACTATACTTGGGCTCCAAACTCAAAAGACATTTACTTCATCGGCTGCTGGCACGCAAAGGTTAATGTCTATCAGACCAATTTAAAGGGCGAAGTAAAGCAACTGACCGATGGTCAGCACGATTATGTGAGCATCGGCTTACTGGGCGACAATGGCAAGAAACTTCTCGGTTTGCGCCAGAGCCATCAGCAGCCAACCGAAATCTATGCCATCACTCCTTCAAAGAAGGAAAAGGCAAGTCAGCAGGTTCAGTTGAGCTTTGAAAACAAGGAGATACTCGATCAGCTTGCAATGGGCAAGTCGGAAGAAAGATGGGTAAAGACAACCGACGGCAAGGATATGCTCGTTTGGATTATCACTCCTCCGCACTTCGACCCCAACAAGAAGTATCCTACATTATTATATTGTCAGGGTGGTCCGCAGAGTCCTGTTTCCCAGTTCTGGAGTGTTCGCTGGAATTTCCAGATGATGGCTGCAAACGGCTATGTTATCGTTGCGCCAAACCGTCGCGGCTTACCGGGCTTCGGCAGTGAATGGAACGAGAAAATCAGTCAGGACTGGACAGGTCAGTGTATGAAGGACTACTATTCAGCTATCGACGACGCTGCACAGAATCTCCCATTCGTAGACAAAGACCGTCTTGGCGCAGTAGGTGCTTCCTTCGGTGGTTTTTCCGTTTACTATATGGCGGGAACTCACAACAAGCGTTTCAAGTGTTTCATCTCTCACGACGGTGCTTTCAATCTCGAGAGTATGTACACCGACACGGAAGAGGCTTGGTTCAGCAACTGGGAATACGACGACGCATACTGGAATACCGACCAGACAGATGCCGCAAAGCGCACTTACCAGTACAGCCCTCACAAGATGGTTGATAAGTGGGACACTCCTATTCTCTGCATTCACGGAGAAAAAGACTACCGCATCAATGCCAATCAGGGAATGGGCGCATTCAATGCAGCACGCCTGAGAGGAATCCCGGCAGAACTCCTTCTTTTCCCTGACGAAAACCACTGGGTGCTGAAACCACAGAACGGTATTCTCTGGCAGAGAACATTCTTCAACTGGCTCGACCGTTGGCTGAAGCCAAACAAGAAATAACATTATCGGGAATTGGTCTGCAAGGACCGATTCCCTAAACTGTTTAGAATAAAATATATAACTAATTAATATTATGACAGACCAAATCAAAACATTAAGAGATTCGGCAGCTATGCGATGGACTGCCCTTTTACTATTGTCGCTGGCAATGTTCTGTGCCTACATCTTCGTAGACATCCTATCGCCTATCAAGGACCTGATGGAAACCCAGCGTGGTTGGGATTCCACCTCCTTCGGTACGATGCAGGGAGCAGAAACTTTCCTCAACGTATTCGTGTTCTTCCTCATTTTCGCAGGTATCATCCTCGACAAGATGGGCGTTCGCTTCACGGCCGTTCTTTCAGGCTGCGTGATGCTCGTAGGTGCCGGCATCAAGTACTATGCTATCAGCGAGTCATTTTTCGACACAGGACTTGAAAGATGGTTCACGGAAAACCTCAATTACATTCCAATCTTCGACGAACTCGGCGTTTCTCCGTTCTTTGAAGGTATGCCGGCATCGGCAAAGGTGGCTGCCATCGGCTTTATGATTTTCGGCTGTGGTACCGAAATGGCGGGTATTATGGTGTCCCGTGGTATCGTTAAGTGGTTCAAGGGTCGCGAAATGGCACTCGCTATGGGTTCCGAAATGGCATTGGCTCGTCTGGGTGTTGCCACCTGTATGATTTTCTCACCATTCTTTGCTAAGCTCGGCGGCTCAATCGACGTATCCCGCTCGGTAGCATTCGGTGTGGTTCTCATCTGTATCGCCCTGATGATGTTCGTAGTCTACTTCTTTATGGACAAGAAGCTCGACTCACAGACCGGAGAAGCAGAAGAAAAAGACGACCCATTCAAGATCAGCGACCTCGGCAAGATTCTCACAAGTATGGGATTCTGGCTCGTGGCATTGCTCTGCGTGCTCTATTACTCTGCCATCTTCCCATTCCAGAAGTACGCCGTGAATATGCTCCAGTGCAACCTCACGTTCAGCGAACTCCCTGCCGATTCGTTCTGGGCTTCATCAAGCGTTACATTCATCCAGTACTTCCTTATGCTGGCAGTTGCGGCAACAGCCTTCGGATTCAACTTTATGAAGAACAAGAGCGTGAAGTACACAATGCTCACACTCTCTGTTGTGTTCCTCATTTCTTACTGCTATATGGGCTATATGCGTCAGTCAGCAGAATCCATCTTCGCCGTGTTCCCACTCTTGGCAGTAGGTATCACTCCAATCCTCGGAAACTATGTAGACCATAAGGGTAAGGCAGCATCAATGCTCATCCTCGGTTCTATCCTCCTCGTGTGCTGCCACCTCACATTCGCCTTCGTGCTCCCGATGTTCAAGGGCAGTCAGGTAGGCGGCGTGATAGTAGCCTACCTCACAATCCTCGTATTGGGTTCATCTTTCTCACTCGTGCCTGCATCATTGTGGCCGAGCGTGCCAAAGTTGGTAGACGCAAAGATCATCGGTTCAGCCTACGCATTGATTTTCTGGATTCAGAACATCGGTTTGTGGCTCTTCCCAATGCTCATCGGTAAGGCGCTCGACAAGACAAATGTCGGTGTTACCGATGCTACGAAGCTCGACTACACAGCTCCATTGCTTATGTTGGCAAGCCTCGGCGTGATTGCCCTCCTCATCGGTTTGACGCTGAAGGTTGTGGACAAGAAGAAGCACCTCGGTCTGGAAGAACCAAACATCAAGTAAACTCCCCAAGAACATTCCACGAATATTCTTAAAACCCAATTCCACTGATATGAATCCAATCTTTCATATCAGTGGAATTTTCTTTTCATCGTATCTTTGAACTATATACTATGCTGCATTTAATGGAGTTTAGATATTTCTTGAAATAGTATAGCAGATGTGAATATTCTTTACAAAACAGTCTCCATAATTCGTTTATTTCAGAAGAAATATTTTTAATTTTCAAATATGCGATTTTTCAGCGTGCAATGATAACAGCTTAAATATCAGCAAACTATCATTCCATTAAACCTTTCTGTGCAATAATTTATCCGTAAAAAGTTCGCAATTAGGATAATTAAACGGAATTAATAACCTTATTTTAAATCCAATTCATCGCATATTTGTTTTCTATTCTTGCAGTAGTCAGGAAGTATTCTTCGCATAAATGGCAATCAATCTTCGTATATTTCAGCCTCAATCTGCCCAAAAAGCAATTTTAAGCATCAAAATACGTCTTAAAATTCTCTATATTGAAGAAAAATAATGTGCTTTTTTGAGTAATTATATATTACAAACCGACAAAAACGTTAATAAG
This sequence comes from Prevotella sp. HUN102, assembly GCF_000688375.1. NCBI lineage: Bacteria > Pseudomonadati > Bacteroidota > Bacteroidia > Bacteroidales > Prevotellaceae > Prevotella > Prevotella sp. HUN102. Next base: position 72,800 of record NZ_JIAF01000001.1, on the reverse strand, counting down.
AGTTAATGTTTTAAAGGTGTGTAGGGGGATTTCTATGCTTTGGTGTTATAAGAGCGATATACAACAAAAAGACCGGATGGTCTAACCTTTTGAAAGCGTTCACTCCTTACCCCACTCACTAAAACAAAACAAATTCACTAAAAAACAAATGAGGTTCCAGAGTGGGAAGAGGCGACAGAAAAATAGTAGGGCAATAGTGCCGCTACTATTAGTGCCGGAGGGGAGCAACTTAGAATTGATTCTTTATCATTAAACGATAATATTTTGATTTTATGTTATAAATTCAAATCAGGTGGAATCGACGGAGGCTCGTTGTTTATTGAGAATTAGGCTTTGCTGGCGTCATAGTAACCAAGCGTGGAATGATTGATTGTAGGCGCAAATGGTGTAAGAGAGCCAAAGTCGGTTTCTTCCTGTTTAAAATGTTTAATACTTCAGTCTATATATAATATGAGTTAGTCCCATCAAGAGAGTGATCTTATGATGGGGCGTTTTTTTTGTGTAAGCTGCAAGGGGAAGTTTATAAGGGGACGAGAGGACAAGTTTACAAGGATATTACTTTATTAACTAAAGAGAGCATAGGAAAATGAAGGCTCAAACAGCAGAAATAAATTACAAATTTACTTGTCCACTTGTTCACTTGTTTACTTGTAAACTTATCCACTTGTTCACTTGTCTACTCGTCCACTTATTCCCTCGTCCCCTTGCTCTCCCTCCTATGACACCTTGTCACTCATTATGACACATCTGACAAACACATTTTCTTTTGGCACAACATTTGTTTAATTACAAGCGAACGCAGGTTCAAGTTGGACGGCCGTTAATCGTAAAGGTAACAAACCTTACTGATTAACAAGGCGTTAATAAGGAACAGATTCAGAAAAAATCGTTCGCTGCCACGCACCAACTTGCATCCTCGACAAGTATCAGAAAAGAAATAAAAACAAAAAAATAAATACAATTATGGGAAAGATTATTGGTATCGACTTAGGAACTACAAACTCTTGTGTTTCTGTATTTGAAGGCAACGAGCCTGTGGTAATTACTAACTCTGAAGGCAAGCGTACAACTCCGTCCGTGATCGGTTTCGTGGAAGGTGGCGAGCGCAAGATTGGCGACCCTGCAAAGCGTCAGGCAATCACAAACCCGGAAAAGACCATCTACTCTATCAAGCGTTTTATGGGTGAAACCTATGAGCAGTGTGCAAAGGAGACGGGTCGTGTTCCTTTCAAGGTTGTAAATGAGGGCGGCTATCCACGTGTGCAGATTGACGACCGTAAATACACTCCACAGGAAATCTCGGCTATGGTGCTTCAGAAGATGAAGAAGACTGCCGAAGACTATCTCGGTCAGGAAGTTACGGACGCCGTTATCACCGTTCCGGCTTACTTCTCCGACTCTCAGCGTCAGGCAACAAAGGAGGCAGGTGCCATTGCAGGTCTCAATGTTCAGCGCATCGTGAACGAGCCTACGGCAGCCGCACTCGCTTATGGTGTGGACAAGGCAAACAAGGATATGAAGATTGCCGTGTTCGACCTTGGTGGTGGTACATTCGATATTTCAATCCTCGAGTTCGGCGGTGGCGTATTTGAAGTGCTCTCTACAAACGGCGACACCCACCTCGGCGGCGACGACTTCGATCAGGTTATTATCGACTGGTTGGCAGATGGTTTCAAGGCAGACGAGGGCATCGACCTCCGCAAGGATCCTATGGCTATGCAGCGTTTGAAGGAAGCTGCTGAAAAGGCAAAGATAGAGTTGAGTTCCACTACATCTACGGAAATCAACCTTCCTTATATCACAGCAGAAGGCGGCGTGCCAAAGCACTTGGTTAAGAGTCTGACACGTGCTCAGTTCGAGCAGCTCGCACACAACCTCATTCAGGCTTGTCTCGTGCCTTGCCAAAACGCTATCCGCGATGCAAAACTGAGCACGAGCGACATCGACGAAGTTATCCTCGTGGGTGGTTCAAGCCGTATTCCGGCAGTTCAGACACTCGTGAAGAACTACTTCGGCAAAGAGCCTTCAAAGGGCGTGAACCCCGACGAAGTTGTTGCAGTAGGTGCGGCTATTCAGGGTGCTATCCTTAATAAGGAGAGCGGCGTGGGCGACATCGTATTGCTCGACGTTACTCCGCTGACACTCGGTATCGAGACAATGGGCGGCGTAATGACAAAGCTCATCGATGCCAACTCAACCATTCCTTGCAAGAAGAGCGAGGTGTTCTCAACAGCGGCCGACAATCAGACCGAAGTAACCATCCACGTGCTTCAGGGCGAGCGTCCGATGGCGGCGCAGAACAAGTCAATCGGTCAGTTCAACCTCACGGGCATCGCTCCGGCTCGCCGCGGCGTTCCACAGATTGAGGTAACGTTCGACATCGATGCCAACGGTATCCTCAACGTATCTGCCAAGGACAAGGCTACGGGCAAGGAGCAAAGCATCCGTATCGAGGCTTCAAGCGGCTTGAGCGACGACGAAATCAACCGTATGAAGGCAGAGGCCGAGCAGAATGCGGCAGCCGACAAGGCAGAGCGTGAGAAGATTGACAAGCTCAACCAGGCCGACTCTATGATTTTCACTACCGAGAACTTCCTGAAGGACAACGGCGACAAGATTCCGGCCGACCAGAAGCCGGGCATTGAGTCAGCCCTCCAGCAGCTCAAGGACGCTCACAAGGCAGCCGATGCAGCCGCAATCGATACTGCCATCAACAACCTCAACACCGTGATGCAGGCAGCATCGCAGCAGATGTATCAGGGTGCAGGTCAGGCAGGTTCACAGCCGGGTGCAGATGCAGGTCAGCAGGAGCAGCCTAAGCAGGACGACACTATACAAGATGCAGATTTTGAGGAGGTGAAATAAAAGTGCTAAAAAACACTAACTAAAAATAAGCAAATCCCAGTAACATAATAAGTTACTGGGATTTTTCTTTTCTAATAATATTTAATTTTGCTTGTTTTTAATCGATTTTATGCTTATATTTGTACCATATTTGTTCCGCGACTTAATGGGAGATAAAGTACGACTTAATTCAAAAATAGAACTGATTATCAATTAGATACAAATGGTATGCCAAGTGCGAAATTTCAAATAGAGCGAAAATGTGAGATTTGCGGTAAGATTTTCACTGCGAAAACCCTTACCTCAAAATACTGCTCTAAAGCCTGTTCTCAAACAGCATATAAGCAACGGAAGAAAGAAGAACAGTTGGAAGCATTGAAAAGAGAAAAAGCTGCAAGAGTTCCTAAGGACCAGCCTTATCTTTCCATTGCAGATGCATCAGCCCTGTTTGATATTGGTCGTGATACTTTATATCGTTTGATTAGAAATAAGGAAGTCCGTTATTATAATCTCGGACAAAGAATGACGCGGATTTGTAAAGCAGATTTACAAGAACGCTTTAGCCTGCGTCCATATAATGAGAAAGAAAAGCATAAATCAAAAGAAGTCAAGACTTACAGGCTTGAACCTGAAGACTGCTATACTATCGGAGAAATATCCAAAAAATTTGGAATCAATGACAGTACCGTATATCTGCATATACGCAAATATTCTATTCCTACAAGACAGATAGGTAATTATGTCTATGCTCCAAAATCAGAAATAGACAATCTGTATAATCACTAACCCACCATATAATGAGAAAGGAACTTGACAATACGAAAGCAACAGTACGGCTACGCAAAAGTGCTTATCGCAAAGAGTGGTACCTATATATAGAAAGCTACCCGGTAAGAGTAGCTGGCAAAGCGACTCCACAAAGAGTGCGTGAATATCTTAACCGAACGATTACTACTCCTATTTGGGATAAAAGCAGAATAGCCCGAACAACGGGAGCTAATCAATCATTCAAACCCAAACGAGATTTGAATGGGATAATCTTGTGCAAAAGCGAAATAGACCAAGAATCGTGTATCTATGCAGATAGTGTTAGAAAACTTAGACAACGAGAGTATGACAATGCCAGCTTATATAGCGATACAGAAATAGCACAGGCAGAACAAAAAGAGCGTTTACAACAGAATTTCATTAAGTATTTTGATAAGGTGGCTGACAAAAGACATCGCAATAGTTCTGTTTCAGTTCAAACCAACTGGGCTAGAGTTCATGTTTTATTGAAAATGTTTGCAGGTGATACTCTTCTCTTTTCACAAATAGATAACCGCTTAGCTGAAGATTTTAAGTTTTTCTTGTTGTCAGCTCCTTGTGGTGGAAGCAAAAAAGGAACAATATCACGAAATACGGCATCCACATATTTCTCTATTTTTAAAGCTGCACTCAAACAAGCATTCATAGATGGATATTTGACTATAGATTTATCTGCAAAAATCAAAGGCATACAGGAACAAGAATCCCGTAGAGAATACTTAACGCTTGATGAATTAAATAAGTTAGCCAATACTCCATGTGAACGTGATGTACTTAAACGAGCTGCACTATTCTCTGCCTTGACTGGATTAAGACACTGTGATATTCAAAAGTTAAAATGGAATGAAATAGCCATAGAAGCAGACCAAGCCAAACTTCTCTTCACTCAGAAAAAAACAAAAGGTGTGGAGTATATGCCCATCTCGGAACAGGCTTTTAAACTTTGTGGAGAGCCAAGACAGCCAGAGCAACTCGTTTTTGAAGGACTCCCAAATCCTTCTTGGATTTCTCGTCCACTAAGATCTTGGATAGAGAAGGCTGGCATCCACAAGCATCTCAGCTTTCATTGCTTTCGACACACATTTGCAACCCTACAACTTGCAAACGGAACAGACATCTACACCGTAAGTAAAATGTTGGGGCACACCAACGTAAAAACAACACAGGTATATGCGAAAGTGGTCGACGAAAAGAAAAACAAAGCAGCCAATGCCATTCAAATAGATATTGAAAATGATAAAACTTAATTCGATAAAATAAAATGAACACCAAATATTTTGAACATATCGTAGTATATTTGTCCGTTCTTGTTGTTTGTGTCATTATTGCTTTATTCGCAAGAATGCTTGCCATACGTTTAGGTGCAGATGACTTTACGGCACATATTATATTTTGGAGTGTTGTCGCTTTAGGCATTATTATTTATTCAATATTGTCTATTTTGGTTGAGGGGCTATTTACGGCATTAGTTAAGTTCTTCTTTCCAAAGAAACAAGAAGAGGAAACAAATGATAATGTATCTAAGATTGAGACTGGACAAACAATAGAAAGTACTAACAAATCTTCTTCCATACAACATCAGCATTCAATAGACATTGACTCTATTCGTCAACAGCAACAAAAGATAATAAACCAGAAAGAGCAGGATAAACGTGCTATAGCCATTCAATATACTCAGCAGCAGTTCGCACCGTATGTTTCTGATAAAGACCTGCTCAGGCTTTGTAAGTATATAGAGTTATACTCTGCCAAGCTCCCACTATCACAAGTAGAACCGATAAATATCAAAGGGTTAGTTGCTTTAGACTTATTCCATTTTGGTTGGAATATATGGAACCATTTTAGGGTTGGCAAACAAGATGAAATATCACTGTTCCTTAAAAAAGTATTTGCCATCACATTCAAAGAGATGGAAATAGGAAGTATAAAAAGCCATCTGCGTGATGATGAAAAGAAAGGCATTATTCCCATTGTCCAAAACCTTTCAGACCATCAAATAACAGAATAACACACTATCCTATTGTGTTTTTGGAGTGTTTCTTCTGTGTCTTTGGACACAGAGGAAACACTTTTTTCATTTGCACCGTAAAATCAACAACAATTATTATGGTACAAAACGAAATCACTTTTGAGAACTTGCCAAAGGCAGTTGCTCATTTAGTCAGCGAAGTTGCTGAAATTAAACACTTAGTATGTAAAGGGCAAACACCTGTTGCTCCTCCTAAACGCATTCCTATTGGAATAGATGACGCGTGTAAACTTATAGGGAAAGCTAAGCCCACAGTTTATACCTTAGTACGCAAACGCTTACTACCTTGCTATAAGAATGGTAAGCATCTCTACTTTTTCGAAGACGAATTATTGGCATGGATTGAAGGCGGTAAGAAAAAGACCGTTGCTGAAATCAATGAGGAAGCGAAAGCCTTTATCTTTGAGAAGCATTCTGATTCTTCCCTTTTATAAAATCACATATTATGAAGAAGGAAAAAACAGAAACAAGTACAAAGAAATCCAAGAATGAACGTATAGAACAATTCTTGAAAGAGCAATATGCTTTTCGCTATAACACGGTGAAAAGTAGAACGGAGTTCAGACCACAAGGAGAGAACATACCGTTTGCTCCTCTCACTAAATATGACATTAATTCTATGCGCCGTTTAGTAGATGGTTCATTGGGGATATATACTCCCTCTGACAATATTCGTGCGATATTGGAAAGTGATTTTTGTAGCAAAGTCAATCCTATCCATGAGTTCTTGCTTAGTCTGCCTAAACCTAAAGGAGAAGATGAATCTGAAATCATCAAGTTAGCAAACTGTGTATCTGTGAAGAATCCAAATAAATGGCAGCATTATTTTGTAAAATGGCTTGTTGCTGTTGTGGCTAATGCGATGGATGATTTACAATGTCGAAATCACACCTGTTTGGTACTTACTGGAGAGCAAGGAAAGTTCAAAACAACATTCCTTGATTTACTATGTCCAGAGAAATTGAAAGGATATTTATTCACAGGCAAGATAGACCCACAGGGGAAAGACGTACAGACACTGATTGCCGAGTACCTCTTTATCAATATTGACGACCAGTTAAAGGCTCTAAATAAAAGAGACGAGAATGAGTTGAAAAACCTTATAACAACACCAAGAGTAAAATATAGAAGACCATACGACACTTATATTGAGGAATATCCGCATTTGGCAAGTTTTATGGCATCAGTTAATGGCAACGACTTTCTGACAGATCCGACGGGAAGCCGTCGCTTTCTTCCATTTGAGGTAGAAAGTATTGATATTAATTCAGCAAAGGAAATTGATATGAATAGAGTCTATTCTGAAGCTGTAGAACTATGGAGGTCTGGGTATCACTACTGGTTCAACGAAGAGGAAATTGCAGAGTTACATCATGAAAGCGAAGATTTCCAAGTACAGACTATTGAATATGAAATGCTTCTTAAAGGCATGGAAAAGCCAGCAGTAACAGAAGAAAGCTATATGACAACATCAGAAATCTTGAATTATTTACGAGCTTATACTACACTTAATCTAAGTGAAAGGAGAATGGGCGAAGCCTTGAAAAAGGCAGGTTTCTTGAGAAAGTCCAAAAGAATCGGTGGCAACCCAATGTATGTGTATCACATACGCAAGATTGCTCCCAATCCCTTTATTCAAAGTTACAATACTAATTATTAATACTACTTTACTACAAAGAGAGATAAAGCATTGAAAGAAAAAAGATTAGGTTGTAGTAATCAGCAAAAAAGGGATTTACTACCTATTACTACCAACAATTTATATATGTGTAAGGAAATTACTACAAAATAAATGACTACTACATGTTTTTCTTTCACTGTCAACAACTTACAATAATATAACCTTGTAGTAACCAACAAACTTAAAAGTTATAAGTATGACAATAGATGAAATTAAAGCAATATCAATTAAGGATTACTTAGGCAATATGGCTATATATCCTGCTAAGGATTATGGCTATTATGGAATGTATAAAAGTCCGTTTAGAAACGAGCATATTCCAAGTTTCAAAGTAGATTATAATAAAAATCTATGGTATGATTTTGCCCTTAATGAAGGTGGAAGTCTTATAGATTTAGTTATGAGATTACATAAATGTAGTCTAGTACAGGCAATAGATACTTTTAATGGTAAACCAAATATCCAGCCAAGATTCTCCATAGGTAATAACGAAACAAAAAATTTAAGCCAATCACGGATAGAGGTTATCGGTTCTACCAAGCTATGCCATCCGAATCTCATTGAATATTTCACCCAAAGAAGAATCAATCTGAATATTGCTAAAAAGTATTGTAAGGAAATCCATTATAGAATCGCTGATAAGAAATTTTATGCAATAGGCTTTCCGAACAATTCTTATGGGTATGCGTTGCGCAATCCATATTTCAAAGGGTGTTTGCCTCCTTCTGATGTATCGTACATCCCAACCCCTTCAGAACGAATCAATCTATTTGAAGGCTTTATGGATTATCTTAGCTTGCTTACAATGAGCCCAGAGGAAGAGGAAAAATCCGCATTAATTCTAAATTCTATAAGTAATATCAGGAAGTCAAAAATTTTCCTTTCAAAACACAGTTTGGTATGTTCGTATTTAGATAACGATGAAGGAGGAAGAACAGCTTTAAACAAACTCATAGAGGATGGATTACGTATCCAAGATTGCTCTTCTATTTATCAAAACTTTAAGGACTTGAACGAGTGTCTGTGTGCTGAATTCAAGCATTCAGAGAAAGCAGAAATCAAGAAATCCAAAGGGATCAAGCTATGATTACAGGAATTGCTGGGTATGATATATTTTTCGGGGAGCAAGTTTATGTTTTGGGCATACCAAAACCACTTGCTCCACCTCCTGCCACTCGGTTCAGAGAATTATCCCGTCGGTCTCCATCAATTCAAATTAAAGAAAAAAATATGACTAAATCAGAATACAACAAAGGTGGTTGTCCAACCAAAGGCGCTACTGAAAAGAAGAAATACCGTATCACGGTAAAACTTACCACAGAGGATTACTATACGCTCAAAGGTAAAGCCAAGAACGCAGGAATATCCATGAGTGAGTTTGTAAGAAAAGTTCTTGAGAAAGGAAATGTCATAGAACGACTGACCGTAGAGCAAGCAGACTTTATCCGTAAGCTGTGTGGCATGGCAAACAATCTCAACCAGTTGGCTCATCGTGCCAATGCGGAGGGGTTTCATGCCGTTGCTCCTTTTCACAAAATCATTATTGGCAAGATTGACAAAATCCTAAACCTGATACGAAGATGATAGCCAAGATAATGAAAGGCTCGGGCTTCAAGGGTGTCATCAACTACATCCTTGACCCGAAGAAAGGAACGGAGCTTATAGACTGTTCCGGAGTGAGAACAGACAGTATCAGCCATATTGTCCAAAGTTTCATTGACCAGACGGAACTGAATCCACGAGTAAGTAAGGTTGTCGGACATATTTCCCTTAGTTTCCCCGCTCAGGACTCTCGCAAACTCAACAATGAGTGGATGGCGAAAGTGGCGCATGAGTACATGGAGAAGATGGGAATAAAAGATACGCAGTATATCATTGGTCGCCATTTCGACAAAGAACATCCGCACATTCATATCGCATTCAATCGGATAGACAATAACGGCAAGAGCATTTCTGACCGTAACGACAGATTCAGAAGTGAAAAGATTTGCAAGGAACTGACCGCCAAGTATGGTTTGTATTTCGCCGGTGGCAAGGAGAATGTCAAGGAACACCGCCTGAAAGAACCTGACAAGACCAAATATGAAATCTATCAGGCATTGAAAGCAGAAGTAACTCGATGTAGGAATTGGCAATCCCTCCTTGCTCATTTAGAAAAGCAAGGTATTGATGTCTGTTTCAAGTATAAAGGCAACTCGCAGGAAGTTCAGGGTGTCATCTTTGAAAAGAACGGCTACCATTTCAATGGCTCTAAGGTGGACCGGAGTTTCTGTTATTCCAAGATTGACTTTGCCCTGCAACAGAATGATAGAGAACACGAACAGCAGATGCAAGGAACGATAAATCTTATATCTAATGTTGCAGATGTTACGAGTGAAATAGCCAACGACCTTATAGAAGGAGGATTGGGATTATTTCAGACTCATGGCACAGTCTCTGCGGAAGTTTACAACACACTTGACAAAAAGAAGAAAAAGAAAAAACGTAAAATACATTTATAACTATGGCAGATAATAATACATTTGTTCTCTTTGAGGAAATCAAGAACAAGTTGGAAACAATTTACAGGGAACTGAAGGAGCTGAAAGAAAAAGAGAACAGTTCCGTCTCTTTCCCTGTTCCATCTACACCTGTGCAAAATGACGACCAGCAAGAACAGGAATTACTCAATCAGTACGAATTGCGTACAAAAGCCGTTCTTAACAAGTACATTGATGTGCAAAAGCGCATCAAGGACGAGGAGGCTAAATCCATAGACAAATTGGTGGCAAGTGTCTTGACCATGCTGCACGAGTGGCAGGAGCAGAAAGAATATCCACAACCGCAAGAACAGATTCACAGGCATAGCTTTGACATCAAGTCATCGAAAGTCTTTACTACAGTAGTGGCAGTGTCTTTCCTTTGTCTTATTTCTTTGGTTGGTAATTACTCCTTATGGCAAAGCAAACAACAATACAAAGATGATGCCTTGAAATTCCGTATCATCAGAGTGTGGAGAGGTTGCAGCCCAAAGGAAATCTTATGGCTCAATGATGTGTTTGACATTCATCGCGATGCTACAATGATTAAAAGAATCAAGAAGCAGACGGATAATTATAACTGGGAACTGAAAGCAAAAGCGGATAGCCTAATGCAGAATAATCTGCAAAATAGGAAAGGCAAATAGAAATATGGATATAAAACTTTTAAAGGAGGAGAAAAAATCTCCTCCTTTTTAGCTACTTATACAATAATATTTACTATATTTGCAAACAATCTTATAATATTTATGAAAAATCCTACCAACAGAATAAAAGAGGTGCTTACCGAAAAAGGAATCAAGCAGACATGGCTTGCAGAAAAGCTCGGCAAGAGTTTTACGATAGTGAACTCCTACGTTTGCAATCGTCGTCAGCCAAGTTTGGAACTTCTATTCCAAATAGCAGAGATATTACAAGTCAATCCTAAGGATTTGATCAATACAAAAGATGACAAATAAAGTATCATTTCATAAAGCCATATGATAACTGACTTTGAAGAATATATACGACAGGGTGAACCGCATAAACGTGAGAAGGGTTATGCGTGGCAGACGGCTATTGGCTTGCAGGCTGTTGATGGTTTGAAAACTTCCGACTATCTGCGTGAGACTGCTCGACAGCATATTGAGGGCAATATCACGATTGAGGAGGTGAAGCAACTTGTCAATAGCTACTATGAATCTAAGACTGTCCGTAAGGATATAGAGGACAGGACCGAAGAGGCAGATAAAGTTTCGGCTCGTATCACTGAATTGCTATCTGAGCAGAGTTTTACGTTCTCACCATTAGAGTATATTGCTATTCATCGTCGATTGTTTGTAGGCATTTATAATCATGCAGGTGAGATAAGAGATTACAACATTACGAAAAAGGAATGGGTGCTGAATGGAGAAACTGTACTGTATGCAGGTGCAGACAGTATTCGTGAAACTTTGGATTACGACTTTGCCCGTGAAAAGGAATACGATTATAGGCATCATGACACAGTGGAAGCCATGAAGCATATTGCGCAATTCGTTTCCGACCTTTGGCAAATTCATCCATTTGGAGAAGGAAATACTCGTACCACAGCAGTTTTCACCATTAAGTATCTGCGTACATTTGGCTTTGGCGTCAGCAACGAAATCTTTGCCAACTATTCGTGGTACTTCCGCAATGCACTGGTTCGAGCCAACTATAACAATATACCTAAAGGTATTTTTGCGACAACACAATACCTTGAAGCGTTTTTCCGTAATCTGATATTGGGTGAGCAGAATGAGTTAAAGAACAGGTTTCTACATGTTTCGGCAGATACTCAAAGTGCAAAAGAAAATGCTACAAAGTGCAATATTTGCACTTTGAATTGCACTTTAGAAGAATTGGCATTGCTCAACTTCATTAAGGAGAAGCCGAATGCAACGCAAAAGGAAATAGCAGCGCATATAGGAAAATCAGAACGAACGATAAAGACGATGACCGTAAAATTATCTGAACAAGGCATCATTGAACGCAAAAATGGTCGGCGTAATGGCTATTGGGTTATAAAAAGCAGTCAAATAAACAACTAAATTCTCATTTATGGAAGAGAAGAAAGAACAACATAAGAAATCAATTCGCTTCTTCAACGACCGTGAAGTACGTGCCGTATGGGATGAAGAAAATAATTGTTGGTGGTTTTCTGCAACAGACATTGTGCGTGCCATTAATGATGAGCCTGACTACACCAAAGCAGGTAACTATTGGCGCTGGCTAAAACGTAAGTTGAAACAAGAAGGCATTGAACCTGTGAGTGCTACTCACGGCTTTAAATTTGAAGCACCGGATGGAAAGATGCGTATTGCAGATGTTCTTGATAGTGAAGGAGTGGCTTTATTAGCAAAGCACTATCCCAACAATCGTGCAAATGAGTTCCTTGACTGGTTTACATACAGCGATAATACATTGGATGGACAGAGTCGAAAGAAAGCATATCAGTTATATGAAAGTGGTTTGCTGAAAAGTCTTGAACCGGGCAGCATACAATGTTTACAGCAGATTCATGCTTATCTCTTTGGAGGATTGTACGACTTCGCTGGACAAATTCGCACCAAGAATATTTCAAAGGGAGGTTTCACTTTCGCTAATTGTATGCACTTCCCTGCTACACTGCAAACGATAGAGCGAATGCCAGAAACTACTTTCGATGAGATAATGAACAAGTATGTTGAAATGAATGTTGCCCATCCTTTTATGGAAGGCAATGGTCGCAGCACTCGCATTTGGCTTGACCTCATGCTGAAGCGTTCTCTCAAACGGTGTGTGGATTGGAGTCAAATAGATAAGAACGAGTATCTGTCAGCAATGCGTGAGAGTGTGTCTGATAGTACACGCATTAAGGCTTTAGTAGAGCCTGCACTCACAACAAAGATTGATGACAGGGAAATGTTTATGAAAGGTATTGACTATTCGTATTATTATGAGCAAAATGAGTGATTAATAAAATGAGACGTAATCTTATGAGTAACTTTAAACATTGTTTACACATATAGACAGCCCTCGTATCTAAAGAAGTATTCATCTAAAACTTTGAGCAGTCTTATTATAAGGAGTAGAGGACATAACAAATATTTAATTTAAAATAAATAATAGTATCAATGACTTTTACAGAAGCTAAAAATGAATTTGATAGTAAATATCAGTTTATAAAAGAATATACTTGCTTTCTACCGGAGCATTTAACAATGAATAGGAAAACCTATTTTCAAAAGAAAAATGGTGAACATAATGAGCAATACTATAAATGGCAATTCCTTTATTCTATTGTACAATCTGGATTATTCATTAAGGATTATATTGGAACCGAAGTTCAGTTTCCAAAAGGAAATAAATCATCGGCTCCTATTAGACTTGATGCTGCAATATTTGATGATGTTTCATGGTTTGAAAAGTACAAAGATTACCATAACAATGGCAATAATGAAAGTTTAGATTGGCTTCGGGAACACCTGTTAGTTGCTTTGGAATTCAAAAAAGAGGATAACAAAAATATTGCAGATATTTGGGACAAACAGTTAAAGGCATATCTAAATGAGAGTCGTCGTTCCTTTTGTTTGGGTGTTTTGTATGACACAGAAAGGCTCTATCTATTCCGCAAGTCTAATGGAATGTTCTTGAGATATAGTGAAGAATTTAATGTAAAGGGAGATAATAGCAAGACCAAAGAACTTTCATTACATCTTCCCGATCCTTATTTTAATTTGCCAAATTTTGAATGCTTGTTAGAGTGGTCTGCTACGAAAACTCTTGATCGTTCTAAAAGAAAAATAGAAGATTTGGATATAATCTCTGGCGTACATTCTACTCAGATAAACGATGCTATGAGCAGTATTCTGCGTAGAATGACCGATGTTGGAATGCTGAATCCAATCGGCTTTGAGATCTTGATTCAAATTTTATCTCTGAAAATCTTTGATGAAAAGAGAAACGAAAAGAATCCAAAACGTTTTCTTGACTTTTATATAACAGATCACTACTGTCCAAAGAAAAATTCTTGAACCTAATTCAAATTGATTATTTTCAATGAGTTACGCGAATATTATTTTTTCGAGATTTGGTTTTGTACTTTTGCAAATCGTATTGCAAGAGGCAGAACTCATGAATCAAGGAAAGACCGTATTCGCTCAAATCATGTCGCTCATACCAAGATATGAGTTCGACAAGTGCGTAAAGAGATACAACGGCAATAGACATGCCATCGGCTTCAAATGCAGAGACCAGTTTATGGTGATGAGCTTTGCCCAGTTCACCGACCAGATTAGTCTCCGCAGCATTGATGCGACGCTGGTGGCTCTCTCTTCCAAGCTCTATTCGAGTGGAATAAAGTATATCCAACGTTCGACTTTGGCCCATATCAATGAGACCAAGGATTGGCGTATATACCATGATTTTGGGCAGAGCCTGATAGCCTGGGCAAGAGAGCTGTACCAGGACGAACCGTCCCGGCTTGACGTGGATGGCATCGTGTATGCCTTTGACAGCAGCACCATCAAACTGTGCCTCCAGCTTTGCCCGTGGGCTCGTCTGCATCATGACAAAGGGGGTGTAAAGATGCATACACTTCTGGATTTGCGTGGCTCCATACCAACCTTCATCCATCTGACGGAGGCTGCTGTTCATGATTCCAAGACCATGAGTCTGATTCCCGTAGAACCAGGAAGCTACTATCTCATGGACAAGGGTTATGTTGACTTCAGACAGTTGTTCAACCACTTCCATCGTCAGCAGGCTTTCTTTGTGACAAGGGCAAAAGATAACATGAGGTATGAGGTAGTTGAGGAACGTCCTGTAGACAAACAGACAGGAGTTACAAACGACACCATTGTCAGACTTACAGGACCAAGAACCTCCAAGTGGTATCCAGACACACTGCGCATGGTTGTTTACGAAGATTATGCCACAGGTAACGTCTACAGATTCTTGACCAATGACTTTACTCATTCCTACCTGACAATCGCAGAACTCTACAGGGAACGCTGGCAAGTGGAGTGCTTCTTCAAATGGATAAAGCAGCGAATGCACATCAACTCGTTCTACGGAACGAGCCAGAATGCTGTATTCTCGCAGATTTGGATTGCTATCTGCGATTATCTGCTGCTTGCCGTTGCAAAGAAAGTGTACCATATTGAACAGGATCTCTATATTTTATCGGCTGCCATCGGGAAGGTTCTCTTTGAGAGGAAACCCTTAGGCGAACTATTCGTTAAACCAAAACGTCCTCAGAATGACTCCAATGATGGTCAGCAGACCTTATGGAAAAATTTCTTTGGACAGTAGTGATAACAGATAGTGAAAAGAACTTTAAAACACTCGCAGATTCCCCATTACAGAACTTTATAAAACGAATAAATTCTTTAAGGGCAGATGCATCTGGTATGTATTATAGAATATTGAAAGATAACCCGCTGAATGTAAAGAATGAGAATCATATAAAGATACTGATAGAGGTTGTCTATCAGTTTCAAGACTATTCTTTTGTCCGTTCATACAAAACAGATCTTTACCAGTTGGTCTTTTATAAATTTGCTCCTCAATTCTCTAAAGATAATAATGCGCAATTTATAACGCCACTTCCACTTATTGACTTTTTAGTAAATATTGTAAATCCTAGAAATGGTGAAACGGTGATAGATCCGACTGTAGGAATAGCAGACTTCCTGTCTGTTTCCTATGTGAATTCAAATAGCAAATTAGATGATAATAATATCTATGGTATGGATATTGACGATCAGATGGTTATGCTAGCCACTCTTAATATGCTGCTCAATGGAGATGGTAATGCTAAAATCAAGGCAAAAGCAGGATATGGCTCATTGTTATCTAAGTTCGATACAAAAGGGGACATTATAGACCTTATCCCATCAATGAATCAGAAAGGTAATTGGGATAATAGACCGGACACGAATGAACTCAAAAAATTTGATGTCGTGCTTACCAATCCTCCATTTGGAGAAGATAGAGCCTTTGTACCTCAAGACGATAAAGATTTAGAAATGATACAATGCTATGAATTATGGGATTTATACAGCAATAACGGTGAGGGTGAAAAGAAAACAAAGAAACAAGCAAATAAAATTGATCTCGGTGTTGTCTTTTTAGAAAATGCATATCGTATTCTCAATGAGAATGGACGTATGGGCATTGTGTTGTCTAACTCAATCGCAAGTATTGATTCTCATAGAATTGCTCGCAAGTGGTTAATGGACAATATGCGTATTGTTGCTATATTTGACTTGCCTGCAAATGTATTTGCCGAAACAGGAGTTAACACATCCATCATCGTTGCATATAAACCAAAGAAGAGTGAGCTGGAGAAATTAAAAGAGCAAAACTATCAGGTTTTTGCACGAGAAATTCAGAGAATAGGCTATGAAGTGAAAACAAGTAAACGCGTGAAATTCTTTTCCCCAGTATATAAAATCAACTATGACAACTTCGAAGTTGAAATAGATAAGGATGGCAGAGCTATGCTCGATGAAGATTTTACCCAAACAATAGCTGATTTTAAGCAGTGGTGTTTGGGACAAGAAAAGCAATTACAAGATATTTTTATTAAATCAAAGTAAACAATGGATAGTAATAAGTATATTAAGACCCCCTCTTCTATTTCTTATAAAGACATTGGCAAAGCTGATTATACCCTGTCAGCCTCGCAGTATAAGCATTTGTCAATGCTTAACACCAATACTCTTACTGTTAGGGATTTCCTTAGCAGACCACTTCAAAGGAAAGATTTAGGCATAGAAGTTGGTAGTTTGAACTATATAAATCAATCTACACATTATTTCTTACGAACAAAGGCTTTGCAAGAACATTCATTCTTGCCTGAAATAACAAAAGAAACAATGCTTCCCATAATGCCACAAAGTTTTGTTCAAATGAACTTAAAAGAGGGAGACTTAATTATTTCAAAAGATAGTAATATTGGAGAAATTGCAATTTTAGATAAAGATTATCCTAATGTAATGCTTTCTGGTGCTCTCTATAAACTGCCTGTACACAGTAAGAAATATTATTTGCTGGCTTTCATTAAGCATATGCTTTTTCGTGAACAACTTGATGTTATGGTACCCAAAGGTGCTACCATTAGACATGCAAAGACTTTATTTCTCGACTGTAAAATTCCAATGCCCAATGAAAATGTAGAAAATACTATTAGGTTTGTAGAATTATTAACTCAGGCTATCATCAATAAAGAAAAACTGATAAAAATACGTCATCGTGAAATCTTATTAACTATAGAACAGGAACTTCTGAATAACCAAAAGAAAAATTGCTTTAGGTTTGAGCAGCCAACATTTACAGGCATTGTAAATTCTGGACGACTTGATACCAGTCTTTATTGTGAGAAATTTCAGTACTGGAACTTTATTGTCAAGAATTATAAACAAGGATCTATTGATCTTATTTCAAGAGGTTTTACATGGACAAGAGGAACGTCTTTGGAAAGGGGATTTATAGGAACGAGAATAGATAGTGCTTCCTATTACAAAGGCTTCTATGAATTAGTCCTTCCAACTTATATAAGTCAATATGGATTTGTGGAGAAAACGTCCTTTATAGGCACACCTACCACTTTGAAAACTCTATCTAAAGGAGATATAATTTTTGGTGGTGAAGGTTTTGGGAAAGGTAGGACATTTGTCGTATTGAATGACGATTATAATGTCGCTACTAATTATCATGGGATAAGGATAATTAATAGCAATAATGATTTAACAGAAAGTATATTCATTCGATGCTTTCTTGCTTTTTGGCGTTCAAAGGGTATGATAGATTATATCGGAGTTGGTGGCTCTGGCGGGCATTGTGCTCCCTCTTATTTTCATTTAATAGAAACTCCTTTGTTTTCTCATACTAAGCAAGAAGAAATTGCACAACTTTATCATAATCCACAATCTAATTATAATACTGAAAATTTTACTTTGGACAACTTTTTAGAATTAGACAATGCCTATAATGAAGACGCTGGTATCTATGAATTAGACAAGACAGCAAAAATGCTGAAAGAAATCCTAAATACAGCAATTGATAATATTGCAAACGACAAAGAAGTAACCATAAAATTCTCTAAATAAGATATCATGATGGATATAAAGAAGACAAAAATATGTGCTATAGATTTAGAAGATGACATTCTATCATTTCTGAAAAAGGATTTTGAAGTCTTTGAAGGAACAATGGGAGCTAAAATAGATACAGCTAAAATAATTAAGAACCGTTATGATTATGTCAAACTATTGCTAAATTATGATTTCCCGATAAATATTCAAGAGTATGATATTCTAATACAAGATATGGGGTATGAGAGAGTTATTCCATATTCAGAGAAAAATCATGTAAGAACACATATAACTGGCAGTGACAGTATTTACTTATATAGTTCATATCCAGAAACATTATTTAATCCAATTCCTTACAGCTCTAAGCTTCTAAGCATTGAACTGCAAAAACATAGAGGACGGCCTTTAATAAAGATCATCTTTCAAGGAGAACTTTATAGGGTGTCCTACGAAAAGTATAACGCAGGAACACATAATACAACTGATGGTGGCAGTTTTACAAATTATGAACATATTCAGAATTATTGTAATGAAACTTCACTTTACGGTAGAGATGTGCTACATTGCAAAAATAGTAGATTGACTCAAGAGATATTTGGAAATACTGTGGATGGGTACTCTTATCAACAAACTTATCTCCATCCAATGTCATGGGAGAATAGTGTGCGAAAAGAAGACACTCGTTTTATACCTCTGCTAACAACTATGGCTGGAGATATTATCTCATATTTTTATATGGATGAGTATGATATTACAATTATGCTTCCGCAAAGTGAAAATAAATTAGAGCTACTTAAAAATGTCTTTAATGAATTCCTCTATATCTATTTTTCTGAATATTTTCCATTCATAGAAGCTGCTGCGTGGAAAAATACACCAATGTATTTTCTTCCAAATCAACAAGAACTTTTAGACAAAGAAAAACAATTAACAAATAAATACCAAGAAGATTTAGCAGTAATAGAAGTGCAGAAAGAAGAAAATAACAAACAATACTCTTTCTTACATTCCCTTCTAACAGAAACTGGGGACAACCTTGTAAAAGCCGTAATTGATTTTTTACAATGGCTAGGCTTTTCTAATATCGTAGATGCAGATACAACCAAAAAGGAGGGAGACATTTTCGAGGAGGATGTACAAGTTGATTTAGGAGAAGCTGGGCTGCTTATTATAGAAGTAAAAGGAATAAATGGTACATCGACAGATGCACAATGCTCTCAAATTCATAAAATTAAATTTAGAAGATGCGAAGAAAGGAATGCATTTGACGTGCATGCACTTTACATCGTTAATAATGAACGCAATATAGAACCATTAAAAAGAACACGTCCCCCATTCAAAGACGTGCAAATTACAGATGCTCAAAAAGATAAGCGTGGACTAGCTTATACTTGGCAATTATTTAATCTGTTTTTTGATATAGAAAATGGCTTTATTTCCAAAAAAGAAGCAAGAGAAAGCCTGATTAATGCTCATGGACTTGTTGACTTCACTCCAACTAATTTGCAAGAACTGGGAGAACCCTATAATTATTATAAGAAGAATACCGTTGTCTGTATAGAAATTAAAAATCTAATCATTAAGGTTGGGGATTATTTTGCTTACAGGCAAAACGATAGATGGCATAAAACAAGAATAGTAAGTATAGAAGAAAATAGGCAAGTTATAGACGAGACATCAAATGGTAGATATGGATTTGAAGTCGGAAAGGCCATCCCAAATAATGTATGTTTGTATTTAATCCAATAGCCAGAATATAAAAATGACACAAAATAATACAAGTATTGACCAACAGATAGCCATGATGAAAAAAGCAGCAACACAAAATGCAGCTGCTTTATTTTATTTTTGGCAAAATTATTGGACAGAAACAGAAGAGCAGAGAGATCGGTACACAGAGATAGCTCAATGTTTTTTGCAAATGGAAATGCTTCATATTAATTCTATATTGATACTTTTTAAGGGGACTCCAATGATTCCACATTTGGGAAACAGGACAATAATAGACATACCTTCTATGACATCAATATTAAGAAGTCTATATGAAAAAGTCTTTATATTTAATAATCTTTTTGTCGAACAAGAAAATACTATAGAGAAAGAAATTGTCTTATGTATCTGGGAAATAAGAGGACTATATAATAGGAAATTGCCTCAAAATCCCCAAGAAGCTGAGAAATATAGAAAAATATATAATTCAAACATGACACAAATAAAGGGTCTTAGGCAGAGAGCCATAAGTCTTTTAGAGAAACTTGATATTACAGAAGACGCAAAACAAGCTTTTCATAAAGAAATTAACAAATCTGATACATCTATTAAAGGATATAAGTTTATTAAGGATACGCAAACGCAAAAGATTAAAGAATTCAAGATACTATCGTTTAGTGCATCTCCCAAAGAAATATTCCCCAAGGAAGACCTTTCTATTTTATATAGTTACCTTTCTTATCAATCACATCCTTCATTCTTAGGAACTTTACAATTTGGACAAATGTACAATTCTGACGAATATAAAAAAAAGGCATTTACGATACTAAACTCCATCTGCAAATTTCAGCAAGTAATAGTACGAGATTTTTGCAATGCTTTCCCTAAAGCAAAGGAAATTTTAGATAAAATGTCAAAAGAGCAAACAAAGTATCTATTTTAAAATGAAATTAGAAAAAGTGATAACATTCAAAATGTTTTCTAATCAATACTACTCAAATAGAGGAAGCATTTTTGTACCATGCAAATGTAAGTTATTGATAATCAGCATAGGATATATTCGAGGAGGTGAAGTAAATTATATATGAAGTTCACATTTCACATTATGGTGAAATGTGAACTTATATTTTAAAACAATATTTATTATGGATTTTAAACAGAAAATAGAACAAATAAAAAAAGACAAGAAGCCACAAACCATTACTCCACGTGAACTTTTGAATGGTTTAAATTGTTATAAACGAACCTCCCGTAATTGTGCGTATATTGATAATTTTTTAGAGGAAAATCAATTAGAGGTTTCACCAAATTATACAGATGTATGGATTGATAGTCCCATAGAAATTAGACATAAGGAGATTGCTAAAACTAAGATACCTAAAGATCCAATTAAAAGAGTTCAAATACTTGAAGCAGCTAATAAGATTCCCAAATATGTAAATAATGATGATTCCTTAAGAAAGGCTATTACAATAATGCAGATGAATAAGTTCTCTCAACTACCTGTTACAAATAATAGAGAAAGAGGTATTATTGGATATATATCTTGGGAAACAATTTGCGAAGCAAGGTTTAATGGAGTGCAAAGTGATAATGTTAAGGATTATATAAAAAAAGAAATTCAAGTGATTGAGCCTGATACTCCTTTGCTTGATGCCATGAAAGTCATTTATGAACATGACTTTGCCGTTGTTATCGGTAAGGATAAATCGTTGCAAGGTATTATTACAACTGCAGATATAGCTTCAGAATTCTTATTAAACACAATGCCTTTTCTTTTATTAGAAGAAATAGAGAAATCTATCAGAGTTCTTTTTAATGGAGAATTTTTATTAGAAGACATAAAGAAAATTTGTGATAATGCTGAAAAAGAAATTAATTCGATTGACGATTTATCATTTGGGCATTACCAACGTATCATAGAAACGCCTGGTTTTTGGGATAAGCTGAAAATATATACTGACAAAAAGATTCTTACAGAAAGATTAGAAGCTATCAGAAAAATAAGAAATGAAATAATGCATTTTACACCCGATAGCATAGATGAAGAAGCGATTGGACTTTTGATTGATACATCAAAGTATTTAGCAACTTTAATTAAGTACAAATATCAAGAAGTCTGAAATAACTAATAGAAAGCCTTACATTTAAAACAATAGTTTATATTTGAAAAAGGTATTAATTCTATACAACACTAACATCTGTTCTTACAAATAAGATTAATACAAAGGAGTATTAGATTATTTTAGAACAAAGTATAGGTCGGTTTTCTGTTATTGCTATAATAAAACTGATAGATAACAATATCAAATTTTGAATACCTCATAATTTTCAGCAAGTCATATTTAAGGAAATAACAACATTGCAGCAGTCTCAACCGGATTGCTGCGATTGGTTTATTATATACCTTTATAGTACAGTACAGGATGTAAGCTGAAAGTAAAATTTGCCAAGAAAATGAAATTGTTTATTCATCAGAAATCATTATCTTTGCAGTAATAAGAAAATGTAACCTAACAAAGCCTTATGACACAGGAAGAATACAACCAACTTGACAGCGATTTCGCCCATTGCGCCGGAGCGAATTGCGAAAAGGCAAGCCAATGTTTGCGTTATACTGCTTATGGGATGCTAGGCAAGAACCACAACCCTACCTATATGGTTGTCAATCCTGCAATAATCACGGGCAGGCAGCCCTGCCCGCTCTTCATCCCCGACCGACGCGAGCGTTACGCATGGGGTATCTCGCACATATTCGACAACGTGCGGGCCGCAGACTTGCGCGCTGCCAAACACGGAGTGAAGGCCTGCTTCGGCTCTTCCACCTTCTACCATGTCAAGGAGCAGCTCCGCGCCATTACCGAAGAGGAGCAGCAAGCCGTCCGGCAAGTGTTTGCCGAACTGGGCTACGACGGAACAGCCATCGAGTTCGACCGATATGAAGAATGCTATCCCTCGCTGATGCGGATAAAGCGATACAAATAATCCTCTCCCCTCGCTGCCTAAGACCTCTTCTCCCCTTCCCCAACAACTGCCTCAGTCGGTACAGAATAAGGATTGTCTTATACACGTTTGTACAATCACTTATACAAACTTGTACAACCTATTATACAAACGTGTATAATATTATCCGTATCGGCAGCCGATGACGGCACAACAAGAGGTTTCGAGATGGTATGCCTACAAGGGCTATGAAATATTCATCGTATATTTGAAGAAGGAATAAATACATATAATTATGTCGAAAGCAAAGTTGAGAAAGAAATTGGAGACCCTGCCAAAGGAGAATGTGATAAACTTGGTAATGAGCCTCTACGATGCAAGCAGAGAGGCAAAGACTTATCTGGAGTTTTATCTCACGCCCGACAGCCACGCTGAAGTGGAGAAATATAAGAAGATAATACGAAACGAGTTCTTCCCCACCCGTGGTTTTTCGGAGAATCCGTCGTTCGCCACCTGCTGGAAAGCTATCTCTGACTTCAGGAAACTGAAGCCGGCACCCGAGTGCGTTGCCGACCTAATGCTCTATTACATAGAACAGGGATGCGAATATACAATGACCTTCGGCGATATGTGGGAACAATATTACATTACCTTGGAAAGGAATTTTGCCAAGGCTATGGAGTTTATCTTCCTTCACGGCCTGCTTGTAAAATACTATGAACGAATAGAGCGAATGCTCAATGCAACGGACTGTGGATGGGGATTCTCGGATGCCTTATGGGACATATACCATCAATACAGAGGCTCGTAATCATCAGCTCAATAACCCATCAGCAATTCCCAACGCCCCACCAAGGATAAATGATGAAAAAGCCCCCTTTCCGTTCTTTATACAAGAAAAATTCGTATATTTACAAACAGTAATAAACAATTCTTATGGAAGGCCGATTCACGGAACAAAAGGGAATATCCCCCAAAGTAAAATAAAGCAAATATAGCTTGTCGGGAAACCCACCAAGAGTTTTACGATAGTAAACTCATACGTTTGCAATCGTCATCAGCAAAGCCTTGCTCACCAGACAAAGCTGTCAATGCTTTGGAAACCTTCATAAAGCAATGCGAGTAATGGACGGACGACGAACAAGATAATTATCCAAACATTACAGCCAAGATGTACAAAATCCACGAGGATTAAATGCAAATGGCTGCAAAACCATAAAATATAAAAACATAATATGCCAAATACTAAGTTTTCAATTTCGCTTATCAAACAAGGTGTCTCTATAGATTCTATAGTAAAAGAAGGAACTGATAGGATAGAATTAAGTAGGACTTATGCACTTTTTTATAAAAGAAATAATCCATCAACTCCCAACAAGCAAATAACAGACATATCAAATGCGATAGTTTCAATAGATATAACTGGAAAAAGACGTATATTGCTTTACAAAAGAATATCTGAAGGCAAAAAGCCTAAATCGAATCATTGTAAAATCAATTTACTAAAAATACACACTCGGAAAATCTCAAAATAGGATTGGAATGAGAAGAAAAGAAGGGTTGCGAGCCGATAAAATGATGTTTGTTTTACAAATCAACGAAGTTTGCAAAGCAATCTTACGAAGAACGTTTTGCCATCTTCGCAAGAATGGAAAGTGAATAAGCGAAGAAGAGCTTGAAAAAAGTGGAAAATAAAGGTTGTTTTAGGGCGTTTTTACGAAGAACGACAATAAGAACAAATCTGGATTATTAAAGATATACTGATAATGAACTTATTATCAATACATTAAGAACACAAAAATATCTACTTGTTCACTCGTAAACTTATTCACTCGTAAACTTGTTCACTTGTACCCTCATAAACTTGTCTCCTTGTTCACTCGTCCCCTTGTTTCCTTGCAATCCTCCCTATTTTGCGCTATATACATACATTATATATATATTAGGCCAAATGGTAAAATCTACGAGAATACTTGATTCGGGTTTGCGAAATTCGAGGATATTGGTGGCACGCCTGCTGTCTGAACACACAAAACCTATCTTTTTGAGTTCCTGAGAGAATCGGCGATAGTATTGCTTATCCCAAAACACAACCTCTACCCCACCATCCTGAACATCAATAATACCCATACTGGAAAGGTCGGCACGCTTGAAGAGCTTATAGAGTTCCTCTCTATCGGCATCAAAGGTTTCGTCAGCCTGCAAATGCCATCCCCAAATATGTCGGGAATCATTGTCTGCCAAGAATTTGGAAGCCCTGATTCTGCGCAGACCATAACGCTTGAAAGGTGCTGTGCGGACGCCTTTCCTGCTCTTCTGCACCTGATAGCGGAGAATATCCACCACGGGGATATTCGGATAATTGTTGTTCTGGGCATAGCCGAAAACAACAATTACCAATAAAAACAATATGAGAGCGTATCGCTTCATAGGATTGGGAAGAGAGGAAGTGGACAAGGGAACGAGTAGACGAGGGAACAAGGGGACAAGAGGGGACAAAAAGACAAGGGGACGAGAGGACAAGGAAGATTGTCCATAATCATACGATTTCAGCATTACGTTTTCATTGTCTTTCAGCATACACGAAGTGTTTCTACCCATACAAGCAATATACTTGCCCGCTTGTCCCCTTGTTCACTCGTCCTCTTGTCTCCTTGTAATCTTGTCCTCTCGTTCCCTGATTTATAAATTCTCTACGTCAGCTATCCAGTCGGAAGCCATTGCATCCGACGGCATACGCCAGTCGCCACGAGGCGAAAGGCTTACCGTGCCCACCTTCGGACCGTCCGGCAGACAAGAACGCTTGAATTGCTGCGAGAAGAAACGCCAGACGAAGGTGCGAAGCCAACGTTTGATGGTTTCCTCATCGAACTTGCCTTCAAAAGCCGTCTTGGCAAGATAGAATATCTTTGACGGCCGGAAGCCGTAACGGAGGAAATAATAGAGGAAGAAGTCGTGGAGATCATAAGGTCCAACGAGGTCTTCGGTCTTCTGCGTTGTCTCGCCATTTTCGTCGGTCGGAATCAGTTCGGGCGAAATCGGCGTGTCCACCACGTCAAGCAGGCAACGGGCGATGGTTTCGTTTTCGCTCTGTTCGGCATAATAGCGGACAAGGTGCTTTATCAGTGTCTTGGGAATGCTTGCATTCACGGCATACATACTCATGTGGTCGCCATTGTAGGTACACCATCCGAGTGCAAGCTCGCTCAAGTCGCCAGTGCCCACAACTATTCCATTGTACTTGTTGCTCAAGTCCATCAGAATCTGTGTGCGCTCGCGGGCCTGCGCATTCTCATAGGTTGCATCCCGAAGATCGGCACTGTGTTCAATATCCTTCAAGTGCTGCGTTACGGAGGGGGCAATGCTGATTTCCTTCATACTGATGCCAAACTCGGCCATCATCCTGATGGCATTGGTATAGGTTCGGTCGGTTGTGCCGAAGCCGGGCATCGTAACGCCGAGAATGCCCTTACGGTCGTAGCCCAGTCGGTCGAACGCCATCACGCAGACGAGCAAGGCAAGGGTGGAATCCAGACCGCCGCTGATACCCAATACCACGGTCTTGCACTTTATGTGCTGCAAGCGTTTTATCAAGCCATTTATCTGAATATTGAAAATCTCGTCGCAAGAGTCTTTCATTTCACCGTCTGAAGGAATGAAAGGATATGGATTTACCGTGCGTGTGAGCGTAAATTCTCTCTCGGGATTGTTCAGAGGGGAACACTTAACGAAATCGCTGATGGCTATCGTGCCGTGCAATCCCAATGTTTCAATGCCCAACGTGCGCTGCGCATTGACGAAAGTGGTGTTTGCCCTGCGCTCTTCGCGAAGTTTCTCCACATCGATTTCAGACACTATCATCTGTGCCTCCATACTGAAACGCTTGGCTTCGGAAAGGAGCGAGCCGTTTTCGTAAATCAGTGCATTGCCACCATAAACCACATCCTGTGTGCTCTCGCCGAAACCACAACTGCTATACACGTAGCCTGTGAGCGTGCGTGCGCTCTGTTGCGCCAAAAGCGATTTCAGATAGTTGTGCTTTCCTATCAGTTCGTCTGTTGCCGAAAGGTTGAAGATAACCTCTGCACCTGCCAGAGAAAGGAAATTGCTCGGAGGAATGGGTGCCCAGACGTCCTCGCAGACCTCCACGGCAAACTTAACGCCGGAAGCTGTACGGAACAACTGCATTTCGGGGGTGATGCGGAGTTTCTGCCCTGCGAAATGAATCTGCGTAGGATGCAGGTCCTGTGCCGATGCAAACCATCGCTTTTCATAGAACTCGCCATAGTTGGGCAAGTAAGTTTTGGGAACCATACCGAGGATTTTGCCCTGCTGAATGACGATGGCACAGTTGAGCAGCAGCGAACCCACACACACCGGAGCACCCACAATGGTAATGATGTCCAACTGGCGTGTGAAGGCAAGGAGCATCAACACGGCGTGTTCGGCATCGTCGAGCAAGAGCTGCTGACGGAACAGATCCTGACAGGAATAGCCGGTAAGAGACAATTCAGGGAAAGAGATAATCTCCACGCCCAAGCCTTCAGCTATCGCAATCTGCTTCTCAATAGCTTCGAGATTGAATTTCGTGTCGGCAACACGCACATCGGGTACGGCTGATGCCACCTTGATAAAACCATACTTCATAACAAGTTCTTTTTTAGGCGATGATCGTTACTTGGGTTGCACCGTATCCGTATTCTTGGAAAGATGCGTCCTGATATTGATACTTCTTATATTTATAATTCAATTCGTGAATCAGTGCGTGGCGGAGAACTCCCTCGCCCTTGCCGTGGATGAAGACAATCTTCTGTCCACTTTTATTCTTATATTGCTCCAATACGTTTCTGAAGGCATTAATCTGATATTCCAGAATGTCTCCAGCCGACATACCGGCAGTAGACTCCAGTAATTCGTCGATATGAAGGTCTACGATAATCTTGTCGTTCTTCAGCACCTGTTTTGTGCGATGGCTCTTGCTCTGATTGTCGGCGTATCTGCGCACCAACGGTTTACGAGCCGGGGAAACGGAAACGTCGATGGATTCGGTGGTGCTTCCCTGCAACTTCTTGGGCAGGTCCAGTTTCGTTTCCACCTTCTGCTCCGCTACTTTATCCTTTTCGCTGACAGGATAAAGCAAAGCCGGCGTTTCAAAGAAGTCGTTTTCCCTGAAAGTGTTCAGCTTATAGAATTTCGTTGCATCGAGACGGATGTTTACGCTCAATGCAGGTTTGAGTTCAAAACTCTTGTCGTACTTGTAGGCAACGAGCTGTATGCTGGCATCCTGCAAGCTGTTCAGGTCGCCGTATGAAAACTCTTCGATGTAGAGTTTTGTGTTGGGTTCAATCTCTCCGACAGACTTCAACGACCATTGTTCGCCGTCCTTGACCATATAGACGTAATGCACATAATAGTTTGAATCATTGACCATATAGGAAGCAAAGGCTGTGTTGCCGATTTCCTTCAACGATTTAGGAACGAAAGCCAAATAGGCAACGAGCTTGTCGCCACCCTCGCGCTCCTTTACCGGCGCAACGAAATTGTCGGAAGGGTCGTAATCAGGTTCTTCCACATTCGTCCAGTCGTCGTCTTCCATTTCGGAATCGCCCGACAAACGCGCCTTGATGGACTTTGCCCCGTCCTCTTCGGCTGTCTTCGCTTCCTTTTCAAGTGTCTTGATTTTGGCAGCGGTCATATTTTCGTCGCCGACAAGCACCACTTCGGTTATGGGTGTCGGGATTTCAAAACCGTCTTCATCCTCAACCAATACTATATTCTTTCCCTGAAAGCCGGAAATCTTTCCACCTCCGACATCGCTCAGGAATCTTACTTTATCTCCTATTTTCATTGTGTCGTCCTTTCTTCTTTTAATTATGGAATGAGCAAACTGCTGTCGCCATAGCTCAGGAAACGGAAACCGTGAGCCAATGCGTAGTCATAAACCTTGTGCCAGTCGCCTTTCAGGAATGCACTGACGAGCAGCAGAAGAGTTGATTGGGGCTGATGGAAATTCGTTACGAGCATCTTCACGATTTTATATGTGAATCCCGGCGCAATGATTATCTGCGTACTTGAATGCAAGGCTTCCAACTTGTCTTTGTCGAGATAGGCAAGCAGGTTTCTGATGGCTTTCTCCACGGTTACTACCCTGCCCTCAACCAATACCAATCCGTCGTCGTTGTGTGCATAATCGTAGGGGTCCCATTGGTTTACGTGCAGTTCGGTCTCGAGTGCCGATGGGTTCATTTCCAGTTTCACGCCCATATAATAGAGGCTTTCCAGCGTGCGCACGCTCGTTGTTCCCACGGCGATTGCCGAACAATCGTGCTTCAGGAGATTCTCGAGCGTATGGCGATGCACCACAATGTATTCCGTGTGCATATTGTGGTCTTCGATTTCCTCGCTCTTCACGGGCTTGAACGTACCTGCCCCGACGTGCAGCGTGAGTTCATCCCTCACGACACCTGCCTCATCCAACGATTTCAATACCTTGTCGGTAAAGTGCAAGCCTGCCGTAGGAGCTGCCACAGAACCCTTTATCTTGGAATAAACGGTCTGATAGGTGGTCTTGTCACTCTCCTGTGTTTCGCGATTCAAGTAAGGAGGAATGGGCAATTCGCCCACGGCCTCGAGAATTTCGGCAAAGGAAACATTGCCGTTGTTCCATTCAAAATCAATCCAATGGTTCGTACCACCTGCCACTTCAGGGGCTTTGGTTCGGTCTACGGAGGCAGACAAGGTTAGTTTATGACCGTTGATTTCAAAATCTCGATTCAGTTTTCCTTCCTTCCACTTCTTCAGGTTGCCTATCATACAGAACCAAGAGCATTTTCCATTGGTCTGAAACATCAGTTCATAATCGGCTGGCGATGCCGGTTCCATCAGGAAAATCTCTATCAATGCACCGGTTTCCTTACGGAAGTGCATTCGTGCCTGAATAACCTTCGTATTGTTGAAAACCATCAATGCACCCTGTGGGAGATGGGAAGAGAGATGATGGAATACATCCTCTGAAACTTCGCCACTCTTATACAGCAGCAACTTACTGTTGTCGCGCTCGGCCAATGGAAATTTGGCGATACGCTCATCGGGCAGCGGATAATCGTAATCCGAAATCTTTATATGTTTTGTTTCTTCTGACATTTTCTTCTTTCTATATTAAAAAATCGTTCCTAATTCCAGCAATGCCCTCAGGATTGCATAAATGAAAATCAGTACAAAGACTGTAAGCACTATATCAATATCGGGCAGACTGTAACCAGTTTTGGTGTATTGTGTGGAAACGTAGGATATTTTTGGTGTGATCTTACAATAGATGTATCGGAAAAGCAGATACACGACGGTGGCTATCAGTATGCCCATCACAGTTCCCACAAGAATATCGGAAGGATAGTGTACGCCAAGATACAATCGTGTCCAAGCATTCAGCATTGCCCAAAAGACCAATAAGACCGTAAGGATTCTGCTTCTAACAAGCAGGCTGACAAAGACGGCTATGCAGAATGTGTTGCAGGCGTGGGCGGAAAAAAAGCTGAATCCTTCAGCCTTATAACCGTTCACGAGCTGTACGACACCGACAAGGCTCGGCTCCACAGACGGACGCAGGCGTGCGATGTGTGGTTTTATAAATCCTCCGTTGAAGCCGTTTGAAATCAGCATACACAAGCCCATCATTGCAAGTATGAGGAATATCTGACTCCATTTCTCATTGTTCTTCACAATCAGATAAACGAGAATCAGGTACAGAGGAATCCAAGTCGGGCCAGATGTCAATATCAATGCCATCTGGTCCAAGAACATATTATTGCTTCCATTCAGCGAAAGCAAGACTGCCTTGTCTAATTCTAATATACTTTCAAGATTCATCTATCAGAGTGGTTAAATCTCCTCAACGGAGTTTGCTTTTATCCATCCCTTAGAACCGTCGGGAGCTTCCACTTCAAACCAGTCCTTGATGGTTCTGTCGGTAATGGTTATTTTCGTTCCTTCGTGTAATACTATGGCATTGCCTGCCTTCAGGTCAGGAGTTATCTTTATCTGTGCCGTGGATGTCTTGATGACGGCGGCATTAGTATTGTCGAGCTTGGCATCTTGCTGAAGGGCAAAGACGAGCGAAAGCACGAAACAGATGCAGAACAGTATGCCTAACGTAAATCCCAACTTTCTGAAATTCAACTTGCTCGAGAAGAAATAAACAATTACGAAAGAAAGCGAGAGTACGAGGAAAACGATGCCTGCATAGGCCCATCCGTCTATTGAAAGCGTATTTACCAACTGCTTGTACCAAGTAACAAAGAACATTTCGGACTCGGCCGTAAACCTGTCTATGGTCTTTGTGCGTGCAAGATTCAGATTGAATATGATGTCTTCATCGCTCGGCGACAGGCGCAGGGCACGCTCATAGGCTATAATCGACTTCGTTATGTTGTTGATTTTATAGTAGGCATTGCCGAGATTATAATAGACTTCGGAAGATTTGTTCTTCTTCAGAATCTCTTCATAAATCCTTATTGCCTGCTCGTAATTGCCCTTAGCATAGGCTGCATCGGCGATGCTCTTGTCCTGCGCCATCAGCGTTGTGGACAGAACAAAGCTGCCGACGAGCATCAGCAAGAGCACCGCGCCTCGCTTGCCTGCTGCTTTCTTCACGTTCATAGCCTCTTCAACACTTGTAATGGCGTCGATGGCAGAATCGAAAGTAACCTTCATATTTCCCTTTTCATCACCCGGTGCATAGCGTTCAAACTCGCATTCATCGAGCGCACCGATAAACTTATTGACCGTAGCCTCATCTACATTCTTTCCTCTCAGCTTTTCGCTGATATTCTCGCGAGAGAGTTCCTCAACCGGCATATTGAGCCTGTTGCTGACGTAGCCCCACAATGCGTGAAGAACCTCATCGTAGAAGTCGGAAGACCTGCCTTTCAGCATCAGTTGCTTCGCATTATACATCTTTGAAGTTGCCACCTTCTCGGCATTCTTTCCCCGAATGAACACCAAATCGGACTGCATTACGGAACGCTTGCGCAGGAAATAGAATAAAACTCCGAAGACTGTAAGGATAAACACCCAGAGCATCCAATGGAAGAACGAGCCGAAGAATGTGCTCGATGATGTTTCCTTTCCGGTTTTAATGCCTCGGATGGTTGTGTTTTCCGCCTGTGTCAGCTCGTCAATGTCTTGCGACGTACCATCTCCCTTCAGCACATTAACCTTGAAAGAGGCAGTCTGAACGGTCTTGTATGAATTGGTAGAGGAATCGAAATAGACAAACTGCACCGAAGGGATGGTGTATTCGCCTTCTGTTCTCGGTACGGCCAGATAATCATAGACCATATTTCCCTCTACACCGTTGGCTGTCAGGCTCGTCTTGTCGGAGACCCTGGCATCATAGGTTTCAAATCCATTGGGGAAATTCACAGCAGGCTGCTTTATCAGCTTCAGGTTTCCGACACCATTAACTATCAATCTGAGGTTAATCGGGTCGCCGGCTTTCACTTCTGTCTTGTCCAACTGGGCTGTAATGTTGAACTTACCCACACCACCAGAGAAGTTGGCGGGCTTTGCAGGCAAGGGAAGCACGTCGATGGTTATTCCCGGTGCAACAATATCCTTTACAATATCCATCCGCCCGTCAATGAAGGCGAACGGGTCAAAATCGTTCGGATCGGGACGCACTTCCGCCTTAAACGTGATGGAAGGAACTTTCAGTTTTCCCGTTACCTGTGGGAACATCACGTACTGATACCACGTGGCGCAGTTATAAGTTCTGCCGTTGAGTTTCTCCCTGCTAATGATTTTCTGCTGCGGCAGTTTCACTTCCTGAATGTGAAAACCTGACACATTAGGCACGCTGCCACTCAAGCCAACGAGGTTTACAAGGGAATAGACCTTGTAGGTAAGCACAACGGGTTCCTGTTCGTAAACCTTTGTCTTGCTCGTCGAAACTTTCATAAAGAGGTCTTTGCTGCCAATAACCTTGCTTTGAGGGCGTGTAACTTCTATCGGTTCGTCGTCTCTTCCATAATTATTGGACGCTGTACTGGCATTGGAATTGCCGATGGCAGTTATCCTTACGGGAGTTGAGGCGATGGTATGGCCGTGTACTATGATTCGTGCAGGAGGAATGGTAAAAGTTCCTTTTCTCGTTGCAACGAAATAATAGGTACACGATACGGAAGATGAACTTGTCGTGTGTCCATTTATGGTCTGATAGCTTGACTGTGAAAACACTTGAGGCCCTCCGAGAAACTCGATTCCAGCCGGAGGATTCCCCAACTTGATATTCTCAACATCTTCGGCAGATATAGAATATTGCACAGCAAATTCATCGCCTACGCCAACCTTGCTTGGCGCAACAACGCGAACGTGCTGGGCACTTGCCACGAGGGGCAAGAAAAAAGTCAGAAATAAATAGATATATCGCTTCATAAGACTTTACCAATTTTTTTCAATATTCTTGTTGTTAGGCTGTTGCATAGCTCGCTTCAACTTTTCTTGCGTTGCCTGCTCTGCCATCTTTGCAGCATTGAGCATCTGTTCTGCGTTGTCTTTGCTCAAGTCTTTATTCTTGTTTTGCTGCTTGTTCTGATTATCATTCGATTGATTCTGATTCTGTTTATCGTTTTTGTCTTTGTTCTTATTTTTATCTTTATCGTCTTTGTTCTGATCGTTATTCTTTTGGTTCTGCTGATTTTGCTGCTGATTCTGCTGCTTCATACAGACAGCCAAATTATAACGGGCATCATCGTGATGAGGATTCAAGCGAAGTGCATTCTTATAGGCTTCTATCGCATTCCCATAATCCTGTTTTGAGTGGTAAATAGTTCCGAGATTATAATAAGAGCTTGCACGGCGCAAAGGAATTTTCTCAACTTCGGAAGCATACTTGTATTGTTGAATTGCCAATGAATCTTTTTTCTGTGCCTGCAATGCGCAGCCGAGGTTGAAGGCAGCCACCCCACTTTCGCCATTCTGTCCGAGTGCTTTACGGTAACTCGTTTCGGCCTGAACATAATCCTTGCCGTGAAAGAACCTATTGCCCTCTCGGATATACTGCCTGTCGGTCTGAGCATTCAGCGTCAAAGCCATCAGCAAGAATAATATAAGAATCTGTATCGTTTGCTTCATTATTTTCTATGAAATATATTCCAACCTCCCACAATTCGGTTTCTCACTTCCAAGATGAGAGTGTCCAAAATCAGGAGTATGATTATCAGGAGCGCAACGGCCTGAAACTGCTCGTCGAAACTGCGATATCCCGCCGTCTGCATTTCTCCTTTCTGCATCTTTCCTATTTCAGCCTGAAGCCTGCGTTCGGCATCGAAATTGTTTTCTACGTGCAGATAAAGTCCTTTACCTGCCTCGGCAACTTTCTTGCACATATCTTCGTTCAACCGTGTCATTACCGTGTTGCCCGATCGGTCGGTCAGGTATTCTCCATTGCCCAACGGAATCGGAGCACCACTCGCTGAACCCACACCGAGAATGAATACCTTTATGCCCAATTTACTGGCTTCTCTCGCCATTTCTTCGGCTCCTCCTTCGTGGTCCTCGCCATCGGTAATCAGGATTATCGCCTTGCCGATTTTATCGTCTTGCGAGAAACTGTGCATTGCAAGGTCGAGTGCCTGTCTCATATCAGTTCCCTGAGAACCTATCAATGACGGATCTATATTGTCGAGAAACATCTTTGCCGACACATAATCGGCAGTAATCGGTAGTTGCACGAAAGCCTCGCCGGCAAATACGATAAGTCCGATTTTATCGTCCGTGAACTTATCCACCAGATTCTCCACCATCATCTTGCTTTTATCCAAACGCGACGGTGCCACATCCTGTGAAAGCATAGAGTTGCTGATGTCCATTGCAATAATAGCCTCGATGCCTTCCCGTTTATCCGACGGAACGCCTGTTCCCATTTGTGGCCGTGCCAATACCATTATAAGCAACGCCAGAGCAAGCTCCATCAGCGCAAACTTCACTACACGGCGGTATTTGGAATAGTTTGGAGTCAAGGTTCTCACAATTTCCGTATCGCCAAACTTCTTTAAGCGTTTCTTCCGCTTCTGTTCAAATACATAATACACCATTGCCAATAAAGGTATCAGCAACAGCAACCATAGGTATATCGGATTTTCAAATCTGAACATTTTCTATTTAAATTTGTCGATACATTGGTTAAGGAATGCGCTTGAACACGGCAATCCTGAACACAATTTCCATCAGGAAAGAGAATAGCGCAAGGAGTGCGAAAGGCATATAGGCTTCATAACGCCTGCCAAAGCTGCCACCACTGATTTTGGCCTTCTCCAACTTGTCAATATCCTTATAAATCTGCGACAACTCCTGACGGCTCTGTGCCCGATAGAACTCTCCGTTCGTGGTTCGAGCAATGTCCTGAAGCGTCTTGTAATCAATCTCTCCCACCATCTGATTCGGAACGTTCGGATTCTTATCCGTACCCAAGCCAATGGTATAAACTCTGATTCCGAACTTCTTTGCTATCTCGGCAGCTGTCATCGGAGATATTTCTATCTTGTTGTTGCTGCCGTCCGTCAGCAGAATCACCACCTTGCTTTTCGCCTTTATGTCCTTCAGTCTGTTCACGGCATTTGCAAGTCCCATTCCTATTGCCGTTCCGTCTTCTATCAAGCCGTGGCTCGCCAAATCGGTATTAACATTCTGGAGAAGGTTCAGCAAAGACGCGTGGTCGGTGGTCATCGGACACTGTGTGAACGCTTCTCCGGCAAAAATCGTAAGGCCGATGTTGTCGGAAGGACGTGCGCTGATAAACTCATTGGCAACATCTTTCGCCACTTCCATTCTGTTCGGAGCAACATCTTGCGAAAGCATACTGGTGGAAACGTCCATTGCCAGCATTATATTGATGCCGTTTGAATAGTCCGCGCCCGACGGAGTATCAGTCTGTGGACGCGCCAAGACCATTACCACCAACGCATAGGTAAGGCAGCGAAGCAGCATCGGAAGATGAATCAGCCTCATCCTCCAACTCTTCGGCGCATATTCATACACATAGGTATCTGCCATCCTCATTGTCGGTTCGCTGCCTTTCCTACGGAAGAAATACCATAGAAGATAGGGAATCAACAGGAGCAGTAAAAGCAGATATTCCTTATTTGCAAATTCCATTACACCATTTTTTTAATAACCCAACAACTTCCAGACACTATAAACCGTGTATGCCAGCAAGGCAACGGCGAGAACAACTGCAATGCTTATTGCAATCTTCAGCATCTTCCGCTGACGAACGAGCTGTCTGTCGGAATCGCTTAACACAGTTTCCAGCTCTTCCGCATTCGGATCAATCTCTAATTTTGTCTCTTCTATGAAGTGAACCACATTCGTAAGATAGTAGTCTTTTTCAGAATTGGGAGTTGAATATTTTGCGAACTTCACAAGATCGGCTGTTTCAAACACCTGCCTCAGTTCATCTATCTTGCCATCGTTTCCCGCAGATTTCAGGCTCACCAATATCTCCGACGACGTCATTTCCATCGCATTGATACCGAATCTGTCTTCAAGATATTCGCGCAGAATATCAATCAACTGTGTATAATAAACCTTCTGATGGTCTGCATCAACGTTTCTTTCATCCTTCACTCTTGCAATAGCCTCCATTGCCTTTTCGTGTGGCAGCAGCTTTCTCTTTTTCTTGCGAAGAACTATCGGCTTGTTGCTTCTCAATCTACCATAAAGATAAACGGCAACGCACAACAGGAGTACCACTAAAATGCTTAATCCGATATACGGCATCCATTCGTCCAGCGAGAACTCCAGTTCCTGAATTGTTTCGGCAGGGCGTATCTTCTCCTTGTTCAAGGTATCAATCTCCACTCCCTTTACCTCCAGCGTGATTTCCTTTGTGGTGTATTCCTTTCCGCCCACCTTCACTTTCAACGCAGGCACTTTATAGGAACTCGGATTCCACGAGGTAAGCGTATAGACAGACTGATAAGTGGGACTCTCCCCCTCCTTCAGCGTGTCCAACTCGGAACGAACCACCTCTATTCCCTGTGCCATTTCCTCCTGATCCTTATATTGGGGAAATTCTATCTTCGTATTGCCTGAACCCGACACATTTACCGTGAGATGTGCCTGCTCGCCCATCAGAATTTTGGCAGAATCCAGTTTTGCCTCAACCTTTACCTGTGCGTTGGCGAAGGCTGCACAAAGAATCAGAATCAATAAGTTTGCAATTCGTTTCATCATCCTCTTTTAGCAAATAAAATCATTAGTTTCTTTACGAAATCCTCATCCGTTGCAATCGACACGTTGTCTACATTGCTTTTCGAGAATACATCTCTCAGCATCTCCTGTTGCCTTGTCCAGTAGGCATTATGCGCAGCCCGCAGCTTCCTGCTGCCGGTATCTATCAGCATTTCGTGTCCGGTCTCGGCATCCACTATCTTCATCAGCCCCACGTCCGGCATTTCCTTTGCCCGCTGATCGTACACCTGTACGGCTATCACGTCGTGCTTGCGGTTGGCTATCGTGAGTTCGTTCTGGAAAGACGAACGGATGTAGAAGTCGCTAAGCACAAACGCCGTGCATCTTCTCTTCATCACTTTTGTGAGAAACTCCACAGCCTTGTTCAAATCCGTGCGTCTGCTTTCGGGCTTGAACTCCAGCATTTCCCTGATAATGTAGAGGATATGCTTCTTGCCTTTCTTGGGTGGGATATACTTCTCAATACGGTCGGAAAAAAATACAACACCTATCTTGTCGTTGTTCTGAATGGCTGAAAAGGCTATGGTTGCCGCAATCTCTGCCACGAGGTCTTTCTTTGTCTGCTTCGTCGTACCGAAATCCAGCGAGCCACTCACATCTACCAACAGCATCACGGTAAGTTCTCTTTCCTCCTCGAACACCTTTACGTAAGGATGATTGAAGCGAGCCGTTACGTTCCAGTCTATATCGCGGACATCATCGCCATACTGATATTCCCTAACTTCGGAAAAAGCCATACCACGCCCCTTGAAGGCAGAATGATACTGTCCCGCAAAAATATTCTGACTAAGACTCCGTGTCTTAATCTCTATTTTTCGTACTTTGCTTAATAATTCCGTAGTTTTCATTGATGTTGTATGTTTGTAAGGGGACGAGAGGACAAGGAAACAAGGGGACGAGTAGATTTGCCCATTTGTTAAGTTGTAAGGGAACAAGGAAATTTGCTCACTTGTCAATCCGTCTCCTTATTAACTGTCCTCCTTGTTCACTTGTAAACTTGTCTACTCGTTCACTTGTAAACCCATTTACTCCCTCTGCCTCCTACGGCACTTCAACCTTATTGATAATCTCGCTGATAATCTCCTCGCTCGTTACGCTGCTTGCCTCAGCCTCATAGGAAAGACCGATGCGATGGCGAAGAACGTCGTGCGCAACGGCGCGCACGTCTTCGGGCACTACATAGCCGCGACGCTTGATAAACGCATAGGCTCTGCCGGCCTTGGCAAGATTGATACTTGCACGGGGACTGCCTCCGAAAGTTATCATTTGCTTGAGATTTGCCAAACCGTAACGTTCCGGGTAACGGGTTGCAAAAACAATATCGGCAATATACTGTTCTATCTTCTCGTCGATATAAACCTCGTTTACCAGCTTGCGTGCATTCAGAATCTCATCGGCAGTGGTTACGGCAGAAACCTGCGGCAGACTCTCGCGCAGATTCTCACGGATAACAAGTTTTTCTTCTTCCAATGTCGGATAATCAATGATTACTTTCAGCATAAAGCGGTCTACCTGAGCCTCTGGCAACATATACGTACCCTCCTGTTCCACAGGGTTCTGTGTAGCCATTACCATAAACGGAAAAGGCAGCGTAAACGTCTGATCGCCGATTGTTACCTGATGCTCCTGCATTGCTTCGAGCAGAGCACTCTGCACCTTGGCAGGGGCACGGTTTATTTCGTCTGCCAACACGAAATTGGCAAACACAGGGCCTTTTTTCACGTGAAAGCTCTCATCTTTCTGCGAATAGATTTGCGTACCGATTACGTCGGCAGGCAAAAGATCGGGCGTAAACTGTATGCGGTTGTATTTGGCGTCTATCAGTTCAGAAAGCGTCTTTATCGCCAAGGTCTTTGCCAGCCCCGGAACACCTTCCAACAAGATATGACCATTGCTGAGCAAGCCAATGAGCAGCGAGTCTACAAGATGCTGCTGACCGATTATCACCTGTTTCATACCGGTGATAAGGTTGGTTACGAACGAACTTTTCTGTTCAATCAGTATGTTTAGTTCACGAATATCTATAGCTTCAGCCATAACTAAAATTATTTTATATCGTCATTTGAATATGTTACGCAAAAGTACGACAAATAAAGCAATTTAGACACAGGGAACAAACTAAATTATATTAAAAAAGTTTCTCAAAACTTAGATTTTAAGAAACTTTTCAGTTATTTGGGACGAGGGAGACAAGGAGACGAGAGAACAAGGGACAAGGGGACAAGGGGACAAGCATATTACTTCATATACGGAAGAAATAAGGTCGCAATACTCTCTCACAGATGACACGGAATCACAGACACTATTTTCTGCACAGAGAAAGCAAAGCCTTCTCTGCGTTTGAGTATGAGGAGGAAATTATAAACTCATCTCCTTGTCCACTTGTAAACTTGTCCACTCGTAAACTTGTTTTCTCCTCTCCTACCGATATTCCGGACGGTATTCCACTTTCGGGACTTTCATCGTATCGCCCTCTTCCATAGCGTCTACTCCGTTCAGTACCTGAAAATAGCCCACCATATCAGGACCGAGCGTTTTCTTGCTGTACGATGCCATCGTTTCGCCTTTCTTCAGCACCACGACTTTCTCCACCCCGATAATATCGTAAGCACCATATTTAATCTTTGGATTGCTGCTCAAGGCTTTGTATTGCGCAGCTTCATCCTGTGGCGCAGCTTCGGCAGCTACGCTGTCGGTATTGGCGGCAGTTACGGCTTTTTCATTCTCTTTTATTTCCTTTGGCAAACCCTTTGCTTCTTCAACCTGCGCCACCTTATCCTTATCAGCCGTGGAATGCTTGCCCAAGGTGTAGACGCCCCAAATGACAAGTACCAACAGACAAGCCACCAGCAGCGTTATCCAAGGCGTGAGATTGCGCTTTTTAGGCACCGAAACGCCTTCTGCGGAAGGTTCAGTTGCTGCCTTAGCCTCAACCGTTCTTACTTCAGGCGTAACCGGCTGTGCCATTTCCGTAAGTATCTTTTCCGGCTCTGAAGGCGTTTCTTTCAGAGAAACGGCTTCGGGCTTGTGTACTATTTCCAAGACAGGTTCTTCGGATTTCACATCTGCAATTGCATTTTCTTCATCTGATACTGCGAGCCGAGTTTCGGAAAGTTCCGAATGCAAAGAAACTGCGACCGGACTTTCTGCTATCGGTTCTGTCTCTTTGGTTGCAATTTCAGTTTCCGTTTCTTGCACAACCGTCTCTTTTTCAGGCTCTTCAACCTTTTCTTTCACGGAA
This sequence comes from Prevotella sp. HUN102, assembly GCF_000688375.1. Taxonomy (NCBI): domain Bacteria; kingdom Pseudomonadati; phylum Bacteroidota; class Bacteroidia; order Bacteroidales; family Prevotellaceae; genus Prevotella; species Prevotella sp. HUN102. The sequence goes on along the minus strand of NZ_JIAF01000001.1, from coordinate 32,695 downwards.
GTTTGCAATTCTATTTCTTCACTTCTTACAGAAGATTGCAGCTCTGTTTCTTCTGTTTTCACGGAAGTATCATCTATCATCGGAACAATTTCAGGTTCTGTCTCCTGAACAGTTTCAGCAGTCTGCGTTACGCTTTCCTCCATTCGTGCTGCGTCTGGTGCATCAGCCATCGCATCGTTCTCGGCATCTGCCACAGGATTCTCATCGTCAAACTCCACACCATCTTTCAGAACCACCGTCTCAAACTCCGAAAAAGGCTTGTTTACAAGTTCCTTTATATAGGCATCAGGTGTGAAATTCACTTTCTCGTGTCCCTCTATGAGTACCCTCTCGCCCGTATTCACGTTGATGCTTTCGCGAGGCTTCACGGCCTGCACCTTGAAAGTGCCGAGCCCCTTAATCTTCACGAGCTTATCGTTCTTCAAACCCTCGTTTACCACCTGAAATATCAGCGCAACAAACTTGTCGGCTTCCTTTATCGTGAGTTTGTGTTTCTTTGCGATTGCTTCAGAAATAAGTTGCATTGCAGTCTTCGCCATTACTCATTTCCTCCTTTCTTCAGCTTTTCCTTGATAGAAGCCGTAGGCTTGAAATTGAGCACCAACTTCGGCGGTACCAGCATTCTAAGCCCCGTTGACGGATTTACCATCACTCGCTCCAATCGTTTCTTCACTTCAAAAGTGCCAAAACCACTCACTTGTACTGGTTCTCCAGCCTCAAAGTTGTCGGCCATAGCAGCAAGGGTTGTCTTCACAAGTTTCTGCGTGTCTTCTTGCGAATATCCCGCCTTTGCAGCCAATGCGGCAATGAATTCCTTGTTATTCATATTTGTGGTGTCTTGTTGTTAAATGCTACCGTAGAGATCAAACTCGTCTGAATCGGTGATATTTACGTTGTAGAAGTTGCCCACACGCAGCCGTTTCTCGGCTTTCACGAGCACTTCCGGATCTACGTCGGGCGAACAGAACTCGCTTCGTCCCACATAATATTCCCCTTCCTTTCGGTCGATAATTACCTTCAGTGTCTTGCCCACCTTCTCTGCTTCAATCTCCGTCGAAATTTCCTGTTGCAGAGCCATCAGTTCGTCGAGGCGTCTTTGCTTAACCTCTTCGGGAACATCGTCTTCATAATGCTTTGCACTGTACGTTCCCTCCTCGTGGGAATAAGCAAAAGCACCCATTCTTTCAAACCGTGCCCAACGCACAAACTCCATCAGCTCACGGAAATCCTCTTCGGTTTCGCCGGGGAATCCCACCAACAGCGTGGTGCGCAGATGTATTCCGGGCACTTTCTCGCGCACGGCACGGATGAAATCCATCGTTTCCTCCTTAGTAACGTGGCGGCGCATACGTGTGAGCATATTATCGGAAATGTGCTGCAATGCCACGTCCAGATATTTGCACACCTGTGGTTTTTCGCGAATCACATCCAGCAAATCCATCGGAAACTGGTTGGGATAGGCATAATGCAGGCGAATCCATTCCACACCGGGAATGTCAGCCATACGTGAAATGAGTTCCGTGATGTGATGCTTGCCGTCTAAATCCACGCCGTAATAGGTAAGTTCCTGTTCTATGACCTGAACTTCCTTCACGCCGTTGGCTGCCAGTTCTCTCACTTCTTCAAGAATATCCTCCATAGGGCGCGAACGGTGCTTGCCCGTAATCAACGGTATGGCACAGTAAGCGCAATGACGGTCGCAGCCTTCGGCAATCTTCACGTAGGCATAATGGCGTGGCGTTGTGAGCCGTCGTCTGCCGTCGCAAGACGGAATCTCGGCTTTTCCCAGATCCGTAAGTAGCTGCTTGAAATTGAACTTGCCGTAGAACTTGTCTACTTCGGGTATTTCGTTTTCGAGTTCTTCCTTGTATCGCTGCGAAAGACAACCCATTACGTAGAGCTTGCTGAGCTGCCCGTTGTTTTTCCTGTTTACAAATTCAAGTATCGTGTTGATACTTTCTTCCTTTGCCGTTTCTATGAAACCGCAGGTATTTATTACGGCAATCTCCCCCTGCGGACGCTTGGAATCGTGTACGCAGTCGTAGCCGTTTACTTCAAACTGTTTCATAAGCAGTTCAGAATCAACAAGATTCTTAGAACAGCCCAATGTAACAATGTCTATCTGATTTTTCTTCATTGTCAATGTAAATAAAGAGGACGAGGGGACGAGGACGTTAGTGGACAAGGGAACGAGGGGACGAGTAGATTTCTTTATACGTGGATAATTAATATATCCTTAGTTATTCTTATCGTTTTATTCTTTTTGTAAGTCAGCCTCCCTGCTCACTCGTAAACTTGTTTGTCCTCTCATTCGTTTCCTCACAAACAAATCTACTTGTCCACTCGTAAACTCGTCTACTTGTTCACTTATAAACTTGTTCACTCGTCCACTTGTAAACTTGTCTCCTTGTTCACTTGTTTCCTCGTTCCCTTACCTCCTACTCACTCCCCTTAAACAGACTGTCTACGAATTGTTCCTTGTTGAAGAGCTGCAAGTCTTCCATTCCTTCGCCCAGTCCGATATATTTTACCGGCACTTTGAGTTGGTCGCTGATTCCGATCACCACACCACCCTTGGCAGTACCGTCCAGTTTCGTGATGGCGAGGGAGGTTATCTGCGTTACGGATGCGAACTGCTTAGCCTGTTCAAAGGCGTTCTGCCCCGTGCTGCCGTCAAGCACCAACATCACTTCGTCGGGTGCTTCGGGCAATACCTTCTTCATCACTTCCTTTATCTTCTTCAGCTCATTCATCAAGCCCACCTTGTTGTGCAGACGACCAGCCGTATCAATGATTACCACGTCGGCACCATTCGCCTTTGCACTCTGAAGCGTGTCGAAGGCAACACTCGCGGGGTCGGAGCCCATCTGCTGCTTTATTACCGGCACGCCCACTCTGTCGCCCCAAATCTGAATCTGTTCCACGGCGGCAGCCCTGAAAGTGTCAGCCGCACCGAGATAAACCTTCTTTCCGGCTTTCTTGAACTGATAGGCGAGCTTGCCGATAGTGGTGGTCTTGCCCACTCCGTTCACACCCACAATCAGGATAACGTAAGGCGTATGGTCAGCAGGCAAATCCCAGTCTTCGGCATTCTCCGAATTATTCTCCGTAAGAAGATTGGCTATCTCCTCTCTCAGCACGCCGTTGAGTTCCGATGTAGAAACATATTTGTCGCGGGCAATGCGCTCTTCAATGCGCTCAATCACCTTCACGGTGGTTTCCACGCCCACGTCGGAAGTGATAAGTATCTCTTCAAGATTATCGAGCACCTCGTCGTCTACCTTTGACTTACCTGCCACAGCACGTGCAAGTTTTGAAAACACACTCTGCTTGGTAGTCTCAAGACCTTTGTCGAGCACTTCCTTTTTCTTCTTATTAAACAGTCCGAAAAATCCCATAATTAGCTAATTTGTTGCAAAGTTACCATAAATCAGACAAAAAAACAAATAAATCAGTGGAAAGAGTTTGTGATGAAGGGGACAAGAGAACGAGGAAACGAGAGTTTACAAGAGAACGAGGGAACAAGGGGACGAGGAGATTTCTTCAGAATCTTATCCTTGGTTCGAGACAAGCCCGAACTAAGAAGCATAAGATTGTGCTGAAAAGTATTCAGTCCCTTTGGCTTAACCTCTTCACTAAATCCCACGGAAACACAGATTTTGTTTCGCAACAGAAAAGGAATACCTGCGCAATCTGCGTAAAACAATCTCTCGCAGATTGCGCAAATCCCGCAAATTATCTCGACAAAAAGAAATAAAATCAGCGGAATCTGCGCTATCAGCGAGAAATTGTATCTTTTTTTTGCATTTAAATTATTATTTACTAATTTTGCAACGACTAACATTCTAAAGTGTTATGGAAAAACTCAAAAACTCATTACACTCATTCTTGATTATGAAAAAGTATTCCGTTTTATTGTTGTTTGCAGCCTTAATACTGCTTCCTGTCGCTTCCAAAGCACAGACTATCAACGGACGCATCATTGACGAACTATCACAACCGATACCATTCGCCAACATTGTACTGCTAAGCCTGAATGATTCTGCCTTTGTTCAAGGAACAGTATCGAATGACGACGGAACTTTCTCCATCGAAACAGACAGGCAAGAAGGCATACTGAAAATATCAAGCGTTGGCTACAAGACGATTTATACAGATGCACGACAGGGAGACATCGGAGTTTTTCAGATGCAGCCCGAAACATTTACGCTCAATGGTGTAACGGTAAAAGCAGAACGGCCGCAATTCAAAATGTCTGACGACGGAATGGTTGTCAGCGTACAGAACTCCTTGTTGCGCCAAGCCGGCACTGCCGATGAAGTCTTGTCGCAGATTCCAAGAGTATCGGGAAGCAATGGCAATTTCAACGTGTTCGGAAAGGGCAGACCGCTCATTTACATTAACAACCGTAGAATAACCAACGCTTCGGAACTCTCACAACTGAAATCTTCCGATATCAAGAATGTGGAACTGATAACCAATCCCGGAGCACAATACGGCGGAACGGTTCAGGCAGTCATTAAAATCAAGACCATACCACAACGTGGCGACGGATGGAGTTTCTCATCGTACAGTTTTGCCAACTTTTCCCGAAAATTCAGCCCTATGGAGTCTCTAAACCTAAAGTACAGGCACAATAATCTGGAATTGTTCGGCAATTTCAGAATCCACTCTCTGCACAACAGGCAGTACGCTGAATTTGAACAGACTATGCAGGGAAAACATCTGATCAGGGAGACTGGCAAGGATACCATCTTCAATAATGGAGACAAGCAGTTGAGAGGACAAATAGGACTCAATTACGACATCAGCAAAAACCATTCATTCGGTATGGTCTACGGCATCGCCAAGTCGCTTCACGATGTTGTCAATGCCTCATCATTTCTTGATTTCGCCATCGACAAAACTCTGCAAGAACAAATTCAAATGAAGTCTGCCTATACTTCTTACCATACCCCAGACCACGAATTTGACACCTACTACACAGGACAGATGGGTAAACTTTCCATTGACTTCAATGGCACCTACTTTTACAGCAAGCAGACACGGACACAAAGCAATGAAGATTACAGCAGCATTTCAGGAATGCAGATTATCGACGTGAACAATGTTACTGTAAACAAAATGCTGGCAGGAAAACTCATTCTCACTTATCCCATCCTGAAAGGCAAACTGAATTTCGGTTCCGAATATATCGATGCACGGAGCGAAGGCAGCAATATCAACATTCAACACATTTTTGACAACGCCAACACGCAGATAAAGGAACGGAATTTGGCAGGATTCTTTGATTACAGCATACCATTTGGCGACTTTCGTGTCCGGGCAGGTTTGCGGTACGAACGTGTCGTTTCCGATTATTTTTCCAATGGCGTATGGCAGAACGAACCAAGTCGCAAATACTCTGACTGGTTTCCCAATCTCTCCATACTATGGAGTAAGGGGAAATGGCAAGCCCAGTTAGGATATAATGCAAAGACGGCAAGACCTTCTTACCGCAACCTTTCAAGTTGGATGCAGTACGACAACCGATATGAATATCAAGGTGGCAATCCTTTCCTTCAGCCGGCAAAGATACATTCTATCGACCTGACCGTAACCCGGAATTGGCTTACATTCACGGCAGGCTATAAAAACACAAAGGATCTAGTGGCTTATGTGATTCGTCCATACAACGAGGATATATTTATCAAGACCTATGCCAATATCAACCGAATTCAAAATCTGTATGCCTCTGTATCAGCCTCGCCAAAATTCGGAATCTACCAACCTGTGTATGAAGCGAGCGTCCTGAAGCAATTCTTTAAAGACGATTCTTTTGGCGATGGCGTTTCCTTGGGACGTCCGTTACTGTCTTTCCGTATGAGAAACCGTTTTGCCATCCGTCGGGATTTTACCGTCAGCGTAAATCTTTCCTATCTCTCATCGTATGCAAACACAATCAGCGTATATAAGGAGAGTGGTGCTATTGACCTGAACATATACAAGAGTTTCTTCAAAAACAAACTGATTTGCAATCTTTGGGTGCGCGACCTGCTGAATACCCAAAAGAGACGCTATACGATGTATGGGCTGAACAGCATATTTACAACCAATCAAGATATGGACACCCGCTGCTTCAGCATCGGCATCCAGTATAATTTCAATACGACAAGAAACAAGTATAAAGGCACCGGTGCAGGCAATGATGAAAAAGGTCGATTGTAATGAAACGATTTCCTTTCCTTAAAACCGTTTCTCTCTACTACACGGAGCAGCAATACCAATATACATTGTAAGATGCTGAAAACAAGCATCTTAAACTCCGTTTCCAAACGTGCGAAGAATGCAGCGCAATCTTCGCACGTTTGCATTCCATTCTTGCGAAGATTGCCGTGCATTCTTCGGTCAGTTGAAAATCACGCTTTCAATCCACCTGAAATTATTGTGCTTTTGCAGAGTCTCAATCTGGTGTTCTTGAAGGATTAAGCTCTGAAATCTGCGCAATCAGCCTGAAATCGTTTCTCGCAGATGGCGCAGATTACGCAGAAAATCTTATCGGAAACAATCAGAAATCTACGGTAGAATGACTATGAAAATCTGCAAAATCTGCATTATTTGCAAGAAATTATCATTACCTTTGCAACACTAACGAAACGCAATGAGACATATAACTGCCATTATCGCACTGATTGCCCTTTTGCTGACAGGGTGCGGCAACTCAACATATCACGGAAAACTCGATGCCATAGACAGCCTCATCGCCCATCAGGACGAAAAGGCACTCACGGCATTGGACAGCCTTGCGCCATACCAAGAGGACTTTACAAGGGGAGAGAATATGCGCTATCACTTCCTCCTCGCAGATGCGCACAACCAGTTTTTCGTGCCGATGACAGCCGATACCTTTATGACCGACGTGGCGGAATACTACGAGGACAAGGGCAGCGAGCAGCAGCAAGTGAAGGCATTGTATCTTCTCGGATGCGTGTACCGCGACAGGAACGACGCACCACAGGCAATAGAATACTACCACAGAGCCATTTCCCGAGCCGACACCACAAAAAACGACTGCGATTATTTCCAGCTATGCAGAGTCTATGCACAGATGGCAGGCATATTCGACGACCAGAGGGTGCCTGCATTGGAGATTCCGATGTGGCAAAAAGCCATTAAATATGCTGAAATGGCAAAAGACACTCTTTCTGCCATTAATTACCTTGAACATTCTTCCGGGGCATATTATATGCTGGGACAAAAAGAAAAAGCATACGAAATCTGCAAGGAAACATACAAAAGATATAAAGATTTTGGATATAGCGACTGGGCCGCTGCGTCATTATCCTTAATTATCGACTATGAGCTGAATACTAAAAAACTGGATAAAGTCAAGCAACATATTGATGAATATACCTATAAATCGGGTGATTTCATAAGAAAGACTTCTTTTCACAATTATTACAATGCCAGATATTACGAAATTATTGGCAAAAGAGATTCTTCAGCATCATATTACTACAAGTTATTGGAAAATACCAATCGTATTTCAAATTTGGAGAATGGCTATCGTGGGTTGATGAACTACTACCAATACAGAAACCTTCCTGATTCTGTTACAAAATATGCTACACTTTTTGCCGACGCGAACGATTCCGCCAGTTTCAACAACTCAATGGCAGAAATTGTCCGTATGAAGGCACAGTACAACTATAACGCCCAGCAGTTCATTGCCAAGGAAAAGGCAGAGGAAAGCGCACGGCTGCAAAAGATTATATATTGTATATGTTTAGGTTTCGGTCTGATTCTCTTTTCAACATATTTCTATGTAAAGAAAGTAAAGAAAAAACAGAGGGAGAAGCAGATGGCAACGAACAAGGAATATACGTCTTTGCTTTTCAGGCACCGGGAGCTGACAGACGAACTGGCTTCGCTGCATACAGACTTGGCACTTTATAAGAACGACAAGGAAGAAGAAATCAGCTTATTGCAGCGGCAGCTTAACGCTTTCAGGGAAACTGAATACAAGGTGGGAGAATGGGATCAGGAAGAGGCATTGCTCTCTCACCAGACTGTAAGAAGATTCCACGAGCTTTCCTCACGCATTGCCGTGCCTTCTGAAAGTGAATGGAGCGATCTGTTTGAAATAACCGCTCAAAACATCCCCGACTTTTACGAGGTGCTTATGAACGCCGATTTATTGCTGACAGATAAAGAAATAAAAACCTGCCTCCTGATCAGGCTGTACTTTATTCCATCAGAGATTGCAATTCTGCTGAATGTAACCAAGCAGCGCGTAACGAATTTGCGCGGCACACTCAATAAAAAACTGTTCAACACCGAGGGAACAAATGGCCTTGACAAGCGTATCAGAAGCATTTAGCGTGCTGTGTACTCAGTACACAGCACATTCATAAACTCCTCGTTTACAATCGAATACAAACTTTTCACACTACTGTGTACTAAGTGTACTCATTTTATTTGGAATTTTAATTATTGTTTCCTAACTTTGCAGTAGCCAATATTCTAAAGTGTTATGAAAAAACTTATAACAATCATTCTTGCCCTGCTGACAATCTGCCCATTATCCATTTATGCCGATAATGAACAGAAGATTATCTTCACTGCAACCTACGTCAATCCGGGAAAAGAGGCCACTCCTATAAGAAGAATGCCTACACAGTCTGTATCAGCAATATTTAAGGACTATATATTAACATTCCAATCCATCAACACAGAATTTATATTAACACTGTGGGATGAGAACAATGTCCTTGTATATACTGCACATATAGTTCCGAACATTTCAGAATACACGCTACCTACAAATCTTAAAGGAAGCTATAAATTGAAACTGAGTTCTGAAAAATGCGCATATACAGGTTCTGTTTTTATAAGTAGTTAAATATAGACAGTATACCCATACCTAGTTTTACCACAAATATAAAAATCATAAAATCAGCAAAGGTCTATTAATAAATTCAACTTATAGTAATAAATATATCTTAAGATAAATATAGAGAAAGAAACGCCTCGACATTTGAAAGGACGAGTTCCTTTTAATATCTACACAGACATAATTCGCGATTAATGTCGCTGTAGCTTGGGTAACTTTGCCAAGGTTTCAAAAAAATCTATAAGAATATTCTTTATAGAAAACCTAAAAATCAAAAAACATGAAAATTTTAAAAATTCTTGAAAAGGGAGAACAAGTTTCTGAAAAACAGATGGTAGATTTGTGTGGAGGCACTGATATGATGGCCAACACTAACAAAGCTGTTCTTTCTTGCAGTTGTGATGGAAATGGCGATAATACCAACAAGGGATTTATTTGTTCATGCGACGAAGTCAAACCATTAAAACCTACAACAGGAGACGGTGGTGATAAGCCTATAACAAGACCATAACATTATTACGTTTAGTAAAGCACTCTAACAGGAACGGGTGAAAAATTGAAATTTTCACTCGTTCTGTCAAAATTCAAAATGATATGGCTATAAAAGTAAGTAAATATACAATATTTCATCGACAAGGAGAAAAATTATATTTATATCATCAACTTAGCAAAACTTTATTGGAAATTGATGAGGAGTTGTACACTGCATTAACAAATCCAAATTTAGACATCCTTTCCCCTGATGTAAAACAATGTCTCGAAAACGCTTTTGTGCTTATAGATGAATCAATAGAAGAAAGTGATGCTGTCAAAGCAGCAAATTTTCGTTGTAGATACAATTCTGATTCTATACGCATCACGATATTACCCACATTGAATTGTAATTTCCAATGCTGGTATTGCTATGAAAATCATAAACCTTCCAGAATTAGCAAAGAAGGGACATTTTCAATATTAGAGTTTATTAAGAAGGAAACTATCTCAAAATCTAAAAAGAATATTATTCTTGATTGGTTTGGTGGAGAACCTATGTTGTGTTTTAACAGTATAATTTATCCATTTTCAAAACAGTTAATTTCTTGGTGCAAAGAAAATAATATAACTTTGTACTGTATGACAACAACAAACGGAAGTCTTATTAATGAAAACAATGTTGTAAAAATCAATGAAATTGGACTATCGCAATTTCAAATAACATTAGATGGTGGTAAAGAATTACACAACAAGACAAGATTTTCAAACAATTTAACAAATTCCTATGATACAATTGTCTCAAACATACATCTGCTTTGCAATAAAGTAAAAAACATACATATCGAACTTAGAATCAATTACACCCCTGAAAATATACATACACTATCTTCTATTCTTGATGATTTTGATTTTAAAATTAGACACAAGATTCAAATCTCACCACACATTGTTTGGCAAAAATCAGATAAAATTATGGATTTAAATAAAAGCATTCAAAATTTTTGCCAAGAAGCCCTAATAAAGGGGTATTCTGTTCCTGACAACATACTAAGAAACCGATGTTTGTCATGTTATACAGAAAATGCAGACCAATATGTCATAAACTATGATTTGTCTGTATATAAATGTACTGCAAGAGATTATGATAAAAAATATTCAATAGGAAAAATTCTCCCTAATGGAAAATTCCTTCCAAATGGATTATATTATAAATATATTACTGAGACTGCTCCTTTTATTAATGAGGAATGCCTTAAATGCAATATCTTACCAAGTTGTATGTTTGCCACATCTTGTTTACAGAAAAAAATAGAAGGGTCTAATTATTCCTGCTGTAGGGAACTTATCACGGAAAGCATTAGCAGTTTTATAAATAAAAAAATAATATCATTATGAAATTGAAAACAGTCTTACTTCTTATTCTCTCCCTATTGGGACAGATAAGCATTTCCGCACAGGAGAGCAGGAAGAGAATCTTCGGAACGGTCGTGAACACGAAAGGCGAACCTTTGGAGTTCATTAACGTAACCGTAAGAAACCTTTCGGATTCCACATTCATAACCGGAAAACTTACCGACGGGCGAGGGCAATTCGTCTTTGACAGCATTCCCTCGCCGGTCTGGCTCGTCTTCAGCGGCGTGGGCTACAAAACGCAGCGCACAAAGGCTGACGACACCGAAATGAGGATTGCACTCGAAGAGAACCAGACCGAACTCTCCGAGGTGGTGGTGCTCGGCTCCTATACCACGAGGAAACCCTCCGGTGCACTCACCGTAAGGATGCAGGGAAACCCCATTGCAGAGGGCAAGAACACGATGGAGGCTCTCAGATACGTGCAGGGCGTGCAGGTAATGAACAGCAACATCCTCGTAAACGGCAAGGAAGGAACGCTCATCTACCTCGGCGACAGGCTCATTTCCAGTTCAGAGCTTCAGGCCATACCGGCATCTATGGTAAAGAACGTTGAAATCGTATCCAATCCCGGCATTGCCTACGGAAAGGATGCCGTGGGAGGCATCGTCAAGGTTACGTTAAGGGAGCAGCAGGGAATGATAGGCAACGCCGAACTGGCAGCTCAGACAGACAAGATGGGGCTGGTGGACCTGATGCTATCCTCGGCAATACAGTATCAGAAGGGGAAGTTCACGCTCTACAACAACCTCAAGGGAGGAGGGGGAACGTACAGGACACGATACGATAGAACCGACTCCTATCTCGGATACACCGAATACAGGCATTCCGATACCGACAAGAAGGAGAAAGCCATTATTGAGAACATCGGGATGACCTACAAGATTAGCCCCGCACAGACGCTGAGCCTCTACGGAGGTTTTTACTGGGTAAACGACAGGATAAACTTGGAAAACACCACAGGAAAACTATTGGCGTTCAGACAGAACGACAGGCAGAAGTTCAACGAACTGAATGCCGGCCTCTACTACAAGCTCGGACTGCCTGTGGGCGAAGGTTCGTCCTTCTCGGCAAAGGTGGAATATTTCAGGCAGAACAGTGGAACCGACGAGACGTATTTCAGGGAAAAGGAAGACAATACACGGCTCGACCAGACGATGGACTACCTCAAGGCCGACCCGTGCGTGGAGCTTAGTTTCAAGGACGGAAGCAGCCTCAGCGCAGGATTTAGGTTCACAAGAGCGGTGGACAACAACCGGACTGACGGAATAGAGAATCCGTTGCTCAACGGAATAAGGAGACAGGACTTCAGGATTTCGGGCGGCGACAACTCGCCGTGGATAGAATACGGACGTATGTTCGGAAAGAAACTCTACGCACAGGCGGGGGCGAGCTATCTGGCAACGGACGTCCGCTACAAGGACCAACTCTATCCCGCAGCCGACTACAAGGTGGAGTCCAGAGGTCTCTTTGCCAACGTGCAGCTGCAATACGTGCTCAATCCCGCAAAGAGGTCCTTCCTCACGCTCGCCTACAAGAAAGACTTCTCCCTGCCGAGCTACGGATATTACAGTCCGTTGGCCATCTATCAGAACGAGAAGCTGTACAGCATAGGAAACCAGAAGCTGAGGAAGGAGAGTTTCCACGCCGTGGAGCTGAACTGGTACGTAAACCCACGGTGGACGATAACCTACCGGCTCAGAACCGGAAAGGACATCATCCACGTGATGGCGCATCAGGACGCTAAGAATCCCGAAGTGGTCTACACGCAGCCCGACAACGTGGGGAAACTGGTGGGCAACTACCTCTCCCTTTCCTACACCAACAGGTTCTTCAGCCGTTGGAACACCAACAACCTCGTATATGCCAGACACGATTATGAGTCGATGCCCGAACTCGACGTGAGAAAGGTCTCCTTCGGATGGAGTCTCGACCAGCAGGTGCAGCTCAGGGAGAATCTCGGCCTGACGCTCTCATTCAATGGGGAAACGCCACGGGAGAAGCTGAGCTACAAAACCGGCATCAGATACGGAGTAGACCTCGGTGCCTATATGACCCTGCTCAACAATCGGATGAACATAAGTCTTATGGCAGCCAACATCCTGCACAGCGAGAACGAAATGACCTTCAGGACCGGCGGCATAGAAATGAAGCGCATCGATGTGTCGCCTCTGACGCGCCTGAAGCTCTCCGTGTCGTGGAACTTCGCTGCCGGCGATAAGATAAAGCGACAGAAAAACAACATCGTAAACTCTACTGCGAGGGAAACACCGACGTTATGACGGAATTGAGCAAGAAAAGTATCATATCTATCCATCAAAGAGACGCAATGGACTGTGGCCCTACTTGTTTAGCAATGATAGCCACGTATTATAAGCGGCATTCTGATATAGAAAAAATACGAAAATATTGCTCCTCAAGCAAAAATGGAATTTCTTTACTTGGAATCGACAAGGCTGCTAAAAAGATAGGATTTAATACTGTGGTTGGGTGTTTGGGAGTAAAAAGGCTTTTACAAGATAATTTTTCTCCCTGCATCCTCCATTGGAATCAGAATCACTTCGTAGTACTCTACAAGGTAAAGAAAGGAAAGACGTTCTACATCGCCGACCCCGGAAAGGGACTCGTGAAATACGATTTTGAGGAATTCAAGAAGCACTGGATAAGCACGAAAAACAATGGAGAAGAAAAAGGCATAGCAATGTTTCTCGAACCCACACCGGAGTTCTATACTAACAACATTGCCGAAGATGACACAAGAGATGGGCGTTCATTCAAGTTCCTGTTCAGATACATAAGGAAGTACCACAAGTATTTCGGGCAAATAGTTTTGGGACTGCTTGTAGGAAGTCTGTTGCAACTCATACTGCCCTTCCTCACACAGTCTATCGTAGACATGGGAATAAGGAATCAGGACGTCGGATTCATCTGGCTCATCCTTCTGGGACAACTGATGCTTACAGTCAGCCGGACAGCAATAGACTTCATACGCCGGTGGCTTCTGCTGCACATATCTATGAGGATAAACATATCACTTGTGAGCGATTTCTTCATTAAGCTGCTCAAACTGCCGATGGCTTTCTTCGACACCAAACTGATGGGAGACCTTATGCAAAGAATGGGAGACCACGGGCGTGTGAACAGTTTCCTCACACAGCAGACGCTGAACATCGTTTTCTCGCTCTTTACCTTTATTGTCTTCAGCATCGTGCTGCTGGCCTATGACTGGCTTGTCTTCACTATATTTATGCTCGGCAGTCTGCTCTATGGCAGTTGGCTCGCCCTCTTCCTCAGACGCAGAAAGGTGCTCGACTATGAACTCTTCGAGCAACAGGCCATAAACAACAACAAGACCTACGAGTTCATCACGTCGATGCAGGAAATCAAACTCCAAGACTGCGAACAACGCAGGCGATGGGAATGGGAGGACGTACAGGCCGACCTCTTCGGCGTGCAGATAAAATCGCTCAGGCTACAGCAGACACAGGAAGCCGGAGCAATATTCATCAACGAACTGAAGAACATTGTCATAACAGTGGTGGCGGCGACAGCAGTGATACACGGACAGCTTACTCTCGGAATGATGCTCGCCGTGCAGTACATCATTGGACAGCTCAACTCTCCCGTAGAGCAGCTGATGGGATTCTTCTATTCCATACAGGACGTGAAAATCAGCCTCGATCGCATCAATGAGATACATCACATGGAAGATGAGAATGGAAAGCTAGGTCTTGAAAACAAAGTGAAGGAGAAAGACAGGGGGATAGAACTCGTGAACGTAGGTTTCAAATACGACCCTCATACCCTGAAAAACATCATCGACGGTGTGAGCATACATATTCCCAAGGGAAAGGTCACGGCCATTGTAGGAGCTTCGGGAAGTGGGAAAACCACTCTCATAAAACTCTTGCTGGGCTATTATCCCACGCTGACAGGAGAGATAAGGATAGGAGAAACGGACATCAACACGCTCAACAAGAAATGGTGGCGCAAACAGTGTGGCGTGGTAATGCAGGATGGCGTGATATTCTCAGAGTCAATAGCCCGAAACATTGCCGTGGACGACGGCAACATAGACGAACAGCGGCTCATCAAGGCTGCGAGGATTGCCTGCATCGATGAATACGTTATGAATCTCCCCCTGAAGTACAATACCAAAATCGGTAGAGACGGTGTGGGGCTAAGTCAGGGACAGAAGCAGCGCATACTCATTGCCAGAGCCGTCTACAAGAATCCGACCTATATCTTCCTCGATGAAGCCACAAATTCCCTCGATGCCAACAATGAGAGGAGGATAGTGCAGAATCTTGACGCATTCTACAAAGGAAAAACCGTCGTAATCGTGGCACACAGGCTCAGTACTGTCAGGAATGCCGACCAAATAGTGGTGCTGGACAAAGGAAAGGTGGTAGAAACCGGGAATCACGAAGAGCTTACGAAAAAGCGTGGCACATACTACGCCCTTGTGAAGAATCAGTTGGAACTGGGAAACTAAAAGCAATATGGAAAAGAACGACAAGATTGAACTGAGAAGTGAAAAGGTAAGGAATATCATAGGAGAGATTCCCCCAACAGTAGTGAGATATGGCATCCTCTGCATCGCGCTGACGGTAATAGGGCTGCTTGCGGCAATCTCTACCCTGTCATGGCCCGAAACCGTCAATGCCAGTATCGTGGCATTGGACGAGAATCAGGCGATTCTGTCTGTCCCCTACCGGTATGTGAACGACATAAAGCCGGGGATGAAAGCAAGCGTGGCATTCGAGGGATACAATGCTGAAGACTTCGGATACAAAGAAGGGGAGATTGTGAGCACCGACACGACGCCCAAGATGAGAAAGAATGGAAACATCTTTACAGCAACTATCGCCATCCGAGCAGAGAAGTACAGGATGAAGAAGGGGATGGCAGGCACGGCAAGCATACTCATATCCAACAGGACTGTGTTGGAAAGGATGATGCAGAGACTATTCTATTCCAAGTGATATGCTGAATATAACCAAGCAGCGCGTAACGAATTTGCGCCGCACACTCAATAAAAAACTATTCAACACCGAGGGAACAAATGGATTGGACAAGCGTATCAGAAGCATTTAGCCTGCTGTGTACTGAGTAAACAGTTATCCATAAACCTATTATAACCAACGATATACAAACTTTTTATACTGCTGTGTACTAAGTGTTCTCATTTTCTTTGGCATTTTATTTATTATTCTTTACCTTTGTAGCAATCTTCTGTGTTTATCTACAATTATATAATTGCTCGATGAATGTAAAATAGCTGATATATTACCTATGTATATCAAACATAGTAGATGAGAATAAAATAATAGATATCAAGGACAAAGAAGTAGCTAACCTTTTAATTTGTTATCTATATAAAGGGCAAGGTCTAACCTCTTTAAAGGCAAGAAGTCCCCAAACCGGTTAAGGACGTTATTGGCAGACTTTTTTTAACATTAATAAACAACAAAAACATGGAAAAATTAAAAATTGAAGAATTGGAAAACATCTTCGGAGGTGTTTCCAGAGAAGAGTATTGCGAACTGCTCCTCAAAATTTTAAAAGACAATCAACTTTCAGGCAAAGCACTTGAAGGTTGGTCTATTGGCTTTAAAACCCACTGCATAGACCTTTAAACAACTATGGGTGGATATTTGCAAAGAATATCCACCTGTAAAATGTGCCAATATGTTTAGTCTTTTCTATTTGAAAGTACATAATTATCTTTAAATCATATATGAAATACATTTGGACTACACTTTTTGTATTGATAGCATCTGTTGCAACTGCACAGAAGAAACTTGATGATGCCAAGCTGGAGTGCCAATACTACTATGTCTATCAGAACGATACTTTAAAAGGAAGCACGAAAGACGACAGATTAGTATTGCTAATCGGAGCAAAAATTTCTAAATGTTATAGTTACCATAGCCTTCAAATCGATTCGTTAGAAGAAAATCCTAATGGTAATAAAATTTATCTTCAAGAAGTTAAAGAATTTCTAAGAACAGGTGTACGGCCACGGCATAAGCGTATGAAAGCCTACACCTATAAGAATTATCCCGAGGGAAAAATGACAGTTACCGACGGATTGATGCTGCAGGACTATATCTATACGGATTCGCTGAACAATATTGACTGGTCTGTTAGCGATTCTACTAAAACTATCCTGAACTATACCGTGCAGATGGCTACGTGCGACTATCGGGGACACCACTGGACGGCGTGGTTCGCTCCTGACGTGCCCGTCAGCGACGGACCTTGGAAACTGCACGGACTGCCGGGACTCATAATGGAGGCATACGATACAAAGGCATATCATCACTTCACGCTTGTGGGAATACGAAAGGTAAAGGATATGCCCATCGTGATGAGCAAAACCTATGTAGGCACCAACAAATTTGAAAAGACAAACCGGAAAAGTTTCCTCAAGATGCAAAGGCAGTATCTTGAAAATATGACAGGAATGATTAAACTCGAAACAGGTATAGACCTCGACCCAAATTCCTCTCGCAGGGTGTTAACCTTCCAACCTCTGGAAACGGAGTAAATATAGAAATAAAGATACGAACATTATAATATGAACACAAAATAGCTGATATATCCGATGTAGTAGATAAAAACAAAACATAGATGTCAAAGGAGAAGAAGTTGCTAATCCTCCAATTTGCTATCTATGAAGAGGTAAGGCCTGCCCTCTCTAAACACAAGAAAGCCTCAACCGCGGATAAGGGTATTATTGGCAGGCTATTTTAAAACATTAATAAATAACCAAGGACATGGAAAAATTAAAAATTGAAGAATTGGAAAACATCTTCGGAGGTGTTTCCAGAGAAGAGTATTGCGAGAGCCTTCGCCAAATTATGAAATCAAGGAAAGGTGAAATGGAAGAAAACGAACTTGCAGGTTGGACTGTTGGTTACAACACTCACTGTGTAAATCACTAAACTATTATGGGTGGATATTTGCAAAAAGCATCCATCTGTAAAACGTTTCAATACGTTTAGTCTTTTCTATTTGGAAGTACATAATTATCTTTAAATCATATATGAAATACATTTGGACCATTTTTTTTGTATTAATATCATCTGTTGTAACTGCACAGAAGAAACTTGACGCTGCCAATCTGGAGTGTCAGTATCAATATATATATGTAAAGGATACTCTGAAAAAAATAATGGGAGAGGACGACAGACTCATACTGCTGGTAGGACCGAAACTGTCAAAATGTGCCAGTTATTACAGTCTTCAGATTGATTCTTTAGAAGAGAATCCCAAGGGCAATGAAATCTATGAGGCAGAAATTATGGAGTTTTTAAAAACAGGTGTACGGCCACGGCATAAGCGTATGAAGACCTATGTCTATAAAAATCTTCCTGAGGGGAAAATGACCGTTACTGACGGAATGACGCTGCAGGACTATATCTACACCGACTCGCTGAATAATATTGACTGGACGATCAGCGATTCCACCAAAACGATACTGAACTACACCGTGCAGATGGCCACGTGCGACTACCGGGGACACCACTGGACGGCGTGGTTCGCTCCTGACGTGCCCGTCAGCGACGGACCTTGGAAACTGCACGGACTGCCAGGACTCATAATGGAGGCATACGACACTAAGGCCTATCATCACTTCACACTCATGGGAATACGAAAGGTAAAGGATATACCCATCGTGATGAGCAAAACCTATGTAGGCACCAAGAAGTATGAAAAGGTAAGCAGACAGAAATTCATCAAGATGGAAAGACAGTATTATGAAGATACGACCGGAATGATCAGGCTCGAAACGGGCATTGACCTCGACCCTAATTCCTCTCGTAAGGTTTTGACCTTCCAACCTCTGGAAACGGAATAAGAATACCATTATGGCGGATAAAAAAATATAACCAAATATCTATGAAACAGATTTTAATGCTGTTACTCCTGTCCGTATGCTGCAATGTCGCAGCACAGAAGAAACTTGATGATGCCAAGCTGGAGTGCCAATACAACTATGTCTATCAGAACGATACTTTAAAAGGAAGCACGAAAGACGACAGATTGGTATTGCTAATCGGAGCAAAGGTCTCTAAGTGTTACAGCTATTACAGTATGCAGATGGACACAACTTTCTCGAAACCAAACTGGTTTGAAATTGTGAGTGCAGGCATTAATCAGGCTCTTACCAGCAATGTAGACCCACCACACAAACGTATGAAAACGTATGTATATAAAAACTATCCCGAAAAACAAATGACAGTTACCGATGGGCTGACAGAGCAAGACTATATCTACACCGACTCACTGAACAATATTGAATGGACAATCAGCGACTCCACCAAAACTATCCTGAACTATACCGTGCAGATGGCTACGTGCGACTATCGGGGACACCACTGGACGGCGTGGTTCGCTCTCGACGTGCCCGTCAGCGACGGACCTTGGAAACTGCACGGACTGCCGGGACTCATAATGGAGGCATACGACACAAAGGCTTATCATCACTTCACACTCGTGGGAATACGAAAGGTAAAGGATATGCCCATCGTGATGAGCAAAACCTATGTAGGCACCAACAAATTTGAAAAGACAAACCGGAAAAGTTTCCTCAAGATGCAAAGGCAGTATCTTGAAAATATGACAGGAATGATTAAACTCGAAACAGGCATTGACCTCGACCCAAATTCCTCACACAAGATATTAACCTTCCAACCTCTGGAAACGGAGTAAATATAGAAATAAAGATACGAACATTATAATATGAACACAAAATAGCTGATATATCCGATGTAATAGATAAAAACAAAACATAGATGTCAAAGGCGAAGAAGTTGCCAATCCTCCAATTTGCTATCTATGGAGAGGTAAGGCCTGCCTCTTTAAACGCAAGAAAGCCCCAACCGCGGATAAGGGTATTATTGGTTGGCCATTTTTTAACATTAATAAATAACCAAGGACATGGAAAAATTAAAAATTGAAGAATTGGAAAACATCTTCGGAGGTGTTTCCAGAGAAGAGTATTGCGAAAGCCTTCGCCAAATTATGGAAAGCAAGAAAGGGAAAATGAAAGAAAATGAACTGGCAGGTTGGACTGTTGGTTACAACACTCACTGTGTAAATCACTAAACTATTATGGGTGGATATTTGCAAAAAGTATCCACCTGTAAAACGCTTCAATACGTTTAGTCTTTTTTATTTGGAAGTACATAATTATCTTTAATTCATATATGAAATACATTTGGACCATTTTTTTTGTATTAATATCATCTGTTGTAACTGCACAGAAGAAACTTGACGCTGCCAATCTGGAGTGTCAGTATCAATATATATATGTAGAGGATACTCTGAAAAAAATAATGGGAGAGGACGACAGACTCGTGCTGCTGGTAGGATCAAAGCTGTCAAAATGTTATAGTTATTATAGCCTTCAGATTGATTCTTTACAAGAAAATCCCAAACACCGTGAAATTTTTGATGCAAGATTTAAAGAATTTTTAAAAACAGGTGTACTGCCACCACATAAGCGTATGAAGGCATACATCTATAAAAATCTTCCTGAAGGGAAAATGACCGTTACTGACGGAATGCTCTTACAGGATTATATCTACACCGACTCGCTGAATAATATTGACTGGACGATCAGCGATTCCACCAAAACGATACTGAACTACACCGTGCAGATGGCTACGTGCGACTATCGGGGACACCACTGGACGGCGTGGTTTGCCCCTGACGTGCCCGTCAGCGACGGACCTTGGAAACTGCACGGACTGCCAGGACTCATAATGGAGGCATACGACACAAAGGCTTATCATCACTTCACACTCGTGGGAATACGAAAGGTAAAGGATATGCCCATCGTGATGAGCAAAACCTATGTAGGCACCAAGAAGTATGAAAAGGTAAGCAGACAGAAATTCATCAAGATGGAAAGACAGTATTATGAAGATACGACCGGAATAATCAGGCTCGAAACGGGCATTGACCTTGCCCCCAATTCCTCCCCAAAGATATTGACTTTCCAACCTCTGGAAACGGAATAAGAACACCATTTTAGCAGATAAATATAACCAAATATCTATGAAACAGATTTTAATGCTATTACTCCTATGTGCATGCTGCAATGTCTCAGCACAGAAGAAACTTGATAATGCCAATTTGGAGTGTCAGTATCAATATATATATGTAAAGGATAGTCTGAAGAAAATAATGGGAGAGGACGACAGACTCATACTGCTGGTAGGACCGAAACTGTCAAAATGTGCCAGTTACCATAGCATTCAGGTTGATTCTTTACAAGAGAATCCTAAGCGTCGCGAAATTTTTGATGCAGAATTTAAAGAACTCCTAAGGACAGGCGTACAGCCACGGCATAAGCGTATGAAAGCCTATGTCTATAAAAATCTTCCTGAAGGGAAAATGACTGTTACTGACGGTTTGACGATGCAGGACTATATCTACACCGACTCGCTGAACAATATTGACTGGACGATCAGCGACTCCACCAAAACTATACTGAACTATACCGTGCAGATGGCCACGTGCAACTATCGCGGACATTACTGGACGGCGTGGTTCGCTCCCGACGTGCCCGTCAGCGACGGACCTTGGAAACTGCACGGACTGCCGGGAATCATTATGGAGGCATACGATACAAAGGCCTATCATCACTTCACGCTCGTGGGAATACGAAAGGTAAAGGATATGCCCATCGTGATGAGCAAGGCGTATGTAGGCACTAAGAAATTTGAAAAGACAAACCGCAAAAGTTTTCTCAAGATGCAAAGGCAGTATCTTGAAAATATGACAGGAATGATTAAACTCGAAACGGGTATAGACCTCGACCCAAATTCCTCTCGCAAGGTTTTGACCTTTCAACCTCTGGAAACGGAATGATTCCACCATAATAATAAAAGATAACAGGAACACACAATATGAAAGCACTTTTACGATACATCACATTTGCACTATTGAGTATGATTGCGTTGCATTCACACGCACAAACAATGCTCACAGGAACTGTGCGTTTACAGAAAACAGGGCAACCATTGGCAGGGGTTATGGTAAAGTTGAAGCAAAAGGATAATAATCGTATCTTGAAGTTCGCACAGACACAGGCAGACGGCAGCTACAAAATACAGGTATCCTCGCCCCTGAAAGGCTACGAACTGCAATTCTCCCTGATGGGATATGCCACGGAAACAGTCTCTCTTTCGGAAGGACAGACACAATACGACAAGACGATGACGGAGAAGCCCACCGAACTGAAAGAAGTCATAGTAAAAGCCCCGAGCATCCGTCAGCGTGGCGACACGCTGACCTACAACGTGGCAAGTTTTGCCGATGGCAATGACAAGTCGCTGGCAGACGTACTGAAGAAGATGCCGGGCATAGAAGTGTCTGAAAGTGGAGAGATAAAACACAACGGCAAGACTCTCAACAAATTCTATATCGAAGGCCGCGATATGCTCGGAGGCCGCTACAATCTCGCCACGACCAATATTCATCAGACAGACGTGGCATCGGTGGAAGTTTTGCAGAACCATCAGCCTGTCAAAGCCCTTGACGACATTTCATTTTCGGAAAGTCCGGCTATCAACATCAAACTCAAAGAGGCTGCCAAGAGCCGGCTCGTGGGAACTGTAAAGGCAGGGGGCGGATTCCGTCCGAACGTATGGGAAGGCGAAACAACGCTGATGCGGTTCTCCAAGAAGGCACAACTGCTGAACACACTGAAGAGCAACAACATAGGAACAGACGTTACAAAAGACAACACGGTGCTGATAGATGATATCGGGAGTGGTTTCCTGAGCCACAACTATTCATTAAAAAACTATATCGATGCGACACCCGACAGACTGATGGAAATCAGTGAGAATCGTGTGCGCAGGAATCAGACGCATACTGTCTCGATGAACAATCTCTGGGGAGTGGGAAAGAACACCGACCTTTCCACGCAACTGATTTATTCCCGCGACAGACTGGTGTCGGCCTCGCATTCGCAGACTTCATACTTCCTCAACGACAGTATCATTGCCACGGACGACAGCCAAGCGGCCAAGACCAAGCAAAACAAACTTTCAGCAAGCATCGTGCTGACCACGAACAGCAACAAACTTTATCTTTCCAATACCCTCTCTACCGACTTGCAATGGAATGATACCCATATAAATATGAAAGGAACTTATCCTAATGTTCAGACTGCCAATCAGCCCGCGTACAAGGTTCACGACAAGTTCGAGTTGCTAAGGAGAAACGGCAGGCATACCTTTACATTCAATTCCTATAATGCGTATCTGTCCAGTCCTCACACCTTACAGGTGGAACGCCCTGACGGAACGCAGCATCAGAGCGTGCGCTCCAATGCCTTTTTCAGCAACAATACCACTTCGCTGGGATATTACCTCAAACCCTTTATGGTGTCGATGAAGTTGGGACTGGTTGCATTGAGCCGCAGTATGAAGAGCAGACTTGAGGGTGTTCCTGATTCATTGGGTGTGATGGAAAACAGTATAGGTATGACTTATCTCCGTGCCTATGTCTCACCTGAAGCCGAATTCAGCAGTGGAGGATGGGAAATAAAACTGGCTTTGCCGGTAAACTATACGCCCTACTTCTTCAAGGACAGGCTTTCCCAGACTTCCGACAATCATCACCGGATAATGGTTTCGCCCAACATCTATGTGCAGTATCAGTTCTCCTCCAAAATAAAAATGTCGCTTTCGGGAAGTTTCGCCCAGAACGACCTCAATGAGCAGAACTTCTATAATGGTCTGATACTCGGCGATTATCGGAATCTGAACACGGGATTCGTGAACTATGACAATGAGCACCGCAAGTCGCTCTCATTGTCTTTCTATTACAAGCAGCCCTTGAACACGCTCTTTGCCAATGCCTACATAACGCGTTCGTGGAACGAGAATGCGCTGACCAAATCCCGAAGATTTGCAGGCGATTACATTCTCAACTCCTATCTCGCACGGAAAAACCATTCAAACAGTTGGATGGCAGGTGCGAGAGTGAGCAAAGGTATTGACCTTCTCCGGGGTATGGCAAGCCTTTCCACCGACTATATGGGCATCAACGGCGCATTGGTGCAGAACGCCGGACTGTCCCATTATCAATCCTATCTCTGGAATATCACGGCAAAATTCAACATCCACCCCTTTGAATGGCTCGGCATCAACTATGAGCTGACTTCCACCAACGAGGCAATGAAACTGAAAGATGCAAACGTGAAATCCTCATCCAACAGCCTTTCTCAGCGTATTGTCTGCAATTTCAACATCACAAAAGCGTGGATGCTCAAACTCTCTGGGGAACATTACAGCAATCAGTTGTCCGATGATACCCGAAGAAAACTCTTCCTTGCCGATATTTCCACAGCTTACACCTTTGCAAACGGTGTAGAACTGAGCCTTAACGTGCGCAATCTCTTCAACCAAAAAACCTATTCCTACACCCATTACACAGACCTTATGCAAATGAGACAGGAATACGAACTGCGACCAAGAAACATCTGGGCATCTGTGTTCTTTCATTTCTAAATTCAAGTATGAGAAAGTTTCCTCTGACAAAACAGCATGATGCTATGCAATGTGGAATTGCGTGTCTGCAAATGATATGCAAACACCACGGCAAGAAATACTCCACCGTCTTTCTATCATCATTGTGCCCTGAGAGTAAAGAAGGGGTTTCACTTGCGGCAATCAGTAAATCAGCAACTAAAATAGGACTAAATAATAAATGTGGATTAGCAGAAGTTGAAGAATTAAATCGTGAAAACGTCCCCTGTATTCTTCATTGGAACCAAAACCATTTCGTAGTACTCTATAAGGTAAAGAAGGGAAAGACGTTCTACATCGCCGACCCTGGAAAGGGACTCGTGAAATACGATTTTGAGGAATTCAAGAAGCACTGGATAAGCACGAAAAACAATGGAGAAGAAAAAGGCATAGCAATGTTTCTCGAACCCACACCGGAGTTCTATACTAACAACATTGCCGAAGATGACACAAGAGATGGGCGTTCATTCAAGTTCCTGTTCAGATACATAAGGAAGTACCACAAGTATTTCGGGCAAATAGTTTTGGGACTGCTTGTAGGAAGTCTGTTGCAACTCATACTGCCCTTCTATGGGGCACAGAACGAAGCGTATAAAATGAGTTGAGGACAAAAACGGCTTATTGCTTTATGTTTCAAAGAGTTATGCGTATAGATAGAATATGCGCCTGTAAAACGAAACGTTTACATTGGTTTAATTTCGGTTTACATCTGGGGCTTGTTGAGGCTCATAGGATTTACGAGAGGTTTACATTGGTTTACAGAAGGCTTACATAGACCAATGAGGGAAATAGTGAGGGCAGGGAATCTGCTCTTTTTTATTGGTGTTTTATAAAAAATAAAGTGCTATTTTATTCCATATAATCATTATTTACGCCAGTTCGGGATAATAAATCTTAAAAAAGTTCCAGTTGTCTTTTATCTTCCAAATATACTGACAGCCCATCCGGTTTATTTTCAAAGAAACAATACGCCGCCAATGCCGAGCATAAGTTCATGATGAAATTATGTATCGACCTGTGTCTTGAATGTACAAGGTTTGCCTTGTTTTTCAATAACTCATTTATACACTCTATTATATATCTCTTTCGTAGCATGATTTTATCATACACAGGCATAAGTTTGTTTTTCATCTTTGCTTTCAGTCCGTGTACAAGATGTATTCCCTGCTCAAAGAGTCCCTCAAAGAGTTCCCGCTTGATATATCCCCTGTCTGCGAATACTTTTCCATAGAGCACTTTTGTGAAAACAGACCATACCCTTTGATCTCTGTCGGCCACGTTGGCAGGTGTAAGACAGAATGTTATGATCTCTCCTGTGTCATTGCAAAGCAGATGCAGTTTGAAGCCATGGCACCATCCCATTGTACCCTTTCCGCTCTTGGCAAAGCCCTCAAAAAACCTATTGAAATATCTTCTTACATTATGGCATACAGGTATCATAGTACTATCGACAAAGCTGATTCCCGTGCATTTGCCAAAGGCGTAAAGTTTCATAAAAGTAAGCATTGTAAAGAACTCCCGAGGCATAAGTTCCACAAAGCGATTGTAGGATACTGCGGTGGGAAAACATTGGGCAAGATGAACTTTCACAAAGAACAGATAATAATGTTTGAAGTTTCGGAAAGTCCCAAAATGGCAGCATAGCAAAATGGTCATAATCTCACTTTCACACATACGCCCCTTACGGTGTCTGACATGCTTGTAGCCTTCGTCTGTGGGAGCTATTTGAAGGTTTTTATTCAATTCTGCGCCTAAACTCTTGCAAAACTCATCAATAACACAGAAAATTTCTATAACTTTGTCTTCGGTAATCATCGCTTATATTGTTTGTAATTAATTGATGTTCAACTGTAAAGTTACAAAAAATAAGCGAGATTACCAACATTTTCAACAACTTTCTTATCCCGAACTGGCGTAAGGTTTCTTCTTGACTTCCATTTCTCCTGCGGTAATACTGCGATATACCGTTGCTCCATCCTCGTCTCTTTCATTGTCAAGTTCGGTTTCATCGGCATACTTTTCAAGGAAAAGCCTGTACATCATTTGTGCCTGCTCCTTGCTGTTGCATACCACCATGCCGCCCAAAGTGTTGTCTTCGTTTTTGATACGAAACTGCTGCAAGTCATTTATCACATAGTCAAGGAGTGGCTGGACGTATGTTCTGTGTGCATATACATCGCTTTCCTTAACGCTATGAGCCTTTACGCGAATGCTGTTCAAAGCCTCCTGCAACCTGATTTTGTAATTGGAGCCAATATCTTCTCGTATCAGGCGACGTGTGTATCCGTCTGCGATGGAAGCATTGTAAAAATAAGTGTGTATATAATCTCCGAAAATGTTCTTCGTGTTGTATTCCTTGCTGATAATGGGCGTACCCGTCAAAGCTATTTTCACAGCATTGCTGTCGCTGGAAATAAGATTTTTCAAGAAACAGCCATCTGGACTGTAATTTCGGTGTGCTTCATCAATAAAGTAGATGCGCTGCACAGGTACATTATAGGCGTTCTTTGGCAAAGCCTTTGAGTCATTGGAAAACTTCTGTATGTTCACAACGGTTATCTCAGGCTTGCCCTCTCTGTTCTGTGTGGTCAGTCCACTGCTGATAATCTTTGCAAAATCATCTTTTGTCTGCACCGAATTGACTTTCAATCCTCTATACGAGAACTCTCTTTGGGCTTGTATCATCAAATCCAAACGGTCAACAATGAAAAAGAATTGGGGAACAATCCCTTTCGAGGAATAATAGTCCGTCAGATACTTTACGTTGTAAAAAGACAAGGCTGTCTTGCCGCTTCCTTGCGTGTGCCAAATAATGCCCTTTGTCTTTCCAGCCTCCAAATGGCGTTCAATGGCTTTGGTCGCAAACAGTTGCGGATAGCGCATGATATGCTTTTGGAGTCCATTTGTGTAATCCACATAGGCAATGCCGTATTTCAACAGAAAGTGGAAACGATTGAAAGAGAACAGACTGTCGCACATACGCTTGGTTGGGGTATTGGCAAGGCAATTTGTTTTGTACTCACTGCTGTTCTTGTATTGAGGCACATTGCTATCACGCAACAGGATTTCCTCCTCTTGCAGGGTCACTTGCCGAATATGCCGTTCTATGGGGAAACTATCCTGTCCTTCCTCACGGAAACAGTTGTATTTGGTGTTTTTCTTACCGATTGTGGCATAAAAAGCACCGATAGTTGGAGTTACCTCGTTGTTGTCGTATTCCATATCGTTGCTGAATACCATAATTTGGGTAAGGTTAAGAAAACGCCTGTATTTGGGATTTACGAAGCGTTGTTTCATACGGTCGGTTTCCGCCAGTATTCCTTTGTGATTGTTTTCTTTCTTTACTTCGATAAAAGCCAAAGGTAACCCATTAACAAAAAGCGTAATGTCTGGGCGATAGTTGTCATTATCCTTATCGCCACATGTCATTTCAGTAGTTACTTGGAAAGTATTGTTCTTGTAGAAATTTGCAGGTGAGGACAAATCTATGATTCTCTCGCCTGTATTAAGCAGGATTTCATTATAGAATTGTCGTCCCAAATCGTCATTCATTAGTGAAGACTGTATCTTTGCAAGTAGCTTTCCTGCCGCTTCGTTTTCTACATTTGGATTGAGCTTATTATAGGCTTCCGTGAAATAGTCTGTCAGAATATTCGTGAGAGGGTCAAACTCCGTCTTAGGAGCTATGACATACTTTGTTTTCAGGCCTTTAAGAGAAACATACTTGAATCCCATGCCCATAAGGTGCATAAGAGTTGGAAATTTTACTCTGCTGTCTTCGCAGAAAGCTGACTTTGATATTTTTTCTTCCATGCCTGCTTACTTATTATCGACAATTAAGTCCTTGATATTCACGGATAGATATTCTGCTATTTTATTCAGCAAGTCCAAGGAGGGCTGTTTGCGATTGCTACAATACGCATTGATTGTGCTGAAACTTTTACCTAAGTCCTTTGCCAATTGCGTCTGGGAAACTTCTTTTTCCACAAGCACGAGTTTTATTCTGTTCAGTCTCATCTTCCAAGCCTTTGATTAACAATTATCAAGTGCAAAGATAACAATTCAATTTCACTAAATCGCTTATTCTGTGCTATATTTGTGGTATTGTGCTGTCTTTTTATCTGTTCGAAGTTGTGAGAAAGTAAAAACACAGTGCAACAAGTATTTTTTCTCCAATTCCTACTGCTTTTCATAAAAGAATCATTATCTTTGCAACATAGAACAATGTGGTCTTTGAGGTATTGCAGAATAAAGAAAGGGAAAGAAACTCGCTCGTTTCCAACTCGTAACCCTTTTATCCTTTATTCTTCCTTATCCTATTGGTTATCTGGAAAATACATATTTCTTGATTTTTTTTCCGGGCATAGTCTGTGGCGATAAGCATCTTTGCCTTTTCCTCGCTCTCGCTGAGCGGCGCACGTCCCAAGAGTGTGGCATTACCCGTCTTGGCGAACTCCATCAGCTTGCCGATGAACTCCTCCTGCTCCGGCGTTGGCGGTATGTTGTGCAGTATCTCGTTTTTCTCGGGGCGATCGATACCGATGTCCTTTGCCGTGCGGAAATCGCAAATCTCCACATAGCCCGAAATACTCGCTCCATGCTCGCCAATTTTCCGCACGACATAGCCCAGCCGCTTTTGTGTTTCTTCTGAAACATATACGGCTTTGCGATGGCTAATATGAAGTGGTTGGAGGTATTTGCCCTGAAAGTCGGCTAAACGCTTTCTGACCTTGGATTTTCCCACTCGCTGATGAGTTGCTTCCACAGAGGCTGATTTGTCCATTGAAGACAAATCCGTCTCTTGATATGATGTTTGGGAAATCTCCTCGTGGCTCTCACTCTCTTCTGTTTCCTCCACTTGAATGGGCTCGAACTTTTTCTTCTCTTCTTCATAATCATCGGGTTGGTCATAAAAAGGATGGTCTTCGGGCTTGCGGAGTTTAACGCCATAATTTCCCATATCCTTGATGGCTTGCTCTAAAATGGCTCTTCTCTTTTCATCTATGCTCGGCATGGCTTCTTGGGTGTTGGGTAATAGTGTCTTTCAAGCATGGCTTGAATGTCGCTTTGCTTATAGAGTACCTTGCCCCCGATTTTGCAGTATGCAATCGTGCCATTGTCCCGATTCTCCTGAAGTGTACGTGTGCTCAACCGTAATAGGCTGCAAACCTCCTCGCCTGTAAGGTAAACTTCTCCACCCAACATTGGGCGAGCAGTAGCACAATATCGCTCATTAATTTACCATCAATTTATTAAGTTCAATAAATCGTGCAAGGGTATTCCTGTCCACTTTGCAAATTTTTGATATTTTCCGTTTGGAGATTCCACTTTTCAACAATTCCGATATAAGCACTTCCTTACCGAATAATTTGTATTTTTCGGGTGAACTCCTCCGCCCTTTGGGGCGACCGAGCACGATTCCTTCTGCCTTTTTTCGTGCTAATGCCTCTTTCGTGCGTTGACTGATCAGATTGCGTTCAATTTCAGCAGACAGGCCAAAAGCAAAGGCAAGGACTTTGCTCTGAATGTCATCGCCCAGACGGTAGTTGTCCTTGATTGTCCAGACACGACACTCCTTGGTCATACATATATTGAGAATTTCCATTATCATAAATAAGTTACGCCCAAGTCGGGACAATTCGCTGCAAATGATAATATCATCTTTGCCCACTTTTTTTAGTAATTTACCTAGCTGACGTTTGCTATAATTTTTAGTTCCACTGATGGTTTCTTCGATCCAGTCGTCTATTGACAGCCGTTCTTTCTCACAAAAGTTTGTGATTTCGAAGCGTTGATTTTCTACTGTTTGTTTGTCGCTACTCACTCTAATGTAACCGTATATCATATTTGTATTGTTTATAAAAGTTAAGGTAATACATATATGAACGGGGAATCTTCTCCTGAAATTAAAAGATTATATTTTTTCCGAGATATTCACTAAATTATTTTTTGTATCTTTGTATTTTTTAAATAATCAAGGCATTCTGCCCTGATATATAAACAGAGGATGGGTTATCCCTGCAATTAAAGATATCGGAAATCCGATACTGTTATATAATTAAGGTGGAAGGAAAATTGAAAAGATGATGAGAAAAATATTGAATACCTGTTCAGCATTGTTTATGGTGGCGAATGTTGTTGTGGCGTTGTGGTTCTATTTCGGAACGAAAATCTCTTTCGTTCCCTTGCATTGGAATTCTATCGGCGAAATGGAGAGATATAGCCATACTTGGCTGGTGTTGCTTTTGTCAGGGATTTCCCTTTTCGTCTATGCGTTGATGGTCTATTGTCAAAGGAATGCAATTATCAATATGCCGTTCCGAATTGTGAATATTTCTGCAACCCGTTCATTAATTAAGAATCTGATAGCTTGGGTAACGTTTTTTATAACGCTTGCTTTCTTGTATGTCGTAGCCGCAGATTCCCAGATATTGCCATTATATAATATGATAATTTACATCCTCTTGATGATTATCTTAATTATTTGCGCTTATTATACAAAGAAAATTTACGAAGCAAGACGTTCATAACAGTTTTTCTCTATATTTATAGCTTGGTTCAGTCGGGTCTGCCTCTCTGCATTCTGCTTTGTCCTGAACTTGATAAAACCTCCAAATAGTCGGTTTTCCGCTTCAGAATGTCGTGTTTTGGGGAAAAATGAAACTTTTTATAAAAAAATATTTGGAAAAGTTTGGAGTGTACCGAAAATGCCTTACCTTTGCACTCGCTTTTCCGATAACACAATAACTTTGTTTTAAACGATGAGCCGGGCGAAACTCGGAAAAGAGTTTGCGCCGATTAAGAAAGAGTTCTTTGAATAGATTTACATAATACAGAGTAGTAGTACAAGAAGCGTCCGCTTTTTTAGCGGACGGGTATAAGAAACGAACCTTATCAATTCCGGTGTGTGTGCCCTGTGGTCTTGTGGTTCTGTGTCCTTGCGAAATTTCATATTTCCCATCACACATTTCCCATTTCCCATTACACATCACACCGAACATATCGAACAGGTACTTTTGGACTTGATACTTTCATTATAGGATAGGCATTCTGGAACAGAGACAGCTCGGCGCATCCTTCCGTTGTTTTCACTTCGGTAGGATTCCGCCGGTACACATATTTTTACAGTGGAGAGTTTGATCCTGGCTCAGGATGAACGCTAGCTACAGGCTTAACACATGCAAGTCGAGGGGAAACGGCGTTGGGTGCTTGCATCCTTCGGACGTCGACCGGCGCACGGGTGAAGTAACGCGTATCCAACCTGCCCCGGCCTGCGGGATAACCCGTCGAAAGACGGACTAATACCGCATGGGGTTCCCTGAGGGCATCTGACGGGAACTAAAGATTGATCGGACCGGGATGGGGATGCGTCTGATTAGCTCGTTGGCGGGGTAACGGCCCACCAAGGCAACGATCAGTAGGGTTCTGAGAGGAAGGTCCCCCACATAGGAACTGAGACACGGTCCTAACTCCTACGGGAGGCAGCAGTGAGGAATATTGGTCAATGGGCGGGAGCCTGAACCAGCCAAAGTAGCGTGCAGGAAGACGGCCCTATGGGTTGTAAACTGCTTTTATGCGGGGATAAAGTGGGCCACGCGTGGCTTATTGCAGGTACCGCATGAATAAGACCGGCTAATTCCGTGCCAGCAGCCGCGGTAATACGGAAGGTCCGGGCGTTATCCGGATTTATTGGGTTTAAAGGGGAGTGTAGGCGGCCTGTCAAGCGTGTTGTGAAATGCGGATGCTCAACATCCGCACTGCAGCGCGAACTGGCTGGCTTGAGTGCACGCAACGTAGGCGGAATTCATGGTGTAGCGGTGAAATGCTTAGATATCATGAGGAACTCCGATCGCGAAGGCAGCTTACGGGAGTGCGACTGACGCTAAAGCTCGAAGGTGCGGGTATCGAACAGGATTAGATACCCTGGTAGTCCGCACGGTAAACGATGGATGCCCGCTGTCGGTGTTTGCTCCGGCGGCCAAGCGAAAGCGTTAAGCATCCCACCTGGGGAGTACGCCGGCAACGGTGAAACTCAAAGAATTGACGGGGGCCCGCACAAGCGGAGGAACATGTGGTTTAATTCGATGATACGCGAGGAACCTTACCCGGGCTTGAATTGCAGATGAAGGATCCAGAGATGGTGACGCCCCTCGGGGCATCTGTGAAGGTGCTGCATGGTTGTCGTCAGCTCGTGCCGTGAGGTGTCGGCTTAAGTGCCATAACGAGCGCAACCCCTCTCCCAGTTGCCATCGGGTTATGCCGGGCACTCTGGGGACATGCCGCCGCAAGGTGCGAGGAAGGTTGGGATGACGTCAAATCAGCACGGCCTTACGTCCGGGCTACACACGTGTTACAATGGCCGGTACAGAAAGTCGGTGGCGCG